>NZ_JCAKFL010000012.1:0-736 GCF_059510515.1 Sinobaca sp. SA16-1 | reverse complement strand
TGGTGGGATACTACCCTGGCTGTACGACTATTCTAACCTCGGTCCGTGATCCGGATCAGGAACAGTGTCAGGTGGGCAGTTTGACTGGGGCGGTCGCCTCCTAAACAGTAACGGAGGCGCCCAAAGGTTCCCTCAGAATGGTTGGAAATCATTCGCAGAGTGCAAAGGCAAAAGGGAGCTTGACTGCGAGACCTACAAGTCGAGCAGAGACGAAAGTCGGGCTTAGTGATCCGGCGGTCCCGTATGGAAGGGCCGTCGCTCAACGGATAAAAGCTACCCTGGGGATAACAGGCTTATCTCCCCCAAGAGTCCACATCGACGGGGAGGTTTGGCACCTCGATGTCGGCTCATCGCATCCTGGGGCTGAAGTAGGTCCCAAGGGTTGGGCTGTTCGCCCATTAAAGCGGTACGCGAGCTGGGTTCAGAACGTCGTGAGACAGTTCGGTCCCTATCCGTCGCGGGCGTTGGAAATTTGAGAGGAGCTGTCCTTAGTACGAGAGGACCGGGATGGACACACCGCTGGTGTACCAGTTGTTCCGCCAGGAGCATCGCTGGGTAGCTACGTGTGGACGGGATAAGTGCTGAAAGCATCTAAGCATGAAGCCCCCCTCGAGATGAGATTTCCCATCACGCAAGTGAGTAAGATCCCTTGGAGATGACAAGGTAGATAGGTCTGAGGTGGACGTGCGGCGACGCATGCAGCTGACAGATACTAATCGATCGAGGACTTATCCAA
>NZ_JCAKFL010000011.1:0-902 GCF_059510515.1 Sinobaca sp. SA16-1 | reverse complement strand
CCAAGATCAAACTCTCCATGAAAGTTGATGCTTAGGTCATGCTGGTCTTACATTGCGCAGCAGGCCTTGCCTGCCGCGACTTGATATTTCGCGCGTTGTTTTCATTCCATTTTCAAAGGACACGTGGTGTTGCTGCTTCGCCTCAATTTAGCGACTTTATTAGTATACCAAGCTGACTTGAAGATGTCAATAGTTTATTTGGTGGAGCCTAGCGGGATCGAACCGCTGACCTCCTGCGTGCAAGGCAGGCGCTCTCCCAGCTGAGCTAAGGCCCCATAACTAGTGGTCGGGAAGACAGGATTCGAACCTGCGACCCCTTGGTCCCAAACCAAGTGCTCTACCAAGCTGAGCTACTTCCCGTTATAAAATAATGGTGCGCCCGAGAGGACTTGAACCTCTAACCTTCTGATTCGTAGTCAGATACTCTATCCAGTTGAGCTACGGGCGCATAAAAATGGAGCGGAAGACGGGATTCGAACCCGCGACCCCCACCTTGGCAAGGTGGTGCTCTACCACTGAGCTACTTCCGCAAAGCCTATAATAATAAAAATGGTGAGCCATGGAGGATTCGAACCTCCGACCCTCTGATTAAAAGTCAGATGCTCTACCAACTGAGCTAATGGCTCGTTCTATGAAAAAAATGGTGCCGGCCAAAGGACTTGAACCCTCAACCTACTGATTACAAGTCAGTTGCTCTACCAATTGAGCTAGACCGGCAAAAAAATGGTGGAGGATGACAGGATCGAACTGCCGACCCCCTGCTTGTAAGGCAGGTGCTCTCCCAGCTGAGCTAATCCTCCGTATAGATATTAAATTAATATAGCCCGGCAACGTCCTACTTTCACAGGGGGTCGCCCCCCAATTATCATCAGCGCACAAGAGCTTAACTTCCGTGTTCGGCA
>NZ_JCAKFL010000010.1:0-1068 GCF_059510515.1 Sinobaca sp. SA16-1 | reverse complement strand
GAAACCGGGGGAGTGAGCGGCGGACGGGTGAGTAACACGTGGGCAACCTGCCCTTCAGACGGGGATAACTCCGGGAAACCGGAGCTAATACCCGATAATCAAGCCGATCTCCTGATCGGCTTGTAAAAGCATGGCCTTCGGGCCATGCACTGGGGGATGGGCCCGCGGCGTATTAGCTAGTTGGAGAGGTAATGGCTCCCCAAGGCGACGATACGTAGCCGACCTGAGAGGGTGATCGGCCACACTGGGACTGAGACACGGCCCAGACTCCTACGGGAGGCAGCAGTAGGGAATCATCCGCAATGGACGAAAGTCTGACGGTGCAACGCCGCGTGAGTGATGAAGGTTTTCGGATCGTAAAGCTCTGTTGTGAGGGAAGAACAAGGGCGGTTCTAACAGGGCCGCCCCCTGACGGTACCTCACCAGAAAGCCCCGGCTAACTACGTGCCAGCAGCCGCGGTAATACGTAGGGGGCAAGCGTTGTCCGGAATTATTGGGCGTAAAGCGCGCGCAGGCGGTTCCTTAAGTCTGATGTGAAAGCCCACGGCTCAACCGTGGAGGGTCATTGGAAACTGGGGAACTGGAATGCAGAAGAGGAGAGTGGAATTCCACGTGTAGCGGTGAAATGCGTAGATATGTGGAGGAACACCAGTGGCGAAGGCGGCTCTCTGGTCTGTTATTGACGCTGAGGCGCGAAAGCGTGGGGAGCAAACAGGATTAGATACCCTGGTAGTCCACGCCGTAAACGATGAGTGCTAGGTGTTAGGGGTTTCGATGCCCTTAGTGCCGAAGCTAACGCATTAAGCACTCCGCCTGGGGAGTACGGCCGCAAGGCTGAAACTCAAAAGAATTGACGGGGGCCCGCACAAGCGGTGGAGCATGTGGTTTAATTCGACGCAACGCGAAGAACCTTACCAGGTCTTGACATCTTTTGCCACTTCTAGAGATAGAAGGTTCCCCTTCGGGGGACAAAATGACAGGTGGTGCATGGTTGTCGTCAGCTCGTGTCGTGAGATGTTGGGTTAAGTCCCGCAACGAGCGCAACCCTTAATCTTAGTTGCCAGCATT
>NZ_JCAKFL010000009.1:0-3319 GCF_059510515.1 Sinobaca sp. SA16-1 | reverse complement strand
GGTTGGGCACTCTAAGGTGACTGCCGGTGACAAACCGGAGGAAGGTGGGGACGACGTCAAATCATCATGCCCCTTATGACCTGGGCTACACACGTGCTACAATGGATGGTACAGAGGGATGCGAAACCGCGAGGTGGAGCCAATCTCGCAAAGCCATTCTCAGTTCGGATTGCAGGCTGCAACTCGCCTGCATGAAGCCGGAATCGCTAGTAATCGTGGATCAGCATGCCACGGTGAATACGTTCCCGGGCCTTGTACACACCGCCCGTCACACCACGAGAGTTTGCAACACCCGAAGTCGGTGAGGTAACCCTTTGGGAGCCAGCCGCCGAAGGTGGGGCAGATGATTGGGGTGAAGTCGTAACAAGGTATCCCTACCGGAAGGTGGGGATGGATCACCTCCTTTCTACGGAGTTTTGATTCGTGGATCGACCCCCGGACCGACCGGTCCGGGGTGCGCGCAGTTGTTTTCATTCCATTTTGAGAGGATACCCTCTCGCAAGACGATCCCTGGTTCTNGTGGGGATGGATCACCTCCTTTCTACGGAGTTTTGATTCGTGGATCGACCCCCGGACCGACCGGTCCGGGGTGCGCGCAGTTGTTTTCATTCCATTTTGAGAGGACAATTTTGTTCTAATATTTGTTCTAATATTAATTATAGGATGGGCCTGTAGCTCAGCTGGTTAGAGCGCACGCCTGATAAGCGTGAGGTCGGTGGTTCGAGTCCACTCAGGCCCACCATCATAAATTAATAGATATTATGGGGCCTTAGCTCAGCTGGGAGAGCGCCTGCCTTGCACGCAGGAGGTCAGCGGTTCGATCCCGCTAGGCTCCACCATAAAAAATAAGAACAAGAGCATATGGTTAGTTAATACCATAATTGTGCTCTCTATTGGTTCCNGGATCACCTCCTTTCTACGGAGTTTTGATTCGTGGATCGACCCCCGGACCGACCGGTCCGGGGTGCGCGCAGTTGTTTTCATTCCATTTTGAGAGGATACCCTCTCGCAAGACGATCCCTGGTTCTTTGAAAACTGGATAGCGACAACGAAACAAACAAGACCAAGCAAGCCCTGCGTAAGCAGGCGCCGGCTGTTTTTTTGGAAATGGAAAAACGGTTAAGTAAGAAAGGGCGCACGGTGGATGCCTTGGCACTAGGAGCCGATGAAGGACGCGACGAACGGCGATACGCCCCGCGGAGCTGTAAGTGAGCTGTGAGGCGGGGATGTCCGAATGGGGGAACCCACCATCGTTAATCCGATGGTATTTCTACCTGAACACATAGGGTAGAGTAAGGCAGACCTGGGGAACTGAAACATCTTAGTACCCAGAGGAAGAGAAAGCAAATGCGATTTCCTGAGTAGCGGCGAGCGAAACGGAATCAGCCCAAACCAGGATGCTTGCATCCTGGGGTTGTAGGACACTCCATTGGAGTTATCAAGATCAGCGATAGGCGAAGCGGCCTGGAAAGGCCCGCAGGATACGGTAACAGCCCGGTAGCCGAAATCGCTGATCCTCCGGAGTGGATCCTGAGTACGGCGGGACACGAGAAATCCCGTCGGAATCCGGGAGGACCATCTCCCAAGGCTAAATACTCCCTAGTGACCGATAGTGAACCAGTACCGTGAGGGAAAGGTGAAAAGCACCCCGGAAGGGGAGTGAAACAGATCCTGAAACCGTGTGCCTACAAGTAGTCGAAGCCCGTTTATGGGTGACGGCGTGCCTTTTGTAGAATGAACCGGCGAGTTACGATCGTATGCCAGGTTAAGCCGAAGAGGCGGAGCCGCAGCGAAAGCGAGTCTTCAACGGCGCATTAGTATGCGGTCGTAGACCCGAAACCGGGTGATCTACCCATGTCCAGGGTGAAGGTAGGGTAACACCTACTGGAGGCCCGAACCCACGCAAGTTGAAAATTGCGGGGATGAGGTGTGGGTAGCGGTGAAATGCCAATCGAACTCGGAGATAGCTGGTTCTCCCCGAAATAGCTTTAGGGCTAGCCTCGGATAAGAGTCCTGGAGGTAGAGCACTGATTGGACGAGGGGCCCTTACCGGGTTACCGAATTCAGTCAAACTCCGAATGCCAGAGACTTGTTGTCCGGGAGTCAGACTGCGAGTGCTAAGATCCGTAGTCGAGAGGGAAACAGCCCAGACCACCAGCTAAGGTCCCTAAATCCGCATTAAGTGGAAAAGGATGTGGAGTTGCTTAGACAACTAGGATGTTGGCTTAGAAGCAGCCACCATTGAAAGAGTGCGTAATAGCTCACTAGTCGAGTGACTCTGCGCCGAAAATGTACCGGGGCTAAATGCGGTACCGAAGCTGTGGAGGATCCCCCATCGGGGGATCGTGGTAGGGGAGCGTTCCAGGGGCGGTAAAGCCAGACCGTGAGGACTGGTGGAGCGCCTGGAAGTGAGAATGCCGGTATGAGTAACGAAAAGAAGGGTGAGAATCCCTTCCGTCGAAAACCCAAGGTTTCCTGAGGAAGGTTCGTCCGCTCAGGGTTAGTCGGGTCCTAAGCCGAGGCCGAAAGGCGTAGGCGATGGAAAACAGGTTTAAATTCCTGTACCACCTCCTTTCCGTTTGAGCAATGGGGGGACGCAGGAAGGTAGGGCAAGCGTGCTGCTGGATATGCACGTCCAAGCCGGTAGGCCGAAGAGCAGGCAAATCCGCTCTTCATGAAGGCTGAGCGGCGATGGCGAGGGAAATAAAGTACCGAAGTTCCCGATCCTACACTGCCAAGAAAAGCCTCTAGCGAGGAAAAAGGTGCCCGTACCGCAAACCGACACAGGTGGGTGGGATGAGAATTCTAAGACGCGCGGGAGAACTCTCGTTAAGGAACTCGGCAAAATGACCCCGTAACTTCGGGAGAAGGGGTGCTCTTTCGGGTGAATAGCCCAGGAGAGCCGCAGTGAAAAGGCCCAAGCGACTGTTTATCAAAAACACAGGTCTCTGCGAAGCCGCAAGGCGAAGTATAGGGGCTGACACCTGCCCGGTGCTGGAAGGTTAAGAGGAGAGGTTATCCCCTTTGGGGAGAAGCTTTGAATTGAAGCCCCAGTAAACGGCGGCCGTAACTATAACGGTCCTAAGGTAGCGAAATTCCTTGTCGGGTAAGTTCCGACCCGCACGAAAGGTGCAACGACTTGGGCACTGTCTCAACGAGAGACCCGGTGAAATTATATTACCTGTGAAGATGCAGGTTACCCGCGACAGGACGGAAAGACCCCATGGAGCTTTACTGTAGCTTGATATTGGATGGTTGTACTGCTTGTACAGGATAGGTAGGAGCCTTGGAAGCCGGACCGCTAGGTTCGGTGGAGGCA
>NZ_JCAKFL010000008.1:0-42904 GCF_059510515.1 Sinobaca sp. SA16-1 | reverse complement strand
AATATATCATCGTACGTCTTAACTGACAAGTGTTTTTTCTACATTTTCTAAAAAAATATAAAAAAAGAAAGGCCGGCCTGCACACCGGCTCTTTCCCGCTTCTATCTATTCATTATGCTGCTGGTTTCTCATCTGCGGAAACAATAATACATCTCTAATAGAAGGAGAGTCTGTCAGAAGCATTACAAGCCGGTCCATTCCGATACCAAGACCGCCGGTTGGAGGAAGCCCGTATTCCATTGACTCCAAATAATCCGTATCCATCATATGGGCTTCATCGTCTCCCTGCTCTCTTTCCTGCACTTGAGCTTCGAAACGCTCACGCTGATCGATAGGGTCATTTAATTCTGTAAACGCGTTGGCATGCTCGCGCCCTACAATGAAAAGCTCAAATCTGTCTGTAAATCTTCCATCCTCCGGATTTTTCTTAGCCAATGGAGAAATTTCTACAGGATGACCATAAATAAAAGTAGGCTGAATGAGCTTCTCTTCCACAAAGTATTCGAAGAACTCGTTTACCACATGACCAAAGGACATGCTGTCTTTAATAGGAACGTTGTGTTCTTTAGCAAGTGCACGGGCATCTTCATCACTCATGTCTTTCCAGAAATCCACACCGGTTTCTTCTTTTACTGCCTCTACTATATGAAGCCTGCGCCATTTCGGTGTCAGATCCACTTCCAGTTCTCCGTAAGCAACCTTTGTTTTGCCTAGAACGTCCTGAGCAATATGTGCAATTAAACTTTCTGTTAAATCCATAATATCATTGTAATCTGTATATGCGGCATAAAGTTCCATCATCGTAAACTCGGGGTTGTGACGAGTGGATATCCCTTCGTTTCTAAACACACGGCCTACTTCATATACTTTTTCGAGGCCTCCGACAATCAAACGCTTTAAATGCAGCTCGATCGCTATTCGTATATAAAGCTCCATATCAAGCGCATTGTGATGAGTCACAAACGGTTTGGCGGAAGCTCCACCGGGAATAGAATGAAGCATAGGCGTTTCCACTTCCAGGTATCCTTTATTATCAAGATACCTTCTCATCGACTGCATAATTCTGCTTCGGAGAACAAAAGTATCTCTTACTTCAGGATTGGCGATTAAGTCCAGGTAGCGCTGACGGTAGCGCTGCTCTACATCTTTAAGTCCGTGGAATTTATCAGGAAGCGGACGCAGCGACTTCGAGAGAAGTTTAATAGAAGAAAGTTTCACTGAAAGCTCTCCTACTTTTGTTTTGAAAGCCGTACCGGCTACTCCGATAATATCGCCGATATCAAGATCCTCGAACAGCTCATACATTTCGTCTCCTACTGCATCTTTTCTTACATATATCTGTACCTGGCCGCTTAAGTCCTGTATATGAGCAAACCCGGCCTTTCCTTTACCTCGTTTTGTCATTACACGTCCAGCTAATGTTAATACCGTATCTTTTGTTTCAAGTTCTTCTTTTGAAAACTCCCCAAATTCCTTTTGAACCAATTCCGCGGTATGGCTGCGGTCAAATCGTTCTCCAAAAGGGTCTTTTCCTTCTTCCTGCATTCGTGCTACCTTTTCTCTTCGAACCATCATTTGATCATTGTATTCTATTTCTTCACTCACAGCTATCTCTCCCCGGCTTACGTTTTTAATCATATTTAAGGGAGCTGAACCTTTCTAGGGCCAGCCCCCGTTGCTGCTTTGTTCTATAGAACAAGACACTCTTTATTTCCCCTGGTTTCTAAGGGATCCATCTAGCAGTGCACTATGTCAGCCAGCCGCCCGTTTCTTTATACAGGCTTACTCCCGCTTTTTCTTCCGGCGGCAGACGGTTTAGCCATTTCTTTACTTCCGCTGTTCTTGAGTTCGATGTAATATCCAATAGAGGGATCAGGACAAACGCCCTTTCTTCCATTCTTGGGTGAGGAATAACTAACTCTTCCATCATAATATTTTCATCATTATAAAGCAAAATGTCAAGGTCTATATTACGGGGTCCCCAGCGTATATCCTTTGTTCGGCCCATTTCTTTTTCAATGCTCTGCGTAATATGCAGCAGTTCTTTCGGAGAACTCGACGTCGTGCCGCGCAGCGCTATGTTCAAAAAATCAGCCTGATCTGTAACACCTACCGGCTTTGTTTCATAAACATCAGAACACTCCAGTACGGTTATCGTTTCTGCTTTCTGCAAAAGCTCTATTGCTTTTTTCAGCGCCTCCATGCGGTCACCGATATTAGAACCCACACCTAGATAAATATCTTTAGGCACTTATCTAGTCCTCGTAATCTCAATAGCTACATGCTCATAATGGCCCGGAATCGGCGGATCAGGCTTAATTACCTTTACTGTTACGCGCTCAATAATTGAAAAGGAAGCAAACAGGCTGGATGCAATTTGTTCTGCTATAGTTTCCACTAAATCGTATGTGTTCTCTTCGACCGCTCGTTTTACCGTTTCAAATGCTTCCCCATAGTTTACACTTTTATCGATGTTATCTTCCTGGGCCGCTTCTCTTAAATCGGTTTCCATTACTAAGTCAACACGAAAGCGCTGGCCGAGTTTATTCTCTTCAGGAAATACTCCGTGGTAAGCGTAGAACTCCATTCCTTTAATATAAATTTTATCCATGCTCGCTCATCCTTTCATTTCTCAGCATTGCATCCATCATAAGAGCTGTCCTCTTCATTTCCAGCACATCATGGACGCGGACAATACTGCACCCCCGCTCAATGCCGAGGCTTACTGTTGCAGCAGTCCCCTCCACCCTTTCGGCAGAAGGCAGGTTCAATGTTTTAGCAATAAGGGACTTTCGTGAGCTTCCAAGCAGAACCGGGTAACCCAGTTCTGTAAATTCCCGCATCCGGCGCATTGCCTCTAAATTCTGTTCATATGTTTTAGCAAATCCAATTCCAGGGTCTAAGATAATATACTCTTCCTTTACCCCAGCTTTTTTACATATATTCACACTTTCAAAAATATCTTTTTTCATATCATCCATTAAGTCAGTATATTCCTTGTTATGTCGGTTATGCATCAAAATGATTGGCACGTTGCACGATGCCGCAACCGCCGCCATATCAGGGTCCGCTTTTGCGCCCCAGATATCATTGATGATTCCAGCTCCTGCAGCCACTGCCTGCTTTGCCGTTTCCGCTTTATACGTATCGATGGAAACAGGAACATCAAAACGGGCAGTAAGCGCCTCAATAACCGGCAGCACACGGGAAAGCTCTTCTTCAGCAGAGACCGGTTCATAGCCCGGTCTCGTGGACTCCCCGCCTACATCTATAATGTCCGCTCCGTTTTCAATCATTTGACGGGACCGGTCGATGGCGTTCTCAATTTGATTGTACCGGCCGCCGTCCGAAAAAGAATCCGGTGTAATGTTAAGTATGCCCATTATATAGGTTCGTTGTGAAAGATCGAGAGAGTGCTTTCCCCATTGGATAATACCGCTCATTATCATTGCTCCTTGCTTATTTTCTATAGTAAATCCTTAAACGACCAGGCAGACCGCCTGATTTCTGCATAATCTTCAGCCAGTGTATATGACAGCTCTGAATGACATGGGTAGTTGTATTTATTAATCCCCAGCAGCGGGCTGATCTCCTGAATCGAATTTGTGACAAAGGCTTCTTCAGCTTCCAACAGCATACTTTGAGGAAAACAACCCTGCCGAATATAATAATCCCGTTTTTCCGCCAGCATCATAACAGCTTTTCTTGTAATGCCCGGCAGAATACCAGTTTGAACAGCGGGAGTATAAAGGGTCGTTCCCTTCCGCCAAAACACATTGGATACTACCCCTTCAGCTACATACCCTTCCCGAGTAAGAAACAGCCCCTCTGTATCTGGGAGTCCCCGTATCTCGTTTTTACCGAGAATGCTGTTAAAGTAATGATGGGATTTCAAGCGCACGTCTGACTCCGGGGTATTTCTTCTTGTCTGCAGCATCTGAGCCCTTTTCGGCGACAGCTGGACTCCAGTTCTTTTCTCCAGTGGTTTCCCGTAAATAATCACTTCCGGGTGCTCATAGCATGACTGCTCCAGTCCTAATGGGCCCGGACCGGCTGATACATTAAACCGTATATATGCATTCTCCCACTTGTTTGCTGATAAGACCTTCTCGATCTGCGCTGTGACGGCCGCCCGCTCGTACGTCCATTTAATATTCATCTCACGGAGGCCGCGTTCGAGCCGGAGCATATGTTCATCCAATAAAAAAGGGTGGCCGTCGTACACCCGAAATGTTTCAAACTGGCCCAGCCCATACATAAACCCGTGTTCAAATACAGAAAGACGGGCTTCGCCCGCCTCCTGAATTGTTCCATTTTGCAATACAAACATTTTTTAAACTCCCTGTGGAAGGCTGTGAGTAGAAATGAAATTTTTTAAAATGGTTTTTCCTACATCGGTCATGATAGATTCAGGATGAAACTGAACACCTTCTACTGCGAGCTCTTTATGGCGAAGGCCCATAATTTCTCCCTCTTCGGTCCACGAGGTAATTTCCAGGCAGTCGGGAAGCGTTTCTTTTTTAACAATCAGCGAATGATACCTTGTCGCCGTAAATGGATTGTTGAGTCCTTTATACACGGTTTCCTCATTGTGATGCATTTCGGACGTTTTTCCGTGCATGAGACGGTCTGCCCGGACTACATCTCCACCGAATACCTGGGCAATCGATTGGTGACCCAGGCAGACACCAAATATAGGGATGATACCAGCAAAATGTTCCACGGCCTGCATGCTGATTCCCGCTTCGTCCGGCGAACAAGGTCCCGGGGAAATCATTAGAAAATCAGGTGCCATGGCTTCAATTTCTTCAATTGTTATTTGATCGTTTCGTTTTACAACAAGTTCTTCTCCCATTTCTCCAAGATACTGCACAAGGTTATAGGTAAAAGAATCATAATTATCAATCATTAAAATCATCGTACACTTCCTCCTCTGCTCATCTCTTCTTCACTCAGCTCTTTTGCGGTCCATAGTGCTTTTGCTTTTTTCAGGCATTCTTTATACTCTGCTTCAGCATGGGAATCAATAACGATTCCTGCTCCCGCCTGCACGTAGGCCATGCCGTTTTTTGTAATCATCGTGCGTATGGCAATATTTAATTCAGTGTCTCCATTATACCCAATCCATCCAATAGAGCCAGTATAAACGCCTCGACGGACTTGTTCAAGTTCCTCAATTATTTCCATTGTCCTCACTTTAGGAGCACCGGTAATCGTCCCCCCGGGGAAAGCCGCCCGGATCATGTCATAGACGTCCATGTGATCAGCCAGTATACCTTTAACATTGGAAACAATGTGCATCACGTGGGAATACCGTTCAATCACCATTAGTTCGTCTACCTCCACGGAGCCGAAACGGCAGACTCTTCCCAGGTCATTACGCTCTAAATCGACCAGCATAATATGTTCAGCACGCTCTTTTTCTGTAGTAAGTAGTTCTATTCCCAGTTCCTGATCGGCCTTTTCATCCGCCCCTCTGGATCTGGTGCCTGCAATCGGCCGGGTGGAAGCTTCCTCTCCGCGCTTTTTGATAAGCAGCTCAGGAGAGCCGTTTACAAGCTGGAAATCCGGCGTATGAAAATACCCCATATAAGGAGAAGGGTTAATTTCCCTCAGCTTCTTGTAAATATGAAACGGATCGCTTCGAAGCGGCTTTCCCTGCCGAAGGGAAAGGTTCACTTGGAATACATCCCCCTGGGCAATGTATTCTTTCACCTCTTCCACCGCTTCAGCAAATTCAGTCTCTTTCCAGGAAGCCTCTTCTGTCATTACGTCATCCGTTACAGTATAAGCCGGCTCTACAGTCGGGTCTTTTTTCGTCGCAGCCAGCCAGCTGCTCATCATGTAATCGAGTTGATCCTTATCGTTTTCTTCGGCACCTGTCAGACGGAGCACCCAAAGCTTTTTTTCTTCGTGATCGTACACGGCCGCTTCTTGAAACGCTTGAAAAAAGCAGTCCGGCGTATCCAAATCATCTGCTGTCGTCTCCTCCAGCTGTTCAATATACCTCACATAGTCGTAGCTGATGAATCCAAAGAGTCCACCCTGGAAATCCGGAAAGTCCGGTAGGGTCTCCGTGGCGTATCCTTTCATCCATTCTTTCATCTGCAGAAGCGGGTCTCCATGTTTTAGAATGGTTTCTTCTGCTGTCTCAATCGTTAGCTGATTATCTTTTCCTGTAAATAAAGCAAAAGGGTGCAGGGCGGCAATACTATAGCGGCCTCTCTGCCCACTTTCTAAAATCACGTGATACTCGCAGGTGCTGCTTAAAGACGCGTACGCTGAAAAAAAACGGTGTTCCGGAAAATCCAAAGCCCGTCCGGACACCCGGTATGCATCGCTTGCAGCCGGAAGTGGTGCTAATTGAGGTCTCATCGTCCTCCCCCTTTGGTCAAAATAAAAAGAGCAGGACCGTTTAGCCCTGCTCCCGTTTCTTTTATTTTATTGCTCGTCTTCAAAGTTGTAAAGCGGCGTGCTGAGGTACCGTTCCCCATTACTTGCAATAATGGCAACTACTTTTTTGCCTTTGCCAAGCTTTTTCGCTTCTTGAAGCGCCACATAGATCGCAGAGCCGGAAGAAATACCGCCGAGAATCCCTTCTTCTCTTGCTGCACGGCGTGCATACTCAAATGACTGCTCTGTTGTTACCTGTACAACTTCATCATAAATATCAGTATTAAGAATTTCAGGAATAAAGCCTGCTCCAATACCCTGAATCTTGTGAGGGCCTTTCTGTCCTCCGCTCAATACTGGAGAATCCGCCGGCTCAATAGCTACGATACGCATATCGGGATAGTGCTCTTTAAGCAGTCCGCCTGCCCCTGTAATTGTCCCGCCTGTACCAATACCGGAAACGAAAGAATCAATCTGGCCGTCTACCTGCTCCAGAAGTTCCTTACCTGTTGTCTCACGGTGAATAGCCGGGTTGGCTTCATTTTCGAACTGCTGCGGCATGAAATAACCGTTTTCCTCTGCCAGCTCGTGCGCTTTGCTGATTGCTCCGCCCATTCCTGCAGGTCCTGGTGTCAGTACCAGCGTAGCACCATAGGCACGAAGCAGGTTGCGGCGCTCCATGCTCATTGTTTCCGGCATAACCAGAATAGATTTATAACCTTTTGCTGCGGCTACCATAGCAAGGCCGACGCCTGTATTTCCACTTGTAGGCTCTACAATCGTATCGCCTTCTTTAAGTCTGCCGTCTTTCTCTGCAGCTTCAATCATAGCCATACCGATACGGTCTTTTACACTGCTTCCCGGGTTCATAAATTCAAGCTTCAGATACACATCAGCATCATTTTCCCCCGTAAGGCGGTTAAGCTTCACCATCGGTGTTTGGCCTATTAGTTCTAAAACGTTATTTGCTACTCTCATGTAAATATCCTCCTCGACAATACCAAGTAATTTCATTGGTTTTATTGATTATATATTATCAGTCTTTTAAAACGGTGTCAATACAGGCGTTTTCTATTTTCTGAGTATTCCTTCCCTTTTAAAAAAAGAACCTGATCACCAAATGACCAGGTCCTTTATGCATTTATTGCACACGATTTTCTTTTTTTTCTGCTTCGCCGCGGATTTCTTCGAGCTCCGGCACATCAAAGTTATATATTTCATTACAGAAGTGGCACTGGGTTTCGGCCCCGCCGTCTTCTGTGATCATATCTTTAATTTCATCACTTCCCAGAGAAACGAGGGCATTTGTAATGCGCTCTTTTGAACAATGACAGGAAAAGGAAACATCATGCTTTTCCAGGAAGTTGATATCTTGCCCAAAAATAGTTTGAAGCATTTCTTCAGGTGTTTTACCCTTTTCGATCAGCTTTGAAACTGGAGGCATGTTTTCAATTTGTTTTTCCAACGCCTCAATCGTCTCTTCTTCCGCACCCGGCATCAGCTGAATAATAAACCCGCCGGCCGCTTTAATGCTGTTGTCAGGGTTAACGAGAACCCCCAGGCCGACAGAAGAAGGGACCTGTTCGGAAGCTGCAAAATAATAGGTGAAATCTTCTCCGAGTTCCCCGGAAACAATTGGCACGGTTCCGGTAAAATGGTCTTTCATCCCAAGATCCTTTACCACAGCCATATGACCTCCGGTACCAACCGCCTGGGCTACATCGAGCTTGCCGTGTGGATTCAAATCAAAATGAACCTGCATATTATGAGCATAGCCCCGCGTATTGCCGTCCGAGGTGCTATCTACAATAATGGGTCCCATTGGGCCTCCGCCTTCAATCTTTATCGTCAGCTTGTCTTCTCCTTTAAGCATGGCCCCCATCATCGAGCCTGCAGTCATGGCACGTCCCAGGGCAGCAGCTGCTGTCGGCCATGCCTGATGGCGCTGGACAGCTTCATTTACCATATCGGTGGTATTAACCGCATAAGCCCTGATTTTATTATCAAATGCCGTTGCTTTTACTAGATAATCACTCATGTGTTGTAACATCCTTTCGTCTCATTCTTTTATATTCTTTTGATAGATGGCATAGAGGCCGGCAAGAGTTAGATCTTCATCTATTTCATCTATTTCGTTTGTTTCCTGCTGAAGCCATTTGGCCGTTGATCCTGTAGCAATCGTATACGCTTCTGACTGCTGTTCTTCTTTTATTTTCCGGATAACGCCATCTACTTGGGAAGCATATCCGTAATACATGCCCGCCTGCATCGCTTCTACGGTAGTTTTTCCAATCACGCGGGCAGGCTGTTTCCATTCAATTTTTGGCAGCTTGGCCGCTTTTTCATATAAAGCCTGTGTGGCAAGGTCGAGTCCTGGAAGAATAACGCCTCCCTGGTACTGGCTGTTTTTATCGATATAGCAGAATGTTGTGGCGGTTCCAAAGTCGACCACAATCAAAGGAGGCTGTGTTTTCTGAAGAGCTGCTACCGCGTTAACAATACGGTCTGCCCCAACTTCTTTCGGATTTTCGTAACGTATATTCAACCCCGTTTTCACTCCCGGGCCAACGACTAAAGGAGCGAGGTTAAAATACTCTCTGCAAAGCCGGCTCATTGTATTCATTAAAGACGGAACAACAGATGAAATGATAATACCGCTTATTTCTTCTGTTTTCCAGCTTTTGAACTGAAAGAAAGAAACAAGTTGAAGACCATATTCATCGACCGTCCTTGTTTGATCGGAAGAAAGGTGCCACGTATCAAGCCGGGTGCCGTTTTTAAATACGCCGAACGTAATGGTTGTGTTTCCAATATCCATTCCCAGTATCATATTAGTCCCCTGTCATTTCAAATAATCTGCCTTACGTTAAAAGAGATGCCTCGAAGGGCATCTCTTTTCGATCTGTTATGATTTTCGGTCTTCATCAGACGGCGGTTCGTTTGTCCAAGGGGTTGCATTTTCCTTTGGATTTTCGGGATTGGCTTCTTTCTGCTCATCCTTATTTTGAGCATCAGCAGCCTCCTCCGAAGAGGATCCGTTGTCATCTTCATTGTCTGAAGAAGACGTCTCTTTTGTTTCATCTTCTTCTGCAGAATCTTCTTGTTCAGGCTGTTTGACTACTTCCACTTCATCATCACTTTTGTTTAAATGGTGATTGTCTGGAAGCTTGCCTTCTTCTACGAGCGATTCAATCTGCTCTGCATCGAGAGTTTCCAGTTCCAACAGCTGCTGTGCAACAAGCTCAAGCTTGTCTTTGTGCTCTGTTAGAATCTGTCTGCAGCGCTCATAGGATTCTTTAATAAAGCGCTGAACTTCCTGGTCGATTTCATAAGCAATTGCATCGCTGTAATTTTGTTCATTCTGCATATCACGGCCGAGGAACACCTGGCCGCTGGAACCGGAACCGAATTGAAGCGGCCCGAGCTTATCACTCATACCGTATTCCGTTACCATCTTCCGGGCAATCGCAGTGGCGCGCTGAAAGTCGTTATGGGCGCCTGTACTTACTTCGTTAAACATTACTTCTTCTGCTACCCGTCCACCGAGAAGGCCGACAATCTTATCCAGCAGTTCAGGTTTTGTCATAAAGTAACGGTCTTCTCGTGGAAGCATAACGGCATAACCGCCGGCTTGTCCACGTGGAACGATCGTCACTTTATGAACCATATCCGCGTTTCTAAGCTTCACGCCGACCACCGTGTGGCCTGCTTCGTGATGAGCAACGATTTGTCTTTCTTTTTTCGAAATAACACGGCTTTTCTTAGCTGGACCGGCAATAACCCGGTCAATAGCTTCGTCTACATGGCTCATTCTAATTTTGTCCATGTCACCGCGGGCAGTAATAAGCGCTGCTTCGTTTAACAGGTTTTCCAGATCCGCACCGGAAAATCCTGGTGTTCTCTGGGCAATCGCTTTTAAGTTAACGTCATTTGCAAGCGGTTTGTTGCGGGCGTGAACCTGAAGCACTTCTTCGCGTCCTCTTACGTCAGGAAGACCTACCATAATCTGGCGGTCAAAGCGTCCTGGACGAAGAAGGGCAGGGTCAAGTACATCGGAACGGTTTGTTGCAGCAATCATGATGATACCTTCGTTTGCACTGAAACCATCCATTTCAACAAGAAGCTGGTTCAGCGTCTGCTCACGTTCATCATGGCCGCCGCCGACACCGGCTCCACGCTGACGCCCTACTGCGTCAATTTCATCAATGAAAATGATACATGGAGCGTTTTTCTTCGCGTTTTCAAACAAATCACGTACACGGGAAGCACCGACACCGACAAACATCTCAACAAAGTCTGAACCACTGACTGTGAAGAATGGTACGCCTGCTTCACCTGCTACTGCACGTGCAATAAGTGTTTTACCAGTACCTGGAGGTCCTACAAGAAGAACACCTTTTGGAATACGTGCTCCCATATTGGCGAACTTGCGTGGGTCTTTCAGGAAGTCTACTACTTCAATTAATTCCTGTTTCTCTTCATCTGCACCAGCTACGTCTTTAAAGCGGGATTTTTTCTTATCTTCCTGGTACAGCTTGGCTTTACTCTTACCAAAGTTCATCACTTTGTTTCCGCCGCCTCCGCCGCCTTGAGCACGGCTGAAGAGGAATAGGAATAATAGAATAATAATCACAAACGGAATAGCGGTAACAAGCAGGTTGGACCAGATACTTGGTTCATCTGCCGGCTGTGTATTGATCGTCAGCTCATTTCCATCCGGGCCCTGAGCGTTTAGTATCAGCTGGGTATTCTCATCGGTCATTGGAAGGTAGGCTTCAAATGCTTCCTCTTCTTCCATGCCCTGTTCCTGGCCTTCTACTAAATACACTTCTCCTTCAGGCTGGAGGGTGGCTGACTCAATTTCATTATTTTCAAGCTTGGTTATCAATTCGGTGGTGCTCATTTCTTCTGTAGTGGTCTGATCCCCACTCAAAAAGCTGAAAATACCGATAATGACCAAAAACAAAAGCAAATACACCACGACGTTTCTAAACATTCGATTCATTCCTGACCTCCTTCTGTAAGCACTGGCGGTGTTCTATAAAACTTCTGATGCCGCTGCCTCATTGTTGTAAATTTTCGGTTTTAGTACCCCTATATATGGAAGATTTCTATACCGTTCTGCGTAATCAAGACCATACCCCACCACGAACGCATCCGGCACGATAAAGCCTGCTACATCCGGTACAAGATCGACTTTTCGGCCATCCGGCTTGTCAAGCAGCGTAATGATCTTTACCGACTTTGCACCGCGGTGCTTTATCAGCTTGATCAAATAGTTAAGCGTAATGCCGCTGTCGATAATATCTTCCAAAATGATAACGTCTCTACCTTCCACTGTTGTATCAAGGTCTTTAATAATTTTAACTTCCCCTGAAGATACAGTGCTTTTACCGTAGCTGGAAACATCCATAAAATCAATTTCCAGATGCGTTTCTACTCTTTTAATTATATCAGCCATAAAAGGAAGAGCCCCTTTTAAAACTCCTACAACCAGCGGAAAACGGTTATCGTATTCTGCTGAGATAGCTTTTCCCATCTCTTTAATCTTGGTTTGGATCTCTTCTTCGCTAATTAGTATGTTCTCAATATCGTCATGCATCAGAATCGCTTAAGCCTCCCAAAAATTCATTATCTCAGTATACATTAAAAAATAGGGTGAATACCCGGCTTTAATCATATCATGAATAAAGCATGAATTTCATCCTTCACGTCTTGAAAACTGTCTGGCCGATTGTTTCATAATACCGTATTTGCCCGTTGAATCTAGTTCTTTTGGCACTTAAATAAAATAGTCCTGGTTCCTTCAGGCGCTCTTTGCACGGCTTTTGTTTTGGCGAGCATTGGCACCCATAAGATCATTTCATCAGAGGCTGCCAAGACAGGCCAGCTGTCCCTTTGGGTTTTAGGTACCTTTTCATCGATAAATAAACGATTTAATTTCTTTCGGCCTGTCATTCCTGCTACATGAAGTTTTTCTCCCTGCTTTCTCGAACGGACCAGCACAGGGAGCTTTGCATCTGCTTCTTTTATGCAAAACACATCAGCCGGCTCAGGGCTGATCGAACCATCGTGCCAGCTCGCCGTAATAGTCCACTCGTTAAACGTGACGGTCCCCGGCACATCGAGGCGTTTGGGTGCTTCGACTGCAGGCGGCTCCATGCTGTTTTGAATATGAAACGTGCATGTATCATATGTCCGCCTTACCAACACCCCGTCCGCCCAATCAATAGTAAAGGACGGATCGGGTTTATAGAGAAGCAGCAGCAGCTGTTCTATATGTATAGTAGAAACGGCCGTGTGTTGATTTTTGCAAAGATAAGTTAATAGTAGAGGAATAACCCTTCTTTGTAAAGCCAAATGAAGGGCTTTCCAGCCGCTTATGGAAAACGTCAAAGAATGTTCATCTTGGTGCAGAATCAGCTGGGAAGCTTCTTTCTCTGCGGCTTCTTTAATAAACTGCCTTTCGGTTGATGTCCATTCGTTTAGTGTCTGGAAATGTTCCCGGGCCTCCCTGTTTTCGTGAAGAACGGCCGGCAGGGCATGATGTCTGATTCGATTTCTTGCGTACGTATCTGAACGATTGGTCTGGTCTTCTTTAAAAGGAACAGCGTGTTCTGCACAATAGGCATAGACAGCCTCTTTGCTTACACCGAGCATCGGCCGGATAATCTTTCCTGCCTGCTGATAACGGGAAGCGGCGATGCCCATTTCTTCCCATAAAGCGCGGCCTGCTGCCATTCTAAGGAGCATTGTCTCTACTTGATCGTCTCCGTGATGACCGGTGGCCAGAACTGCTGCTCCACATTCTTTCATCACTTTTTCTAAAAATTGATAACGAAGCAGCCGGGCCTGCTCCTGCACTCCTTTTCCCTGTTCAGATAAATAAGCCCGCACGGGAAGCACCTCTGTATAGAAAGCAATAGAGCGGCTTCGGCAATAGGCTTCCACCATATCCTTTTCTTCTTTTGAATCTTCGGGACGCAGGCCGTGATCAGCATGCGCCGCTGATACAGAAATCTGCAGGGGGTCTGCCAGTTCACTAAGTACATGAACAAGCGCCATAGAGTCTGCCCCTCCTGATACAGCTGCTATTACATGGTCACCTTTTTGAAGCAGTGAATACTTTTTGATAAACGCTTCAATTTTCTGTTTCATACCGCTGTCCTACTCCTTTTCCGATAGAAAATAAAGAAAGGGCAAATACTAGCCCGGCCGCTATTGCACCAGCCTGCATAAAGGTCTGAACCCCCTGCTCGAGCCCTCTTATATGATTTTCTTCTACAAAAGCAAGCATCGTCGAGTAAGCACGGCCGCCGGGTACGAGTGGAATAATTCCCGGAATCGTAAACATTGTAACCGGCACCTTTTTCCATATGGCAAGCCAGTGTGCGATAAAAGCCGCAGTGAAAGCTGCAGCTGCTGCAGCAAACACCATGCTCATTCCCAGCTCCGGCAGGGTACTGTAAACAATCCAGGCAGCTACCCCGGCAGTGCCGCCCCACCAAAGCAGCCGAAGAGGAATATTAAAAATTACGCCAAACGCCACGGTGGCGATGAAACATATCAACCATTCAAGCAAAATCATTTCCTCCTCCTTCCGACACCATGTGCCCTGCTACATATAAAAGATGGACAGCGACAGGGCTACTCCCGCTGCAATAGATAAAGACGTAACTAGGGCTTCTGAGCCTCTCGCCACACCTGCTACAAGGTCTCCCGACATTAAATCCCGGACAGCGTTTGTCAGGGGCACGCCGGGTACGAGAGGAATCAACGAGCCGATGATGACCTGGTTTAATTCTGTTCCAAATCCTCCGTTTACCATTATGAGAGCCAATATCCCGCCGGTTAACGCCGCCGCAAATTCAGCAAAAAACTTTACTTTCAACACTTTTTGTATCAGAACCAGAGTAATGGTAGTAACGGTTCCTCCAATAAACGCTGGAATCATATCAAAATAACTGCCTCCAATTAAATAGGAAAAAGCGCCGCCGCCAATACCGGAAGCTAAGTAAATAAACCAAAGTGGATAATGCATCGGTGCATCTTTTATCGCTTTTAAACGTTCCTGCGTTTCATCCAGGGTAATATCTCCGTATGTGAATTCCCGGGCCAGCTGGTTTACTTCCGTTACTTTTCCAAGGTCCTGGTACCGTTCTTTAATCCGAATCATCTGCATACTATCGTAATCTTCTTCAGTTTTGAACGAAAGAAATATACCGGTCGTGGTGACAAAGCTGTGGACATTATTCATTCCTGCGGCCTTCGCCATTCGTACCATTGTATCTTCTACTCGATATGTTTCTGCTCCATACCGAAGGAGCAGCCTGCCGCTTAACAGGCAGATGTCCATTGTTTTCTTTCCACGAACCACGTCGTTCCCTCCAGTTATTCCTTATTTTCTTGAAATACACTATACCCTATATACCAGCTGATGAATATACATTTAAACGACGTTGGATACAAAAAAAACTGCACCTTTAATGGGCACAGTTTCGGTATTAAATAGATACTCTTTTTTAAGAATACCATTTGTTTTGTTTTTGGTAGCGGCGGAGGGAGTCGAACCCCCGACCTCACGGGTATGAACCGTACGCTCTAGCCAGCTGAGCTACACCGCCAAATTAGCAACATCCGTAATTATAAACAATGCACCAGGCCCCGTCAACACTTTTCTTTTTACTGATTCTTAAAAGCATAAAAACCGCGCAGGCTTCTTTAACAAATGAAGCCCGCACGGTTTCAGCAGAAGCCTTTATTTCCGGGATTGTTTTCCTCGTTTATTATCTGTCTGCTTTCTTAATGCGGACAGACGCTCTTCACTATCTTTCATAAAGTTATTCATTTTATCTTCAAATGAAAGAGGTTTTGGCCTGCTAGTACCGGGAGATCCGTTCCGACGGCTGCTGTCTCTCGGCCGGGCGGGTGCAGGGCGGGTCGGCTTTGGTCGTTCATCGGCGGGGCGATCTATCGCTTTTCGAATAGACAGGCTGATTTTTCCGCCTGCTTCTACCTTTATGACTTTTACAGTAACGTCATCGCCAACATTCACAAAGTCTTTAATGTTGTCGACATACTTATCTGCTATTTCACTAATATGAACCAGGCCGGTTTTCCCGTCAGCCAGTTCAATAAACGCACCAAAATGGGTAATACCTGATATTCTGCCCTTTACCTTATCGCCAGCTTTTATTGCCATGTAGAAATTGCTCCTCTTCAAATGTTAATAAAAACAGTAAAGCTGCCTGATTACGTTTATAACAGCATCATGTATTTACTTAATTGAACAAAGGGACACCACTTTGAATGTGTTTGTTATTCAGCAGACTCTTCCGGCATTTTGTACAGCGTTTCGTTTTGCTTTGTGAAGTAATAGTCACTTCTCGCTACTTCGGCAATGTAATCTAAATCGTGATAATTTTCTATGTCCTGCCTCAACTGTTCTTCTTCAGCCTGCATTTCCGTGTACTGTGTTTCTAAATTGGTTCTTTCTGTTTCCTTGGCATGAAGCGTCTGCCACTGTGTAATAAGAATAACAGCCAATACTACAGCAATAATGGATCCCGTGACAGCCATTGCCGTTAAGCGGCGGCGGAGTCCTTTTTTACGCTTCGATTGAATGGCATCCTGAAGCTGTTGTTCGCGTTCCTGCTGACGGACATAAGACTTGTTAATTTCTGTTACTTTTCTACTATTAGAACCCAAGACCTTCGTCCCTCCTTCTGTTACTATATTTATATATTATATTAGCCATGAGCTATATATTTTCAGAACTGTTATACAATAACCAATTACTAATATCATAACGAAGGAGGAAGGGTCTTTCAATATAAAATTGTATAAATTATGCAATTTTNATTTATATATTATATTAGCCATGAGCTATATATTTTCAGAACTGTTATACAATAACCAATTACTAATATCATAACGAAGGAGGAAGGGTCTTTCAATATAAAATTGTATAAATTATGCAATTTTCTTTTATTTACTCTCCGGCGTCTCTTCTTTTAGAATAGTGTACATGCTTTCTGCGGCTTCTTTTTTGGTTGTATCTTTAATTTCATCCACCGAAAACGTAATCGTTTTGCTAGCAAAACGGATAGACACTTCGTCCCCGGGTTTTACCTCTGTTCCTGCCTTGGCCTGGTGGCCGTTTACTTTAATTCTTCCCTGGGCAGCTACTTCTTTAGCCAGGGTTCTACGCTTTATCAAGCGGGATACTTTTAAAAATTTGTCTATTCTCATCGTTTACTCTCCTTTATTGGCCGTTCTTCGCCTTGTACTGCTTCTCAAAATTCCGATTAGCGGTATGAAGCGATTCTTCCGGATGAAGCTTATAGCGGCCGGCTATAGTTACAAGAACAAAAAGCACGCTGCCAAACGCCTTTTTCTGCCGTTCTTTATCCGTTCCCTGTAGTACCGTTTTCCACTCCTGTAATTCTTTTTCAAAGATTCCCCAGAGCAGCGGTTCCTCTTTAACCGGCATACCCTGCTTGACTGCCTGCTTTTGAAGCTCGGCCGCTCTCATTAGGGAGGGGAAAGAAGCAGGAACGTCCAGACTGTCTGTTTCCCCGCCCGAATCCGCGCGCTCTGCCTGTTTAATCTTTTCCCAATTATAGTTTACTTCCTCACTCGTTTCCGCTTTTGTATCTCCAAACACATGAGGATGGCGGCGGATCATTTTCTCATTGAGTGTCCCTACAATATCTTCTATCGCAAAAAATCCTTCCTCTTCTGCGATCCGGGCATGAAGCATTACCTGCAAAAGCACATCGCCCAGCTCTTCCTGGAGATGCTCGTCATCCTTTTCGTTTACCGCGTCAATCACTTCATACGCTTCTTCAATCAGATACCGTTTCAATGAATCGTGTGTCTGCTTTTGGTCCCACGGACATCCGCCCGGTGCACGAAGCGTACCGATAATTTCTTTTAACTTTCCAAATTCACGATATAAAAGGGCCTCTTCTTTTACCGGGGGTACATACAGCGCCGTTAAATTGCTGAGAGCCGCACGCCGGTCCAGTTCAAAAAGCGGAAAGGTCTCCAGCTTTTCTGCGGACGTTCCGGCAGCCGTAACGAGCGTCACTTCATAGTCGTCCGGATACTTTTCCATTAGAGTGAGTTTTGTATTGGAGGCGCTCATCTGATCGTACACCTGCGAAATGATTATATGCTGGGTCATCATAAGCTGCCCGGGCACAAGAGAGGTCGCATCAAGCAGTTGAAACCCGTCATTCGGATCTATCCGCAGAGCGGAAAAAGCAGGATCCAGAAAGCTTTGGCCTCCTTGAATATGCAGCTGCACCACTCCTTTTTTTTCTTCCTCTATTAAACGCTGCACCGTTTCTTCCGCCACAAGCGGATGACCGGGCACAGCATAAATTAACGCCCCTTCTGCAGCTTCCAGCAGCGCTTCGACAATTTGGGCATATACCTCACCAAACTGGTCGTGGGCTTCGTAAATATGATCAAAACTCCGAAAAGAAATACCCTCTTCTTCGAGCATGGAAACGGCTGGATGCTCTCTTGTGCGCAGGTATACATAATCTGCCTGGCGCAGCTGTTTATATACGCCAAAGCTCATTTGATCCGCTTCCCCGGCGCCAAGGCCGATTATTGTTATTTGTTTCATGCTACTTGTTCCTCCTCTTTCGTAATGACTGTAGTTTTTTTATGCCGGGAAGCATTTTTTGTTCTTCTTTCGTAATTACCTGCAGAACCGCTGTAAGATATAAAAACAACATACCTCCTGCAGCACAGGTCATTAATGTAAAGCCAGCGGCAAGCAGCCGGTTTTCTCCGTGCATCAGATCTTCTCCAGCTGCCATCATCACTAAAAGAAGCAGACTCATGCCGGCAAGCGCGGCTGAAGCTTTTCCCAGCCAGCCTATAGTGAAAGCTTCCATCATGTCTTTTCGGTAAATCCAGTAAATGTTAACAGCTGCTGTTACCCCTAATCCAGCAACCGTCCCGATGGCTGCGCCGTGTGTGTCCAGCACAGGAATTAACAGTACATTACAGACAAGCTTCACGGCAAAACCGGCTGCCAGGGAAATCGCCGGTACTCTAAAAGAACCGTTTCCCTGCAGGACAGCCGCTGAAATCATTACCGTTCCGCTCATCACAAGGGCTGTCGACAGTGTGCGGAGGACATCGGTGCCGCTGTCATTTGTAAACAGCATAATATTAATCGGCTCCGTTAAAATAACCATGCCCGCCGCAGCCGCCACCCCCAATAAAAAGCTGACTTTCATCATAAGGGCAGCGTAATACCTGGAGGCCGCAAGCCTTCCTTTCATTCGTTCCTCCTGCAAAAGCGGAACGAGCACCATCGCGAAAGAAGACGCGATCACCGTACCAAATTGAAGCAGCGGCTGCCCCCGGTCAAACACCCCTTTAGCAATCATCGCTTCTTCTCCCACAGCACCGTTCATCTGCAGAAACCGTACGACGGTAAATGCATCAATCATTTGATACAAAATAAACAAAAGCGCTCCGAGGCACACAACAAGTCCCTGCGTAAGCAGCACTTTGGAGTGACCCGGCATTCTATGTACTGCGTTTCTATATGACATTGACTGCAGCAGTGCTTTTTTCCTGTTTTTCTGCAGGAACCAGACCAGCACCAGTACGCTCATGGCACTTCCAAGCACGGAGCCTGCCGAAGCGCCTTCACCGGCATCATACGCTCCATTGCCCAGTGTTACAGCCAGCCAGGCAAACAATAGAATCCCTGCTACTCTAATGAACTTCTCGGCTACGTGGGAATACGCGGTAGGTTCCATTTGGTTCATTCCCTGAAAATATCCTCTCACTACAGACAAAATCGGCACAGTTAGAAGAACGTAGGACATCGTCCGGATTGCGCCGGTAAGTTCAGCATCTCCCATAAACAAAGCAACCGTCCCAGCGCCGGCATAAAACAATACAAAAAGAATAGTGAACAGCAGTGACAAAATAAAAAAAGCCGACCATGCTGTTTCTTTTGCTTCCTGAATCCCTTTATCTATTTTGGCATCTACAATCATTTTAGAGATAATAACGGGAAAGCCATACATGGCGATAACCATTGCCGCCCCGTACAAAGGATAAACCTGCTGATACACATAATACCCGAGGTCTCCTGTCATGTTTTGATAAGGCACTCTATATAATGAACTCAGTACTTTCCCTATAATCGTGGCTCCTGATATAAATAAAGCGCCTGCCCATATTTTTCGGCCCGGGCTTTTTTCTTCCATGGCATTCGCTCCTTTTCCGTCCCCAGTATAGCACACAGCGTTCCTATTCCTTCTGCTGCTGCATGAAAAAAGACCCCTGCTTTCCAACAGAGGGCCTTCTATTATTTGACTATCGCTTCGTCTTCTTTTTTCGTATAGGGAAGCTGTTTTAACAACGCTTCAAGCACATGCAGGAAAGATTTCCCGCCAAGGCGGTCCAGATAAACGGCCAGCTTTATTTTGGCTCCGCTTGTGCCGATACCAATCGCTTTGCCGTATTCGTTTACGACTGCGAACAGCTTGGCTCCATCAATCTGCCGGCTGATCTCTTCTGTAACGAGCAGATTGATTTTTTTACCTTCCTGCGTAATCGCTTCTGCTCCTTCTTTTGCTGCAAGAAGCTTAATACGGGAGATGGCAAACAAATCTTCTGTTTCCCTTGGATACTCGCCAAATCGGTCGATCATTTCGTCCTGCAGGTCCTGCAGGTCTTCTGGTGTTTCTATGCCTTTGAAACGTTTGTACATTTCAATTTTCTGCTTGGAGTCGCCAATATAGCTTTCCGGAATGTAGGCATCTACTTTTACGTCCATTTCAATTTCCGGAGGCTTTGGTTTCGGCGTACCGGATCTCCGCTCATCAATTGCTTCTTTAAGCATCTGCGAGTACAGATCAAACCCTACTGATTCAATATACCCGTGCTGCTGGGAACCAAGAAGGTTTCCGGCACCGCGGATAGAAAGGTCACGCATCGCAATTTTGAATCCCGAGCCAAGCTCGGTAAATTCTTTAATCGACTGCAGCCGCTTTTCGGCCACTTCTGTGAGCACTTTATCCCGCTGATACGTAAAGTAGGCATAGGCGACCCGGTTGGAGCGCCCGACCCGGCCCCTGATTTGATAGAGCTGGGAGAGTCCCATCCGGTCAGCGTCTGAAATAATCAGTGTGTTAACGTTTGGAATGTCTACACCTGTTTCAATAATCGTCGTCGTCACCAGCACATCTTTATTGCCTTCCAAAAAGTCGATCATGACCGACTCCAGCTCCTGCTCATTCATCTGCCCGTGCGCGTAAGCGACTTCTGCTTCCGGCACAAGCATCGAAATCTGCTCTGCCACCCGGCTGATATTTTCCACCCGATTGTGCAGAAAGTAGATCTGGCCGCCCCGGCTCAATTCCCGCTCCACAGCTTCTTTTACCAGTCCTGCGTTATATTCCAGTACATATGTCTGCACAGGGAAGCGGTTTTCCGGCGGTGTTTCGATAAGAGAAAGGTCCCGTACGCCAAGCATCGACATATGCAGCGTTCTTGGGATAGGCGTCGCGGTCAGCGTGAGCACATCTACGTTAGCTTTCAGCTGCTTGATTTTTTCTTTATGGGTTACGCCAAAACGCTGCTCCTCATCGACGATCAACAGACCTAGATCTTTGAAAACAACATCTTTGGACAGCACCCGGTGCGTTCCGATGATCATATCGACGCCGCCTTCTTTCAGCGACTTCAGGGCTTCGGCCTGCTGTTTTCTTGTCCGGAAGCGGCTTAAGAGACCTATATTTATTGGATGTTCCGCAAACCGCTCCGAAATGGTTTCATAGTGCTGCTGCGCCAGAATCGTCGTCGGCACTAAGAGCGCCACCTGCTTGCCATCGGCAATCGCTTTAAACGCGGCCCGGATGGCTACTTCCGTTTTACCATAGCCAACGTCTCCGCACAGCAGCCGGTCCATCGGCCGTTCGCGTTCCATATCTTCTTTAATTTCCTGAATGGCTTTTACCTGATCTTCGGTTTCCTGATAAGGGAACGAAGAAGCAAACAGCGTTTCTTCCTTTTCGCTCGGAGAAAAAGCATGCCCTTTGGAAGCTTCTCTTTCAGCATACAGCTTGATCAGGTCATCCGCGATGTCTTCAACGGAGGACTGGACTTTACGCTTTACTTTCTTCCAGTCACTGCCGCCGAGCGCATATATTTTTGGGTTTTTGTCTTCGGCGCCTACATACTTCTGCACCTGGTCAATCTGTTCGACAGGAACGTATAATTTGTCGTTGCCGGCGTACGATACATTCAGGTAGTCCTTATGAATGCCCCCTACTTCCAGCGTTTCAATTCCAAGGTACTTCCCGATCCCGTGGTTTACGTGCACGACAAGATCACCGATTTTTAAATCGGAATAGCTTTTGATTCTTTCCGCGTTGGAAAGCTTCTGTCTTTTTTTGTGGCGGTTTACTTTTTTAGTGAAGGTTTCCTGTTCTGTGATAATAGCTATTTTTTCGGCAGGCAGTTCAAACCCGCTGCTCAGCTGACCGATGACGACAGAGGCCCGCTCTGTCGAAAACGGACCGTCAAACCCGCTTCTGTCTGTATCGACGTCGTAGTCGGATAAAATATTCTGAAGGCGCTGTGCCCGGTCTTCGTCGCTTGCCATAAAAACAACTTGATAATCTGCTTTAACCCAGCGGTCCACCTCTGTTTTCAACGCCGGCATCTGGCCATGAAATGGCTGCATCGGTTTACAGGAGATGCTGCTGGTGGAGCTTGGCTGGGAAGAAGGCAGCGATCGTAAGAATAAAGAAAAGTGAATGCGGGGCCAGGTTTTTTCTGCAAACAGTTGGTGAAAAGGCAGCGATAAAGAAAGGTCCAGCGGAAGCTCCCCCTGCTCGAGCACCGCTGTTTTCCATTCCGCCTCCTCCTGATCCAACCGTTCCGCCATTTCCTGAACCCGGCTGATTTCATCCAGAAAGACGACCGTGTTTTCCGGGAAATAAGAAAGCAGTGTCGCCGGATTATCGTAAAAATATTCCGTATATTTATAAATACCCTGAAAACGGCTGCCCTGCTCCAGCTGTTCTTTTTCGTAGGAAAGGTGTTCATAAAGCTTGTCTTTGACATCGTTGCTTTGTACCGTTTGAATGGCTTTTTGCATGCCCGTTTCCAGACGGGAGGCTGCTTTTTCAAAATGGTGGGCGTAAAGAATGGTTTCTTCAGCAGGACCTATCGTAATTTCCTCAATCTGATGCAGAGAACGCTGGTCTTCTGCATGGAAATAGCGCAGGGAATCTACTTCTGTATCAAACAACTCAATACGTACCGGATATTCTTCCGTTAACGAATAGGTGTCTATAATACCGCCCCGTACGCTGAATTCTCCCGGAGCCGATACCATCGTCGTCCGCTGATAACCGAGAGAAATAAGTCTTGCCACAAAGGAATCTATGTCTATTTCCTCTCCAGGACGAAGCGAAATGCTCGCTTCCTGCCATACATCCACCGGCGGAAGCAGCCGCTTGGCTCCTGAAACCGGTACAATAACTACGCCGGTAAAGGTGCTGGAAGCAAGCTTATTGAGTATGTCAATCCGCTGGGCACGCATTTCAGGACTGGCCGTAGCGATCTCAGAGGAAATCAGTTCGTTTACGGGGTACAAATAAACATCGGCATTCATCAGCTCCAGCAAGTCATCATATATCTTTTGTGCCTGCAGCAGGGTATGGGTAATAATCAGCTGCGGATAATCAATGGACTGTTTAATATAAGACATAGCAAAAGCCCGCGCTGAACCACTCAGCCCGGCTACCAGCTGTTCGCCGGCCCTGTCTTTAATTCCTTTTACGACCTTTTGTATTTCCTCATTTCCTGCGAGGGCATTAATTAATCCCTTCATAACATGTTTATCCTCCTTGTTTCGAACCCTGGTTCTGTATCAGCTGATGCATCGACTTTATCATGTATAGTTTACAATGTTTCCCGGAACGTTAACAGATAGTTGGCTTCAGGCTTTTTGATTAAATGTATTCATTACTTCTTTAAAACTGTGGGAGGTCCATGCTTCTGCTGCTTTAGCGGCCTGCTCGGCGGCCTCCTGGACTTTATCCTTTTCATCCGGGGCAAAGCGCCCGAGCACATGATTCACGACGGAGACCCCCGGTTCCGGCCTTCCTACGCCGATACGGATGCGGTTGAATTCTTTGGTACCTAAATGATCAATAATGGACCGAATGCCGTTATGGCCTCCGTGGCCCCCCTGTTGACGAAGGCGGAGAGTTCCCGGCTCCAGGTCAAGATCGTCGTAAAGCACGACCAGCTCGTCCGGCGATACGTCGAAATAGTTCATAATCGGCGCTATCGCTTCTCCTGATAAATTCATATATGTTAAAGGCTTTATAAGAATAATTTTTTCCCCATGGATGATCGTTTCACAGGAAAGAAATATTTTTTTGTTTTTCACCCACTGCAGACCAAGACGCGCGGCCAGTTTATCTACTGCATCAAATCCAATATTGTGCCTTGTCTGGTCATATGTTTTGCCCGGGTTTCCCAAGCCGGCTATAATCTTCATCTTTGGTTTCTTCCTTTCATCTCTGCGTCCAGAAAAGCGCAGACAGCGGCTAAGTTCTCTTAAACGCTGTCTGCACCTTTCTTATCCAAGCAAGTGGTAAAAAGGCATAACCTGTAACGGTTATACCTTTTTATTACTGCTTATTATTCTGATTTGTTCTCTTCGTCTGTTTCTTCGGAATCGTCGCTCTCTTCACCGATTACTTCCGGCTCCTGCTCTTCATCGTCTTCCTCAGGCTCTTCTTCGATATCCGGAGTTACTACTGTAACTACTGTTTCTGTCGGCTCATTCGTAATCTCAAAATTGCCGGATGCTTTCACATCTTCTACAGATATAGAGTCACCGATATTAAGCTCGGAAATATCAACAGTGATTTCCTCAGGAATGTCAGCTGGCAATGCACTTACTGTCAAAGTAAACAATAGGTTTGATACAACGCCGCCGTCTTTTTCTCCAGGTGCTTCTCCAACAAGGTTAACGGAAACTTCTGCTTCCATTTCAGATTTCATATCAACTGCAAAGAAGTCGATGTGAAGAACCTGATCCTTGATGCGGTCTATTTGCACGTCATGTGCAATAACCTGATATTTCTTTCCGCCTTCTACTTCTAGATCGATGATACCGTTACGTCCTACTTCACGAATAGTTTTTATAAAACCAACACTATGCACTGAAACTGCTGTGCTTTCGGTTGTCTTTCCGTAAAGAACGGCCGGTACCTGCCCGTTGCGGCGCAATGATTTGTTCTCAGAAGTTCTGAGATCTGTGCGCTTCTCGGCTTTTAGTACTGTAGCCATGCTTCTTTCACCTCATTTAGATTGTCTTCGCAGGGGTTAATATTTTTTTACCCACTTGAGACGAGATTATACCAGTCTTTTTTATAAAAAGCAAGTCCTTCCCAAAGGAAGCTTATTCAAACAGTGTGCTGACAGATGCGTGTTCGTGCACACGGATAATGGCTTCACCCAGTAACGGGGCAACAGAAAGCTGTGTAATTTTAGCAATTTTCTTTTCTTCCGGAAGAACAATGGTATTTGTGACCACAAGTTCTTTTATCTGGGAGTTTTCAATCCGCTCAATAGCCGGGCCGGATAGTACCGGGTGTGTGCTGCATGCGTATACTTCTTTAGCTCCTGCTTCAATTAATGCATCTGCAGCAAGCGTCATGGTGCCGGCTGTATCAATAATATCGTCAATAATAATCGCTGTTTTTCCCTGAACTTCCCCTACAATATTCATTACTTCAGAGACGTTTGGTTTCGGACGCCTCTTATCAATAATCGCAATCGGTGCTTTCATACGGTCCGCCATTTTTCTGGCGCGGACTACGCCGCCATGATCGGGAGAAACAATGACAACATCCTCAAGGTTTTTTTGTTCAAAATGATTGGAGAGAATTGGTTCTCCAAGCAGTTGATCGACCGGGATATCAAAGAAACCCTGAATTTGGGTCGCGTGAAGATCCACACTTAATACGCGCGTCGCGCCGGCTGTTTCAAGTAGGTTTGCTACAAGTTTTGATGTGATTGGCTCTCTTGAGCGGGCTTTTCGGTCCTGGCGTGCATATCCATAATAGGGAATAACCACATTTATCGTATGCGCAGAAGCCCGTTTCATGGCATCAATCATAATCAACAGTTCCATAAGATGTTCATTGGCCGGGTCGGAAGTAGATTGAACAAGGAAAACATCGCAGCCGCGAATGCTCTCTTCAATATTCATCTGTACTTCTCCATCACTGAAGCGCTTAACAGAGCTTTTCCCCATCGGCACCCCTATTTTATTACTGATCTCTTCAGCAAGAGCAGGGTTGGAATTCAAGGTAAAAAGCTTTAAATATGGATCCTCATAGGTTGGCATTAGTAAATTTCCCTCCGTTAACATTTTAAAATCCAGGCCTGTAACCGGCTTTATTTATTTTATATAATTTTCTTTGTTTGTCTGACGCGAACGGGCAATGGAAAGAGACTGGCTCGGTACGTCTTCTGTAATAGTGGAACCTGCTGCTATTACAGCATTTTCACCGATTGTAACAGGGGCAATCAAGTTGGCGTTGCAACCTACAAACGCTCCATCTTTTACTTTAGTCAAGTATTTCTGCTTTCCATCATAATTGACCGTGATCGATCCGCAGCCAAGGTTTACATTGCTTCCTATTTCCGCATCCCCAATATAGCTTAAGTGGGAAGCTTTGCTTCCTTTGCCGAAAGAAGCTTTTTTCACTTCCACAAAATTGCCTACTTTCACTTCATCCTCAAGAACAGAGGCTGGACGAATATGGGCAAACGGGCCGATATTGACATTGCTGCCTACTTCACTTTCGGACACGACAGAATGCCTGATTACCGTTTCACTGCCAACCGCACTATCGGAAATCTCCGTATGAGGGCCGATTTTACATTTGCTTCCAATCGTTACATTTCCGTTTAGTATCGTTCCCGGATACAGCACGGTGTCACTTCCAATAACCGCATCTGCCGAAATATACGTCTGCGCATCATCAATAAACGTCACACCCTGACGCATCCAATAGGTATTAATTCGACGCTTCATTGTCTGTTCTGCTTCTGCAAGGGCGACTCTGTCATTAACACCGATCGTTTCCGAAAAGTCCGGTGTCTTCCAGGCGGAAACTGTTTCTCCTTCATCTTTTAAGATGCCGATAACATCGGGGAGGTAGTATTCACCCTGGGAATTATCATTGCCAACCTGCTTTAGAACGCGGAACAGCGTTTCGTTATCAAAGCAGTACGTGCCGGTATTAATTTCTCCAATCGCAAGCTCTGCTTTGGAAGCATCTTTTTGTTCCACGACACGCAGCACATTTCCTGTTTCCTGTTCACGTACAACACGCCCGTACCCGGAAGGATCTTCTGCTCCTGCTGTTAATACGGTCGCTTTTGCTCCGGTTTCCTGATGATGGGTAAACAACGCCTCCATTGTTTCCGAACTGATTAATGGCGTGTCTCCACAAAGGACGATCGTTACGCCTTCTTTGTCTCCTAAAAGCTCCTCCGCCTGCATGACAGCATGGCCTGTACCAAGCTGCTTTTCCTGAAGCACATAAGAAGAACGGCTTCCAAGATGTTCTTTTACCATTTCGGCTCCGTGACCTGTTACCGTGACAATACTTTCTGTACCTGTTTGGGCGACCTGGTCTACTACATGCTCGACCATCGGTTTCCCGCACACAGGGTGCAGCACTTTATATAATTCCGACTTCATCCGTGTACCTTTTCCAGCAGCTAAAATCACAGCATAGCGTTTATTCATTACTCATCCTCCAAGTATCCGATTTTCCATAACGAATATATCCTAAAAGGCACTTTATTTCAAGACAGGCGGAGAAAGTCACATTATTCTGCAATGCATTCTCTTTCCTGCTGTCTTATGGATAACGTACAAAAAACGACCCTGCCTGCTGCAGAGCCGTACATTCCATCTTTAAGTATACCATGTTACAGCGGGGTCTGCGCTTCTTTTTCCCACTCCGTTGAATCGATTTCTTTCTGTCGGCTGTACTCCTGCAGAACCGCGTGCTGAATTTTTTCTCTTGCCCCGGTAGAAATAGGATGGGCAATATCTCTAAATTCTCCATCGGGAGTACGCTTACTCGGCATCGCTACAAAATAGCCGTTATTGCCGTCGATGACCCGTATATCATGGATCACAAATTCCCCGTCCAGTGTTATAGATGCAATAGCGCGCATGCGCCCTTCTGTTTTCACACAGCGAAGTCTTACATCAGTTACTTCCATTTGCTCTACCCCCTTTTTGTTTAAGATGTATATCAGCTACATTCAACAAAAAAAGAGAGAGTCCTTCTAAAAAATTTAAATTTTTAGAAAATGATGGTAAAAAACCTTCTTTCTTTTTTCAAAGAGAGAAGGCTGATATGTGCTTAAATGTTATTTAGGCGTTCACTAAAGCAATGACTTCAATTTCGATCAGGACGTCTTTTGGAAGCCTTGCCACTTCTACACAGGAGCGTGCAGGCTGGTGAGCGCTGAAATATTCTCCGTACACTTCATTAATCAAAGGAAACTCATCCATATTCTTAATGAATACTGTAGCTTTGACGACCGTATCTAAAGAAGCACCAGCTTCAGCAAGAACCGCCTGGAGGTTTTTAAAAACCTGATGAGTCTGCTCCTGCACATTCCCTTCCAGCAGTTCACCGTCTGCCTTCAGGGGAATCTGGCCGGAGCTGTAAAATAAATTATTTACAATAATTCCCTGTGAATATGGCCCGATAGCTTTGGGAGCGTTTTTAGTAAATACTTTTTTCATGTATTATTCCTCCGCTGTTAATTTATTTATAATATTGCCGGGCTCCGCTTTTACCTGCTTCTGCTGGTTATTCACATCCGCAAGCCTTGCAATGGAGACGTAATCATCGACAAGACGCTCTTCTACGTCTTCGGCTTCTACTAACACGCCAATGCCGACAACCTCGGCTTTGAATTCACTTAAAAGGTCCATCATGCCCCGGGCGGTTCCGCCTGCTTTCATGAAATCATCTACGATCAAGACGCGGGCGCCCTCCTGCAGGCTTCTTCTCGCAAGAGACATCGTTTGTATACGTTTAGCCGAACCAGATACATAGTTAATACTTACCATAGAACCTTCCGTGACCCGGTGATCGCGCCTTACGACACTTACAGGCACATTTAAGTGCGAAGCTATCGCGTATGCCAAAGGGATTCCTTTCATCGCTACAGTCATCACAGAATCAATTTTCTGTCCTGCAAATACAGTAGCAAACAGGCGCCCAATTTCTTTCATAAGCTGGGGCTTTCCGAGAATATCCATCATATACAAATACCCGCCCGGCAGAAGACGCTCTTTATCTTCCAGTTTTTCACAGATATCCTGTACCAGCTCCGCTGCTTCTTTACCTTGTATTTTCGGTATGTATTTCACTCCGCCGCTCGCTCCGGCTACCGTCAACAGAGAACCGATGCCCTGTTCTTCAAACACTTCTTTTACAATCGTTAAGTCTTCACTGATAGAAGACTTGGCCGAATCATACCGCTCTGAAAAATAGCTCAACGATACGAGCTGATGAGGGTGTTCTTTTAAATAATGCGTCATATCTACAAGCCGTCCGCTTCGTTTCCATTTCTTCATGTAAACCTCCGTATTAAATCCGAATATTATATCCAAAATATATCATTAATATACGGATTTAATCAAGCCTATTCCTCATGCCGAATCATCCGCACAGCATAAACCTGATCACAGAATCCCCGGAGGGCGTTGTATACCCGGTGCACCTTGGCTTCTCGTTCAATCAGACCGAATACAGTCGGACCGCTGCCGCTCATCAGCGCAGCGTCTGCCCCCGAATCCAGCATCCGTTCTTTAATGCGGGTTACTTCCGGATACATCGGCAGCGTGACCTCTTCCAGTACATTGTATAAATTGGCACACATGTCGGGGAAACTTCCAGCTTCGAGCGCTTTTACAATGGAAGGACTGGCTGGCTTTCTTCGCTTTCCCGCGTCTACTTTTTTGTAAATATCTCCCGTTGATACACCAATTGGAGGTTTTGCTAAAATCACCCAGCACGGCGGAGGCGCCGGCAGGCGTTTGATTTTTTCACCGCGTCCTGTAGCAAGTGCTGTTCCGCCGTAAACACAGAATGCCACATCAGACCCAATTTCTGCAGCGTATACTGCAAGCTCTTCTATCGAGAGGCCGAGCCCCCACATTTCATTAGCGCCTTTCAGCGCCGCAGCTGCATCACTGCTTCCTCCTGCCAATCCTGCCGCTACAGGGATATACTTATGTATATAAATATGAAGGCCGCTTTTCACCTGATACTTCTTCTGCAGCAGGCGCGCCGCCTGATAAGCAAAATTCCGGTGGTCCACGGGAAGAAAGCCTTCGGACATTTCTACGGTAATCCTACCGTCGGCACGCAGCGTAAAATCCAGACGATCTGCTAAATCGACCTGGGCCATAACCATTTCTACTTCATGAAACCCGTCTTCGCGCTTATGAAGTACGTCCAGGCTCAAGTTAATTTTCGCAGGTGCTTTAATTGATCGTTTCACCTAACATTCTCCTTCTCTATCTTCAGCCGCTGATAGCAGCCTTCGCATATGCCGCCTCATTATCTCTGTATATTTTAGTTGAAAACTTCCAGTATGTACAGTTTACGCTTATAGACAGTCAGGAATGAGTTTTATTTTTGCCGCAGCATCATTTTCTGCACAAAAAAAGCTCCAGCAGAGAATTCTCTTCTGCCGGGGCTTTATGGTGCACCCTGCTTTTATGGAGGGCGCACTCATCGTTCATATGTGGTTAAGGCTGCAATTACATTTTTTCAACTAATGCTTCTTCTTCCGGAAGAAAAAGCTGTACGGTTTTCGTGAGTACATCTGTGTAACTGTAAGAAATTCTTTCCACGTGATGCTTTTCTTTGTCAAGCTTCACAATAAAAACAGAAGGATATGTTTCTTCCAGAAAACCGGATCGTTCAATCGTTTTCTTTCTTCCTCCATTAGCAATAACCGTGACTTTTTTACCGACCTTTGCATCTAGCGACTCTTTAATTTCTACCAGTGTTTTTCCCATTGTCTAAGATCCACCTCACTCATACAATAGTATACCACCAGTGAACGATGATGTCAAGTAAATTTATGATTATATCAAGTATGAACAGAGCATGTCAACGATTTAATTCAGGAAATCGGAAAGAGGAAAAAAAAGCTTCATTCCGCCGGGTAAAGCAGGGCTCATGCCCTCTATTCTGCTTTTTCCCGCATCTCTTTCCACATTGGATACATTCGGTTGCTCAATAGGGCGAACTCTTCTATAGAGAGTGTTTCTGCCCGTCTGACAGGATCAATATCAGTTTCAGAAAAAAGATTCTGCAGCTCTTCTTTGTACGTTTTATTCATGACACTATTCTGTACATTATTCCAGAGCGTTTTCCGGCGCTGGGTAAATGCACCCCGCACCAGGGTAAAAAAGAAAGCTTCGTCTCTCACTTCCACCGGTGGACCACTTCGTACGTCCAGACGGAGAATAGCTGAGTCTACGTTAGGTTTTGGCATAAATACCGTCCTTGGCACAACAAGCTCCTGCGTCACCTCTGCATAATACTGAGCTGCAATAGAAAGGGACCCGTACGCTTTTGAACCGGGAGCCGCTGCAATCCTTTCTGCCACTTCTTTTTGGATCATAATGACAATTCGGTCCACCGGCAGCTTTTGTTCCAGCAGCCCCATCAAAATCGGCGTAGTGACATAATACGGCAGGTTACCGACTACCGCAGTTTTTCCGGAACTACGGAGCTCTTCCAGCAGCGGACGCAGATCAGCCTGCAGAATATCCTGGTGATGCACCGTTACGTGCGGATAATCTTTCAGTGTCTCTGCTAAAATCGGCAGCAGACGGCGGTCAATTTCAAATGCCTCCACTCTTCCCGCCGCTTTTGCGAGCTGCTCTGTGAGCGCACCAATGCCAGGGCCTATTTCTATGACTGAGTCGTTTTCGCCCATTCCCGCCGCTTTTACGATATGCTGCAGAATATTTGTATCTATAAGGAAATTCTGGCCGAGACTCTTTTTAAATGAAAAGCCGTACTTTTCCAGTATTTCTTTTGTGCGCGTCGGTGTGGCAATATCTTTAGACACCTCGATCTTCCTCCTCTAATACTTCCTTCATTGCCTTGGCAAATTCTTCTTTTTGGATCTGAAAAATATCCAGTCTCTTTTGAAACTGTTTTCCATTTGCATAGCCTATTTTTAATTTTTCGCCCATCTTTTCCCGCCGCTTTTTCGCATGGGGGCCGGCAAGGAGCCCGGCAGCAATGAGATCTCCACGGGGAATATCAGAGCCCGGCCTGCTGCTTCCATATTCCTCCCGCACTGCTGCAAGTGCTGCCTGAATGTGTTCCGGAGAGGCGTGCTCAATGCCAAGGCTTCCTTTGAACTTGGATGCTGCCATTGTTTTGGTAATAAACGCATGTTTGCACCCGGGCACACGCTCGCTGACAATACGACGGATTCTTTCCCCCGGCGTATCCGGATCCGTAAAAATAATAATGCCGCGCCGTTCATTGGCCAGCTCAATCCGCTGCAGAACAGACTCCCCAATCGCCGAGCCGTTCGTTTCGATCGTATCCGCGTCTACTGCTCGTTTCACTGCAGCTGTATCATCTTTTCCTTCTACGACAATGCATTCTTTAATACGCAGCATTTAGTTATCTTCCAATTGAAACAAGCGCTTGGCATTAGCTGTAGTCTGGGCATAAAACGATTCAGGCTTCATCCCTTTGAGTTCAGCGATTTTATCCGCGACAAGCGTTACGTAGGATGGTTCATTTCGTTTGCCGCGGTAAGGATGAGGCGCTAGAAACGGACTGTCGGTTTCTACTAGAATCCGGTCCATTGGAACGCCTGCCGCCACTTCCTTTGGCAGTTTGGCGTTTTTGAACGTCACCGGCCCTCCAAAGGAAATATAAAAGTTCATCTCCAGACACTTCGCAGCCATTTCCGAATCGCCGCCGAAACAGTGCATGATACCGCCGGTTTTTTCTGCTTCCTCTTCCTGCAGCACAGCTACAACGTCTTCATGGGCTTCCCGGTCATGAATAACGATCGGAAGATTTACTTTTTGAGCCAGTCGAATCTGCTTTCGAAATACTTCTTTTTGAACCTCCGCCGGTGATTTATCCCAGTGGTAATCAAGTCCCATTTCTCCAAGAGCAACTACTTTCGGATGCGAAGCTAGCTTTTCAATCCAGCGCAGATCTTCTTCAGTCATGTCTATCGCGTCTACTGGGTGCCAGCCGACGGTCGCATAAATAAACTCATAGCTTTCTGCCAGTTCGATCGCCCTTTTAATAGTGGGGCGGTCAAACCCAATCACATTCATCCATTCTACGCCGGCCTTTTTTGCCCGTTCTATTACTTCTTCTACATCTTCATCAAATTGCTCTACGTTCAAATGAACATGAGTATCAAACAGCATACATGTATCCTCCTTACGAAAAAGGCAGGCCGGAGCCTGCCCTTTTCTTTCTATTTAATTAACAATCGAGCCATTGGGCAGAGAATCCGCTACCGTGGCAAGCGTTAGTTCTTTTCCTTTGGATGCAGCAAGAATCATCCCTTGAGACCATTCGCCGCGGAGTTTCACAGGCTTTAGGTTGGTAACACAAATCACTTTTCGTCCTACAAGCTCTTCAGGTGAATAGTGCTGAGCAATGCCAGAGACAACCTGCCTTGACTCTCCACCCAGTTCCAGCTGGATTTTCAGGAGTTTATCGGCTTTTTTTACCGGTTCGGCAGCTGTCACTTCTGCTACTTTCAGCTCCACTTTATGAAATTCATCTATCGTAATTTCATTACTTTCGCTTTCCTGCACCTCTTCCTGCTGTGCCGGTTCCGTTTCTTCTTTTTTCGCCTCTCCTCCCATATCTTCGATAATATGGGTCACTTCTTCTTTATAATCGAGTCTCGGAAACACCGGCGTCCCTTTTTTCACAACCGTCGTTCCTGCTGGAAGTACCCCAAACGTATGCAGGGAATCCCAGACTGTATCTTCTTGTTGAATACCGAGCTGTTCCCACATTTTCTGCGGGGTTTTGGTCATAAAAGGCTGAATCATGATGGATATATGACGCAGGGCTTCCGCCAGATGATAAAGCACCGATCCCAGCTGCTCAGCATGCTCATCGCTTTTCGCGAGCACCCACGGCTGTGTTTCATCGATGTATTTATTCGTGCGGCTTACCAGCTGCCAAATAGCTGACAGGGCTACAGAAAATTCCATATCCTCCATCGCGTCTTCAACCTTTGCCACCGTAACTTCTACAAGCTCTACCAGGGAATCATCAAACGGCGTTCCGTCTTTCAAGTAAGCCGGAAGCGTTCCGCCTTTGTATTTATTCACCATTGCTACCGTACGGTTAAGCAGGTTTCCCAGGTCATTGGCCAGGTCGTAGTTGATACGGTCCACAAAACCTTCCGGCGTAAAGACACCGTCGGAGCCGAATGGTACTTCCCGAAGCAGGTAGTAGCGGAGGGCATCTAATCCATAGCGCTCTATGAGCGGAATCGGATCGACCACATTGCCTTTTGATTTCGACATTTTTCCATCTTTCATCAGAAGCCAGCCGTGGCCGAATACTTTCTTTGGCAGTGGCAGATCAAGAGCCATCAGCATGATCGGCCAGTATATTGTGTGGAAACGAACAATTTCTTTTCCAACAATATGCACGTCCGCCGGCCAGAATTTCTGGTAATCTCCATCCTGGTCCGTACTGTACCCAAGTGCCGTGATGTAATTGGACAATGCATCTATCCAAACGTAAACGACGTGCTCCGGATCGCTTTCTACCGGAATGCCCCATTTAAATGCGGTACGGGAGACAGCAAGGTCTTCGAGCCCTGGTTTAATAAAGTTATTGATCATTTCATTTTTGCGGGATTCCGGCTGGATAAACTCAGGATTTTCCTCGTAATATTTTAACAGGCGGTCGGCATACCTGCTCATCCGGAAAAAGTACGAGCGCTCTCTTACCCACTCGACCGCATGGCCGCTGTCCGGGCTTTTGCCGCCGACTATTTTTTCGTTTTCGTAAATAGGGTCATCGAGCTGCCTTTCGGTATAAAATGTTTCATCCGGCACCGAATACCAGCCTTCATATTCATCTAAATAAATATCGCCGTTTTTCTTTAAGGTTTCAAAAATCTTCTGGACTACTTCTTTATGCCGTGATTCTGTCGTGCGGATAAAATCATCATAGGAAATATCAAGCTTTTCCCAGAGGTCTTTAATGCCTGTAACCACCTCATCAACAAACTCCTGTGGAGACACACCTTTTTCTTCGGCCTTTCGCTCAATTTTCTGGCCGTGTTCGTCTGTGCCCGTTAAATAGCGCACATCGTATCCACGCAGGCGCTTATAGCGGGCCATAGCGTCACCGGCTACAGTCGTGTAGGCGTGGCCGATATGAAGCTTGGCGCTTGGATAGTATATGGGCGTTGTCAGGTAAAACGTCTTATCATTCTTTGTCATAATGGGGCCTCCTTAATAGAAAAAACTTCTTATATAAAATAAAATAAACCCTCGTCCTGCAAAGGGACGAGAGTTTCTACTCACGCGGTACCACCCAAATTTCCCCCGGTAAACGGCGGGGGCTCGGTGCGCTTCTTCTGAAAGCTCCATCAGAAAACAACGCTTATCTTTAACGCAGAAATACGTTTCTCTTTTATTTTTTTAAACTCAAGAGAAAGTTCCTCCCGGACCATTTTCGAAAATTCCAGCTGTACCGGTTTTCAGCAGTTCCCGGCTCTCTGTTACAGCGTCCTTTTGTACTTATCCTTTCATAGGAAAACAGTATTCATTTTATATTAGACATCAATAGTAAATATATCCGGGAAAGCCTTCACTGTCAATGTATTAGTCACTGTCTAATAGTTCGACTTTTTTCGACAAAAACACCTTTATTTTTTCTTATTCGTTTATTTATTGGATCGGCAAATGGAAATTACACCAGAGGCTAAAACATAATATACTTTCTATATACTTATTTAAATGCTGATATAAAAGGGTTTTATTAATATGAAAAAATTTCTATATATTACAATGGTATGGAGTTAAAAATATTTGACTTGGTTTGGAAACATTGGTATTCTTAGGTTACAAATAGAGAAAAATGTCGAAAGATGACATAAATGATTTAAATCCTAGGAGGACGAATATTATGAAATCAACAGGTATTGTACGTAAGGTAGATGAACTGGGCCGGGTAGTTATTCCTATCGAACTTCGCCGCACATTGGAAATCGCTGAAAAGGATGCATTGGAAATTTATGTGGATCACGACCGCATTATTTTGAAAAAATACAAGCCGAACATGACCTGCCAGGTTACTGGTGAAGTATCGGACGATAACGTTTCTCTTGCCGGCGGCAAAATTATTCTTTCCCCAGAAGGCGCAGAGGAAATCTTGAAAGATCTTCAAAGCTACACAAGCAAGCACAAGACGAACGCCTAATCAAATAAGTAAGCGGCATCCTTTTGGATGCCGCCTTTTTTTGGGTACAGCGTAGTTTATTCACCTTTAATCTCGTGATAAGCCGCGTAAACTTCCCTTTTAGGAATATTCCGGTCCACGGCGGCCTGTTTAATTGCATCTTTTGATGTCATTTCTTCATTTATATAATAATGAACATGATCCTGAAGGCTGTATTCTTCCCACCAGTCGTTTTTTTGCGCCAGATCGCCGCTTCCTGCTTCCACTACAAGAGAACATTCCCCTTTTATTTGGTGAGAGCCTGCGTAATCGGCCAGCTCTGATATACGACCGCGCGTAAACTCCTCAAAACGTTTGGTCAGTTCTCTGCCAAGAGATGCCTGCCGGTCCCCCCACACGCTGCTCATATCTTTGAGCATATCTTTCAACCGATGGGGAGCTTCATAGAAAATCATTGGTACGCCGATTTCAGAAAGCCGCGCCAGTTCCTCGAGCCGGTCTTTTTTCTTTCTTGGAAGAAATCCGTAAAAATAGAAACCCTGGGCGGCCAGCCCGGACGCAGCGAGAGCGGGAAGAACCGCATTCGCTCCCGGAAGGGGAATTACGGGGATATCCAGGTCGACACACTGTTTCACAATTTCAAGACCTGGGTCCGACACAAGCGGCATGCCGGCATCACTTACAAGCGCCACGGTTTTTTGGTCCTGCAGCGCCTGTAGAATAGCTTCTCCTTTATACTGCTTATTGTGCTCATGATAACTGTTCATGGGCGTATGAATATCAAAGTGTGAGCAAAGTTTTTTAGTTTGTCTGGTATCTTCTGCAAAAATGATATCTGCTTCTTTTAAAATCCGGACGGCCCGCCATGTCATATCTTCTAAATTCCCTATCGGCGTTGCAACCAAATACAGGCTTCCGCCTTCCTCGGCATAACTATGTTGTTGTTTCATGCCTGCCTCCTCTGTTGTGTTGAATCAACATTTCTTTTTTCTCCCGATTCCAGGATTTAATCTCCCGCTCCCGCTGCATTGCTTCCCATTTAGTGGAAAACATTTCTTGATGCATTAACACAAAAGGGCCGCGCCCTCTCGTATACTTTGCACCTTTTCCCGCTTCATGGACTGCGACTCTTCTTTCCACATTGTCAGTATACCCGGTATATAAGGTGTTGTCGGCACAGCAGAGAATATATACATAGTACCGTTTAGTCGCTTCCTTCATAATAATTCTGAAACTCCTTTGTATATTGCCTGTTTTCATCATATACAATCAAAGGCGGTTCTATCGTCAGACCAGGTCGGCCGTTTTTTATACCTTCCAGCAGCAGAATATTCGCTGGGCGGTCGGCCAGCGGATGAATCCATTTTGCCCGTTTCGGTTCAATACCGTACTGCTGATAAAGCTGCACCAGCTCCAGAAAACGTTCCGGACGAAGCACCATCGCTACTTTCCCCTTCTGCTTTACCATACGGGAAGCAGCCTTCACGATATCCTGCAAGGTGCCGTTTTGCTCATGCCTCGCTGCGGCAAAGTGGGGATTGTTATGATATTCCGCTTCGCCGGCTGCCGCGAAATATGGAGGATTGCACGTTACCAGATCTGCCTGTTCCAGAGAGAATGGTACTTCTCTCACATCTCCTTCTATGCATTGGATCCGGTCAGAGAGATCATTCAGGTGAATACTGCGGTCGGCCATCTCTTTCAAACGGGGCTGAATTTCCACCCCGGTCATGGAAACTTGGCTTCTTGTGGACAACACCAGCGGTATAACACCGTTTCCGCTGCACAGATCGATGATAGTACCCTTTGTAATAGGCACCCAGGCAAACCTTGCCAAAAGCACTGCATCCATAGAAAACGAGAATACGTCCTCGCTTTGAATAATCTGCAGGGTTTTTGTTATGTAATCAATACGTTCTTTTGAATCTGTCACGTGCTGCCACTCCTTTATTTCGATAAACGGCTTATTCCATTTTACACATAAAAAGACTGCCCAAAGAGTGAATATCACTTTTAGACAGCCTGTTTTTTATTTTTGCTGGAGGAAGGATAAGCAGAATAAACAATCGCCATCTGTACGAAGACTTCCATAATGCATGTTGCAAATGTGAAAGCCTTCATGATAAAGGCGCGCCAGGTTATCATACCCTTCGCCTACACTTGTACGCTTCGGTTTTTTGTTTACCTGAAGTTTTTCCATTTCCAGCCTGGCCTCTTCTTTTACATCCAACCGTTTACGCAGATGCTTGTTTTCCAGAGAAAGAGCCTGATTTTCTTCAATCAGCATAGCCAGCTGTTCTTTTAATTCTCCCAGTTCATCATGCAAAGCACCGATTCGTTCTTCCATATGAATGACCTGCGAAAATATTTCTCGTTTCTCCACGTTCCTCCCCACCCCAACTATCCGTATGCTATCAGCGAGTAATGAATCCCTGCTCCATTAATTCGTCAAGACTGTATTCCAGCACATTTTCACGCTCTGCAATATGAACTTGAACCAGCCGTTCGAGTATATTGATTCCTGCTACTTTTCCCCGGCCTTCCGGTGTTTCGATTTTCTGGCCGATATCAGGCAGGTCTTTTTTCGCCTGCTCATAATGATCGTTTTCATATTTAAGACAGCACATCAACCGTCCGCACAGCCCGGAAATCTTAGCCGGATTTAACGAGAGATTCTGGTCTTTGGCCATCTTAATAGAAACCGGCTCAAAATCGCCCAAAAAGGTGGAACAGCAGAGGACACGGCCGCAGGGGCCGATCCCGCCAAGCATTTTGGCTTCGTCTCTTACACCGATCTGGCGAAGTTCAATACGTGTCCGGAATACTGAAGCTAAATCTTTTACTAAATTCCTGAAGTCGATGCGTCCGTCCGCCGTAAAGTAAAAAAGCACTTTATTGCGGTCAAAAGTATATTCTACATTGACCAGCTTCATATCTAAGCTGTGTTCGGAAATTTTTGCAGCACAGGTAGCAAATGCTTTTTCCGACAACGTTTTGTTTTCTTCCATGGCTTTTTTATCTTTACTGTCTGCAATACGCAGCACTTTTTTTAAAGGCAGGACTACATCATCTTCATTTACCTGTTTGTTGCCAATGACTACTTTTCCGTATTCTACACCGCGGGCGGTTTCTACAACAATCCATTCCTCAGCGGGAATGGTCAACTCACCTGGTGAAAAGTAATATATCTTGCCTGCTTTCTTAAATCTGACTCCTACTACGTCATGCAAGGCTACGATCCCTCCTGTAAATGGAGCACTAACTGCTCCATCAGAAGCTGGTTATTTACATTAGCGCGAAGACGTCGTTTCGCGTCCAGGATAAACTGCATCGATGCAGCAATCTCTTGTTCTGTTATGGAAAGGGCCTGTGATTCAAGCTTTTCCATTTGATCAGGATAAGCAAATTCTCCGCCTGCTTTCTGAACAGAGAGTAGATCACGGTACCAAAAGAGCAGCAGATCCAAGCCAATGTCCAGCTCTTTTCTATCTTTAAAATGAACGAGCCACTTTTCCTGTAACGTCAATAATGCCTGCTGAGGTCTTTGGTTCACCTCGTTTACTAATTGTATCACTAGAGCCCGCCCCTGTACAATCCACTCTTTGCTCTCTTCCTCATAGTTGTCAAGGGTTTCATCAGGCAGCCGTGCCAGCAGGCCGGCACTGGCCGGACTCATCCCCTGCTCTTGAAAATAAGCCGTTCTTGTGGAAAGAAGCGGCGGCGCAAAGCTGATTCGCTGCGCTCTTGATTGAATAGTCGGAAGCAGAAAATGGGCATTTTCTGTAAGCAGTACCGCCATGGTCGGGCTGGCAGGTTCTTCTAAAAACTTCAGGAGGCTGTTTCCGGCACTGGCTGTCATCGTATCCGCTTTATGGACAAGGTACACCTTCGTGCCTGCTTCCATTCCTTTATAAGTGAATTCTTTTTGGAGGGCTTCCACCTGGGCTTTTTTAATGGAATCCCCGTCCGGATGCAGAAGCATCACGTCGGGGTGATTGCCGTGGGCAATGCGTTTGCATTCCACGCAGGTTTCGCATGGCCTGCCTTCTGTCTGCCTGGCACAGAAAATGCTCTGGGCCATCAACAGGGCTACGTCTTCTTTTTTGCTGCCGTGCATGCCTTCAAAAATATAAGCATGCGACAGCCTATCTTTTTTGATAGCCTGCCGCAGCATGGTCATTACTGTGGGCTGCTCTACTTCCATATCCGTCCATTTCATTAATTAACGCCCGCCTTAAAACTTCTCAAATCGTTCCACATCCATAATAAACACAGTAGCTCCGCCTACCTGCACCTCAACCGGGTAAGGAACGTAGGAATCGGCATTTCCTCCCATAGGAGAAACAGGAGCCACAAGCTGCTCCCGTGACTTGCAGTGATTCTTTATTATTTCAAGGACAGCATCTGTCTCTTCATCTTTTATGCCTATGAGGAATGTCGTACTGCCTGCTTTTAAAAATCCACCGGTGCTGGCAAGTTTTGTCGCTTGAAAATCGCGTTCTACTAAGGCGTTGGAGAGTCTATTGCTGTCTTTGTCCTGAACTACGGCTACGATTAACTTCACGGCTGATCCCCTCTTTCTATAGGATAATATGAGTATGTTTTCTTTAATATTACTGGAAATCCTAAAAATCGCAAGCAGGAAATCCCAAGCTGTTATGCTTTGCCAAGCAGCCTGGCTTGAATAATCTGCACAGCCTCTGCTATAACCTCTTCTCTGGGCTGATCAGCATCCACCCGTGCGATTCGTTCCGGAAATTTTTCCAGCAGCTGGTGATAGGCCTGATATACGGAATGATGAAACGACATAGTTTCGCCATCCAGGCGGTTAAACTCTCTATCCTGGTTCTCCAAAATGCGGGCCATTCCATTTTCCGGAGATATATCAAAAAACAAGGTTAGGTCCGGCAGACAATCCTCAATAGCAAAAGCGTTAATCCGGTACACAGCGTCTATTCCAAGACCGCGGGCGGCTCCCTGATAAGCAAGACTGCTGTCTACAAACCGGTCGCACAAGACGACACTCCCTTGTTTTAAAGCAGGAAGAACTTTCTCTACCAAATGCTGCCGTCTGGCCGCTGCATACAAAAGAGCTTCTGTTCTGGCATCCATCTCCTGATGATCGGGATCTAAAATCACCGCTCTGATTTTTTCAGCGATAGCGATGCCGCCCGGTTCTCTCGTTACCACTACTTCTTTGCCTGCCTTTTTTAAAAATTGTTCCAGCTCGTGCATTGCGGTTGTTTTCCCGGAGCCTTCGCCGCCTTCTAACGTGATAAACCAGCCTTTATAAGTCATATGTGTCCTCCGTCATTGTTTTAACCTTCCAGGTGCCCTGGTGGGGATATACTCCCTGCACCCGGCCTCCCTGATAAAGCCATTTATTTAGAAATTCCCATCGTTCTCCTTCCAGTACCTCTCCTTTAAAAAACAAAGGAATGCCTGGAGGATAAGGAATAATATCAGCTGCAGTCTTACATAATTTCGCTTCTGCCAATAGTTTTTCCCTCCGCTCTCCATGAAAAACAGCGGGGATCACTCGTCCTTCTATAATAGGCGTATCTACAAAAGGCGACAAAGGCATTTTAACATGAAGATCTTTCGCAGGACTCATTTGCTTTAATTTTTGCAGAGCTCGTGAAGCCCTGCCCTTCGTTTTTTCCGTCCATACCTTCCGCTCTAACGGAAGAATAAGAAGAACCGTGTCCATAGTGGAAAGTTCGGGATACAATCCTTCCTCTTCCAATAAAGAAGCAAGCTGCCAGCCGGTATAGCCTGTTGGCGTTTTAACAATACACTTTAATGGATCCTTCTGGTAGGGCGCTGGTGGAACGTACAGGTTAAAACCAATATTCTGCAGTACCTGCTCTGTTTCGGTAAAATGTTCATGCCACAGTTCTGCAGGAACCCGCTTTTGATCCACTGCAAACTGCCTGGCTGCATCCAGAGATGCCATAATAGGATAAGAAGGGCTGCTGGACTGAAACACAGCACAAGCGGTCTGAACCGCCTCAAAGGAAAGACGGCTGCTGGAACCAATATGTAAATAAGCACCCATTGTCATAGCAGGAAGCGTTTTGTGCGCAGAGTGCACTACAGCATCTGCTCCTTGCGCAAGACTCGAGGTTGGAAAGTATTCACTCACAGCAAAATGGGCACCATGAGCTTCATCAACTAACACTACCCCCTCCTTATAATGAACCAGAGAAATAATATCGCGAAGAGAAGAGACAATACCAAAGTAGGAAGGGGACGTTAAAATGACACCCTCGGCTTCTGGATATTGCTCATACGCCCACTGCACGGTCTGCACGTCCAAACCTAAAGTAAGGCCTGTTAGTTCATCGACAGCCGGCATTAAAAAAATAGGCTTTAGGCCGGCCAGACGGATAGCATTTATAACAGACACATGCGCATCCCGCTGCACAAAAACAACAGCACCTTTTTCAAACGCCCCAAATATCATTGCATGATTTCCAGAAGTCGATCCCCCGGTTAAAAAAAACGTATGGCTGGATTGATAGAAGGAAGAGGCCAGAATCTGCGCTTCTTCGATTATTCCTTCCGGTGCATGCAGATCATCCAGACCGGGAAGTTCCGTGAAATCATAGCTCAGTATCGAAGCAAACACCGTTTCTTTCCCGTAGGGAACAATACGACCATTTTTATGACCCGGCACATGAAACGAAACAGTCTCTTTGTGCTGGTGAGCGAGCAGCGCATCCAGTAAAGGGGTATAGGCAGCCATAGTAAACATCCTCTTTTCCTTTAAAATGTTTCACGTGAAACAGAAAAATAATAGAAAAAGCACCTTTTCCATAGAGGAAAAGGTGCTTGCATTGGCCCGGCAACGTCCTACTTTCACAGGGGGTCGCCCCCCAATTATCATCAGCGCACAAGAGCTTAACTTCCGTGTTCGGCATGGGAACGGGTGGGACCTCTTGGCTATCGTC
>NZ_JCAKFL010000007.1:0-60478 GCF_059510515.1 Sinobaca sp. SA16-1 | reverse complement strand
GACGATAGCCAAGAGGTCCCACCCGTTCCCATGCCGAACACGGAAGTTAAGCTCTTGTGCGCTGATGATAATTGGGGGGCGACCCCCTGTGAAAGTAGGACGTTGCCGGGCCAATGCAAGCACTTTTCCCTTTTGGGAAGAGTGCTTTTTTTATGTGTTCTTTTATACTATACTTTCATTTATATAGAGCTTTCATTGTTTTGTACATGCACAGTAGAGAACGGGGGACTTAGTATGGAGTCTATCTTCAATTATGATCTGGTTGTTATCTTTATCCGGCTTTTGGCAGCCGCCGCTTTAGCTGGTGTAATTGGAATAGAGCGAGAGATAAAGCGTCATCCCGCGGGCTTTCGAACGCATATGCTGGTAGGAACCGGTGCGTGCCTTGTTATGATTATGGCTCTGTTCGGCTTTCAGGATTATCTTCGTGTAAATGAAGATGTTGTCGCGTATGATCCGTCCAGGCTTGCGTCTTATGTGATTAGTGGGGTAGGTTTTTTGGGAGCTGGAACGATTATTGTACAGGGCGCCTCTATTAAGGGACTGACAACCGCTGCCTCCATTTGGGTGGTTGCGGCTATTGGTCTTGCAGCCGGTGCTGGTATGTACATTCCAGCCGCTTTTGCTACGCTGATCGTACTGCTCAGTCTTCTTTTATTAAATAAAGTGGACCGTATGTTTCGGCCATTTTCCGCATCGAATTCTATTACAGTCACTATGTATAAATATGCAGGTTCATTGGGTAATATTATTCAAGCCCTTGAAAAGCAAAAAGTAGCGGTGACAAAAGTAAAAGAGCAAAAAATTGACGAGGGGAAATCGACGAGAATCTTTACCCTTCATGTAGAAGTCCCTCGTTCTGTAAAGCAGGCTGACCTATATGAGGCGCTCTATTCTCAGAGTGGAACGGTGGAAGTCGAAGTTACAATGACTATAACTTGAAATAGCTATGTATTTGTATTATATTAAAGTCAAAGATAGTCAAGGTCAATACCTTGTTATTGTTACGCGTTAGACCCTATAACGGCAGCGGACAGGAGGGTAAACCAGTGAAGAATATATCAGATATTATTGAGCACTACCTTAAACAAACGTTGACACAGAGCGAGAAAGATTTAATTGAAATAAAAAGAAGTGAACTGGCCAAGCAGTTTGAGTGCGTGCCTTCACAGATTAATTATGTTATTAGTACTCGTTTTACAATTGAAAAAGGATATGTTGTGGAGAGTAAACGAGGCGGCGGCGGGTATATCCGTATTATCCGTATTAAAGTAGATGACCATGTAGAATTGGTCGATCAGATTGTTGAACTGATTGGAAGCAAGGTGGATCAAGTATCTGCTGAAAGTATTTTAATGAGACTATTTGAAGAGGAAGCTATTTCCAAAAGAGAGGCTAATATTATGCTTTCTGCCGTAGACCGCACGGTACTTGCCTTAAAAGATCCGGAAGAAAGAGATTTTCTTAGAGCCCATTTATTAAAAGCCATGCTTCAAAGCCTTCGATATCGATAAGCTTACTACAGAAAGGAGGGCTCAGCCATGCTTTGTCAGGAATGCCAGCAGAGACAAGCCAGCCTTCATTTTACTAAAATAGTAAATGGTCAGAAAACAGAAGTTCATTTATGTGAAGAGTGCGCCCGGGAAAAAGGAGAAACAATTCATGGAACGAACAGCTATTCAATCCACGATCTGCTTTCTGGTATTTTAAAATTTGATAAACCATTAAAAAACGATAATTCAGCTCCCTACACTAAAGCCCCAAAGCCGCTGGTGTGTGATAACTGCGGCTTGTCTTATGAGCGGTTTGTAAAAACCGGGCGTTTCGGCTGCACGAACTGTTACGAAGCTTTTGAAGCAAAGCTGGATCCGATTTTTAAGAAAGTACACAGCGGAAACCTCCGCCACCACGGAAAAATACCTAAACGGTCCGGAGCTCAAATGCAGGTCCAGCGTGAAATCGATGAAGAGCGTCAAAAACTGAAAGACCTGGTGGCAAAAGAAGAATTTGAAAAAGCCGCCTCGATTCGCGACCACATTAAAGAGCTTGAACAGCAGATGAAACCGAAAGGAGAGGAAAGCTGATGTCTCTGGAACGGTTCATATCAAATGCGCTGAGCCCGTGGATGAAAGAAGAGAGCGGAGCAGAGAAGGATATTGTATTAAGTACAAGAATTCGGTTTGCCAGAAATCTTAATGATTATCCATTTCCTATTATTTCTTCCGAGCACTCGGCAGAAACGCTGAGAGGTTTTGTTTCCAAAGAACTAACCGAAAGCAGGGAAAGCTTTGCAGGCAGCCTGGAGCTGTTGAATATGGAAGAGCTTTCTAAAAATGAAAAAAAGATGCTGGTGGAAAAGCATCTAATCAGTCCTCATCTTGCAGAGCGCAGTACAGCTGGAGCGGTTCTTTTAAATGAAAAAGAATCGGTCAGCTTAATGGTGAATGAAGAAGACCACTTAAGAATACAGTGTTTGTTTCCAGGGTTTCAACCAGAAGAAGGCCTGCGCTTTGCCAATGAACTCGACGACTGGGTGGAAAGCAAAGTCACGTATGCGTTTGATGAAAAACGAGGCTTCCTGACGAGCTGCCCGACGAATGTCGGCACAGGGATGAGAGCATCGGTGATGATGCATCTGCCCGCGCTTGTGATGACGAAAGCTTTGAACCGGTTCCTGCCGGCTATTAACCAGCTTGGTTTTGTAGTCCGGGGTATTTACGGGGAAGGAAGCGAAGCGCTTGGAAACCTTTTTCAGATTTCCAACCAAACGACCCTCGGAAAATCAGAAGAAGACATTGTCGAGGATCTCCAGGGAATCGTACTCCAAATTATTGAACAGGAATACGAAGCAAGGCGTTCGGTTCTTAAGACGTCCCGTATTCAAATAGAAGACCGTATTTTCCGATCGTATGGAATATTATCAAACAGCCGGATTATAGAGACAAAAGAAGCCGCAAAACGCTTATCTGATGTGAAACTTGGTATTGACCTTGATTTAATAAACGATATAAAGGGTAATATTCTAAATGAGCTGATGATTCTTATGCAGCCTGGATTTCTGCAGCAATATGCGGATCGTCCACTCGAAGCTAAAGAGCGGGACGTGAGGCGGGCTTCTTTAATCAGGGAACGTATGAAAATAGAACCGCGTTAACCGGGTTCAGCTATTCTTCCTGCGTTTTTAATTCAAATAGAAGATTTATTTTTATATATTAGGTACAATCAACTAAAGAACTTAACTAACCTACGGAGGTGCATGGATATATGATGTTCGGACGATTTACAGAAAGGGCACAGAAAGTACTAGCCCTCGCGCAAGAAGAAGCCATTCGCCTTGGCCATAATAATATTGGCACAGAGCATATTTTACTGGGTTTGATTCGGGAAGGTGAAGGTATTGCCGCCAAAGCCCTTCAGGCTCTTAATCTGGGAACAGATCAAATACAAAAAGAAGTAGAAGCCTTAATTGGTTCAAGCCAGGAAGGTTCTAAAACCATTCATTACACGCCGCGTGCTAAAAAAGTTATTGAGCTGTCTATGGATGAGGCAAGAAAGCTTGGTCATTCCTATGTAGGGACAGAGCACATCCTGCTTGGATTAATCCGCGAAGGCGAAGGAGTAGCAGCCAGGGTCTTAAATAATCTTGGCGTCAGCCTTAATAAAGCCCGTCAGCAGGTGCTTCAGCTTCTTGGAAGCAATGACGGCTCAGGGAACCAGCAGCAGCCATCAGGCACCGGCGCATCCAATGCAAGCACGCCGACGCTTGACAGCCTCGCACGTGATCTTACAGCTGTAGCCAAAGAAGAAGGACTGGATCCGGTTATCGGCAGAAGCAAAGAAATTGAACGTGTTATTCAGGTATTGAGCCGGCGTACAAAAAACAACCCGGTCCTTATTGGGGAGCCGGGTGTTGGTAAGACAGCCATTGCAGAGGGTCTCGCCCAGTCTATTATTGCTAACGAAGTACCGGAAATTCTCCGCAACAAGCGGGTTATGACTCTGGATATGGGTACCGTTGTAGCTGGAACTAAATATAGAGGGGAATTTGAAGATCGTCTTAAAAAAGTAATGGAAGAAATCCGTCAGTCACAGAATGTTATTTTGTTCATTGACGAGCTGCACACTTTAATTGGTGCCGGTGGAGCGGAAGGTGCTATTGATGCATCGAACATCTTAAAGCCTTCTCTTGCACGTGGAGAACTGCAGTGTATCGGTGCAACCACTTTAGATGAATATAGAAAGTATATTGAAAAAGATGCGGCACTTGAACGTCGTTTCCAGCCTATTCAAGTAAATGAGCCGACTACAGACGAGTCCGTTCAGATCCTTGCCGGACTGCGCGACCGTTACGAAGCTCATCACCGCGTAAAAATCACCGATGATGCGATTGCAGAAGCTGTAAAGCTGTCTGACCGCTATATTCCGGATCGCTTCCTGCCGGACAAAGCGATCGACCTGATTGATGAAGCAGCTTCAAGAGTGAGGCTTCGCTCCTATACAGCTCCTCCAAACCTTAAAGAGCTGGAGCAGAACCTTGAAGAAACAAGAAAAGAAAAAGATGCGGCTGTCCAGAGCCAGGAGTTCGAAAAGGCAGCATCTCTTCGTGACAGCGAACAGCGCCTGCGTGAAGAAGTAGAAGACATGAAAAACAAATGGAAAGAAAAGCAGGGCCAGGAAAACACGGAAGTAACGACAGAAGATATTGCACAAATCGTTGCAAGCTGGACTGGTATTCCTGTTTCGAAAGTGGCAGAAGAAGAAACCGACCGCCTCTTAAGAATGGAAGAAATCCTCCACGGCCGTGTCATTGGCCAGGATGAAGCAGTAAAAGCTGTTTCCAAAGCGGTCAGAAGAGCAAGAGCCGGACTGAAAGATCCGAAACGCCCAATTGGTTCCTTTATTTTCCTTGGCCCTACCGGTGTTGGTAAAACTGAACTGGCCCGTGCCGTTTCTGAAACACTGTTCGGCGACGAGGAATCCGTTATTCGGATAGACATGTCCGAGTACATGGAACGCCACTCCACTTCACGTTTGGTCGGTTCTCCTCCAGGCTATGTAGGATATGAAGACGGCGGACAGCTTACAGAGAAAGTACGCCGCAATCCATACTCTGTTATCCTGCTGGATGAAATTGAGAAAGCCCACCCTGAAGTATTTAATATTCTGCTGCAGGTGCTTGAAGATGGTTTTCTTACCGATTCCAAGGGTCGCAGAGTCGATTTTAGAAACACGGCTATTATCATGACATCAAACGTCGGTGCGAGCATGCTGAAGAAGAACAAGTACGTTGGTTTTACTACGCACACAGATGAAAACAAAGATTATAATAATATGCGTGATAAGGTTATGGGAGAATTAAAAAATACATTCCGCCCGGAATTCTTAAACCGTATTGATGAAATTATTGTGTTCCACAGCCTGGAAAAAGAGCACATTGAAAAAATTATTGTCCTCATGGCTGCTGAACTGAAAAAGCGTGTTGCTGAACAAGGCATTGTTTTTGATCTTACTCAAAGCGCTCAGCAGAAAATTGCAGACGAAGGGTACGATCCGGAGTACGGAGCAAGACCACTGCGCCGCTCGCTTCAAAAGAACGTTGAAGACCGCCTCTCAGAGGAGCTTCTGCGTGGAACGATTGAAAAAGGAAGCACCGTTGTTATTGACGTACAAGACGGAGAATTCATCGTGGATACAAAATCAGGAGCGAAAGCATAAAACAGTTTTCCTGGAACAACTGTCCGGAAGTGCGTGTTCGCACTACGGACAGTTTTTTTCATCACAAAGCATGCTTAAGGTTATAAAAACGTACACCTAAGAGAACGGGAGAGTATATATGGCCAAAACAAAAACAAAATTCGTCTGTCAGGAATGTGGATACGAAACGACCAAATGGATGGGACGCTGTCCTTCTTGCAATCAATGGAATACGCTCGTGGAAGAAATGGAGACTCCTTCTGCCGGCAAGGGAGAGCGTCGGTCATTTAATGAAAACAATAACCAGCAGCCTCAATCCATTACCAAAATAGCAGGAGATCAGGAGCCTCGTATTAAAACGTCCATGGAAGAATTAAACCGGGTGCTTGGAGGCGGAATTGTTCCAGGCTCGCTTGTGCTGGTAGGGGGAGATCCGGGTATTGGTAAATCGACCCTGCTGCTGCAGGTTTCTGCCATTTTGGCAGCCAGGCAGAAAAAAGTACTGTACATTTCAGGGGAAGAATCGATCAAACAGACAAAGCTCCGGGCTGACAGGCTTCACGTGACGTCAGATACGCTGTACGTTTACGCGGAGACCGACATGGATTATATCGAAAAAGCGATAGATAATATCAAACCGGATCTGGTTATTATTGATTCCATTCAAACGGTTCACCAGCCGGCCGTCACCTCAGCACCGGGGAGTGTGGCCCAGGTCAGAGAATCAACCTCTGCCTTTATGAGAATTGCCAAAAGCCGTAATATTGCGATATTTATTGTCGGACACGTTACAAAACAAGGTTCCATTGCCGGACCAAAGCTGCTTGAACACATGGTGGATTCGGTGTTGTATTTTGAAGGAGAACGGCATCATACGTTTCGGATTCTCCGGGCCGTAAAAAATAGATTTGGCTCTACAAATGAGATTGGTATTTTTGAAATGAAAGAAGCCGGGCTGGAAGAAGTGAAAAATCCGTCGGAGATTTTCCTGGAAGAACGCACGAATGGGATGGCAGGATCTGTCGTTGTTGCTTCGTTGGAAGGCACCCGGCCGATTCTAGTGGAAATGCAGGCTTTGATCGCGCCGTCGAGTTTTGCTTACCCAAGGCGTACCGCAACAGGCGTGGATCAGAATCGTATTGCTCTCTTAATGGCGGTGCTTGAAAAACGCCTCGGCATGCTGCTTCAAAATCAGGATGCATATATAAATGTTGCCGGCGGAGTAAAGCTGGACGAACCCGCAGTTGATCTCGGAATTGCGGTCAGCATTGCGTCGAGTTTTCGAAATCACGCTACGTATCCGGGAGATATTGTTATCGGCGAAATTGGCTTAACGGGTGAAATTCGTCGGGTATCGAGAATTGAAGAAAGAGTGCGGGAAGCCGCTAAGCTTGGTTTCACGAGAGCTATTATCCCCAAAAAAAATATGGACGGCTGGACGCCTCCTGCTAAAATAAAAGTCATAGGTGTCACGACATTAGAAGAAGCACTGGATACAGCCATATCCAGGTAATGTCTGCAGAAAAGGAAGAAACAGATCATGGAGGTCATAGAAATGGAAGAAAGCCGTCATACATTTATGAGAGAGGTGCTGCGCTATATTGCTCCAGGGACTGAATTAAGGCGTGGTATAGACAATGTGCTTAGAGCCAACACAGGAGGGCTTATAGTTTTAGGATATACAGATCAGCTGAAAGAAATGGTAGATGGCGGCTTTTACATTAACTGCGCGTTTTCCCCTGCGTATTTATATGAGCTTTCCAAAATGGACGGCGCGATTATTTTAACAGCGGACGGTGCTAAAATTTTATATGCCAATACTCAGCTTGTTCCCAATAATGATATCCCTTCGAGTGAAACCGGTATCCGCCACCGGACAGCCCAGCGTGTGGCAAAGCAGACCGGCAGCCTGGTCGTTTCCGTATCGCAGAGACGAAGGGTTATTACTCTTTATAAAGGGGAACACCGCTATTCCCTGCGCGAAATGGAAATGATTTTAACAAAAGCCAACCAGGGCATTCAAACCCTTGATAAATACAAATCGGCTTTGGATCAAAGCATCATTAATCTCGGGGCACTGGAATTTGAAGAAACTGTTTCGTTTCAGGATATCGCCCAGGTGCTCCACCGTGCAGAACTTGTGTTGCGCATTAAAGAGGAAATTCTTAATTATGTGCTCGAACTAGGTACGGAAGGTCGTCTGATTACAATGCAGCTTGATGAACTGCTGGCCGGTATGGAACAGGAAACAAATGACCTTATCAAAGATTATGTTAGAGATCCCCATACCAGTCCGGAAGCGGTATTAAAAGGACTTTCCAAATTGAACCGAAACGAACTGCTCAACGATAACGTAATAATGAGAGTACTAGGACACCCAGAGGCAGCTACTATACAAGATCAGTCGATATCCCCGCGCGGCTATCGCATTTTAAATAAAATTAAGCGCCTTCCTCCATATATTATTGAAAATGTCGTGCAGGGATATGGAAGCCTCTCGCTGATTACCGAATCAACCATTGAGGAACTGGACGAAATTGAAGGAATTGGAAGTGCCAGGGCGAAGAAGATTAAAGAGGGCCTGCAGCAGATCCAGGAACAGTTATTTTTAGAAAGGCATGTATAAACTAGTAGTAAAACAAAGAAATTAGGGTATTTATTCTAATAAGGAGGTGGATGGCACGGTGTTACGACTTATTGTACAGCTTTTTTTGATTTTGGCTGGGGCTACGCTGGGATTTATTTTTATTCCTGATATTATATTTTTATTTAATCTTACATCGATTCCTACGTGGCTGGCCAGCCCGTATATTGGTGGTATAGTAGGGGCGGTTATTTTCTTTGGAGCTACTTTTTGGCTTGCGGACTACATTGTAAAATGGATGAAGCGGTTGGAAGAAGCTATCTTACGTGCGCCTATTACAGATGTTTTATTTGGAACACTTGGGCTGGTTTTTGGCTTATTTATTGCGTTTTTGGTTACGATTCAGCTAAACACCCTTCAGATTCCTGTAGTAAATTCGGTACTGCCTGGATTTATCAGCTTTTTTCTCGGGTATTTCGGCTTTCAGCTTGGATTTAAGAAAAAAGATGAGCTGATGGGTCTTTTTACTTCCACCCGTAACGCAGAGAAGGATAAAGAAAAACCGGAAGTTGCTGCTGGCTGGGGAAGCAAAGACAAAATTCTCGACACAAGCGTTATTATTGATGGACGAATTGCTGATATCTGCCAGACCGGATTTATTGAAGGGAAAATGGTTATTCCGGAATTTGTGCTCGAAGAGCTGCAGCATATTGCCGATTCTTCGGACGTGTTAAAGCGTAATCGCGGAAGACGCGGTCTTGATATTTTAAACCGCATCCAAAAAGAGCTTGATAATGAAGTGGAAATTTTCGAAGGAGACTTCGAGGACATACAGGAAGTCGACAGCAAGCTCGTGAAGCTGGCTAAAGTAAGAGAAGGCATCGTTGTGACAAATGATTTTAATTTAAATAAAGTCTGCGATCTGCAGGGCGTGGCGGTGCTCAATATTAATGATTTGGCCAACGCTGTAAAACCGGTGCTTCTGCCGGGCGAGGAATTAGCTGTGCAGGTGATTAAAGATGGAAAAGAACATAATCAAGGCGTGGCCTATTTAGACGATGGAACGATGATTGTCGTCGAAGGCGGGCGGGACTATATTGGAAAAACGCTGCAGGTGCTCGTAACCAGCGTGCTTCAAACGAGTGCCGGCCGGATGATTTTTGCAAAACCTAAATTAATAGAAAAAGCGTTATAACGCCCTTTCCTGCCATGCAGCCGCTGCGGCCGCCGGGCAGGATTTTTTTATGCAGGCAGATAAACATACACTCCGTTTGGGCAGAGAGCATAGAGGACGGAGCAGATACACCATTGCTTTCCTGCCGCTAACAAGTGTATTATAATATGGGACTTTACGTAATGATAAAAGCATGTAATTGGAGAGGTTTTATGAAGTATGCGGTAGTAATTCCGGCAGCGGGACAAGGAAAACGAATGGGAGCAGGCCATAATAAGCAATTTTTGATGCTGGAGGACCGACCTCTTATTATTCACACGGTTTCTGTTTTTGAAAAGGATCCGAACTGTGTCAGAATAATTGTTGTAGCTAATCCATCAGAAATTACTGATATGCGCGTGTTATTTGAAAAATGGAACATAAAAAAAGTTACCGATGTGATTGCAGGGGGAAAAGAAAGACAGGACAGCGTCTACGAAGGACTCAAAGTGTTAAAAGATGAAGGCATTGTTCTCGTCCATGACGGGGCCCGTCCGTTCATTGAGGCTTCCCGCCTGAAAGACCTTGTCCAAAAAGCTTCGGAAACCGGTGCTGCCGTTTTAGGTGTACGCATGAAAGATACGGTCAAGCGTGCAGCGAACGGCCTGGTCATTGAAACGATTGACCGCAGCAGCCTCTGGGCTGTCCAGACGCCACAGGCTTTTCACCTTCCTATCGTACTGGAAGCCTACCGGAGAGCAGAGGAGCAGAAGATTGTTGGCACCGACGACACCAGCCTCGTAGAAAAAATGGGGCATCCGGTTCATATCGTGGAAGGGGGCTATGATAATATCAAGCTCACGACACCAGAAGATATGATCACGGCCATCGGCATTTTACAGAAAAGACGAGGGGAATAATACATGAGAATTGGACACGGATTTGATGTACACCAGCTGGATGCGTCTCGTCCACTTATTATAGGGGGCGTAACCGTTCCGCACAGCAAAGGGCTGATCGGGCACTCCGACGCGGACGTGCTGCTTCATGCGGTAACGGATGCTATATTGGGCGCGATTGGAGAAGGAGATATTGGTAAACACTTTCCCGACACCGATCAGGCGTTTAAAGATGCTGATTCTGCCGTACTGCTTGAAAAAGTGATGGAAACCGTCACAGAGCGCGGGTATCAGATTGGAAACATAGATGGCACGATATTAGCTGAAAAACCTAAAATGGCTCCTCATATTCAAAGCATGCGGGAACGGATTGCCCAAATTACAAAAGCAGACGTGTCCCAGGTGAATGTGAAAGCAACTACAACGGAAAAGCTTGGATTTACAGGCAGAGAAGAAGGCATTGCAGCCCATGCGGTAGTGTTGTTAAAAGAACAAGCGTAATAAGAGAGGGGATCATGGCATGAGCAGGGAAGTAAGAGTAAGATTTGCACCAAGCCCTACAGGACATCTTCATATCGGCGGAGCACGTTCGGCTTTATTTAATTATCTATATGCAAAAAGCCAGGGCGGGAAGTTTGTTATTCGGATTGAAGATACCGACCAGGCCCGCAATGTAGAAGATGCTACGGAAAAGTTAATGGAGAGCATGAAATGGCTCGGCATCGAGTGGGATGAAAGTATGGATATCGGCGGCCCGCACGAGCCCTACCGCTCCATGGAACGTTTGGATACGTATGAGAAGCACCTTCAGCAGCTGCTTGACGAAGGAAAAGCATACTATGACTATATGACAGAAGCAGATCTGGAAAAAGAAAGAGAAGCCCAGCTGGCTAAAGGAGAAGCTCCTAAATACAGCGGACGCGACCGCGACTTGACACCGGAACAGCAGAAAGCTTATGAGGACCAGGGCTTAAAGCCGGTTGTCCGTTTTAAAGTACCGCAGGGACGAAACGTAGTAGTAGAAGATGCCGTACGGGGAAATGTAACATTTGAAACGGATGGTATCGGTGATTTTGTTATAGCCAGACGGGACAGAATTCCCACCTACAACTTTGCTGTAGTCATTGATGACTATTTAATGGAAATCAGCCATGTGATCCGGGGAGAAGAGCACTTATCCAATGCTCCGCGCCAGGCATTATTATTTGAAGCTTTCGGCTGGGAAAAGCCGACGTTTGCTCACGCGTCTTTAATCTTAAATCCGGACCGCCAGAAAATGAGCAAGCGGGATGAATCAATCATTCAGTTTGTCGAGCAGTACAAAGATCTGGGATACCTCCCGGAAGCACTGGTAAACTTCCTCGCGCTTCTTGGCTGGTCGCCGGTAGGAGAAGAAGAATTGTTTGACCTGAAGGAACTTGAGAAGCAGTTCACGCTCGACCGTGTTTCCAAGGCGCCTGCCGTTTTTGATAAAGATAAGCTGGCATGGATGAACAATCAGTACGTGAAGAAAGCCGACGTAGATCGGCTGACTGTTCTGGCCCTCCCTCATCTGCAAAAAGCGGGCCGGGTATCGGAAAATCCTTCAAAAGAAGAATACGAATGGATTACGCAGCTCGTTGCTTTATATCAGGAGCAGATGCATTACGCAGCAGAACTGGTTGAGCTGACGGACTTGTTTTTTAAAGAAGAAATTTCGTATAATGAAGAAGCACAGACAGTGCTTAGTGGAGAAGCGGTGCCGGAAGTGCTGAAGCAGTTCTCTGAAGAACTTGAGGCGCTGGACACATTTGAGCCGCAGGAAATCAAAACTGCTATCAAAGCAACGCAGAAAGCAACAGGCCAAAAAGGTAAAAATTTATTTATGCCGATACGCATAGCAGTCACAGGCCAGGCCCACGGACCGGATCTGCCGAATACTATTGCACTGCTCGGAAAAGAAACCGTGCAGAAACGCCTGGAACAGGCGGTTCACGTATCGTAATTTTATAAGTAGAGCATAGATGGGAAAAAGTATGAAACGCTTTTCTATACAGAGAAAACCACACAGGCTGAGAGTGGTTTTGGAAAAAGTTTCTGAACATGCCTCCCGGAGCCTTCTGTTGAATAANATAGATGGGAAAAAGTATGAAACGCTTTTCTATACAGAGAAAACCACACAGGCTGAGAGTGGTTTTGGAAAAAGTTTCTGAACATGCCTCCCGGAGCCTTCTGTTGAATAAAGTAGGCAGAAGCGGCAGCGATGCCGTTATGACATCATGAAGAAGAGCCGAAAACAGTGCTCTTAAAACAGAGTGGAACCACGCGAGAGCGTCTCTGTGCCGAGGGCACAGAGACGCTCTTTTTCATTAGTGGTGCAGCGCAAGAGGAAGGGAGACAGATTAGTATGTGGAGAACGTTTAAAAATGATATTGATGTTGTGTTCGATCAAGACCCGGCTGCAAGAGGCAGAATTGAAGTAGTGCTGACGTATTCCGGCGTCCATGCTATTTGGTTTCACCGAATCGCTCATTGGATGTGGAAGCGCAAGCTGTATTTTCTCGCCCGGCTGCTTTCCCAGTTCAGCCGTTTTATTACAGGAATTGAAATCCATCCGGGGGCAGTTATCGGTCAGCGTTTATTTATTGACCACGGAATGGGTGTAGTGATAGGTGAAACATGCGAAATCGGGGACAATGTGACAATTTATCAGGGAGTGACACTCGGTGGAACGGGAAAAGAAAAAGGAAAACGACATCCCACCATTGAAGATCATGTGTTAATCGCCACTGGAGCAAAAATTCTCGGTTCTATGACCATTGGCCAGCATTCCCGTATCGGTGCAGGGTCCGTTGTCTTAAAAGAAGTGCCGGCCAATTCCACCGTAGTAGGAATACCCGGTCGGGTCGTCGTACAAAATGGAATTAAAGTAGAGCAGGATGGACTTGATCATAGTAACCTTCCGGACCCGGTGGCTGACCGATTTAAAGAATTGGAACAGGAACTGACACAGCTGAAAAAAGAACTAGAAGCATATACGCAGACGGAAACGGTCCGTTCATCACAGGGGAGAGAAAGATAATGGCAATCCATTTATATAATACGCTGTCACGAAAAAAAGAAAAATTTGTTCCGCTCGAGGGGAACACAGTCAAAATGTATGTATGCGGCCCTACTGTATACAACTATATTCATATAGGCAATGCCCGGCCGGCTATTGTGTTTGATATGATCCGTCAGTATTTAACGTATTCCGGCTACGAAGTCCAGTATATGTCTAATTTTACGGATGTAGATGACAAAATTATTCGGGCAGCTAAAGAGCTGGGAGAAGAGGTTCCGGCGCTGGCAGAGAAATTTATTGAAGCGTATCATGAAGATACCGCAGCATTAGGGGTGAAAAAGGCAGATCTTCATCCGAGAGTGATGGACACAATGCCCGAAATCATTACGTTTATTGCCTTGCTGATTGAAAAAGGCTATGCCTACGAATCGCAGGGAGATGTATACTTTCATACACGTTCCTTTAAGAATTACGGCCAGCTTTCGACCCAGTCGATTGAAGACCTGCAGGCGGGAGCCCGTATTGAAGTAGGCGATAAAAAGAAAGATCCACTGGATTTTGCGCTGTGGAAAGCGGCAAAGCCTGATGAGATTTCCTGGAAAAGCCCATGGGGAGAAGGACGTCCCGGCTGGCATATTGAGTGTTCTGCCATGGTAAAGAAATACCTCGGGGATACGATTGATATTCATGCCGGAGGCCAGGATCTTTCTTTCCCCCACCATGAAAATGAACTGGCACAGTCGGAGGCATTGAATGAAAAAAAGATGGCCAACTACTGGATGCACAACGGCTATATTCAGATTGACAACGAAAAAATGTCCAAGTCCCTGGGCAACTTCATTCTGGTTCATGACTTAGTTAAGCACCACAAGCCGGAAGTGATCCGCTTTTTTATTCTGCAGTCTCATTACCGGAGCCCGCTTAATTTCAGTGAATCGCTGCTGGAAAGTGCAAAAAGCGGATTGGAGCGGATTCAGACTACGGTGCGCAACTTAAAGCACCGGATGAAAGAGAGCGCGGATCTGGGAGAAGCAAAGCCGTGGCTTGCGCTGGCTGCAGAAAAGAAGCAGGCTTTTCTTAAAGAGATGGATGATGATTTTAACACAGCCAATGCAGTGAGCGTTCTTTTTGACTTGGCGAAAGCGGCTAATCAGTATCTGCAGGAACCGCATTCTTCCAAGCTGGCTCTTGAAACGTTTATTTCCACCATTACTGAATTAGGAAAGATCCTGAGCGTGCCGATGGAAGCTGAAGAGCAGCTGTTGGATGAAGATATTGAACAATTAATAGAGGAAAGAACAACAGCCAGAAAATCCAAAGATTTCGCAAGAGCGGATGAGATACGGGATCAGTTGAAAAACATGGGGATTATACTGGAAGACACACCTCAGGGTATCCGTTGGAAAAGGGAGTAGGGCTATGCTGGAAACGTTACGCAAAAAAATAGATGCAAAGCAGCTCAATGCCCTCGCTCTTGCTTATATGGGCGATGCTGTTCTGGATTTGTACATTCGTCAGTATTTAATTGCCGAGGGGAAAGTGCGGCCGCACCGTCTTCATTCTCAGGCAGTTTCCTACGTCTCAGCCAACTCCCAGGCAAAAGTAATCCAGGAACTGTGGGACAACGAACAGCTGAGTGAGGAAGAAGACCGGATTTCAAAAAGAGGGAGAAACGCCAAATCGGGAAGTGTTCCTAAAAATGTTGACGTCTCTATCTACAAAAAGAGTACGGCATTTGAGGCGCTTCTCGGCTATTTGTATTTTCAGAATCAAACAGAACGAATGGAAGAAATTATTGCATTTGCTATTGAAATGTCAACAGCAGGTGGAGAGGCGGATAAATAATGGAAGAGTGGATTTCCGGAAAAAATGCAGTGCTGGAAGCTTTAAAAGCCGGCAGGGATATTAATAAAATATGGCTGGCCGAAGGGACGGGAAAAGCCCAGACCCTTGCTGTACAGGAAGCGGCAAAAGAAAAAGGCGTGCTCGTGCAAAGTGCCCCAAGAAAAAAGCTGGATGATCTCAGTGGAAATCAAAAGCATCAGGGAATAGTGGCCTCCGTAGCGGCCTACAGCTATGCAGAAATGGAAGATTTGTTTGCAAAAGCAGATAAAGCCGGAGAAGATCCGTTTTTTCTTATCCTTGATGAGATCGAAGACCCACATAACTTAGGGTCTATTCTGAGGACAGCGGATGCTGCCGGCGTGCACGGGGTGATTATTCCAAAAAGACGGTCGGTCAGCCTCACGCAGACGGTAGCGAAAACATCAACCGGCGCGATTGAACATATCCCCGTAGCGAGAGTAACCAATCTGGTTCGAACGATGAAGGACTTAAAAGACAGAGGTGTATGGATAGCAGGGACCGATGCTTCAGCAAAAGAAGATTACCGGCAGATGCAGGCAGATATGCCGCTTGCTCTTGTGATCGGCAGTGAAGGAAAAGGGATCAGCAGGCTCGTAAAAGAAACGTGTGATTTCTTAGTGGAAATCCCTATGAAAGGGCATGTTACCTCCTTGAATGCCTCCGTGGCAGCCAGTCTTCTTATTTATGAAGTGTACCGAAGCCGCTATCCTAAAGGCAGCTCTGCCCGATGAAAGATATTCTGTTAGTGGACGGCTATAACGTTATCGGAGATTGGCCGGAACTCAAAGAACTGAAAGAATATGATCTGGCAGGAGCCAGAGATAAGCTGATTCAGGACATGGCGGAATATCAGGCATTTAAAGGCTGGACGGTTAAAGTAATCTTTGACGCGCATATGGTACCGGGACTGGGAAAGAAATATCATGACTTTCTTCTTGATATTATTTATACAAAAGAAAAAGAAACCGCTGACGAACGAATTGAACGTCTCGTCAGCGAACTAAAAAATGTGGAAACAAGAGTACATGTGGCTACTTCCGATTATGCCGAGCAGTCCCACATATTTGGAAGCGGAGCCCTCCGCAAGTCATCCAGGGAACTGCGCCTGGAAATGCAGGTCGTAAAAGAAGGAATTGCCAAACGGGTACGGGAACAACGAGAAGAAAATAAGCGGTCGGAACTGCCTTTGTCAGATGAATTGACAAAAATTTTTGATAAATGGCGGCGTGGAGACAGATGAAGTATTGACGCTTTTGTGAACATTACTATATACTGGATTTATATTAAATTTTGATAAGTGCAATTATTTAGAGAATTTCAATTGTCTTTTATGTCATAAGTTACAAGCTTAAAAAAGGAAAAAATTACTTTTTTTAAGCTCCTTTTGTATCACTTCGCTAAACACCAAGTATTGGAAACAAAGGTCCTGTACGGCAGGCCGGCTTTTTCTACACATATTTGATTTATGAAGGGCGGAGGGATTGTATTGGGTGCAGACCTCAAGGAGTTAAAACATCGGTATTTTGAGACAAATGCAGACGAGATGCTGGTAGCGAAAGCAAAAATTGGTGACGTTGTATCCCAGGAACTGCTTATTAATAAGTACAAAGGTTTTGTACGGGCCAAGTCGAAATCCTACTTTCTTATCGGTGGAGATCATGATGATATCGTCCAGGAAGGCATGATTGGCTTATACAAAGCAATCCGGGATTTCAATAGTGAAAAGCTGTCCTCATTCAGGGCATTTGCAGAGCTTTGTGTGACAAGGCAGATTATTACCGCCATCAAGACAGCAACCAGGCAGAAACACGGACCTTTGAATTCGTATATATCACTTGATAAACCATTATACGACGAAGAATCCGAACGGACGCTGTTAGACGTCGTTTGTGTGTCCAAATTCAGCAACCCTGAAGAATTACTCATCAATCAGGAAGCATTTTCTGATATTGAAGAGAAGATTAACGAAATTTTAAGTGATTTTGAACAACGTGTGCTTGCTCTTTATCTGGACGGAAAATCCTATCAGGAAATATCGATGGAGCTTAACCGTCATATAAAGTCAATCGACAATGCGCTTCAGCGGGTGAAGCGGAAAATGGAAAAATATGTTGAAATGAAAAGCCTCATTTGTTGAAAATGGGCTGTTATTATTATTTCCATTGACAGCGCTTTCCTGCGTTGTTAAGATAAACCTACAAGTTAAACAGCGGATGGAGTCCATGATAACCGTACATTTCCTACTTTAGAGGAGTGTGCGGTTTTTTGCTCTATCCAATTTCCAAATTATAGAAACATAAGGCGGAAATGGATGTACGATAAACGAGGAGGCTAACGATGTTCGAATTCGTCGCCGAAGCATTCGGCACAATGATTTTAATTATTTTTGGAGGTGGTGTAGTAGCCAATGTAAACTTGAACAAATCTAAAGCACAGAACGGCGGATGGATAGTAGTCGCTATCGGCTGGGGTCTTGGGGTTATGCTGGCTGTGTACGCGGTTGGGCAGTTTACAGATGCTCACGTAAATCCTGCCGTAACATTAAGTTTCGCTCTGATTGGGGAATTTCCATGGAGTATGGTCGCTACTTATGTAGCCGGACAGCTTCTAGGAGCCTTTTTAGGCGGTGTTGTTGTTTATTTTCACTTTCTACAGCATTTTAAAGCAACGGATGATCCGAATGTGAAACTGGGTGTATTTGCTACAGACCCTGCTATTCCACACCCATTCTCCAACGTACTTAGTGAATTTATTGGAACCGCTGTCTTGATTGTCGGGCTGCTAACGATTGGTGCCAATGAATTCAGTGAGGGTTTAAATCCTTTAATTGTCGGACTTCTGATCGTAGCTATTGGTATTTCACTTGGCGGGCCGACAGGATATGCTATTAATCCGGCGCGTGACCTTGGACCGAGAATTGCTCACTTTCTGCTCCCTATTGAAGGCAAGCGCGATTCGAACTGGCAGTACGCCTGGATACCGATTGTCGGGCCAATAACCGGAGGCATGTTTGGAGCCTGTTTATATCAGGTAATATTTACAGAGGCCGGTACGGCTTTGTTTGTAGGTTATTCTATTTTCACCATCATTTTTCTCGCAGCTGTATACTTTATTGGGGCGCGCGCTCAGCGTTCTCAGCATGGCAATACGAAAACACAAAACTAAACTGAGGGGGACATAGAAATGGCAGACAAGTATATTATGGCAATTGATCAGGGGACGACGAGTTCGAGGGCTATTTTATTTAATAAAAAAGGATTAATTGTAGGAACGTCCCAGCGTGAATTTAAACAATATTTCCCAAAATCCGGCTGGGTGGAACATAACGCTCAGGAAATCTGGAGCTCCGTGCTTGCCTGCGTGGCGCAGGTCCTTTCGGAAAATGATATTTCTGCAGAGCAGGTGGCCGGTATTGGTATTACAAACCAGCGTGAAACAACCGTTGTCTGGGATAAGCATACAGGCAAGCCTGTTTACCACGCTATCGTATGGCAGTCCAGACAGACAATGGACATATGTAATGAGCTTAAAGAGCAGGGGCATAACGAGACCTTCCGCAACAAAACCGGCCTGTTAATTGATGCTTATTTTTCCGGTACGAAAATCAAATGGATTTTGGATAATGTAGAAGGAGCAAGAGAAAAAGCAGAAAACGGTGACCTTCTTTTTGGTACGATGGACACCTGGCTCATTTGGAAGCTGACCGGCGGCAAAGAGCACGTAACAGACTATACAAACGCGTCCAGAACATTAATTTATAACATTTACGATCTGCAGTGGGATGATGAACTATTGAAGATTTTGGACATTCCTAAGCAGATGCTGCCGGAAGTAAAGCCTTCTTCAGAAGTGTATGGCAAAACCATCGACTATCATTTCTTCGGCCAGGAAATTCCAATAGCCGGCGTAGCCGGGGATCAGCAGGCGGCATTATTTGGACAGGCCTGCTTTGAGAAAGGAATGGCGAAGAACACGTACGGCACCGGGTGCTTTATGTTGATGAATACAGGGGAAAAGGCAGTGTCTTCTGATCACGGCCTGCTGACAACGATTGCCTGGGGAATCGATGGAAAAGTCGAATATGCCCTGGAAGGAAGTATTTTCGTAGCAGGTTCCGCTATTCAATGGCTCCGCGATGGCCTTCGTATGTTCAGTGACGCTGCAGCCAGTGAGCGCTATGCAGAGCGGGTGGATTCCACAGAAGGCGTGTATGTTGTACCGGCTTTTGTTGGTCTGGGTACCCCGTATTGGGACAGTGAAATGCGCGGTGCAGTATTTGGCATCACAAGAGGCACGGAAAAAGAACACTTTGTACGAGCTACGCTTGAATCGCTTGCCTACCAGACCAAGGATGTTCTTGCCGCAATGGAAGCAGACTCCAATATTGAAGTAAGGACACTCCGTGTGGATGGAGGCGCTGTAACAAATGAATTCTTAATGCAGTTTCAAAGCGATATTCTTAATGTGCCGGTGGAACGTCCCGGCGTGAACGAAACAACGGCGCTTGGTGCAGCGTACCTTGCTGGACTTGCGATCGGGTTCTGGAAAGATAAGAGCGAAATTGCAGAGCAGTGGAATCAGGATAAACTCTTTAAACCTGCAATGACAACAGAAACTAGAGACAGTCTCTATAAAGGATGGAAGAAAGCGGTAGAAGCCGCCCAGGTATTTAAGCCTTAATGACTCTCCTGGTTAAAATAAGAAGAACCGGCGCGAAATACTTCGACCCGGTTCTTTTTTTATGTCAGGAAAAGAGAGGGGAGGTACCAGGCTGCATTGACAATGGCCTCCTGATATGATAAATTAACTGAGCGTATGCAATCCACGTGAAGAGATTCAAGGAGGCACTTAATGCGGGAGAAGGTAGGCTTAGCGTGTACGACTTGTTTATCTAGAAACCACATAACAGAAAAGAACAAACAAACGCAGACACACCGCATTGAGATGAAGAAGTTTTGCAAACACTGCAATGCGCACACTCTTCATCGAGAGACGAAATAAGCGGTTGTTTTTTTATTGACTAAAAACAGACGTAAACATGAATGTAATGGAAATTATCATATACAAGCAGGATACTTTACATGCTGGTTGAATATACAGGGAGGTGCCACTATGGCAGAAAGTACGAAAAACCCAGTGAAATTTCTAAAAGAAGTCGGCAGCGAGATGAAGCGTGTAACATGGCCGACCCGCAAAGAGCTGACAAAGTACACTATTGTCGTAATTATTACTATTATTTTCTTTGTTATCTTCTTTGCAATCATAGATCTTGGGCTGTCTGAATTGGTGCGTATTTTCCTATAATCACCTGTTACAAAGAGTGAAATGAATTGTTAGAAAAGGAGGTCGTCCGCGACCACATGGAAAAAAGCTGGTTTGTTGTTCATACTTATTCCGGATACGAGAATAAAGTAAAAACCAATTTGGAAAAGCGTGTAGAATCAATGGAGATGACAGACAAAATCTTCAGAGTGCTCGTTCCAGTTGAAGAAGAAACAGAAATAAAAGACGGAAAAAGTAAGTCTGTCACAAGAAAAGTGTTCCCCGGCTATGTTATCGTAGAGATGATTATGACCGACGATTCCTGGTATGTTGTACGAAACACGCCTGGCGTTACCGGATTTGTCGGATCTTCCGGAGCGGGCTCAAAACCAACTCCGCTTTTACCGGATGAAGTAGACCGCATTCTCAAACAAATGGGTGTGGCTGAGCCGAAGTCGGAAATCGACCTTGTGCTTAAAGAAACGGTAAAAGTAAAAGAAGGTCCGTTTGCAGACTTTACAGGAAGCATCGAAGACATTAACATGGAGAAACGCAAAGTGAAAGTCTTTGTAAACATGTTTGGAAGAGAGACTCCTGTAGAGCTTGAGTTTAACCAAGTGGAAAAGATTTAAAATCATCCCTTGCAGTTATTGACTACAGGTGGTAAGATTTTAATGTTTGGTAAGTATTTAAATTAAAATCGGCTGTAAAACAGCTGTTTTTTAAATGAGTGGGAGGACTTAAATGTCCGATGAACCACATCACGGACTAAGGAGGTGTGTCGCGTGGCTAAAAGAGTCGACAGAGTAGTTAAATTGCAAATTCCAGCTGGTAAAGCAAATCCAGCTCCGCCGGTAGGTCCAGCATTGGGTCAAGCAGGTGTGAATATTATGGGATTCTGTAAAGAGTTCAATGCTCGTACTCAGGACGAAGCTGGAATGATTATTCCGGTAGAAATCACTGTATATGAGGATCGTTCCTTTACATTTATTACGAAAACGCCGCCGGCTGCTATTTTGCTTAAAAAAGCAGCAGGAATCGAAAGTGGTTCTGGTGAACCGAATCGCAATAAAGTAGCAACGGTTAAGCGTGATCAAGTACGTGAAATCGCAGAAACGAAAATGCCCGATCTTAATGCTTCTGACGTAGATTCAGCGATGCTCATGATTGAGGGTACAGCTCGCAGCATGGGTATTACTGTAGAAGACTAAGAACTGACGATAGGCCTTGCGAAGGTTGCGACACTGTTGCCGGTATGGGACGGATAATGTTGCAACCTTTCATAGTGGGAGGTATAACCGCTAAAACCACAATCGAGGAGGAAAAATAAATTGGCTAAAAAAGGTAAAAAGTATCAAGACGCCATCAAGCTCGTTGACCGCGATCAGCAGTACAGCGCGGAGGAAGCAATCGAGCTTGTGAAAAAGACGTCCATTGCAAAATTCGATGAGACAGTAGAACTAGCTACTCGTCTTGGTGTAGACCCTCGTAAAAACGATCAGCAGATCCGCGGAGCAGTAGTCCTTCCACACGGAACGGGCAAGACGCAGCGCGTGCTTGTTTTTGCAAAAGGCGAAAAAGCTCAGGAAGCTGAAGCAGCAGGAGCAGATTTCGTTGGAGAAGATGATCTTGTTACTAAGATCCAGCAGGGATGGTTTGATTTTGACGTAGTTGTTGCTACTCCGGACATGATGGCACAGGTTGGTAAATTAGGACGTACGCTTGGACCAAAAGGTCTTATGCCAAACCCTAAAACTGGTACTGTAACAATGGACGTAACAAAAGCTATTGAAGAAATTAAAGCTGGTAAAGTGGAGTATCGCGTTGATAAATCCGGTAACATTCACGCACCAATCGGCAAAGTATCATTTGGTACAGAGCAGTTGGTCGAGAACCTGACTACGATTATTGACACGTTGATCAAAGCAAAGCCGGCAGCATCTAAAGGCACGTACGTAAAGAACGTAGCTGTTGCTTCTACAATGGGACCTGGTGTGAAAATCAGCAGGAGCACATTGAAAAACATCAGATAATGATTGACATTCGTCGTTATTGCCGCTATGCTAAGTAGCGTTATAAATATAACTGTATATGCCGCAGACAGCAGGAGCGATTCATTCGCTTAAAATATCCTGCCGAGGTGTTTTCTTCAATTTCATTCGAAATTGAATTATAGAGAACAAAGCCCTCCAGTCTGTGTTATGACGAAGGGGCTTTTTCTTATGGTATTTCCATAGGAAGTCTGGCTGTCATACATGTACGAAGATGAAAAAGCAGGAGGTGTAGCAGATGAGTAAAATGATTGAAAAGAAAGAAACGGTCGTTAATGAAATCGCTGAAAAGCTTGAAAGCAGTGTTTCAACTATCGTTGTCGATTACCGTGGGTTAAACGTTACGGAGGTTACTGAACTTCGCCAAAAGCTTCGTGAGGCTGGAGTAGATTTCAAAGTCTACAAAAACACGATGACGCGCCGTGCGACTGAAAAAACAAACCTTACTGACCTTGATGAGCATTTACTTGGCCCTACAGCCATTGCCACAAGCAAAGAAGATGTTATTGCACCGGCTAAAGTGTTGAGCAACTTCGCTAAAGATCATAATGCCCTGGAAATCAAAACGGGAATTATCGAAGGCCGTGTTGTTTCTCTTGAAGAAATTACGCAATTGGCTTCTCTTCCTTCCTACGATGGAATGGTATCTATGCTTCTTAGCGTACTTCAGGCTCCAATCCGCAACCTTGCTCTTGCAACAAAAGCAGTGGCAGAGCAAAAGGAAGAAAATGCATCGTAATCACCGAAAGGTGTCGTAACAAAAATACAAATTATATTGAAGGAGGATTAACAATGAGTAAAGAAACAATCATTGAAGAAGTAAAAGGAATGTCCGTTCTAGAACTAAACGACCTTGTAAAAGCAATCGAAGAAGAGTTTGGTGTAACAGCAGCAGCACCGGTAGCAGCAGGTGGCGGAGCAGCTGAAGTTGAAGAAGAGCAGACTGAATTCGACGTAATCCTTGAATCTCCAGGCGCTTCTAAAATCAACGTAATCAAAGTAGTCCGCGGACTTACTGGTCTTGGCTTGAAAGAAGCTAAAGCACTAGTTGATGGTGCTCCAGAAACAATCAAAGAAGGCGTAAGCAAAGAAGACGCTGAAGCAGTTAAAGCTCAGCTTGAAGAAGCTGGCGCAGCTGTAGAAGTTAAGTAATACCCAGAGACAAAGATAAAAGGAGTTTTCTCTGCTTAGCGCAGAGGAGGCTCCTTTTTTAACTTTCTGCTGAAACAGGTAATTAGTTGCCCAAATTCATGTAATTGATTATGATAAACTATACGCTATGTCATAAACCAGAATAAACGATAAAAATGGGGTGCAGCAGTGAGTGATCAATACTTTAAAGATCGGCCGCAGGTAAAAAGTGAAGAAATCACTATTACGAGTTACCTTCGGGGAGAAGAGAAAAAGTGGATCAGCGACCGAGGGGTATTTTCCCGAAAAGAAGTGGACTTCGGCACAAAAACCATGCTTGATGCTTTTGTATGGCCGGAAGCAGAAGGCAATCTGCTTGATATCGGATGCGGCTACGGCGTAGTTGGTATAACGCTTGCCGGGGAAACAGATCAAAACGTGTACCTGACTGATGTAAATGAGCGTGCGCTGGAGCTTGCCCGCAAAAATGCGGATAAGTACAGAGTAAATAATGTGCAGGTCCTGCAGAGTGATTTGTATCAAGAGCTGGAGACTCAGACTTTTGCTGCGATTTTAAGTAACCCTCCCATCCGTGCCGGGAAGAAAATCGTGCATGCGATTATCGAAGGGGGCTACAGCCGCCTAAAGGCCGGCGGTGAAATGTGGGTCGTTATCCAAAAGAAGCAAGGGGCGCCTTCGGCAAAAGAAAAAATGGAAGCTGTGTACGATGAAGTAGAATTAATAAAAAAAACTAAAGGCTATTACGTTCTCAAAGGAAAAAAATATTGACCTCTCTTGCTATTTGTGATATTATCATTTAATGCGTACATCTATATACTATGCTACAATGATCTAACGTAGATCAACTTCAATTTACTTCCACACGAGCCCTAAAAGAATAAAAACGTTAAGCATTCTTCGTTTCCCAGTTAATATAGTGGTTTTCCAAAAGAAACCATTATTTTTTGATGCGTGGAAATAGACACGGGCGCTTTCCATCCATCAGTGCACTACCAAATATTACTTAAACGAGTGATACCATATAAGACCTCTTGCCTTGGAATAGGGAACGGGTCTTCTATGTTTCTATAATATTTATCGCTAACCGACATGGGTCCATCATCTGGACAACCAGATGAACATTATGTGAGATTTGAGGGGTGAAGCAGTTGGCAGGTCAATTAATTCAATTTGGACGTCACCGCCAGAGAAGAAGCTATGCAAGAATCAATGAGGTACTGGAGCTTCCAAACCTTATCGAGATTCAAACTTCTTCCTATCAGTGGTTCCTTGATGTAGGAATCAGAGAGATGTTTCAGGATATCTCTCCAATTGAGGATTTCACTGGAAATCTGATTCTAGAATTCATCGATTACAGCTTAGGAGAACCTAAATATTCAATAGACGAGTCGAAAGAACGCGATGTAACTTACAACGCGCCGCTTCGTGTAAAGGTTCGCTTAATGAATAAAGAAACAGGCGAAGTAAAAGAACAAGAAGTATTTATGGGTGATTTCCCACTCATGACAGATACTGGTACGTTTATTATAAACGGGGCAGAGCGTGTTATTGTATCTCAGCTCGTTCGTTCCCCAAGCGTATATTATAACGAAAAAGTAGACAAAAACGGAAAGCGTGGCTATACGGCAACGGTTATTCCTAACCGCGGAGCATGGCTTGAACTGGAAACAGACGCTAAAGATATTGTCTACGTCCGTATTGACCGTACAAGAAAGATCCCAGTCACGGTTCTTCTTCGTGCGATTGGTTTTGGCTCCGACCAGGAGATTATAGATCTTCTGGGAGAAGACGAATACCTGCGCAACACGCTTGAAAAAGACAACACAGATGGCATTGATAAAGCGCTTTTGGAAATTTACGAGCGTCTTCGTCCTGGTGAGCCGCCTACTGTTGATAGTGCAAAAAGCCTGCTTAACACTCGTTTCTTCGATCCGAAGCGTTATGACCTCGCCAATGTAGGCCGTTATAAAATGAATAAAAAGCTTCACATTCAAAATAGATTATTTAACCAGCGCCTGGCGGAAACGCTGGCAGATCCGGAAACCGGCGAAATTATTGCTGAAGAAGGTGTTCTGCTTGATCGTCGTACGCTTGACCGCATTCTTCCTTACCTTGATAACGGCCTCGGCTTCAAGAAATTTTCTGTTGCCGGCGGTGTAATCGAGGACTCAGAGCTGGATGTGCAGTCCATTAAAATTTACTCTCCAACCGACCAGGAGCAGGAACAGGTAATTAACGTGATCAGCAACGGTAATATTGATACAAGCATTAAAAATATTACACCTGAAGATATCGTTGCTTCTATTAATCACTTCTTTAACCTGCTTCACAGAGTAGGAAGAACAGATGACATTGACCACTTAGGCAACAGACGTCTGCGTTCTGTAGGGGAGCTTCTTCAAAACCAATTCAGAATTGGTTTATCCCGTATGGAAAGAGTAGTACGGGAACGTATGTCTATTCAGGACCCAAGTGCGATTACGCCGCAGGCCCTTATTAACATTCGTCCTGTTATTGCATCCATTAAAGAGTTCTTCGGAAGTTCTCAGCTTTCCCAGTTTATGGATCAGACCAACCCTCTTGCAGAACTGACGCATAAGCGTCGTCTCTCTGCCTTAGGACCCGGCGGCCTGACAAGGGAACGTGCCGGCTTTGAAGTTCGTGACGTACATTACTCCCACTATGGAAGAATGTGTCCGATTGAAACGCCGGAAGGTCCAAACATCGGCTTGATCAACTCTTTATCCAGCTATGCCCGGGTAAACGAATTTGGATTTATTGAAACGGCCTACCGCCGCGTAGATCCGGAGACGGGCATTGTGACAGAACAGTGTGATTACCTGACAGCGGATGAAGAAGACAACTACGTTGTAGCACAGGCAAATGCAAAGCTTGCCGACGATGGACAATTTGCTGATGATAATATTATTGCCCGCTTCCGTGGAGAGAACACCATCGTGCCTAAAGCCAAAATTGATTACATGGACGTTTCACCAAAGCAGGTAGTATCTGCTGCGACCGCGTGTATTCCTTTCTTGGAAAACGATGACTCCAACCGTGCTCTTATGGGAGCAAACATGCAGAGGCAGGCAGTGCCGCTTCTTGAGCCGGAAGCCCCTATTGTCGGAACAGGCATGGAATATGTTTCGGCCCGTGACTCCGGAGCTGCAATCGTAGCCCGTACCAATGGTGTAGTTGAAAGAGTAACTGCCCGTGAAGTACAGCTGCGCAGAGTAGAGACGGTAGATGGAAAAGAAGTAAAAACAGACGTTGACCGCTATAAATTATCAAAATATATTCGTTCCAACCAGGGAACAAGCTATAACCAGCGCCCAATTGTAAGCGAAGGCGACGAGATTGAAAAAGGCGAAGTGCTTGCTGACGGCCCATCGATGGATAAAGGCGAAATGGCCCTTGGCCGTAACGTACTTGTAGGATTTATGACGTGGGACGGCTACAACTATGAGGATGCGATCATTTTGAGTGAGCGCCTTGTAAAAGATGACGTCTATACTTCTGTCCACATCGAGGAGTACGAATCAGAAGCGCGGGATACGAAGCTTGGACCTGAAGAAATTACCAGAGATATTCCTAACGTAAGTGAAGATGCTCTTAAAAATCTTGATGACCGCGGTATTATCCGTGTTGGTGCAGAAGTGAAAGATGGAGATATTCTTGTAGGTAAGGTAACACCTAAAGGTGTAACAGAACTTACGGCAGAAGAAAGACTTCTTCATGCTATCTTCGGGGAAAAAGCCCGTGAAGTGAGAGATACTTCCCTTCGAGTGCCACACGGTGCAGACGGTATCGTGCTGGATGTAAAAATATTTAACCGTGAAGACGGAGACGAACTGCCACCTGGTGTGAATCAGCTTGTACGTGCTTATATTGTACAAAAGCGGAAAATTCACGAAGGGGATAAAATGGCCGGACGTCACGGAAATAAAGGTGTTATTTCCCGTATACTTCCAGAAGAAGATATGCCGTATCTTCCAGATGGAACGCCTATAGATATTATGCTTAACCCGCTTGGTGTACCTTCCCGTATGAACATTGGACAGGTACTTGAACTTCACTTGGGAATGGCGGCCCGTGCTTTAAACATGCACGTGGCAACACCGGTATTTGATGGTGCCAACGAGGATGACGTATGGGAAACAATTGAAGAAGCCGGTATGGCAAGAGACGGAAAAACAGTTCTCTATGACGGCAGAACAGGTGAACCATTTGATAATCGTGTCTCCGTTGGTGTCAGCTATATGATCAAGCTTGCCCACATGGTAGATGACAAACTTCACGCTCGTTCTACAGGGCCGTATTCACTTGTAACGCAGCAGCCACTGGGCGGTAAAGCGCAGTTCGGCGGCCAGCGTTTTGGTGAGATGGAAGTATGGGCACTTGAAGCATATGGTGCAGCTTACACGCTTCAGGAAATTCTGACTGTTAAATCAGATGACGTAGTGGGACGTGTAAAAACGTATGAAGCTATCGTTAAAGGGGAAAACGTACCGGAACCGGGCGTACCTGAGTCCTTTAAAGTATTAATAAAAGAACTTCAAAGTCTGGGAATGGATGTCAAAATGCTTTCCAGCAATGAAGAAGAGATCGAATTGAGAGATCTTGACGATGAAGATGAACAATCTGGAGATAAGCTGAACTTGAAAATGGAATCCAGTGAAAATGCTTAAAGACGGTTTTAGTCAAGAGAACGGAAAAGAGCAAGGGTCTGTCCCGGCTCTTTTTCCTGCCTTTTTGCCTGCACCGCCATCCCATAGTTCGAAAGGGAGGTCTACCTCTTGATAGATGTGAATAATTTCGAGTACATGAAAATTGGTCTTGCCTCACCGAATAAGATCCGCTCCTGGTCCCGCGGCGAAGTAAAAAAGCCGGAAACAATTAACTATAGAACGTTAAAACCAGAAAAAGACGGCTTATTCTGTGAGCGTATTTTTGGTCCTCAAAAAGACTGGGAATGCCACTGTGGAAAATATAAGCGTGTCCGTTATAAAGGTGTTGTCTGTGACCGCTGTGGAGTGGAAGTAACACGTTCAAAAGTTCGCCGCGAGCGTATGGGCCACATTGAACTAGCAGCGCCTGTTTCACATATCTGGTACTTCAAAGGTATTCCGAGCCGTATGGGCCTTGTGCTTGATATGTCTCCGCGTTCACTTGAAGAAGTCATTTATTTTGCTTCCTATATTGTGACAGAACCTGGAGAAACATCGCTTGAATACAAGCAGCTTCTCTCTGAAAAAGAATATCGTGCCTACTACGATAAGTACGGCCGCGGCTTCTCTGCACAAATGGGCGCAGAAGCGATCCGCAAACTATTGATGGATATCGATATGGATAAAGAAGTAAAGCTTCTGAAAGAAGAGCTGGAAACAGCTCAGGGCCAGCGTCGTACTCGTGCAATCAAGCGCCTGGAAGTGCTTGAAGCATTCCGTCATTCCGGAAACGATCCGTTCTGGATGATCCTGGATGTACTTCCGGTTATCCCTCCAGAACTTCGTCCAATGGTTCAATTAGACGGCGGACGTTTTGCAACATCTGATTTAAATGACTTGTACCGCCGGGTTATCAACAGAAATAACCGTTTGAAGCGCCTGCTTGATTTAGGAGCTCCAAACATCATCGTTCAAAACGAAAAGAGAATGCTGCAGGAAGCAGTAGATGCTCTTATCGATAACGGGCGCCGTGGACGTCCGGTTACCGGTCCTGGTAACCGTCCATTAAAGTCCCTTTCCCACATGCTGAAAGGAAAGCAGGGACGCTTCCGTCAGAACCTTCTTGGTAAGCGTGTCGACTATTCCGGACGTTCTGTTATTGTGGTAGGGCCTGCATTGAAGATGTATCAGTGCGGACTTCCTAAAGAAATGGCATTGGAGCTTTTCAAGCCATTTGTTATGAAAGAGCTAGTAGGCCGCGGCCTTGCTCACAACATTAAGAGTGCCAAGCGCAAAGTGGAAAGAGTGCATCCTGAAGTATGGGACGTTCTTGAAGAAGTAATCCGCGAGCACCCTGTATTGTTAAACCGTGCTCCAACGCTTCACCGTCTTGGTATTCAGGCTTTTGAACCGATCCTTGTAGAAGGACGCGCTATCAAACTGCACCCGCTTGTATGTACAGCATATAATGCCGACTTTGACGGGGACCAGATGGCTGTACACGTACCCTTATCAGCAGAAGCGCAGGCAGAAGCAAGAATTCTTATGCTTGCCGCCCAGAACATTCTGAATCCAAAAGACGGAAAGCCCGTTGTTACTCCTTCCCAGGATATGGTATTAGGTAACTATTACCTTACGCTGGAAAGAAAAGGGGCTATTGGAGAGGGCACGATTTTCAACGATACCGATGAAGCTATTACCGCGTATCAGAATGGATATGTCCATCTTCATACAAGAGTGGCACTTCCTGTTTCTTCATTAACAAAAACCAATTTTGCTGAAGAACAGAGAAGCAAGCTTCTTCTTACGACAGTAGGTAAGCTGATTTTTAACGAAATTCTTCCTCTGTCATTCCCGTATATTAATGAGCCGACTGCTTCTAACCTTGAAGTAGCTACGCCGAACAAATATATTGTTTCAAAAACAACAGATATCAAAAAGGCCTTTGAAGAGCGCGACTTAGTTCTTCCATTTAAAAAAGGATTCCTTGGAGATATCATTGCAGAAGTATTTAAGAGATTCCAGATTATTGAAACATCCAAAATGCTCGACCGTATGAAAGACCTCGGTTTTGCTTATTCTACAAAAGCAGGTATCACTGTTGGTATCTCTGATATCGTTGTTCTTCCGGAAAAGCAGGTTATTCTGGACGAAGCGGACAGCAAAGTGGACCGTGTGATGCAGCAGTTCCGCCGTGGTTTGATTACCGAAGAAGAGCGTTATGCAAAAGTTATTGCTATATGGAGTGAAGCAAAAGATATTATCCAGAATAAGCTTATGGGTACATTGGACCGCTCCAACCCTATCTTTATGATGAGTGACTCTGGTGCCCGTGGTAACGCCTCAAACTTTACGCAGCTTGCTGGTATGCGTGGCTTGATGGCTAACCCGTCCGGCCGTATCATTGAACTTCCAATCAAGTCCAGTTTCCGTGAAGGCCTGACAGTGCTTGAGTACTTTATTTCCACACACGGTGCCCGTAAAGGTCTGGCCGATACGGCTCTTAAAACAGCCGACTCTGGTTACCTTACACGCCGTCTGGTGGATGTGGCTCAGGATGTTATCGTACGTGAGGACGACTGCGGCACAGATAAAGGTCTTGAAGTATTTGCCCTTCGCGAAGGAAATGAATTGATTGAAAACCTTCATGATAGAGTACTTGGACGTGTAGCCTTTAAAACAGTCCGTCATCCGGAAACACAGGATGTTATTGTGAAAAAAGGTGAGCAGATTAATGAAGAGCTTACTAAAGCAATCGATGAATCCGGTGTGGAAATAGTAACGATCCGCTCTGCCTTTACGTGTGATACTAGACACGGGGTATGTAAGAAGTGCTACGGTAAAAACCTTGCTACTGGTGCAGACGTAGAAGTGGGAGAAGCAGTAGGAATCATTGCTGCCCAATCCATCGGTGAGCCGGGTACACAGCTTACAATGCGTACGTTCCACACAGGTGGTGTAGCCGGAGACGATATCACGCAGGGTCTTCCGCGTATCCAGGAACTATTTGAAGCAAGAAACCCTAAAGGTCAGGCTCTTATCTCTGAACTTATTGGAGAAGTAGTTGACATTAAAGACCTTCAGGACAAAAAAGAAGTTACGATTAAAGGCGAAAAAGAAACAAGAACCTATACAACAGCTTACGGTGCCCGTTTGAAAGTGGGACTGGGAGATAAAGTAATAGCCGGCTTCCCGCTGACTGAAGGTTCTATTGACCCTAAAGAACTTCTAAAAGTAACAGGCCTGCAGGAAGTACAGGAATACCTTCTAAAAGAAGTACAGAAAGTATACCGTATGCAGGGTGTAGAAATTGGAGACAAGCACGTAGAGGTAATGGTCCGCCAAATGCTTCGTAAAGTGCGTGTTGTTGATTCCGGTGACACAACTGTTCTTCCAGGAAGCCTTGTAGAAATTCACGCATTTGATCATGCAAATGAACAGGTGCTTGAAGACAACAAAATGCCTGCAGTTGGTAATCCGGTTATTCTCGGTATTACTAAAGCATCTCTCGAAACAGAATCTTTCCTTTCTGCAGCTTCGTTCCAGGAAACAACAAGAGTCCTGACTGATGCAGCGATTAAAGGAAAAAGAGATGAACTGCTCGGCCTGAAGGAAAATGTTATTATAGGTAAACTTGTTCCGGCAGGTACAGGAATGCATCGTTACCGTAATTTAAAGAGTGTCTATCCCGGTGCTTCAGCACCCGCTGAAACACCGAAAGAACAGGTTTTAACTAAAGAATAATAGGTGTTGACATCTCATTTTAGCGGTGATATGCTATCAAAGTGTGCTTGGCAACCTGTGCTTTGGAGGATAAAATGTCTTATGAAAAAGTAAAGCAGGCGGAAGATGTTCTTATAGGAACAAAACAGACGCTTAAAGCTCTTGAATCGAACATTGCTTTGGAAATTGTTTTAGCAGAAGATGCTGATCCGGTGATCAAAAGCCGAATTTTGCAGCATGCTGAAAGCAAAGAGGTATCGGTTCAAACAGTAGAATCAATGAAGCAGCTTGGAAAAGCCTGCGGCATTGATGTCGGAGCAGCCGTAGTAACATTAAAAAAGTAATAGGGTTTTTGCTGGAAGGCTTGGTCTTCCGGCAAAAACTTTCCTTTTGCTTTAAAATGAACCACCTGGAACGGTGGTCTTAAAAAAGCTATGGAAAGGAGGAAAAACATTGCCTACTATTAATCAATTAGTACGTAAAGGACGTCAAGTTAAAGGAAGAAAGTCTGACTCTCCTGCATTGAACAAAGGCTTTAACAGCTATAAAAAGTTCCAGACAGACCAGTCTTCTCCCCAGAAACGTGGAGTTTGTACTCGTGTAGGAACAATGACACCAAAGAAGCCGAACTCAGCACTTCGTAAATATGCTCGTGTGCGCTTGACTAACCAGATTGAGGTAACAGCCTACATTCCTGGTATCGGGCACAACCTGCAGGAGCACAGTGTGGTTCTTATTCGCGGAGGCCGTGTAAAAGACCTTCCGGGTGTGCGTTATCACATTGTTCGTGGAGCGCTTGATACAGCAGGAGTTCAAAACAGAAAGCAAAGCCGTTCTAAATACGGTACGAAGCGTTCGAAGTAATACAAACAAAAATATGATTTCTTTTTGAAAGGAGGAATTCACATGCCTCGTAAAGGACCAGTCCCACGCAGGGATGTACTGCCAGACCCAATTTACAAATCCAAGCTAATCACGCGTCTTATAAACCGCATTATGCTTGAAGGTAAAAAAGGAAAAGCTCAAAACATTTTGTATAATGCTTTTGACCTTATCCGTGAGCGTTCTGGACAGGATCCAATGGAAGTATTTGATCAAGCAATGAAAAACGTTATGCCGGTATTGGAAGTTAAAGCCCGCCGCGTTGGGGGAGCAAACTATCAGGTGCCGATCGAAGTAAAGCCTGAGCGCCGTACTACTCTTGCTCTACGTTGGGTCGTAAGCTACGCTAGACTCCGCGGAGAAAAGACAATGGAAGAGCGCCTTGCTAATGAAATTCTTGATGCTTCAAACAACACTGGATCAGCAGTGAAGAAGCGTGAAGATGTACACCGCATGGCTGAAGCGAACAAAGCTTTCGCTCACTATCGCTGGTAGAATGGTTATCCCTGCCTGTGAAAACAGGCAGTTATGGATTACCATAGAATGACAAACCCTTTTATAAATAAGGAAAGAAGAAAGGAGAAAGAGAGTCCATGCCAAGAGAGTTCTCCTTAGATAAAACTCGTAATATCGGTATCATGGCTCACATTGACGCTGGTAAGACTACGGCAACAGAACGTATTCTTTACTATACCGGACGTATTCATAAAATTGGCGAAACGCACGAAGGTGCATCGCAAATGGACTGGATGGCACAAGAGCAGGAGCGTGGAATTACAATCACCTCTGCTGCAACAACTGCCCAGTGGAAAGACCATAGAATTAATATTATTGATACACCAGGTCACGTGGATTTTACCGTGGAAGTGGAACGGTCCCTTCGTGTACTTGATGGAGCAGTAGCCGTACTTGACGCACAGTCAGGTGTGGAGCCGCAGACAGAAACTGTTTGGCGCCAGGCTACAACTTATCATGTACCGCGTATCGTTTTCATTAACAAAATGGATAAAATCGGTGCTGACTTTATTTACTCCTTGGGAACGTTGAAAGATCGCCTTGGTGCTAACGCCCATGCTGTTCAACTTCCAATTGGTGCAGAAGATGATTTTGAAGGCATTATTGATCTAATCAATATGGAAGCTTTCTTTTATCTAGATGACCTTGGTACTCGTACAGAAGCAAGAGAAATTCCTGAAGAGTACAAAGCACAGGCTGAAGAATACCACGAAAAATTAGTTGAAGCTGTATCAGAGCTTGATGAAGACCTAACAATGAAGTACCTTGAAGGGGAAGCATTAACTCCAGCTGAACTAAAAGAGGGTATCCGTAAGGGTACGCTTAACGTTGAATTCTATCCGGTTCTTTGCGGATCTGCTTTTAAAAACAAAGGTGTACAGCTTATGATTGATTCAGTCATAGACTACCTTCCGTCCCCGCTTGACGTGCCTGCTATCAAAGGTATCCTTCCGGATACTGAAGAAGAAGTAGAACGTCCAGCTGACGATAATGGCCCGTTTGCTGCACTTGCATTTAAAGTAGCAACAGACCCTTATGTTGGTAAGCTTACTTTCTTCCGCGTATATTCCGGTACACTTGATTCTGGTTCTTATGTTCGTAACACAACGAAAGAAAAGCGTGAGCGCGTTGGACGTATCCTTCAAATGCACGCTAACTCCAGAGAAGAGATTGCAACCGTATATGCAGGAGACATTGCTGCGGGTGTTGGTTTAAAAGATACTTCAACAGGGGATACGCTTTGTGATGACAAGAGTCGCGTTATTCTTGAATCCATGGACTTCCCTGAGCCGGTTATCTCTCTTTCTGTAGAGCCTAAGTCAAAAGCAGACCATGATAAAATGGGTATTGCTCTTGCCAAGCTTGCTGAAGAAGATCCAACATTCCAGACAGAAACAGACGAAGAAACGGGACAGACAATTATCAAAGGTATGGGTGAACTTCACCTTGATATCATCGTGGACCGGATGAAGCGCGAATTTAAGGTAGAGGCCACTGTTGGTGCGCCGCAGGTATCTTATCGTGAAACAATCCGTACCGATGCTAAATGTGAAGGTAAATTCGTACGTCAGTCCGGTGGACGCGGTCAGTACGGCCACGTATGGGTCGAGTTTGGTCCAAACGAAGAAGGTGCCGGATTTGAATTTACAAATGCTGTCGTTGGTGGATCTGTTCCCCGCGAATACATCGCTTCCGTTGAGCAGGGGATCAAAGAATCTCTTCAAAACGGACTTGTAGCAGGTTATCCTGTTATTGATGTAAAAGCAAAGCTGTATGATGGTTCTTACCACGATGTTGACTCTAACGAGATGGCATTTAAGGTAGCTGCATCTATGGCATTTAAGAAAGCAAAGGAAAAATGTTCACCAGTACTGCTTGAGCCTCTAATGAAGGTTGAAGTCGTTGTTCCAGAAGAGTATATGGGCGACGTAATGGGTGACATCACTTCCCGCCGTGGACGTGTAGACGGCATGGAAGCACGCGCTAATACACAAGCTATTAGAGCTTATGTACCGCTTGCTGAGATGTTCGGCTATGCCACAAACCTTCGTTCAAACACTCAGGGACGTGGAAACTACAGCATGTTCTTCGATCATTACGAAGAAGTTCCTAAGAGTGTTTCCGAAGAAATCATCAAGAAAAACGTTGGCTAAAATGCTTTTCTGATGATTGTTTGGTAGAATATTTTACTGTAAGCTAAAAGGTGATGACAGCACGATGCGCATTGCCTTTTATAATAAATTAAATGACCTGATTTAAGGAGGAATTTCATAATGGGAAAAGAAAAATTCGACCGTTCAAAAGCGCATGCCAATATCGGAACTATCGGGCATGTTGACCACGGTAAAACAACATTAACTGCAGCAATCACAACAGTTCTTCACAAGAAATCCGGTAAAGGTACAGCCATGGCTTATGATGCTATCGATGGTGCTCCTGAAGAGCGCGAGCGCGGTATCACAATTTCCACGGCACACGTAGAGTACGAAACTGAAACTCGTCACTACGCACACGTGGATTGCCCAGGACACGCCGACTATGTTAAAAACATGATCACAGGTGCTGCACAGATGGATGGAGCTATCCTAGTTGTATCCGCAGCTGATGGCCCAATGCCACAGACTCGTGAGCACATCCTTCTTTCCCGTCAAGTAGGTGTACCAACTATGGTTGTTTTCTTAAACAAAGTAGATATGGTAGACGACGAGGAGCTTCTTGAGCTTGTTGAGATGGAAGTCCGCGACCTTCTTACAGAGTATGACTTCCCAGGTGATGATATTCCAATCATCAGCGGTTCTGCTCTTAAAGCACTTGAAGGAGTAGAAGAGTACGAAGAGAAAATCATCGAGCTTATGCAAGCTGTAGATGATTATATCCCAACTCCAGAGCGTGACAAAGACAAGCCATTCATGATGCCTGTTGAGGATGTATTCTCTATCACTGGACGCGGAACAGTAGCAACTGGCCGTGTTGAGCGTGGAGTTCTTAACGTAGGGGATGAAGTTGAAATCATCGGTATCGATGAGACAGCTAGAAAAACAACTGTAACTGGTGTTGAAATGTTCCGTAAGCTTCTTGACTATGCAGAAGCAGGCGACAACATTGGCGCACTTCTTCGTGGTGTAAGCCGCGACGACATCAAGCGTGGACAAGTACTTGCTAAGCCCGGTACAATCACTCCACACACAAACTTCAAAGCTGAAGTTTATGTTCTATCAAAAGAAGAAGGTGGACGTCACACTCCATTCTTCACTAACTATCGTCCACAGTTCTATTTCCGTACAACGGACGTTACTGGTATCTGCCATCTTCCAGAAGGCGTAGAAATGGTTATGCCTGGCGATAACGTTGAAATGACTGTAGAGCTTATTTCTCCAATCGCTATCGAAGAAGGTACAAAGTTCTCTATCCGTGAGGGTGGACGTACTGTTGGTGCCGGTGTTGTAGCAACAATCCAGAAGTAATAACTTATGAACTCCCCGGCTGTCTCAGCTGGGGAGTTTTTTGTTTTTCATCTCTCAGCATATTTTTGGAGAAGGCGAAAAAGAAGGGTAGATAAAGAAAAATTAAAGTATATAGCAAAATCGCTGTCCGGCAGCCTGGCCTTTAACCTGTGCTGTTCATGATGGAACTACTATACTAGAATGGCGGCCTGATTTCGTTTTAGCCCGTTCCCGGCTTCACTCAAGCCTTCTCAAGCAGTGAGTGCGATGAAAGCTGCCGATCAGTATGCTTCTGAGTATAAAAAGACGAGCTGATTAATAGAGCAACAGCAGAAGGCGTAAGCTTTCTGCTGTTTTTTTGCTTCGCCGGTTTTCTTGTTTCTTCTATTGTATAGCTGCAGTACAGCAAATAATTTTTTATCAAAAAACCCTTGCAATAAGTAGAACAAGTCCTTATAATAGATAAAGTGTGACCGCGGCCTGTAGAGAGTACGATAAGTATTCTTATGCGGCGGTTAAGGCGATGATGTGAAAGGTTACCGACACGCCAGGCCCCTTTGCCATGGCTGGGTGTTGGAAAATTTTCATGGAGTATGTCTGTACAAATTCGGGCGAAAAGGAGGGCTCAGCATGGCAAAAGAAAAGATTCGTATTCGTTTAAAGGCTTATGACCACCGTGTTTTAGATCAATCAGCAGAAAAGATCGTTGATACAGCGAAAAGATCAGGTGCAGGAATTTCCGGACCTATCCCGCTTCCTACTGAAAAATCTATCTACACAGTACTTCGTGCAACGCACAAGTATAAGGATGCACGTGAGCAGTTTGAAATGCGCACACATAAGCGTTTAATTGATATTGTAAGTCCAACACCACAGACGGTAGATGCGCTTATGCGTCTTGATTTACCATCCGGTGTCGACATTGAAATCAAATTATAATCAAAAATAAAAATATAAACTAATATAGGAGGTGTGACTGATGGCCAAAGGAATCTTGGGAAGAAAAGTAGGAATGACTCAATTGTTCAGTGAAAATGGAGAACTTGTACCGGTCACAGTTATCGAAGCAGCGCCGAACGTAGTGCTTCAAACAAAAACATCTGAATCGGATGGTTATGAAGCAGTTCAGCTGGGCTTTTTTGACAAAAAAGAATCACGCTCTAACAAACCGGAAAAAGGGAATGCCGCTAAAGCTGATACAAAGCCCAAGCGCTACGTTAAAGAGATCCTTGATGTTACATTAGAGGATTACACTGTTGGTCAGGAAGTCAAAGTTGACTCGTTCGCTGACGGAGATATCGTAGACGTGACAGGAACTTCAAAAGGTAAAGGATTCCAGGGTGCTATCAAGCGCCATAACCAATCCCGCGGACCTATGTCCCACGGTTCTCGTTATCACCGTCGTCCAGGTTCAATGGGTCCAACTGACCCGAACCACGTATTGAAGGGTAAAAAGCTTCCAGGACGTATGGGTGGCAAAAAAGTAACAGTTCAAAACCTTGAAATCGTAAAAGTGGATGCAGAACGCAACTTAATCCTCGTGAAGGGCAATGTGCCTGGACCAAATAAAAATCTTGTTACCATCAAATCTGCTGTTAAAGCAGCGAAATAAAAGTCACCAAGGAAGGAGGCCCTACTATGCCTAAAGTAGACGTATTGAATCAATCCGGATCGAAAGTCGGAGATGTAGAACTAGCCGAAGGGATTTTCGGCATTGAACCAAACCAGCATGTTCTTCATGAAGCAGTCGTGATGCAGCAAGCATCTATGCGTCAGGGAACACATGCTGTAAAGAACCGCTCTGACAGACGAGGCGGCGGTCGTAAGCCGTGGCGTCAAAAAGGAACAGGACGCGCGCGTCAAGGTACTATCCGTGCACCACAATGGGTAGGCGGCGGTGTCGTTTTTGGACCAACACCTAGAAGTTATGCTTATAAGCTTCCAAAGAAAGTACGCAGACTTGCTATCAAATCTGCTCTTTCCACTAGAGCAAAGGACGGGGACATCGTTGTTCTTGATAACCTTTCTTTAGAAGCACCAAAGACAAAAGAAATGATGACTGTACTATCAAGCCTTTCTGTTGATCGGAAAGCGTTAGTAGTAACAGCTGATTATAATGAGCAAGTAGCATTATCCATTGGAAACATTCCTGGAATCACCTTTGCAACTGTTAAAGACGTGAACGTACTTGAAGTGCTTAAGCACGACAAGCTCGTAATCACGAAAGAAGCGGTAGAAAAGGTAGAGGAGGTGCTCGCATAATGGAAGCACGCGACATTATTAAAAACCCCGTAATCACTGAACGTACTGCTGAATTAATGGAATTAAGACAGTATACTTTTGAAGTGAATGTAAAAGCTAACAAGATACAGATCAAAAAAGCTATCGAAGAAATTTTTGGAGTAAAAGTATCTAGAGTTAATACAATGAACTATAAAGGGAAATTCCGTCGTTTTGGCCGTTATACAGGATTTAAGCCTAACCGTAAAAAGGCGATAATCACGCTAACTGAAGATAGCCAGGAAATTGAGTTTTTCGAAGGAGCATAATTGCTAAGTAAAGGAGGGAAATAAGCATGCCTATTAAAAAGTTTAAGCCGATTACTAACGGTATTCGTCACATGACTGTAAGTGATTTCGGTGAAATAACAACAGACAAGCCGGAAAAATCTTTGACTGCACCACTTTATAAGAAAGCTGGTAGAAACAACCACGGCCGCATTACTATGCGTCACCAGGGTGGCGGACACAAGCGCCAATACCGCATTATTGATTTTAAGCGTGAAAAGGACGGAGTTCCAGGTAAAGTCGCTACTGTAGAGTACGATCCAAACCGTTCCGCAAACATCGCCCTCATCCATTACGTAGATGGAGAAAAGCGTTATATCCTTGCACCTAAAGGAATCAAAGTAGGACAGATGATCGAATCTGGTTCTGAAGCTGATATCAAAGTTGGGAACGCACTTCCATTGGTAAACATTCCAGTTGGTACAATCATTCACAACATTGAGCTGAAGCCAGGACGCGGAGGACAGCTTGTCCGTTCTGCTGGAGCAGAAGCACAGATTCTTGGTAAAGAAGGCAAATACGTTCTTGTTCGTCTTAGATCAGGCGAAACACGCCTTATCCTTGCTACCTGCCGTGCAACGATAGGACAAGTAGGAAACGTTGAGCACGAGCTTATCAGCATTGGTAAAGCCGGACGCTCCCGTTGGTTGAACAGACGTCCAACTGTACGTGGTTCCGCAATGAACCCAAGTGATCACCCACACGGTGGTGGTGAAGGCCGCGCTCCAATCGGACGTGTTGCACCAGTATCTCCATGGGGTACACCGGCACTTGGTTACAAAACACGCAAGAAAAACAAAGACACTGATAAATATATCGTTCGTCGCCGTCGCAACAAAAAATAATCGTGTTGTTCTGCGGTTCGTTGGAATCGCAGCGCAATTGCGAAGGGAGGTACTCTCATGAGCAGAAGTTTGAAAAAAGGACCTTTCATTGATGATCATTTGATGAAAAAAGTCGAAGCACTTAATGAAACAGATGATAAAAAGGTAATCAGAACCTGGTCCAGACGTTCTACTATCTTTCCAAATTTCGTAGGCCATACTATTGCAGTCTATGACGGACGCAAGCACGTTCCGGTTTACGTTCAGGAAGATATGGTCGGTCATAAGCTTGGTGAGTTCGCGCCAACAAGAACATTTAAAGGTCACAGACAAGATGACAAGAAGACAAGACGCTAATAAGAGGGGAGGTTCTTTAAATGCAAGCTAAAGCAGTTGCTAAACAAATTCGCATTGCCCCTCGTAAGGCACGGTTAGTCATTGACCTCATTCGGGGCAAAAAGGCTGGAGAGGCCATTGGTATCCTTAAAAATACTACTAAAGGCGCTTCGCCAATTGTCGAAAAAGTACTAAATTCTGCCATCGCAAACGCAGAACACAACTACGAGCTGGAGCCGGAAGATCTTTACATCACGGAAGCATTCGTTGATGAAGGCGTAACGCTGAAAAGATTTCGTCCGCGCGCACAAGGCCGTGCAACTAGAATCAACAAAAGAACAAGCCACATCACAATCGTGGTAGCAGAAAAGAAGGAGGGATAACACGTGGGTCAAAAAGTTAATCCTATAGGACTACGCGTTGGTGTCATTCGTGACTGGGATTCTAAATGGTACGCCGAAAAAGAATATGCAACCCTTTTACACGAAGACATTAAAGTGCGTGAGTACATTGAAAATAGACTAAAAGAAGCTTCTGTTTCTAAAATTGAAATTGAACGCGCAGCAAAGCGTGTAAACATTACGATTCACACTGCTAAGCCAGGTATGGTTATTGGTAAGGGTGGTTCTGAAGTGGAATCCCTTCGTAAAAACCTTAACAATCTAACTGGTAAAAGAGTTCATATCAACATCGCTGAAATTAAGCAGGCAGATATGGACGCTCGTCTTGTAGCAGAGAACATCGCTCGTCAATTGGAAAACCGTGTTTCTTTCCGTCGTGCAATGAAGCAAACAATTCAACGCACAATGCGCGCAGGCGCGAAAGGGATCAAAACACAGGTATCCGGACGTCTTGGCGGCGCTGATATCGCTCGTGATGAAAGCTATAACGAAGGAACGGTTCCTCTTCACACACTACGTGCCGACATTGATTACGGTACAGCGGAAGCAGATACAACCTACGGCAAGCTCGGAGTTAAGATCTGGATCTACCGTGGAGAAGTCCTTCCAACGAAAGGTACGAAAAAACAGGAAGGGGGCAATTAATAATGTTGTTACCAAAACGTGTTAAATATCGTCGCGAACATCGCGGCAAAATGAGAGGCCGTGCAAAAGGCGGCACAGAAGTAACATTTGGTGAATACGGTCTTCAGGCTATCGAAGCTTCCTGGATCACAAACCGCCAAATTGAATCAGCTCGTATTGCAATGACTCGTCACATGAAGCGTGGCGGTAAGGTTTGGATTAAAATCTTTCCAGATAAACCTTACACAGCTAAGCCTCTAGAAGTTCGGATGGGTTCCGGTAAAGGTGCTCCTGAAGGATGGGTAGCAGTTGTAAAACCAGGAAAAATTATGTTTGAAATCGCAGGTGTTTCTGAAGAGGTAGCTCGTGAAGCACTTAGACTTGCGTCTCATAAACTTCCAATCAAAACGAAGTTTGTTAAGCGCGAAGAATTGGGTGGTGAGGCAAATGAAAGTTAATGAATTCAGAAACTTAACCACAGCAGAAGTGGAAGCACAGACTGTTTCGTTAAAAGAAGAGTTGTTTAATCTTCGTTTCCAACTGGCGACTGGTCAGCTTGAAAATCCAGGTCGCATTCGCAATGTTCGTAAAGACATCGCTCGTGCCAAAACCGTTTTACGTGAACGTGAACTCGGTATAAATAAAGGTTAATAACGATCGAGAGGAGGCCCATTTACATGGCTGAACGCAATCAGCGCAAAGTATATACTGGACGTGTCGTTTCTGACAAAATGGATAAAACCATTACAGTTGTTGTTGAAACGTACAAAACAGATTCTCTATACGGCAAGCGCGTAAGATATTCCAAAAAATTAAAAGCACATGATGAAAATAATCAAGCCAAAAAAGGCGATGTTGTTAGTATTATGGAAACTCGTCCACTTTCTAAAGACAAGAGATTCCGTCTGTTGGAAGTAGTAGAGGAATCCGTAATTATCTAACATCTTTTCTGAGGAAGGGAGGTTACGTAACCTATGATACAACAAGAGAGTAGATTAAAAGTTGCTGATAATTCAGGTGCACGTCAAGTACAGTGCATTAAAGTTCTAGGCGGATCCGGACGTAAGACAGCTAATATCGGTGATATGATCGTTTGTTCTGTTAAACAAGCAACACCAGGTGGCGTTGTCAAAAAAGGTGAAGTAGTAAGAGCAGTAATCGTTCGTTCAAAAAGCGGAGCTCGTCGCAAAGATGGTTCTTATATCAGCTTTGACGAAAATGCAGCAGTAATTGTTCGTCCAGATAAAAGCCCAAGAGGAACTCGTATTTTTGGACCAGTTGCAAGAGAACTACGTGAAGAGCAGTACATGAAAATTGTATCGCTTGCTCCAGAAGTACTTTAATACTAGAAAACGAATAGATAGGCCTTGTTAAGGAGGTGCGATTATGTCTCAGAAAAGTCTTAATGTAAAAAAAGGCGACAAAGTGAAAGTAATTACCGGCAAAGATAAAGGTAAAGAGGGTGTTATTTTACAAGCTTTCCCTAAAAAAGAACGTGTTCTTGTTGAGGGGATTAATATTGTAAAAAAGCATGCTAAGCCTTCCCAGGATAACCCACAAGGTGGAATCCTAACTCAGGAAGCTGCTATTCACGTGTCCAATGTAATGCCTCTTGACCCGAAAACTGGAGAACCTACCCGTGTAGGATCCAAAGTGGTGGACGGCAAAAAAGTACGCATCGCTAAAAAATCCGGCGAAGCACTTGATAAATAAGTCATCTGACGAAAGGAGGCTAACAGTATGAACGCCTTGAAAGAGAAATACAAAGGAACGATTGTTCCTCACATGCATGAAAAGTTCGCTTATTCTTCTGTAATGGGAGTTCCTAAGCTAGATAAAATTGTTATTAACATGGGTGTCGGCGAAGCAGTTCAAAACCCAAAAGCATTGGATAAAGCAGTAGAAGAGCTTGGTGCCATCAGTGGTCAAAAGCCTCTTGTAACAAAAGCTAAAAAATCCATTGCTGGTTTCAAACTTCGTGAAGGTATGCCAATCGGTACAAAAGTTACTCTTAGAGGAGACCGCATGTATGACTTCCTTGAGAAGCTAATCAATGTATCTCTTCCACGTGTACGTGACTTCCGTGGTGTATCAAGTAAGTCTTTTGACGGCCGTGGAAACTACACTCTTGGAGTAAGAGAGCAGCTTATTTTCCCGGAAGTTGATTATGATAAAGTAGACAAAGTTCGTGGAATGGATATTGTCATCGTTACAACAGCTAATTCCGACGAGGAATCCAGAGAGCTGCTAACACAGATGGGAATGCCTTTCAAAAAGTAGTACAAATAATAATTTGAAGAGGAGGCATCGACCTTGGCAAAGAAATCGATGATAGCCAAACAGCAGCGTACTCCCAAGTACAATGTGCAAGCATATACAAGATGTGAACGTTGCGGACGTCCTCATTCCGTAATCCGTAAATTTAAGTTGTGCAGAATTTGTTTCCGCGAACTCGCGTATAAAGGACAAATTCCAGGCGTTAGAAAAGCAAGCTGGTAAGCCCGAGATAAGGGAAGGAGGTAAAACATTATGGTCATGACAGATCCAATTGCAGATATGCTGACTCGCATTCGTAACTCGAACATCGTTCGTCACGAAAAGCTGGAGATGCCTGCATCTAACATTAAAAAAGAAATAGCTGAAATTCTAAAGAACGAAGGTTTTGTTCGCGACGTAGAATTTGTTGATGATAAAAAGCAAGGTCTTATCCGTATCTTCCTTAAGTACGGTGCAGAGAACCAACGCGTTATCACTGGATTGAAGAGAATCAGTAAGCCTGGACTTCGTGTATACGCTAAGTCTGATGAAGTTCCTCGTGTACTTGGCGGTCTTGGAATCGCAGTTATCTCTACATCACACGGTGTGATGAGCGATAAGCAGGCACGTAAAATGGAAATCGGCGGCGAAGTACTCGCTTACGTTTGGTAAGAATAATAAATAAGAACGGAGGTGGAAACATATGTCTCGTATTGGTCTAAAGCCTATAGAAATTCCTGAAGGAGTTACAGTCAGCTTGAACGGTCGACACGTAACGGTAAAAGGCCCTAAGGGTGAATTAAGCCGTGAGCTTCATCCGGATATTAAAGTTAATGTTGGTGATGCAGAAGTTACCTTCGAGCGCCCTTCTGACCACAAAGAGCACCGCTCTTTGCATGGAACAACCAGAAGTGTTGTAAACAACATGGTGGAAGGTGTAACAAAAGGTTATGAGAAAGGCTTGGAGCTTGTTGGTGTTGGTTATCGTGCCAGCAAACAAGGTACAAAACTTATCCTTAACGTTGGTTATTCCCACCCTATAGAAATGGTACCAGAAGATGGTATCGAGATTGATGTTCCATCAAACACAAAGGTAATTGTAAAAGGAATCGATAAAGAGCGCGTTGGAGCTGTTGCTTCAAACATCCGTGCCACTAGAAAACCAGAACCTTACAAAGGCAAAGGCGTTCGTTATGAAGGCGAATTTGTTAGACGTAAAGAAGGTAAAACTGGTAAATAACGCTTAATGTAAGGTTAAGAGAGGAGGAGCGTTTCATGATTACTAAATCTACGAAATACGCCAAGCGTAAGAAGCGCCATATGAGCATTCGCAGAAAAATCAAAGGCACTTCTGAACGTCCGCGTCTGAACGTATTCCGTTCTTCCAAGCATATTTATGTACAGCTTATCGACGATGTAAAAGGAGCTACACTAGTGGCTGCCTCTACAACTGAGAAAGAATTAAATATCGAGAACGGTGGAAATGTGGAAGCTGCAAAAACGATCGGTGAACTTGTAGCAAAACGCGCGAAAGACAAAGGCTACGAAAGTGTAGTATTTGACCGTGGCGGATTTATCTATCACGGACGTGTACAGGCATTAGCTGACGCGGCACGTGAAAATGGACTGAAATTTTAAGAGTAAGGAGGGGACAGTATGCAAATTGATGCTAGCAAGCTTGAACTAGAAGAAAGAGTAGTTACAATCAACCGCGTTGCCAAGGTTGTTAAAGGTGGACGTCGTTTCCGTTTTGCAGCGCTTGTAGTCGTTGGGGATCGTAACGGACACGTAGGTTTTGGCATGGGGAAAGCACTTGAAGTTCCTGAAGCTATCCGCAAAGCGGTAGAAGCTGCCAAGAAAAACCTTGTGGAAGTGCCAATCGTAAGAACAACTATTCCTCACGTAATCGTAGGACATTTCGGAGCTGGTAACGTACTATTGAAGCCTGCTTCTGAAGGTACTGGAGTTATCGCGGGCGGACCTGTACGTGCTGTACTTGAGCTTTCCGGCGTTCAGGATATTCTCTCTAAATCACTGGGTTCTAATAACCCAATTAACATGGTTCGCGCAACCATCCAAGGGCTAACTGAGCTGAAAACAGCTGAAGAAGTTGCCAAATTACGTGGAAAAAGCGTGCAAGAATTGTTAGGATAAGGAGGGAAACAACATGGCCAAAAAAGTGGAAATTACCCTCAGCCGTAGTTTAATTGGTCGTCCCAAGGATCAGCGTGTGACGGTTAATACTCTGGGTCTTCGTCAAATGCACCACACTGTGGTGCACGAAGACAACGCTGCTATTCGTGGAATGATTAACAAAGTATCTCATCTATTAACTGTAAAAGAACTAGACGCATAATACGATTTCTAAAGGACAGGGAGGTGTCAACATGAAACTTCATGAGTTGAAGCCTGCAAAAGGATCTACGAAAACACGCAATCGCGTTGGACGTGGAGTCGCAACCGGAAATGGAAAAACTTCCGGTCGCGGTCAAAAAGGGCAGAATTCTCGTTCTGGCGGCGGTGTACGTCTTGGATTTGAGGGTGGTCAAAACCCAATTTTCAAACGCCTTCCAAAACGTGGATTCACTAACTATACAAGAAAAGAGTACGCAATCGTTAACATCGAAACATTAAACCGTTTTGATTCCGGTACAGAAGTTACACCGGAACTTCTTATTAAAGAAGGTGTCGTAAGCAAAACTAAAAATGGTGTGAAAATCCTTGGGGATGGAAACGTCATTAAAGATCTAACGGTGAAAGCGAACAAGTTCTCAGCTTCTGCTAAAAGTGCAATTGAAGCGGCTGGTGGAAAAACAGAGGTGATCTAATGTTTCGCGCGCTCTCTAACATTTTTCGTGTGAGTGATTTAAGAAATAAGATTTTCTTTACTCTTCTCATGCTAGTAGTATTTCGAATAGGAAGCTTTATACCAGTTCCTGGATCTAATCAAGATGTCTTGAATTTCCAGGACCAAGCAAATGCTTTCGGGTTCCTTAACACTTTTGGTGGTGGAGCCCTTTCGAATTACTCTATCTTTGCTATGGGCGTTATGCCCTACATTACTGCATCTATTGTAGTTCAGCTTTTAAGAATGGATGTTGTGCCAAAGTTTACAGAGTGGGCGAAAGAAGGGGAAGCAGGAAGAAGGAAGCTGGCGCAGTTTACGCGCTACTTTACCGTTATTCTTGCCTTTATCCAAGGGCTTGGAATGTCTATTGGATTTAATAACTTATTTCCAGGACTTATTCCGAATCCAAGTGTTCCCCAATACATTTTTATAGCACTAATTATGACCACTGGAACAGCATTTTTGATGTGGCTGGGTGAGCAGATTACGGCAAAAGGAGTAGGGAATGGTATATCCATCCTTATTTTTGCTGGAATCGCGGCCGGGATCCCCGGCGGGTTAAACCAGATCTATGCCACACAAATCGAAGATGCCGGCCAGCAGTTGTTTATGGGAATTGTTACGCTTGCGCTTTTGGCATTAGCGGTACTCATTATTATCGTGGGTGTTATTTTCGTGCAGCAGGCAATTCGCAAAGTGGCGATTCAGTATGCTAAACGTTTAACAGGACGCAGCCAGGTAGGCGGACAATCAACGCATATTCCGTTGAAAGTTAACTCTGCCGGTGTTATTCCCGTTATTTTTGCATTATCTCTCTTTATTTTCCCACCAACGGTAGCCGGGTTAATTGGAGAAGACAACGCAGTGGCAAACTGGATTGTGCAAAACTTTGATTATACGCAGCCATTTGGCATGATTATATATGCAGCTTTAATTATCGGATTCACGTACTTCTATACATTTGTCCAGGTTAATCCTGAACAGATGGCAGAGAACCTGAAAAAACAAGGCGGTTACGTGCCGGGAATCCGCCCGGGCAAAACCACTGAAACGTATATCCGTCGTATTTTGTATCGTTTAACGTTTGTAGGGGCTTTGTTCCTTACGGCGGTATCTCTTATTCCTGTGTTTTTCACAGCACAGATGGGACTTCCACAGACGATTCAAATTGGCGGTACTGGCCTTCTCATCGTTGTTGGTGTGGCATTAGATACAATGAAACAGATCGAGAGCCAGCTTATTAAGAGAAGTTATAAAGGGTTTATCAAATAGATAAGCCGCGCATTAGGGGATGAGGAAGAAAGCCGCCTTGCCCCTCACGAAATCGTAAAGATGGAGGAGATATCGTGAATTTGATATTAATGGGGCTTCCAGGTGCCGGTAAAGGTACACAAGCCGAAAAGATTGTAGCAAAGTACAACATTCCTCATATTTCAACAGGTGACATGTTTCGTGCAGCCATTAAAGACGGTACCGAACTTGGTAAAGAAGCAAAGTCTTATATGGATGCAGGGAACCTTGTCCCAGATGAGGTAACGATCGGCATTGTGCGGGAGCGGCTAAGTAAAAGCGACTGCGAAAGCGGCTTTCTTCTCGATGGTTTCCCCCGTACTGTGGCTCAAGCAGAGGCCTTGGAAGATATACTAAGCTCTTTAGGCAAAAATCTTGATTATGTTCTTAACGTTGACGTTCCTAAGGAAAAGCTGGAAGAGCGCCTGACGGGACGCCGTGTATCGCCGACTTCAGGCAAAACGTACCATGTAACTTATAATCCTCCTAAACAGGAAGGCATTTGTGATGTTGATGGAAGTGAGCTTGTGCAGCGCGATGATGATAAGCCGGAAACGGTCAGAAAACGCCTTGAAGTGAATATCGAACAACAGCAGCCTCTTATTGATTTCTATACAGACAAAGGCTACATCCGTAATGTCAGGGGCGACCAGGATATTAATGTAGTATTTGATGAAATAGATGCTTTGTTGAAAGGAATTCATGAATGATCATTTGTAAAACAGAACGAGAGCTTGATATTATGCGCGAGGCTGGCAAAATCGTTGCGTTGACGCATCAAGAGCTGCAAAAGCACATTAAGCCCGGGGTTACTACCCGGGAACTTGATGGCATTGCCGATAAAAAAATACGTCAGCATGACGCGATTCCATCCTTTAAAGGGTATAATGGATTCTCCGGAAGTATCTGTGTATCAGTCAATGAAGAATTGGTGCATGGCATACCGGGTAAAAAAGTATTAAAAGATGGCGACATCATTTCTATAGATATCGGAGCCGAATATAAGGGCTATCATGGTGATTCTGCCTGGACTTATGCAGTAGGAACGATTACGGACGCTGATCAGCAGCTGCTTGATGTAACGGAACAAGCGTTATACGAAGGGCTGAAGGAAGCGAAGCCGGGAGAGCGCCTTACTAACATGTCCCACGCGATTCAAGCATATGCAGAGAAGCACGGCTTTTCAGTTGTGCGTGAATACGTGGGTCATGGGGTTGGGCAGAATCTGCATGAAGACCCGCAGATCCCTCATTATGGTCCTCCAGGAAAAGGGCCGCGCTTAAAGCCTGGCATGGTACTTGCCGTTGAACCAATGATCAATGCGGGAGAACGTTATGTTCATACTCTTTCTGACAACTGGACAGTCGTAACGACTGACGGGAAAAACTGTGCTCACTTTGAGCATACTATTGCCATTACCAATGAAGGATATGAGATACTAACAAAAGCCTGATTAACAATAAAGGTGATGATGAATGACAGAATCAGAGTCGCTGCCCGGGATCGGCCAGATTGTCCGGATTCGCAAAGGGCGGGAAGCCGGTAATTTTGCCGTAGTCATTGGTTTAGTAGATGATCGTTTTATTTTAGTAGCAGATGGAGAAAAGCGGAAATCCGACCGTGGGAAAAAGAAAAACAAAAACCACGTAGAGTTTCTGCCGCACATTTCTGAAGAGGTAAAGCGAAGTTTAATGGAAACCGGACGTGTGACCAATGCTAAGTTGAGATATGCTCTGATAATCTATAAAACAAAGCATAGCACAGAGTTACTGAAGGAAGGAGAATACATGCATGGCCAAAGATGATGTTATTGAAATGGAAGGCACTGTTCTTGAACCTCTTCCAAACGCAATGTTTCGCGTAGAGCTTGAGAATGGGCATAAAATTCTAGCGCACGTTTCTGGTAAGATCCGGATGCACTTTATCCGCATACTCCCAGGAGACAAAGTAACCGTTGAAATTTCCCCATATGATTTGTCACGCGGACGTATTACGTACCGCTATAAATAAAAACCGGCAGGATGAGTCGTAGCACGTTTACTCTCGCATGTACTCCAAGCGGTTAAGGAGGTAAATAAACATGAAGGTGAGACCGTCAGTCAAACCAATGTGTGAAAAATGTAAAGTAATCCGCCGTAAAGGTACGGTTATGGTTATTTGCTCCAATCCAAAGCACAAGCAAAAACAAGGCTAAATAAAAAGGAGGTGCTCAAATGGCACGTATTGCAGGTATAGATGTTCCACGCGATAAGCGTATTGTAATTTCTTTAACGTATGTTTATGGTATCGGTAAATCCGCGGCACAAAAGATTCTTAAAGAAGCTAACATTGATGAAAGCACGCGTACTCGCGATCTTACAGAAGATGAACTTGCTAACATTCGTACTGTAGTTGAAAACTTTACAGTGGAAGGTGACCTTCGTCGTGAAAAGTCACTAAACATTAAGCGTCTTATTGAAATCGGAAGCTATCGTGGCATTCGTCATCGCCGTGGTCTTCCTGTAAGAGGACAGAACACGAAGAACAACGCCCGTGGCCGTAAAGGTGCACGTCGTACAGTAGCAAACAAGAAAAAATAATCATTTACGAAAAGGAGGTTAACTTACTATGGCTAAGCCAAAAACAAACAACCGTAAACGCCGTCAACGTAAGAATATAGAGACTGGAATCGCGCACATCCGTTCAACATTCAACAACACGATCGTGACGATTACAGACACACAGGGAAATGCTTTATCCTGGGCAAGTGCTGGAGCATTAGGTTTTAGAGGCTCACGTAAATCTACTCCTTTCGCTGCACAGATGGCTGCTGAAACAGCTACTAAAGCTGCAATGGAGCACGGTCTTAAAAGCGTAGAAGTAGCTGTTAAAGGACCAGGTTCCGGACGCGAAGCTGCTATTCGTTCTTTACAGGCAACTGGACTTGAGGTAAACATGATTCGTGATGTAACCCCAGTTCCTCATAACGGATGCCGTCCGCCAAAACGCCGTAGAGTATAATTTTCAGAAGTTGGTGCAACGCCTAGCTTTATGATGGATACAGATTTCCTTGTAAAAGCTTATGCATTATAAAGAAACAGGTTCGTCGCTTAATCGGAAGCTGACTAAATGAAAATGCCCGAATCGCTTACCTATGTAAGCCGATGACAGGAAATTCTACGTTTTGAAGGAGGGTATATTGTTAAATGATCGAAATCGAGAAGCCTAATATCGAAACGGTTGAAGTAAGCGAGGATGCCAAATATGGCAAGTTTGTTGTAGAACCACTAGAGCGTGGGTATGGAACAACACTTGGAAACTCCTTACGCCGCATCCTTTTATCCTCTCTTCCAGGTTCAGCTGTCACAACAGTACAGATTGACAGCGTCCTGCATGAGTTCTCCACTATTGAAGGTGTGGTAGAGGATGTTACAACCATCATATTAAACCTAAAAAAGCTGGCTCTGAAGATTTATTCAGATGAAGAAAAAGTATTGGAAATTGAACAAACGGGCGACGGCATTATCAAGGCGAAAGATATTACCCATGATAGTGACGTAGACATTTTAAACCCGGATCTTCATATCGCTACTCTTACAGAAGGAGCCAATCTTCACATGCGTTTAACTGCTAAACGCGGAAGAGGGTATGTTCCAGCTGAAGGAAACAATGCGGATGACCTTCCAATTGGTGTTCTTCCTATCGATTCCATCTACACTCCGGTATCACGTGTGAACTACCAGGTAGAAAACACACGTGTCGGGCAGATCACTAACTATGATAAGCTCACTATGGATGTATGGACAGACGGTAGTATTCGCCCTGAAGAAGCTGTTTCGCTTGGAGCGAAGATTCTTAACGAACATTTAAATATCTTCATCGGATTAACAGACCAGGCTCAAAACGCAGAAATTATGGTGGAAAAAGAAGAAGATCAGAAAGAAAAAGTGCTTGAGATGACTATCGAAGAGCTTGATCTATCTGTTCGTTCTTATAACTGCCTGAAGCGTGCCGGCATTAACACCGTGCAGGAGCTTACCCAGAAATCCGAAGATGATATGATGAAAGTTCGTAACCTTGGACGTAAATCATTAGAGGAAGTTCAAGAAAAACTAGCGGAACTTGGTTTAGGTCTTCGTAAAGAAGAATAGAACAAGCCACGCAATATTTATGAAGGAGGGAATTAAATGACTGCATATGCAAAGCTTGGACGTGACAGTTCAGCAAGAAAAGCACTATTTCGTGACTTGGCTACAGACTTGATCATCAATGAAAGAATTGAGACAACTGTATCTAAAGCAAAAGTATTGCGCCCTATTATCGAGAAGATGGTAACCCTTGGCAAGCGCGGAGATCTTCACGCACGCCGTCAGGTTGCTGCTTATATTCGTAAAGAGGTAGCTAACGAAGAAACAGGACAGGATGCTATTCAAAAGTTATTCGATGAGATTGCTCCTCGTTTTGAAGACCGCCAAGGCGGATACACTCGCGTGCTTAAAGCAGGTCCCCGCCGCGGAGACGCAGCTGAACTTGCTATTATCGAGTTCGTATAAGTAATTTTTCACGGGCTGATAAAAAAGGGCTGGACGGATCTTTAGAGGATTGCGTCTACGCCCTTTTTTAAAAACCGAAAAGACATTTAATCAAGAGACCAGGTTCTTTCTTTCAGAAAGGCCTGGAGCCTCTCTTTTTTTCTAAAAAAGCAGGCTCCTTTAAAACCTGGATGCAAATGTGCTGTATGGTGAAAAGGACGATGCATGTTTGAGAAAAGAGGACTAATCAATGAAGGCAGTAACGTTAAAAAATGTTCATTTTCAATATGAAGAAGACGGCCCCGTCGTACTATCTGACGTAAGTGCCTCTGTTCAACATGGAGAATGGATTGCTGTTATTGGCCCGAATGGTTCAGGGAAATCTACGTTGTCACGATTATTTAACGGATTGCTTCTTCCCCAGTCAGGAGATATTCATATTAATGGAAAATCCATTTTTTCCGATGAAGACCTGCCTGTTATTCGAAGAGAAGTGGGAATGGTCTTTCAAAATCCGGATCATCAATTTGTAGCACCTACTGTTAGGGATGATATCGCATTTGGAATGGAAAATGCCGGTGTACCTAGAGAAGACATGCTTCAACGTATTGAAACAGTAGCCCGTCAGACGGGAGTAGAAGATATTTTAGATAAAGAACCACATCGGTTATCCGGTGGACAGAAACAGCGTGTTGCTATCGCTGGGGTATTAGCTCTTTATCCATCCATCATGGTATTGGATGAAGCAACCTCTATGCTGGATCCAAATGGAAAACAAGAAGTCTTACATACTATTCGTTCTCTGCATGCCTCAAGTGATGTGACGATCTTATCCGTTACGCACCAGCTGCATGAAGCCCTCATGGCGGACCGCGTATGGTATATGGAAAACGGACGCATTATTCATGATGTTACAGCAGAAGAGCTGCTGAACAATTTAGATTGGCTGCAAGAGAAGAACATCCCATTGCCTTATGCTGCATCCTTGTATCAGTCTCTAGCACACAAAGGGATTTCCTCCCGGTCATTAGAAGCATTTCTTTGGAGGGAAAAAAGCAGATGAAGGTATCATTAAAAAACATAGAGCACACTTATATGAAAAAGACGCCGTTTGAAAAACAGGCATTAGCGAACGTTAATGTTGATTTCGAAAAGGGGTCTTTTACTGCTATCATCGGGCATACCGGTTCAGGAAAATCCACCCTTGTCCAGCACATAAACGGTCTTTTAAAACCCCACAGCGGACAGGTAACGGTAGGAAGCCGGACAATTGATGCCAAATCCAGGCGCAGACAGATTAAAGCACTGCGCGAGCATACGGGCATGGTGTTTCAATACCCGGAGCATCAGCTGTTTGAAGAAACAGTAGAAAAGGATTTATTGTTTGGTCCCCGTAATGCGGGCAAAGAAGAAGCCCGGACGAAAAAAAGACTTCCGGAACTGCTGGAGCTGGTTGGATTGGATAAAAGCTTTCTGGGCCGGTCTCCTTTTGAGCTGAGCGGGGGACAGATGCGGCGTGTGGCAATAGCGGGGGTGCTGGCCGTGGAGCCGCAAGTGCTCATTCTGGATGAGCCGACTGCCGGCCTGGATCCGCAGGGACAGGAGGAAATCCTTTCCTTGTTCAAAACCTGGCAGGAGCAGTATCAGACAACGACTATTATGATCACGCATCAAATGGAAGAAGCTGCGCGTCTGGCAGACCGGATTATTGTTATGAGCGAAGGGCGGATTACGATGGAAGGGGCTCCTTCTGTCATTTATGAAAAACAGGCCGAACTGAAGGCTCTTCATTTAGATGTGCCGGAACAGGTCAAAGTATTAAAGCAGATCGAGCAGGAAATGGGAGTAGCATTTTCCAGCTACCACTTGAGACCGGAAGAAGCAGCCCGGGAATTGGAAGAGAAACTTCAACAGAAAAAAGGCGATACCCATGTTTGAACACGTGATTATAGGCCAGTATCTCCCGGGCCGCTCCATTCTTCACCGAATGGATGCGAGAGCGAAGCTGGCTTCTATCTTTCTATTGATCGCGGCAATTTTCCTGACTAATTCCTGGAGCGGCTATGCCGTATTAGGCGGCACAGCTGCAGCAATATATCTTTCGTCCGGCGTGCCGTTTCGTTATATACGAAAAGGGATGGCTCCTATTTTTCTGCTGGTGCTGTTCACCTTTTTTATTCATGCCCTGTTTACGAGGGAAGGAGAGGTGCTCTTTTCACTCGGAGCTTTTCAGTTTTATGAAGATGGAGTGATCCAAGGATTGTTTATTGCTCTTCGACTGCTGCTGCTGGTGTTTCTGACCTCGCTGTTGACCTTGACGACGAGTCCGATTGAGTTAACAGATGCGATGGAGCAGTTTTTATCGCCCCTGCGTCGTTTTCGCTTCCCGGCCCACGACGTAGCAATGATGATGTCTATTGCAATCCGATTTATTCCAACACTGATGCAGGAAACCGAAAAAATTATCAAAGCACAGACTGCACGCGGCGCTGATTTTAACAAAGGGTCTCTAAAAGACAGGGCCCAGGCGTTCGTTGCCCTGCTGGTGCCGTTATTTGTACGCTCTTTTAAACGAGCGGAGGATTTAGCGTATGCAATGGAAGCAAGAGGCTATAACAGCGGAGCGGAGCGTACAAAGCTTCGTCAGCTGATTTGGAAAACAAGAGATACGGCTGCCTGCGTGCTGGTCGTGGTGCTGGTGGCAGCATTATTTTTATTAAGGGAGTAACAAAAGGATGAAGTACAGAGTAAAAGCGGTGATCGCTTATGATGGAACGAATTATTCCGGCTGGCAGATGCAGCAAAACAGCAAAACCCTTCAAGAAGTCATAGAAAAAGGTCTGACTAAAATGCACCGGGGCAGAAAAGTAACGATTTTTGCTTCCGGACGGACCGATGCCGGTGTTCATGCCAATGGACAGACCATTCATTTCGACACCGACTATTATGTTCCGGAAGAGCGGTGGCCGATTACCTCCTCCGGCTTATTTCCATCTGATATCCAAATACTGTCGGCAGAATACGTGGATCCTTCTTTTCATGCCCGTTACGACGCCCTTGGTAAAGAGTACCGCTACCGGGTGCTCACGGGAAGAACAAGAGATGTGTTCCGACGCCATTATACGTATTTTTATCCCAAGCCGGTGGAAGTGGAGAAAATGAGAGAGGCGCTGCCTTTTATCGAAGGAACGCATAACTTTTCCTCTTTCTGTTCTACCGGGACGGGCGTAACAAGCATGGTGCGGACCATTTATGAGGCACGTATTGAAACACATGGGGATGAACTGCATTTTGTTTTTAAGGGCAGCGGCTTTTTGTATAATATGGTACGTATCTTAGTAGGTACGTTTCTGTTAGTCGGCAATGGCCGTATCGAACCAGGAAAAATCAAGTCTATTCTGGAAGCAGAAGACCGGTCCAAAGCAGGACAAACCGCACCGGGGCATGGTCTTTATCTGGAACGTGTAGTATACGAGGAAGGCCCGTTCTAACAGTGATTAAGCGGATAGTGAAAAATCTTTTAAAAAACAACGATTCCTGGTGTACATTGCATTGACATTAAGGAAGGCATGTTATATGATAGTTGTTGGCATTTCAAAGTCCCACAGCCCCGGGATACGGAATGATAATGGACGATGACAACTGACAAAAACCAATAAAAAAAGAACTAATTAGGAGGGAAAAAATAATGCGTACAACATACATGGCAAAGCCAAAAGAAATTGAACAAAAATGGCACGTTGTAGATGCTGACGGACAAACTCTTGGACGTCTTTCCAGCGAAGTAGCATCCATCCTTCGCGGCAAGAACAAGCCTCAGTTTACTCCTCACGTTGATATGGGAGACCACGTTATTATTATTAATGCAAGCAAGATTCACCTTACAGGAAAGAAGCTCCGTGATAAGATTTACTACAAGCACAGCGGACATCCAGGCGGCCTGAAAGAAACAACTGCCGGAGACATGCGTGCAAACAAGCCGGAGAGAATGCTTGAGCTTGCTATCAAAGGCATGCTTCCAAAGACATCTCTTGGACGCGTACAATCTAGAAAACTTCACGTATTCGCAGGTTCTGAACACAATCATCAAGCACAACAGCCAGAGAAGTACGAACTTCGCGGCTAAATTAGAAGGAGGGAAATTATATTATGGCACAAGTGCAATACTACGGTACCGGACGTCGTAAAAATTCTGTTGCTCGTGTTTTTGTCGTACCAGGCGATGGCCGTGTGACGATAAACAACCGCGACATTGATGAATACTTCAACTTTGAAACACTTAAGCTTATTGTAAACCAACCACTCGTAGAAACGGGAACTGAAGGTCAGTATGACCTTAAAGTGAACGTAAACGGCGGTGGATTCACAGGACAGGCCGGCGCTATCCGCCACGGTGTAGCCCGTGCGCTTTTAGACGTTGACCCTGATTTCCGTAAGTCTCTTAAGGCTGCCGGATTCCTTACTCGTGACCCACGTATGAAAGAACGTAAGAAGCCCGGTCTTAAATCAGCCCGTCGTGCTCCTCAGTTCTCAAAGCGTTAATCATTTCAATGCAAAACCTTTCGGCCCTATTGGCTGGAAGGTTTTTTTGCGGTCAGACAATGTAGTTGACTTTCTGGAGAGTTCGGGATAAATTACGAACATAACCTACTAGGAGGGAAACGCCATGATCAGCGGACAGTTAGAAAAGTGTGTACGAAAAGCTCTGCACTGTAATGAAGGCAGTACGTACGGGGGAAATGTGACGGCTTCGTTTATAGAAGGCAGAGGAGGCGTTTTCACAGCGGCTTCGATCGCACTGGCTCATTATTACAGAGTAGGCAGTGAAGCTTCTAAGAAAAAGATAGAAGATATTTTAAATAAAGCTTCTTTTTTTCAAGAACATCCATTGGAAGATAATCAGGAGCTCGCCGAAGAAATTTTAAATGAAATTAAGCTGATTCAGGAAGAAATTTTTATTGACCGCTATCAGGTTGATTAAAAGCCAGGCACCGGTAAGGTGTCTTTTTTACGACTGTTTGTAAGAGAGTCTTAATCTTTTATATTAATACACATACTTTAGTTGTAATACTAAGTAATCATAATATATACTTAATATGTAAATAATTGATCGTAATATAGTGCGTTGCAGGGCGGTGTTTACTGGACGTTATGCAGCTGCCATATGAGCAGGAGGAAAAAATATGAGCAACCAAAGGCGGGATGTCCGTTTTAATTTTGAATCTCACCCTATTGAAGGAATGTTTTCTATATATAAAATGCAGGAAAAGATTATTGAAAGCAAACCGGCCCGTATGTATCTTCAGGATTTATCAGCCGGCGGTCTGCGGTTTTCCACCAGGCTGGATATTCCCTTAGCAGAGGAAGTAATGTACTGTTTTACTTTTCAGGTGCTGCAGACGCCTTTTAAACTGTATGGCACAATCGAGCGTAAAGAAAAAGAGGGAAGCCGCTATTATTACGGGGTGAAGCTTGTACACAGTGACCGGCAGATGCGTCTGAAAATCATTCAGATTGTTAACCGGCTTGCTATTAACAGAAGAAAGAGAGAGCGGCTGATTAAAGGTAGATAGGATTTATTTTGCCTGTTTGTATAGCAAACGTTTGAAAAGAACCTAGAAAACAATGTATGCTAGGAGCAGAACAAATTGCTGCTAAAAGGATGGTGTCCGTTTTGATCACAGAAGAGCAGGTCCTCGAGGCCTTAAAAAGCATAGAGGATCCCGATTTAAATAAAAGCGTTACGGAAACAGGTGGAGTAAGAAGCGTTCGAATTAAAAATGGCAATGTAAGCGTTAAGATTGCCCTTGCCCGCACAGGTACGCCTGAACAAATGAAAGTACAGCAGGACGTAGTTAAATTGTTAAAAGATGCCGGAGCGGAGTCCGTTGGTCTTCGTTTTGAAGCATTAGAGGAAGAGGAAATAGAAAAGCACGGCGGCGGGTCTCCCGCTTCTGCGTCTCTATTATCCAAAGACAATAAAGCTGAGTTTATCGCAGTAACAAGTGGTAAAGGCGGCGTAGGGAAATCAACCGTTTCTGTTAACCTTGCAGTGGCGCTGGCCAGAGCAGGGAAAAAAGTTGGTATTATTGATGCAGACATATATGGCTTCAGTGTGCCGGACATGATGGGCATCGATACGCGTCCAAAGGTAGAAAACGACCGTATCTTCCCAGTAGAGAGATTCGGTGTGAAAGTAATGTCAATGGGCTTTTTCGTAGAAGACAATGCTCCAGTTATCTGGAGAGGTCCGATGCTTGGAAAAATGTTAAATAACTTCTTTAACGAAGTAGAGTGGGGTGAGTTGGACTACATCGTGCTGGATCTTCCGCCGGGTACCGGGGATGTGGCTCTTGATATCCACACGATGCTTCCGGAATGTAAAGAAATCGTTGTAACCACCCCTCACGCAACAGCAGCATTTGTCGCAGCGCGTGCAGGTGCAATGGCTATTCGTACCCACCATGAAATTCTGGGTATTGTTGAAAACATGGCCTACTTTGAAAGCAAGGTTACCGGTGAGAAAGAGTACGTGTTTGGTGAAGGCGGCGGGGAACGCCTGAAGGATGAGCTGAAAACAGAAATACTCGGCCGTATCCCACTCGGCCAGCCGACAGAAAATAAAGACATCTTTGCTCCTTCCGTATATGAAGAAGAGCATCAAATTGGATCTATCTATAAAGATATGGCCCAGCGGGTAGTGGAGAAAATCGGCAAATAATACAACAAAGCACTTCTTTTCTTTTACATAAAGAAAGGAAGTGTTTTTTTCTATTTGAATGAAGCGGTTTCAAATACCAGGTAGCTTTTTTAATGCCTGCTTGATAGAATTTACAAGAAGCCACATGTGAAGACATAAGGGGTGCAGCAATAGTGAATGCGAGGAAAGTAGTTTATTTGTTTTTTTCTACACTGCTTATAGGGGCGCTTAGCGGAGCAGTGGTAGGGATAGTAATAGACCCCTCTACATATTTCAACGGCGGGTTTTTAAATTTCCTGTTTGGATTGATCTGGATTCTAGGAATCAGCGCAGCGATCAGCCTGGTGGCCCAGATGGGGTACTTTGCGTATTTAACTCTTCATCGTTTTGCGCTGAGCCTGTTTAAAACGACAAGGCTTTGGAACCGGGTGCAGATGGTGCTGATTGCTTTTGTGTTTTTTGATCTCGTTTACTTTCGTTATATTGCTTTTGCAGAAGGAAACGAAACGATTCTCGACTATATGGTGATGCCGATTGTCTTTTTGGTCCTTGCAGGAGCGGTTGCTTATCGAAAGAAATTAGAAACGAACAGTCAGGCCTTCATTCCTGCTTTCTTCTTTATGTTTGTAGTCACGACGATAGAATGGCTTCCGGCTCTTACAGTAGGAACGGTAAACGACTCCAAATGGCTTTGGATTTATATTACCCCGCTGTTTGTCTCCAACGCCTGGCAGCTTCTTCTTCTTCACCGTCTAACGAAAGACAGCCGTTCGGCAGTTAAAAAGAAGCCTCTTTGATCCTAAAAAAGAGGCTTCTTTTCTTTTAAAAAAAGCGAGAGTGAAAAAAAGAAAAATACTGAATAAAATGATTTTGGGATAATATGAAAAAATAACGCATAACATGTTGACGTTTATTAATTGACCGTGGTACATTACTTCTTGCGCCACAAAAAGCGAAACAGTAAAGAAAAGTTGGAAAACAAAAAAACAAAAATAAAGTATTGACTTACTTTGACCAACTTGATATACTATAAAAGTCGCCAAAACACGACGGCAGCAAAAATAGTGTCCTTTGAAAATGGAATGAAAACAACGCGCGAATTATCAAGTCGCGGCAGGCAAGGCCTGCTGCGCAATGTAAGACCAGCATGACCTAAGCATCAACTTTCATGGAGAGTTTGATCTTG
>NZ_JCAKFL010000006.1:0-71299 GCF_059510515.1 Sinobaca sp. SA16-1 | reverse complement strand
GCCCGCAAACGAAACGAAAGGCACCTTTATCCGTTCACATGAAGATAAAACGCTCTGAAGCCGTTTCTCTGCACGAAAACAGACCCCTATATACGAAAGGGGTCTGTTTTCGTTATTTTTTACGAATGTAGCCTCACTTCTTTTTTAAAGAATACCCATCGATACCATTAGTCACTAAGGTATGCATCAAACGCCATTTGATCAAACTATACGGTGTCATCAGCAGCAAGCGCGGATAGGCCGCTATTTGATTCCATTACCATTGGATTTTAAGAGGGCACCATTTGTTCTAGCGCTTCTTTGACATCTCGATAGGTCTCCATATTTCCTACGGCGCTTCCCATTTGTATGATCGTACGAGCCATGTCTGGACGAACGCCTGCAATAACGGTGCGAATACCTAACAGCTGTAACGTGTTCGTAATCGCTGTCAAGCGGGAAGCCACGTCTGAGTCAAATTGATAAATGCCTGAAAAATCTATAATCAGGGTAGCAATACCGCTTTCCACGATATCTGGTGTCACATTGTGAATAATATGATCGGCGCGCTCTTCATTTAAAGAGCCCACAATCGGCAAGACAGATACGTCTTTTTTCACCGGGACCACAGGTGCCGAAAGCAGCAACAATTCTTCCTCCAGCTTTTGCAGGTTTAATTGATACTGGGTATTGTAATGATCCGTAGAATTTTTTATGGCTTGATCGAAAATGTCACTCATCCGATGCATGAAATAAAAGGCATCCCCGAGGATTCCTATGCCATGCTTTTGAAATTCCCCTTCAATCTCTTTGACGACATTTAAGCGGAATTGTGAAAGCAGCATGACAATATAGGTCAAGCTGTATCCCTGCTTGCTCAGCACATCCGCGGGATCGTAATCCAGGTTGACAGCGGTCGTTGACTGCTGCTCATCGAGCTCTTCTTTGATCTTCAGGAACAAATAATGGAGTAAATCGTGGTGCAGGTCATATTCCTGTTGAGAGAGCTCGTGCTCGAGGTTCTGAGATGTCGTGGTGACAATACGGCCAATTACTTGGTCGACGTTACGAAAAAAATGATCATATAGCTCTGTGCCGATGTAGGCCATGGGATTCTCCTCTTTTTTTCTGTGTCTATCTCCTACTATAGACGGGATCCAAGCTTTTTAAACCTCGTTAAAGAAGCGTGCATGCAGCCATAGGTCCCCATTCGGCTGAGAAGACGTCCATTTTCTTGGAACATACTCCTTCGACAGGAACCAAACAATCACCATAACAGCGTTGAGATCTTTACCCACGCAAGATTTCTTTAGGTGTAGAAAATAGGTCGTTCCCTCTAGATTTTTATTCCTGAAACAGGATCCATCCTCCTCCCCTAACGTTGATGGTGATATATGACATGAGTATGATGCGTGAAATCATGATGCGTTCCATCAGGTTCNGTTCCCTCTAGATTTTTATTCCTGAAACAGGATCCATCCTCCTCCCCTAACGTTGATGGTGATATATGACATGAGTATGATGCGTGAAATCATGATGCGTTCCATCAGGTTCTGGAGCGTTGTATTCATAATACGTATTATATATATTATAGGTATAATTTATATAAATTGGTTTTTAAAAAGAAGGAGGCTCTCTACTATGGCACAAGCAGAGAAAAGATATACTCGCCGATTAAATCAATCCGGAAACAGTCTTTCCGCCGGCATACCTAAAGCGATTGCTGATCAGCTGGAACTGGCAAAAGGCGATGAAATCAGTATCTACTATAATGAAGAAACGGGAGAAATTATTATGAAAAAAGCCCATCGAGCGTTACCGACGGGCGTTCGTCCAGGTGTGGTGCAAGCGATGAATCGAGCCGTCGATAAGTACGATCACGCGCTTCGAAACTTGAAAGACCGATGAATGTCTGGAGGCCATCGTTATGGAGGTAGTTTACTTCTCGGAAGAGGAAATTCTCTTCATTCATTACACGATCATGGAAATGTATAACGACAGCGATCAAGCAGGTATTAAACAATATGAAGCCTTCTACTCGATGCTGCATCGTCCCAAAACAGAGCTGTACGGCCAAGAAGTATACCCGTCGATTCCAGAGAAAGCTTGCTGTTATTATCATTCCATTGCCCGGAGCGGACACATTTTTCGACATGGAAATAAACGAACGCCCCTCACAGTTTCTGACTCCTTTTTAACTCTGAATGGCTACGAGCTTACCCTTCCTTCGCAGCAGTCAGAAGATTTTACCGTTCATTTAGCCTACGACGACAAATTCAAAGAACATGATTGTATTTCCTTTATGATCGAAGAAATAGGGAAGCATATTCAACCAGCCAAACCATCATAATGGAATGATACAGCAACGTCGTGTGCTTGAAAAAGAGGACCTATCGTTCTTTTGAATAGGCTTCCAAGAAAGCATGGTGGAAAAAATAAAACCGAAAAGGCTTTATAAATTCGCCCTCAATCAAAACAAACGGGGCATTTCCCGTATCAACCAACGTTCACCTCGTCTGAGGTCGATTCTATGCATGAAAACAGGCACCTATCCATGAATAGGTGCCTGTTTTCGTTATTTTTTGCAAATGCAGCCTCGTTTCTTTTTTCGTTTTACACCAAAGATAGGGAATTGCATGGAACCATAAACAGAATAAAGCACCTTCTTATTTGGCTCCCTTTTTTCGTTTCCAGGCTCCCATCGTACGGGAAAGAACCGAGCTCTGTTTCTCTTCTTCTCCGATAAAGGAAAAAAACAGCTGTTTGTGAAGTACCAGGACCGGACTATCCTCAATGATGCATTCCACCGGCAGGAAATGAATTTTATTGGTTCTCTCCCGGTTCGTTCGTGCCCCAAGCTTTTCCATATCTACTAACACCGTATCATCCTCCCGTACATCAAATGTTTCCCGGTGGCTCCGATATAGCTGCTGCCAAATGAACATACCCCGTTCTTCGTAGTCCCGAAACAACGTGTGAGGAAACCAAGCCGGCAGCTCCCCTCCGGCTTCGGCATAATAGTCCCGAAAGATTTGGCGGGCATCGGATAGAAAGTCGCCGGCCTCGTAAAACCTCTCGTCGTTTTTGATTTTTTGTCCCATTCGATACGTAAAGTCCTGGAACAAGGTTGCCTCTACCTGAGGGAGCAGGTCATTGATATACGTCCCGGCATCCGCCATGAGTGGCTTCGAAAAGGCATGTCGCAGCTGTAAGTAGTAGATTCTGGTCGACGTCTGCGGAGAGATATCAAATCCGGACGCATTTGTGGTACCGATAAGCACAGGATGATGGGAATGTCTTTCGTTGCTGATGAGTTTGATCAGGCGTTCCCCTTTTTGGGCGGCCGTGCTGCTGAAGAACTTGGTGTCGATTTCATCCACCATCAAGGGCGTCACATTCGGAGCATGGAACGCCTCCCAGATAAGCGGGGTGTCTTTAATGGTTTCATAGGAGGTATACGGGGAAAGACCACCCAATAGGTGATTGATAAATTCAAGGGCCGTGGTTTTTCCCGCCATGGAGCGGCCGGACACAATCAAAAACGGTGGAAAATATCGGCGCACGCTGGTCCTTCCTTCTTGAAAGCTGTAGTGATCCCGCATTTTCCAGATAAACACGGACGTAAAGCTATATAACACCATTTCAAAGACCCGTGATTGATTTTTCAGATCCGACTGCACGGTAAAGGTGTCATAAGCGTTAATAAAGGCTTCGATCACCGCTAAGTGAGAGCCCAAACCGCCTTTCTCGACGGGATACGAATACCGCGTCCAGGAAGGCGGCCTTTCTTCAGAAGACGTCGGCTGGGGCGTGTACAACATGGCCGACTGGTCATCGTAATGGAGAGACAGCCGGGGGTCGTTTCGCCTCTCTTTGCGCCGCGGTTGGCCCATTATTTGTTTTAAAGCGCCGGCCTTTTTTTCTAGCGTGGTGGGAGGATGGAGAGTATGCGCCTGGGTGGTTCGGTCTTTCTTCGTGAGCACGTCCAGTTTTTGTTGGAAAGTTCCTGCTTCCGTTTGCTGCTGGGCCAAGTGCCTCGGCAGATGGTGGATCGCTTCGAGATCCTCTTCCGTGACGGCCACCCAAGGGACCTGCTCGTTGGTTTTTTGTTTCAAAAAATCCGGAATAAAATCGTTCGTTTGCTCATAGATGGCGTGAAACCGCTTCTCATAGATCGTAAACAACGGCGAATCATCAAATACCAGTAGTTCTTCAAACTGCTTGTCATTGGAAAAGGCCCGTTTAGTCATATTCGCCGATCCCATCATGCACCGGGTGCCTCCGGTCCCCTTCATCAAATAGAGTTTCGAATGGACGGTATGCCCGGGCGACGCATACCGGATCGAAAAGCGCTCAGCCGCTATTTGCTTCTGGACAGCCGGGGGGAGTTCCTGAAAAAACGCGACTCTTTTTTCGATCGCCAATAAATCCTCCAGGCCGTCCTGGAACGCTTCCGCTACCTTCGTATCTTCGATGCCTATGATCACCTTCACCCGTTCAAACTGCTGAGCGGCAGAAAAGAAAAACGCGGGCGACGCCACAAAAGCGATCGCTTGTAATACCTGAAATCGTTGGGTATCAAACAGGTCTTTAAAAGACAGATCTGACACAACGCCGTCTTTGACGACCAACAACGGGGAGCCATACTTGTTCTTCTTCTCCTCATCCCAAAAAGACAGTTGTTCGCTCATGCGTTCACCTTCTTTGGTAGGATAACGTGCTTGGTAAAGAGCCCAGGGAGACGCTTCTTTGATGATATACGTTCTTTTTGTTCTTCTTATATACGACGTCTTTTGGCTAAATCCTTTCCGATTCCTAAGAAAAAAAAGACTTTTTTCCCCCATCTTCCCGACCCTTTTAAAAAAAGATAACCTAGTGTTGACACTAGGTTATCTTACTCATTTAACACTCCCTAAATAAAAATCATGTGTGTGCTTATTTCTTTGTTATTTCCTACTACATATCTATTTTTATAATCTTCCATTTTAACCATTTTGAATAAATTGTAAGAATAAGGAAAACAGATATAAAAGAAAGCATAACTATATTTAAAATATCTATATTTGAGAAATCTACCATAAACAAAAGATATGCAGCAAATACCACTAACAACAAGTCCCATTTATCAAATATTCTTTTAAAGTTATTCATATAGTTACTCCTTTCTTTATGATATGACCTTGTATTATATACAATATTAATGATTAATCTTTTTCAAATCAAATGCGAATAATTATATATAAAGATTGATATTGACCTTGTCAAGTTGAAAAACAACTAAAAAGTAAACAAAAACTGAAACTTTTACGTTTCAGTTTTTGTTTACTTTTATATTTATCTTTTTTTCATTTCTTCAATTAACTTTTCTAATGCATAGTTAATAGCTTGAGTTTTAAAACCCTTTCCTTGATTTTTAGATAATTGATCGAACTCATCCAATAAATCTTTTCTTATTAGAAAAGTGCTTCTTTTGTGGGTGTCTTCTACTTTCTGTTTTTTCTTTTCTAAAGTATTCCAAAAATTGTTTTCTTTTTCTTCTTCACTGTTATTATTAACAAGTTGATTTTTAGATGTTTCAGTTTTTGTTTCAGTTTCTTTAATAGTTTTTTGTTCAGTTTTTGTTTTAGATTCAGGTTCAGTTTCAAAAAACAAATTTGCTGGAGCAGGTCTTTTTTTTGTTTGATTCATACTATCTTTTATTTTGTCAGCTCCTGTTTTAGCTGCGCGTTTTTGAGTGGACACGTTCCTTCAACTCCTTTAAAAATCGTTTATGATATTCGAAGGCTTGTTTTGCTTCGGGATTTTCTACCAATCCATAAATAGGTAACCTTCCAGTAGTGGCTCTTCGATGAATTACGGTTTCAAAAACTTGATCTGGATACTCATCTTCAATCATTTGAATCATGGCTTGCGAATCGATGCGCTTCGCATCTGCTAAAGTTCTTAAGATCCCTACAATCTCTAAAGTTGGATTCAATCTACTTTTTGTAGTTGCTACAGTTTCAATAAATCTTGGTACTGCTGAAAAGCAGAACTTACTTGTTTCAAACATAATAACTACATGAGTAGAGGTACATAAGGCATTGATAGTTTGTTCGGATAATGCCGGAGGGGTATCTATAATTATGTAATCATAATAATTGCGAACAGTACTTAATGCTCCATCTAGCGCTAGTGATCTATTGCCATCGAATTCTTGATATAAGAATTGACCAATCGTAGCAAGGTAGTCATCAGCGGGTAATAAGTGCAAATTCTCATTAATGACTTTTATATAGCCCCTAGCATCCTGATCTTTCATGGCTTCTAACACAGTTTCATTTTCGAAGTCTGTCAAATCGTCATTTCCAGATATAAATTGGGTTAAATTCCCTTGAGAGTCCATATCTACACATAAAACCTTATTTCCTTCTTGCGCTAACAAAAAGGCAGTGACCCCAGATGATAAGGTTTTCCCAACGCCACCTTTTTGTATACCAAATGTAATTGTCTTTGTCATAACAGCACCTCCGATATGTTTTACTTTTAATTAAGTATAACATATTTTGTAATATGTTTAGTAAACTGAATATATTTATTTTATTTAAACTTAATATTAAATTTAAACGTAAACTATTACAAAAACTGAAACATAAAAAAAGAGAAGAATTTTATCTTCCCTTTTTCCTATTCTTATCAATTTGATCATTTACAGTCTTCATTATTTTTTCTTTGTTTAGAGTCCAAAATTCCATTGCTTCTTTTTCATTCATACTCTCATAAAGGTGTTCTATTGCTTTTTTTTCAATCAAAAATTCAGGAGTCGCTTCTTTAACGTTATTATATTGTTTTTTAAGCCAATTATAAAATGCTTGTTCGTAAAATGTAGGGGAGGGTTTTTGCTCATCTGATTGTTCCACTTTTTTATAGTCCTCATTGATAGCTTTGAGGATATAACCGCTAACGTTGTCGATATCTTCCATATTTTTTTCTTTTACTACATAATGAATATTCTCTCTTATACGCTCATCAGAATAAATAGTATTCATCTCGCGAGCAGTATCCGGCCGAATACCAAAACGTATCAACATTTGGTATGTATCTTTATCTTGAAGCTCATTTTGCATGACATCAGTTATAAATTTAGTATTTTTTCTAATATGAAATGTTAAAGATACCACTTTTTGTCCATCTTTATGTTCATCAAACGTGAAACATATGTCCGTTCTCTTAGCAATATCTTCTTGAGCTTTTAAAATAATTCGATTCTTCAAATGTGAATACATTTTATATTGATTTTCCGGAATATTAAGGTAGTACCGAAGTTCTCCTATAGTTATAGTCCGTTTTTTTAGTTTTTGATACTGTTTTAATAATTCATAGATTTTTATATGTTTTTCACTATTTAAACGCAGCGCATTAATGAGCTTAAAAGGAGTGTGTTCTCTTTTTATTTGCAATAAAACAGGTCGGAGTCTATCTGAAAACTTCAAAACCACATAACCTTTTCCCTTGTAATATTCAGACCATTCTAACCAGTTTACAACCAGTTTATGTTCTGCCGACTCAATAGTTACTGATTTACTTTGCAGACTAATCAAAGTTTGTTCTACTTTTTTATAAAAATTCCGTGTACCTATACCAATAATATCAGCCAGGTCACTCACTTTAATTTTATGTGTTTTGAAGTGATCATCTTCAGGTTGAACTAAAGAAGCCAGCACAAGGACGATACGGCGCTCTTGTAGCGTTAAATCTTGAGGGGTCTCTATTAGATTGTTTGACTGTGTAACGACGTAATCTGAAGATAGTTTAATGTCTTGCAGAGGTACAATAGCATTGTCTTCCTGGCTTCTAGTCACGATTTTCCCTCATTTCTAAATTCGTTAAATTCACTATATTATAATTCACTAATAGATTGCTACTCACTTATGTGTGGCATCTGGTTAATTGCTAATATACATACTATCTCATCATTTTTATCAGCTCATGTAAAAACAGCCGAAAAATGATGGATAATTAAAAACATTTTTTCCTTATATTATGATGTATAGTATGTAATCACTAATAGATGCCACACATTGGTGACTATTAAAAACATCCTTTTGAATATTATGATGTATAATCAGGTGTTTTAATGACTCATTTATGTGTGGCACCTCACTCACCTATGTGTGGCACTCTTACTCACCTATGTGTGATATCTTACTCATCAATGTGTGGCAGCCTACTCATCAATGTGTGGCACCTCACTCACCTATGTGTGATATTAGTTTCGTAAACCCTTTGGTATACAAAGGATACAAACTGTCTAAAACAAATAAAAACAAGTTAAATCATTTAAAACATATTGTAAAACAAACAAAAGATATATTTTTTATAATATTAATATATAGCAATTTAAAAACGTTAAACCTAATAATAGTTAAAATAATATAAAAGATATACAAAATATATACTTGCATGCTATTCTATTTATAACCTTAACTTTGTGAAGGAGGGGGCTTTACATGGCCACCGTTCAAAAATGGGGAAATAGCTTAGGTTTAAGAATACCAGCAAGTGCAGCACGCCAAATTAATTTAAACGATGGAAGTCAGGTTACAGTAACTGTTCACGGTAATGAATTAAAGATAAAAAAAGTAGAAGAGGAGCCATCCTTAAAAGAGATGCTCTCTAATGTAACTTCTGAAAATAGACATGAATATATTGACCTAACCCCGATAGGAAGGGAAATCATTTGATGCCCATTCCAAAGCGTGGTGATCTTTTAAATCTTCATTTCAATTCACACGAACATGAACAAACTTTAGAACAGTTTGTACTCGTATTATCTTCAAAAGACTATAACGAAGTAACAAAACTCGCAGTAGTTTGTCTTATTACAAATCAAGTAAAAGGCTATCCTTTTGAAGTAAAACTACCTAACAATTTGTCTGTTGAAGGCGCTATCTTAACTGATCAGATAAGAAGCATAGATTGGGAAACACGGGAAATAAAGATAATAGACCAACTACCAGAAGAGTTTGTTCAACGTTGCATTAGAAAAGCGCATAGGATTATTCCTATTGAGGAAGAAGAATAGAAGTAGTTAACAAATTAGGAATATGTAATACTAAAATTAAAATAAAAAAAGATAAGAAAATGGCCTTTGCTTATTGTGGAAGGTAAGCAAAGGCCGGTATGACCAAGAAAAGCGTGGCAGCAATTCTTTGGTTTCATAATTATATATCTGTAGTATACCCTTGTATATATGATTTATGCAACCAATATAAGCTTTTTTCGGCGTGCCCTTATCTATTTAAAACTAGAGAGGGTTTTTTGTTATGACGCAAACTATTGGATTCACATCTGGAAAAAAAGCACGAGGCGAGCTACAACTTCCTATTTTGCATTTTGTTGCAGTAGACGATTGGATTGAAAAATTAGGTACTGACGCTTTCTGTGCGTGGTTAAAATTTTACAGTTGGTGTGATCGATCATCAAACCGTTTAGATAAAGAGAACGACGTTATTCCAACTAGCTTCACAAAGATTATAAAGCGCTTAGGTATCGGTAAGCAAAAATTCTACAAGCAGATTTTGCCTGCTTTGTGGAACTATGGGTTGATCGATATTATTGAATATCAAGAGAGTGGATCTGAAGGTCAAAAACCAATGAATGTTATTGTGTATGATACTCCACAAAATTTAGCAGAAAATAAAATTAAGCCCTTAGAAAAAATTCGAGATTATGAGAATGATTACACATCCTCAGCTAGGACCTTTGCAAAATTAGGAGGTAGAAAAAAGAAAACAGAAAAGGTGAATGCAAACGTAAGTTCCCCCGGTTCTAAAATCAAACCGGGTGTGGTTCTGAAATCAAACCGGGTCGGTTCTAAAATCAAACCCAATAATGTTTCAAAAGTGTTTAATGATTCAAATAATATTAATAATGATTCAAATAAAGATCAATCTATAGAAAAATTAGACGTTCCTTTACCAATAAAAAAGACTTTATACAAAAATAGAAAAAGATTGATTGATGATAGAATTAGTATAAACGATGTAGAAACTCAATTTAAATCTTATGAAAATACTTTGTCTACTTACGAATACGATAGTGCTTTAAGTTTTGTTCTAGAGAAGACACCTGATAAAATACTCAATTTTAAAGCTCGTATGAAAAATGCTGTTGATAAAAAAATAGAATTTCGACGTAACGCATTAGATGCAACTCGAAAAAAAATCTTAGAAACACCAAATAATATTATTCCATCTTGGTTTAATGATTTAAAAACTGAAGTCAAAGATAGAGAGAATAAAAAAGAAGATCCCATGAAACTAGAAGCAGAAAAAGCTTTGACTAAAGAATTAATTAAAAAATGGAACCAAAAATACCCAACTCAAAAATAAATATTTTTTAGCTTTTTCTTTGAGTTGTTAAATTTTAATATCTCAAATTGTTTACTTATCTTTTTCTATAACAAATAGAAAATAAATCTTAATGTTCCAATGTATGAAATGTTTTGTATAAATAGTCAAAGTCTTTTTTGTATAAATTATTTGGATAAATAGCAAACAAGACATGCAACTCTCCAGCAAGGCGGTACGCCTCATACAGATGGTCTCTATTTCTCGTTTCATGATAATCAGCTATCATCTGCAGTAGCGTAGAAAACCGTTTAATAATTTCGCCTTCTTCCAGCTTTTTTAATTTGTTTCCCAACAACGCCAGGCGTTTTCCTTTTGGCACTTTCGCTTTTGGAATCGTATCTAAGTTGTTCGATAAGTACATGTTGAGGTAGTTGTAAAAGTAGGAATACTTTTCGATTTTACGTAAGCAAACGATAATAAACGCACAAAATTCGGTGTCATCAAAATGGTATAAGCTAAAAAAGTTATTATAGACATCCTGAATATCTTCTACGATACCCTCGCTCAAAAATAGACGGGTATGTCGATTGTGCAGCAAATGATATTGCAATCCTTCCGGTAGGGTAGACTCTTTAATCTTATCGTCCAAGTACATTTTTGTTATTCTCACCCTTTCTAATGATACGTATAGTCTGTCGACGTATAGTCATCATTTTACCAGAATAAAGAGATGAAAAAGACATCCGAAGCTTTTCCACATCATGCCCATATTCTCCACGTTATTGGTCAACAGGTTCGTTGTTACCGAGAACAGAAAGGATGGTCTCAAGAACAACTGGCGTTTGAAAGTGGCCTTCACCGAACCTATATTGGAGGCGTAGAACGAGGGGAGCGAAACATTACCATTGTGAATCTCATTCGCATTAAAGACGCTTTAGAAATCCCTTTGCAATGGTTATATCCAGAGTCCTAATAAAAGTCTATACGAGTTTTCGAGTGCTGGGTTGGTTACGTTATCGCGATGATATTGAGACTTTGATGACACTAAAATGAGACTTTGGTGAGACTTTGATGACACACCATTGAGACTGAGAACATGATAAAGTAGTAGAGTACCAATAGACATTGACCGATGAGCTTACCAGAATCATCTGTTGTAAAAACACACACTATCATGTTCGTATCTTTTCGATCGAATCGTAAGCACAGGACTATCCGCCATGAGGTAGACGTTTTTTATGTCGTTGTATTATTTATTCTTGTAGCATTCAACACATGCTATCGAGGCTAATGCAAAAGAAGAGAGGCTTCTAAAGCCTCTCTTCTTTTCACATGAAAAAAAGACAATAGGGAACAACAACCAACCATCTGGAGAGTCAGGAACCATATATCCTGGAACAGTCTTAGTAGGCTAAGGTTCATCATTATTGGTACAAAGCGAAAAGGAAAAAGGAGGAATGAAAAGAGAAGCCTTATCAAAACCGAAGCGTTTTAATTTTATTTTTAGAAAGAAAAGAGAATAATAAAAATACAACAAAATAAACAAGATACGTTCGGGTGATAAGCACTATTTTCTATGGGCCAAGGAAAAAAAGCGTGGCAGCAAAAGAACCTTGGATAAGAAAAAAACAAACAATGAAAGAAATTTTTCTTACTTTTATACGCACAAACAGAAAGGTATCCAAGACAGGATATCTTTTTTTGTGCCAAAAAATTTCCCGAAAGGGGGAGAAGAACCCCCTCTTTTCTAGAAAACCAAAAGACAGTCTAAAAGATGATCGAATGCAAATACTAATGAGGTTGCATCACGTGTAATGAAACATAAAACAGAGAAAAATAGATAACAAGTGTCTATACGTAAGGAAGAAAAGGAGTAAAAAGATAAACATCGCTTGCAGCAAAAAATAGAATGACCATGTATCTCATTTAGCAAAAGGTACCCCAAGATTTGATTAAAATATGATTTCTTTTCTTCTGAAAAAGAGAAAAAGACTGGCATGAATCGTTCGTATTAAAACAAAAAGTCAGCACATTAAGGGATAAAACAAAAGGCCAATAGTAGCGAATAATCCAAAAAGTTATGAAAGAGAAGACCGGCTTGATACAAAAAAATGCTATAAAAAAGGAAGAAGTTCTTTTATAAAGATATCTTTATGGTAGCTATTGGCCTCCATAGACAAGAATAAAACCAACATATAGGGAGGGAAATAAGGTATAGATCTTGTATTGGCGACTCAAAAGAAAGTACAAATGATGAGTCGAGCAGAATATAAATTATAAAGAATGGTTAAGTGTAAATGAAGTGTAACGAGAGATTGGAGTGGGTGTGAGTCGGGTGTATAGGGAGTGTGCCTAATGTGTATACAGAATGCTTTTAGAGTGTATTTCTAATGTTTTTCAAGTGTTTTGGAAATTATTTATGTTCCCATGTTTTGGTTGGCTCTGCCAACCTTCCCATGCTTTTTGGGAACAGAAACCCCTTATGCTCTTTAATAAAGCACTAAAGAGGTACTGGAAATTGATTTTAATTTTTTGAATTGGCCTCAATATAACTTCAGTGGATTACCTGAGAATCAGGTTATTCCATTGAAGAATGAAGGGTCAGAAAAAAGGAGAAGAGAAAATTGCAAAAGAAAATCAAAAAAACATTTGGTGAGGAAGTTAGAGTGCGTAAAGTGTCAAAGGCAGCAATTCAACAAATTGACGAAATGGCATCTGAAAAAGGATTAAGCAGACAAGAGTTTCTAAGAAGACACATTGAAAGTCTAGCAATGTCTTCAGTACTAAAGGAACAAGAAATGTCATTTAGAGAAAGTTCACAGGAGATATTGCAAGTTGTAAATGACATTAATCGGCAGATTTACGATTTACGTCATGCCATGTTAGATAACCACTAAAAAGAAAAGGGGAACCTTAAATGAGAAAAGGAAATAACACGAAAATCAGAAGGCAAGTAATGTTTCCTAAAAAGTTAGATGACGTTATTTGCGATTGGATGGAAGCCGAAACGTGTACTAGAGGGGAAGCTATTGAACAAATGTTAATGCAGGCAACGACAAAAGGAGAAGACAATAGAAGTATTTATGCTGAAAATGAAAAAGCTTTTATCCAAAACTTATTTATGGAGATTAAAAGTGAATTAAATAGAATAAATGACGTTCAAAAAAGAATAAAATTTAGCATTGATGCGGCAGGTGAAAACTCTGCGATAATACGAGATGCTATAAATGCTTTGTTTACTTATGAAGCTATTTCTATGGAGTTGCCAGAAGAAAATCAAGTGGTTATTCAAAAAATAGTAGATAAACATACACAGAGAATAAACAATTTCAAACAACAAAAAGATCGTCGAATAGCTTTAGAACCAAAAAAAGTTTCATCACATTCGCCTGCGGCCACTACTGTTAATCCTGTCAAAGAAGAGTCTGCCTATAAACCATTCAAACCTGACTTCAGCAAAATTAGAACATGAGTAAAGTAGGCATCATCATTACTAGTAAATTTGTTTTGCCTTCCTCCCTAAAGCAAAAATCAAGTAACAATAATTACAATAGGTACGTGTCTTATATAGATAGAGAAGAAGCAACGAAAACAAAAGAAGAGAACGATAAAGAGGGATTTGAAGGTTATCAGGAATACATGGGAAACGATAAGAAGGCCAGTGGAATATGTACAGAAGATCAAGATTATTTATCATCAAAACAATTAAAAGAAGTAAAAAAGACTTACAAAGGCGTACAAAATAATAACAGTGTGTTATGGCAGGATGTAATTAGTTTTGATAACAAGTAGTTAGAAGAAAACGAAGTGTATGATAATAAAACAAATATCCTAGATGAATATAAAATAGTGATGGTAGCTAAAAAGAGAATGAATATTATGCTTGAATAGTAAGCAATCTACATTAGATACCATGAAACAATTGCACTGACTGTTTCTCTCGAGCTGACTATAAAAAAAACGACTAGATGGTCTATACAAGCGGTTAGAAAGTGCTGTATTAAAAGAAATGAAATAGGTCGCTATGCCAAACCAAATAAGCAAGAATCTCTAATTCTAAAATCTAGGGATAGCACTAGAACATCTAATTTCGATCAATCTCTTCGAATACCTTCAGGCGAAAAAAAGAGGCTTTCCTGTTGGTAGTGCACCCCAAATGTTAGAGTGAACCCTAACGTTTGGGGTGCAGTACCGTATCTCATCGGCTTATGTAAAGTAAAGGCTAAAGACTAGGACTAAAAACTTATTTTAGTCTTCTAGGGTATCCCAGATCCAAACCTCATTGTATAGTAAATATAATAGGGATCACCCGAAACACGCGTGTTCGGGTGCCCCCCTTTTTCTCTTTTGTCTTCCGGATAGTAGGCCGGATGTCTAGAGAAAGGGACCTTAACCCAATCCTTCCTATGTTTATAGAGATTGCTTGATAGAAGAGACAGCATGCTTTTCTTCCAGGCCAACACGTTGATTTTTCTTTGTGTTGGCCTTTTTCATATCTTCATTTACCTAAAGGAGGGTTTATCATGGTCGTACCTCTTTCCTCCTGCGCTTACCTGGTTCGGAAGAAAGATCATGAAATCATTGTCGGCACGTGGATCGATCTTCAGTCATGGGAACAACAAGGCTACGAACTGATAGCCTGCAGCACCGAAGAAGAACTTTATTTGGGCATCTGCTCTTATCGCGAACAAGAGTGGATTATTACCATCGTGTCCCCCTTACCCACGTTTCAGGCGTTGTTGCATGCGTCCTGCGAACGATCGGTTACAGCCAAAATGACTATTCTGCCTACCAAAAAGGTTTCCAGGTAACGCTTGACACGCCTTTCTGGAGAAGGGAAGCGTTTAAGATCTCCTCTCGAATGTAGCCTTTTTCTCCTCCTTCTTTAAGTAATAGAATACTTGGTACCAGACGATAGCTGATTTCCTTTTCTTTGTATATAAGACACATACCTTAGAGTAATATCCCTTTTTAGGAAAAGTAGTCCAAAAAATACGCACAAAGGAGGCACGCAGTGCCCTATTTTCAAGCCAAAGATGCGAAATTGTACTATGAGAAAAAAGGAGACGGACCGATTCTATTGTTTATGCCGCCGCCTGGGTTAGGGGTCGCGGTATTTGAGCAACAGGCCGACCTGGAGAAAGCGTATTGTGTCGTGACATTCGATCCAAGAGGAAATGGAAAAAGCGAAAGCGGGGGCTGGAAGACGTTCACCATGAAGCATTGGGCGGAGGATGTGGCGGACCTGATCGATCATCTGGGGGAAAGAGTCATTCTCTGTGGCTATTCGCTCGGCGGCACGCCCGCCCAAATTACCGCGCTGCAGTACCCGGACAAAGTGAGAGCGCTTCTTCTTGTTAATGCGTTTCCGGTAGTGAATACGTTCCTGCTGGGCTTGAAATTTAAGCTGGGAATCTGGAGTGCCAGCAGGGACCGGCGCAGCCTGCTGGGGAAAAGTTTGTCATTGACCCACACGAAGAAAAAAGGCCAACAGAAAAGAATCGCAGCCAGCATGAAAAGCAGTAATTCCACCCTGTTAAAACAAATGTACAAGCATGGGAAAAACTACGACGGACGAAAACGTTTAACAAACCTGACCTGTCCGGTGTTTGTGATGTATGGAAGTGCTGATGTACTGACACGAAAGTATGTAAAGGATTTCCGAAAAAAGATTCCCGCTCTTTCTGTAACCTGCATCAAAGGAGGAGCCCATCAGCTGCCTACCAAGCAAGCAAAAGAAATCAATGGAGCTATAGTTCAAATAAAAAATCGTTTAAATGAAAACTAATGGTGTGAAAGCCTGGACTGCAGCTTCGATTGGTTATCAGGGAAAGAGGTATAGTTTCCTGCTAGACAGGCGGAAATCTGCAGCCAAAGAGAGATGATGAATAAACGGAAGAAAGAAACGCTATCTTTTTCGTTTGATTTCTGTTTTTACAGGATGAAGGGGGTGGGGCAATGGATAATCTACGATTCATGCAGAAAAAATAAAAAAAGAAAGGAAGGATCATTTGCATCATGTGATCGCGTTATTGATTAAATTGGGATTTACCGCCCTTCTGATAGGGATGGTGCTCTCTATCTTATTTAACCAATTTAATATGGCAGAAACAGCCGCTGTTTCTCTTTTAGTCGCTTTATGTCTGTACATTCTGGATTTAACGATTATGCCTCAGATTAAAAATATATATGCAGCGCTTGGAGATGTCGTGACCGTTTTTCTCATTCTGTGGTTTTTAGGCGCATGGATGGGGACCGAACCGGTGGAATTGTATACGGGCTTTACGATGATAGCTGTGACTCTTGGGATATTTGAATTTTTCTATCACCGCTTTTTATTAAGCCGGATTTTCCCGGAAGACGAAGAAGGCGCTCAGTCCATGTATGGAGAAAAATGAGTACCACAACATAAATGAATAACAGATGAGGAGGAGAAATACGTTAAGGCGCTGCCCCACCAAAGAAGGGGGGAGAGAAACTTTCGTTTAAAAAACACACAAAAAGCAACGTAAATCATGGGACCCTTCGGCTTTTAGTAAACATGGAAGCAAACGACAAAAAAATAGAAGGAAAGCTATTTATCAGGAACAAAAAAGTCTCTTGATAGAGAAAGGGGGGACGAAAGATGACAACAGATAAAAAAACAGGCAATGACGATTCGAAAGAACAGAAGATTAAACAAGCTGATCCCAAGCGTGACGAAGATGCGCAACGGCAGGTAGACGATAAAGGAGAAAATAAGGAATCTGAAAAAAATCCGGACGATATGGAATAAAAAACAAGAAAGGTGATTGGAGCCGGCGTATTTTATCCTCTCTGTTACCTTGAACCACCACTATACTATGCCTTCTAATTTCTCTTACTTTAAAAAAGGTTTACAAAGCTTTTTAGTGGGAACTATATCTATAAGCTAACGTTTAACACAGGTAAAGACTTAATGATAGGTAAATAATAGAATGTGGTGGGAATTCCCTAGATAGCAAGCTAGGAATAAGCCAGAAAAGGACCTTGGTCTCTTTCTGGCTTTTTGTGTCGAAAAAAACACAAATCAGGGCCCGGCGCGTTCTCATTATTAGAAAGGAGGGAAGAGCATTGGCGAAAAACACGTATGCCCCGCACGAAATATTGGAAGTACATGAAATGTTAACGCTGAAGACCGCGACAGTTGCAAAGTCTGCTCTGTTTCTGGAATATGCAAGCAATGATACGTTGAAGCAGCTGCTTGAAGAAGAAATGGAAGTATCTACAAAAGCCGTCCAGCAGCTGAAAGACATTCTAAAAAAAACATAAAGGGGGAGAACAAAGTGACCCAAAGTAGTGGCAACCCAAAAATAATGACCGATGAAGTGATCGCCACCGAAATGCTGGTAACGGCTAAAGCGGCTGTAAAAAGCTATAGTGTGGCTGTTACAGAAACGGCCTCCCACGATATTCATGAGGTCTTAACAGACCAGTTGAATCAAGCGATTGATATTCATCAAAAAGTAGCTGACTTTATGATTGAAAAAGGCTTTTATCACGCCTACGACATGGAAAAACAAATAGAGCATGACCAGAAAAAAACAGAGGCAGTATTGAAAAAAACAGGCAATGACTCCTAGACACGAGCGATTCTATCTGATTATTTTATAAATCAATCGGAAGGGGTGTTTGAAAAATGGCCGATCCAAAAAAACAGGCAGAGGAAGAGCTTCAAAATACAAGTGAGCAGGAAAAACAGAAAATCTTGGATAGTTTTCAGGGATTTGAAAATTATTTAAAAGATAAAATTCATAAAGGCGAAAAGGTGGGATTAAATGAACAACAGCTGGCCAAAGGAGCAGAAAGGGTAGCTGAACACCTGAAAAACCATAGCGAACCACAGAACTCGGAGGAAAAATTGCTCCAGGAAATGTGGAAAGTAGCAGAAAAAGAGGAAAAAAGCGCAATGGCTCACATCCTTGTGCGATTGGCAAAGCAGGAAGGTCAAACAGAATAACGGGTAAAATCACAAGGTAGTAGAGCCGAACGATGCGCTAGGTCAAAGACCTGCTCTCTTTCCGGCTTTTTTTCATAAATATTATTTTAATAAAAAAACGTAAGAAGGTGGTCATATTATGTTTTTTCATCAAAAAGAACTGCAGTTTCATTCCAAACCCGATCGTCCGGATCCTCTGTACGCCAAAAAGCTTCAGGAAATTCTAGGGGGCCAGTTTGGTGAAATTTCCGTAGCGATGCAGTATATGTTCCAGGGCTGGAATACCCGCGGGAATGAAAAATATAAAGATTTGGTGATGGATACCGGCACAGAAGAATTCGGTCATATTGAAATGATTGCAACCATGATTGCCCGTCTTCTCGATGACGCCCCGGTTAATCAGCAGGAAGACGCAGCCAGCGACCCGGTGATTGGCGCCATTATGGGCGGCATGAATCCGCATCATGCTATTGTATCCGGGCTCGGCGCTACACCGGAAAACAGCGCAGGCGTCCCGTGGAACGCTGGATATATTGTTGCCAGTGGGAACCTGCTCGCCGATTTCAGAGCGAACTTAAATGCCGAATCCCAGGGACGACTGCAGGTAGCACGGTTGTATGAAATGACCGAAGACAAAGGTGTGCGAAAGATGCTGTCTTTCTTATTGGCACGTGATACGATGCATCAAAACCAATGGATGGCGGCGATTAAAGAATTGGAAGAAAAAGACGGCATCATTGCGCCATCCACTGTGCCCAAAGAATGGGAAGCAACCGAATTCTCTCATACCTTATTTAACTTTTCCGCCGGAGAAGAAAGCAAAGCAGGAAGCTGGGCCGGGGGCAAAGCACCGGACGGCGCCGGTACCTTCGAATACGTCAGCATTCCGGAAGCGCATGCCGAAAAGCCGGTGCTGAAACCAGCGCCAAAATATATGCATAATACGCTGCCTCTGGAGGGAGAAAGCGTAGAGAAAGCTTCGCCTTTAGATAAGCTGCTGGGAAAAGACGAATAGCAGAGATAAAGCACACTGGTACGAGCATCAAAAATATATAGCGATTATGTTCGTTCCTATGGATGGTAATGGATCTCCTATTCAAGACCTTAGCGCTTGACCGTATAGTATGGATGGCTACGACTATTTCTTAGGTAAGATATAGTATTCCTTATGTTTCCAACATGGGGGCTGCACAGCAAGCCATAGACTTAGCCCTATGTAAAACAGCAAGACGCAAGAATCTCAGCGTGACAAACGGAGGGGAAGTCAGAAAAGGATTTTCATCTTTTCCTGGTTTTTTGTATATATAACAAAAACCACTAAGGAGATCGTGTTTTCATCTTACGAAAAAGGAAGCTTTCCATTACCCCCTTGGTAATGTCTCTTTTTTGCATGTACTATGAGCAAATGATTTCGGTATGTACATCAACTCAAGCTATCGCTCTTTACCCTCCCCGAGGATGGATGATTGCAGCCGTTTTCATTTGTTTTCAACCCCCCGCTAACCGGAGTGTTCCGTTAGTGGGTGTGATACGTATAGAGTCAAGACCGAATAATAATAAAAAGAAATAGGGGAATGGCATGAATAGCTTAACGACATATATGATTATAGCTTTTATTGTCCTTATTGTGATAGCACTTGGTACCTTCATTTTAATGAATTAAATCCTCGAGATAAAAAGGGGACGGATCGACAATCGTTTTGGAAGGGTACGTGATTTTCTGTGAACCTGCGGGAAATAACGGAAAAAAGGATAGTGGAAAAAACATCAATTGATCTATGGAACTAAAAGAGGGGGGCTTTATAAATACTCTCTCCAATTTCCTATTGTAAAGGATGGGAAAAAATAATCAAAAGAAAATGGTCATAAAAGAGAAAGGAAGGTTTCACCTCTCTGCCCAGAGAGGGATTATTTACTACTATTCTTTTCATTTAGGTGGATGCCCATCGACAGTGATAGCCATACAGTAGTGCCAGTGTAAACGCTGGCAAATGATCACTTCGTATCTTGCCGTTTCTTTATATTTCTTCTTACGTCACTATGTCTTATCCAAGGCAAGAGAGGGGGCAATGTATGGCTACAGATTATAAGCCAGCATTATGTTTAGAAAATGAGAAAATGAAGTGTTGGGTGCTTGTGATGCGCTGCAAACGTTCCATCGTTTCCAAAAAAGAAAAAAACAAAGAGAAAGGAGGCTTTTCTAGCAAGCGCTTCGCTCGAAAAAAAAAGATTGGGAAAATTATGTTTGCGACTCATGACGCTCTTAAAACGAATCATCCCTATGGGCTAATCCTGGAAGAAATAAGGTATACCGTGGTTCTACACAAGGTAAGCAAAAAAGAAACGGCTAATCGGACTTTTTTTATCGTAAAAGGCCATTTGAGTGAGGCAAAAAGAGACAGGGGGTAAAGAGATTAGACATCTTTCTAATAAATTTATCTATTTTTTTATATAACGATAGCCGGATATAGGATACCTAGAACCCTAAAACAAGTGGGGACTCCCGAGAAGAAGCGGGAATGGTAAACTACGAGTCGTTCCTTTTTGTAAGAAGAAAACTCGCACGTTCAAGATGGGGAGATCAAAACAATGAGGTAGATGTTCCTTACGGATCTCTTTCCCGTGTACGTTGTCTAGAATAGGAGGAAAGGCATGACCGATTAGATAGGCAAACAGACCAATATCGCTGCCTACATTGGAAAAACGCTGCGGGATCATCTTGGAAAAAAAGACCCACATCCGTGCATGTTACGTTGGAACCGCCCTTTTTGTTAATACATGTGTAGGGTTTTTAGCCCCGATGGAAAAAAATTTGGTCCAGTAAAAAGAAACCCAGCGAGTGGAAGAAACCCGGCACATTCTGATGGAGCAATTACGGCCAAAAACACCGGGGGTGACGGAAACGTTTTGGCTGAGCGATCGCCTGATTCTGATTAAGCGGACGGGCATCTGTTCAAATTGAAAAAGAGCTGATTGAAGGCGGCTATACGGAAATCCTCCAGCGTGTGAAACGTCCGATGGAACGTCGCATAGTACGCCAGGCACGACTGGAGACATTTCTGGACCGGTCGATAATTGATACGCTTCTGGACTGAGATTTTTAGGACGATGAAGGCTTTATGGTACTAGTATTGCAACCTCTCCATCAAAATCGAAAGCAGGCGTAAATACTTATGTCTCCAAAAACAAGAGGAAGAAAAGGTCATCAAAAGGGCACGTTGGAAACCCATCGGTTTCTGACGTGCCCTTTTGTTGATAAATGGAATAGGGACAAGATACCGCTCTTTCGGATACAAAAAACTGTTTTATTTTTATTCCAGCGCCTGTTCTTCGTCGGTTTCTCTTTCTTGTTCTATTTCTGGACAAAGATGTTGTTCCAGTTCTCTTATAATTCGAGCTTGTTGCTGCCTGATTTTTATCACTTCTTTTCCCATTTCCCCGCTTTCCGCTTTTGTCATTCGAACAGACTGGGCATCTAAGTTTACGATGAGGGGACTCCCTTGGTGGTTGGAATAAAGAGTGATCCCCATTTCTTGAAGGATGGCCTGTTGCTCATCCTCCACTCGACCTAATACTTCCAGTCGGCTTTGGTTCGCTGCGCTCTTTTTTCCAGATTTATTTTGTGGACGAATATCTAGTATTTTATCTAAAGCAGCTAGGCGTTCTTCGAACGTCATAAAGCGTCCCTTCTTTTTTTATTTTATGTATTTCTTGTTGAGCAATGTTTGGTCTTTTTTGACAACCAAAGAGAAAAAAATGTTCCTTGTTTTTCTCTAAAACCCATCCTCTTTCTATATCTACATTTATAAAAATGAAGCAACCTATTATACAAATTCCATTTGTATAATTAGTTTATGATATTTATCAAAAAGATGGAAGATAATCAAGTCAAAAAAAAAGATCGCTTTCCTTGTGGGAAAGCGATGCTCAAAAATATGTTTGCCTTGTTAAAGGGAGGATGGAGATAATAGTATAATACCCTGAATTTCTCATAATAAACATTAAATTCAAAATGTTTAGAAAATTAAGTGAGTACTGATGAAGCCAGAGAAGATAAAAAGGAGATTTTATTTCTATTCGTCTACTACTCCATGCGTTGGCACCAAAAATAGGAAGATAGAGACATGCATATGTTGAGTTGTACTTGAAATACTATTTCCTAAAACCGAATCCGTCCAATTCCATTACGTAAGATCTATCGCTTTTTTGAGAAGTGTCTTGTATTTTCTCATGGTGAATAACTCGTCTTTGGCAAGCATCAACACTTTATGCTCCAGGTACACGTATTTTTGAAAAAGCATCGTGGTTTTAAAGGCTACGGGGAGACTGTGCTCGCAGACATGTTGTTTGGCATGGGAGGCGATAAGAGAAAAATATAAGGTCATTTTCGGATCTGCTTCCAGGGTCGGGGCATCCAGCGCAATGGCCATCGCTATATTCAGCTCAGCCAGTAAAGTGCTTTCGCTTTCCAATGAGTGCTGAAGCCATTCATGCGGATAAAGGTAAAACCCATAAAAGGGAGCAATAGCAGCGACTTTGGCGTTATACGAGGCATGTAAGAGCATATCCTCTACTCCTCTGGGAGGACGCTTCAGGGCGGCAATCATTTCTTCGTACACAGCATAACGCATCGAGTATTTCATGATGACTTCCTTTCTCCGTGATATTCTGTGGAGGCAACATAAAGGCGGTTATGAAAAAAAGATTTATACTAAACTTTGGTTATTTTGTTGAATCATATTAGCAATAACCTGGTAGTATGCGCTTTCATTTACAGGGCGATTGGAGGTTAAAAAAGCCGCTCGTTTCTGCAGGAATTGATACTTATACCAAAGGGCGGCAGTTCGCAGAGACACCGATAAATTGCTGGGATCCACCACTGCGTTATCAACAGCCGCTTCCAAAAAGAAGTCTTTCATTTCCTGATCGGCTTCCATCAAAAACAGCTCGAGCGCAGAAACCATTGCGGTATTCAGGTGATGCACGTAATAATAATCGGAACGTTTGGAATACATCTGCCATGCTTTTGGATGAAAACAATACATATAAAAAGGAAGCAGGATCGTGATTTCTTCGTTCCATTGGGCTGCTTTGAATAGATTATCTAGTGTGTGAAAGGTAGGATCCAGTTCCATGGATAAGGATTCATATACAGCGAAGTGAAATTCATTTGCCACAAAAGTTCCTCTTTTCTCTACATAGGCGCAATGAATTAGGAGGTTGAAAGGGAGAATAGTAGTTGAATGTAGGGGTTAGTTTATGGAAGACAGGCCGGTTGGTAGATAGTAAAGGACATGAGAAGCTGCAGAGGGAAAAGGAGTGAGTGATTGCCTTTACTATAGGGGTTAAGTTGAAAGGCATGCAGAGGTTCTCTATAGACCTCGGGATAAACCAAACATTTACGCTCCAAAAAATGTCATGACCGCTCGTTCTTCAATGTGACTGGAACTATGGATCGGGTTACTACCCATGATAGTCGTTACTTTGTTTGAATCACCCTATTCCATTTTTGTTCTTCATAATACATAAAACTAGCTTATATAACGAAGTATAGGGGATATTAAAACATTGTCAATCGAATATTCCAAAAAGTGCAAAAAAGAGTGTCATTTTTTATTTGGGGGCAAAAAAGTACGTTTAAGAACCTACCACCCGGGAATAATGAAGACAACACCGTGTAGAATAATGACTTGGCTTCGGATAATTAGATCTAATGACCATTAACTTTATACAGGAACGGCTGTAATTAGAGGAATTAATGCCTGCTAATAGGTCGAGAAAGGCGAATAGGCCTTTTTCGGCTTATTTTTTATGGTTTATTCTAGCCGTCTGTATAAAGCAGTAGCATCATAGCTGCCGAAACCAAGGAGTTATCAATAAAAAGAGAAGGGAGGGAATAGACAGTGAAACATGTCAAAGCACTTAGTATGAAATTTCTAATGGTTGCTGTGGTCCTGTTAATTGTTTTGACCGGATTTTACAACGTAGAAGTCGGCAATACGCTGCTCATCAGTTTGATTTTGACCTTGCTGGCATATTTGCTTGGAGACCTGATGGTTTTTCGCAAAAAAGAAGACGGTTCGACTCCACCCGCTGAGGCTCACGTAACCCGAGCTGGACCGGATGATGCGGATGCAGACCAGACAAAGCGTAATGCGATGGCAACGGTGGGAGACATCGTCCTGGCCTTTCTGGTGATCTGGTTAATGGGAGAATTTCTCCTTGCCTCCAGTGAAGACATCATCCAGGCCGCCCTTATTTCCGCTCTAATCATCGGCGCAGGAGAATGGTTTTTCCACAAATACCTGGACCGGAATGTTTTCCCTGAAAAAGACCACCACACAGTGACTTCGAACCGATAAATGACACGTCGTCGTGGAAAGGTCTAGATATTTGTTTAACTATTTTGTTAAAAAAAGCAGCAAACCTGTTTTCTGTAGGAAAAGAGTTCGTTGGTATATACTAAAAGTGTAAGGGACAAGCAAAGGTGCCTTATCATTGAAGTGATCACATGCCTGTTTCCCGGGAAGCAGACATGTGACCTTTTTTGTTTAGAGGGTTTTAGAAAAAGGTAATTATAATAAAGGCTCATTTTTGAAAGGAGAACGTCTTGCATGCCTATACACGAAGAAAATGAACTGCAAGTAGCAAAACGGTTAGGAAAAATGTTTCAAACGCAGTTTGGGAAAGGGCCTGAGAGCACATACGTGATGATCACCCCCCCTTTTGTAACGATACATTTAAAAGGATTTCTAGCTTCTATGGAAGAGGTGTTATTGCACCAGGACAAGGAGCTGCAACTAGAACAATTACGCGAACAAATGATGATCAAAATTCTTCCTGTGATTCAGCAGATTGTGGAAGAAGCAACCAACGAAACGGTTCTGGACATGTATTATGATTGGAATTTTCGGAAGAACAAAAAATGCACGGGAATGGTGTGGGTTGTACTGGACGTTTCTCTATCACAAGTAGATGAGTTTCCATGGCCCAAAGAATTAAATCAAAATATGTTTCGCCGTGAGATTATTGCGCTTAGCAAAAAAGTGCAAAAGGAACCGGAGGAAACGAATCTGTATTGGTTAAGCCCGCGACTGATTTTAGTCGAACGAATTGGCATCTTTGTTGAAATTGAAAATGCATTAATTGAACAAAACTATGGCGAGACCTTAAAAACTGTAAAGCGACCGCTGGAAAAAAATTTATTTGCTAAGCATGTGCTGGAGAGCCTGTTGCAGCGAACGATCCAAGAAACATTTGTCGATTGGCACTTTAAGAAAGACAAAGGATATTTACTGATTGGTTTAGAAAAGCCGAAAGAAACCCGACAAAAGGGGAGAAGCAACACTAAAACGGATTGATGTAAAAAGGAAAGTGTGATATAATTATCAGAATATTAAAAACGTACTAACCATCCTATACATCTAAGGTATAGGCAGCAAACAAGAACGTTTGTTGTCCAAGCCACATCTCCTTTCCAGGGCAGATGGGGCTTTTTTCATGGAATAATAAAAAGGAGGAATACCCATGACCCCCTTCGTTTTTGTCCATGTTGTTCAAAACAATGAAGTACTAGTGGGCACCGTAGAAGAAATGGAGGCTGTCACAGGACAGGTAATGGATCGTTCATTTACAGACATGCAAAAATTGATGCAAGCCCTCCATTTTTATCGTTCGCAGGAAGTAATTATTACGTTTATCTCTTATCCTTCCGCTTTGCAACAGGAATGAGAAAAAGATGCTTGTACCTTAGAAAAAACCTCGATCTATATAAGTAATACGACTATGGACGCGCAGGCTAACATAAGAAATTATTCATGATTCGATTTTCTTTAATAAGGGAATCATTCTTTGTATAAACATAAAATGTACGGCGCGGCCGTTCTATAAACCCAAGGTACAGGCAGCAGACAAAAACGTTTGTTGCCCAAGCCACACCGCCTTTTGAAGGCAGGTGTGGCTTTTTTTATGGACTATTCTGAAAAGGAGGAAGCCATCATACAACAAAAAGAGTTACACATGGTAAAAGAAATAGATGAATGTATGGGGTGCGACATCTCTCCTGTTCTTTTTCGCCGTTCTGTACATGTATGGACTCTTATATCCAGTGACAATGAAATCCTGCTTCATCACCTTAACTATCCATTACAACCATTGGTTTAATTTCTGTTGTTATGATTCAACAACCGATCGGGCATTTCGATTATATGCAGCTGACCTCGACCCCAAAACTACAGCAGTTAGCTCAAGAATATCATCTGGGAGATAAACAATATGGCAGGAAATAGCACTCGGATTAAACTAATTTACGTCTACAATGGCCACGACGAATTATCCTTTGTATTCTTTTCTAATACCGTGTCCAAACTAATGGTTGAATTAGGACAGGAAGCGTTTACAGGGTTTATGATCGCGAATCTTTCCACCTGGAAAATCATCAATTAGAAGTGTATGACAAGGATATCGCTGTCATGAAAAAGGAAGCAAAAGAATTCCCGTTAGAGAGGGAATGGATCACGTATTATGTTACATCAAGCAAAATAAAAAGACGGAGGCAAGCCACTTTATAAATTGAGTTTCAGCTGATCTATGTTTCTGTTTAATAGGTGATAAAGAAAAAAAGAAAAGAAAGGTGCGATACCATGGCAACTAAATTACAGGGTGTTTACGAAACCGCCCATGAAGCAAGAGAACGCGTGGAATATTTGAAAAAACAGGGTATTCGTTCCAGCGATCTGTCCATCGTTCTCAATGATGAAGAACGGGGAACCATCTTGGCCGAAGAGACAAATACCAATATTCAGGTAGAGGGTCCTAGACAGCGAAGCAAAGAAACACACCGCTTTATAGACAACAGGAAGGAATCTTTCTCTGGGACGTCGGACGTTATCAAACCCGAAAGCCACACCAAAGCTACTTTAATCCGGTTAGGCCTTTCAGAAGAAGAAGCGCTTCTTTATATCGAGGATATCGAAAGCGGAAATATAGTGGTGCTGGTTCATACGGACAGCTCCTCTGCGGCCAAAAAACGAGGCTGAAACCAATCCCAATCGCTTTAAAAAAGAAGAAACAATGAGCGCAAGAGAATGACCGGTTTATTGTAACGAAATACGATTCAAAAAAGGCGAGTAACGCCGATAACTTCGAATAGACACGCCGTCTGTATGATAAAAAAGGAGGATTCATATGAACACTACCCCTTTGGTAGCGTATCTTTGTCGCAAGCAGAACCAGGAAATTATCGTCGGGACGTTAACCGATCTCAAACCATGGCGGGAACAAGGGTACCAGCTTGTTTGTTTTATTACGGAGGAGGAACTCTATCAGGCTATCGCTCCTTACCATCCTCGGGAATGGATTATTACGACGGTCTCATTTCTACCGGTCGTGCAGGCCCGGCTTCATGCGCTGATGAAAACAAAAGAAGTGAATTTGGATATTGTTCCTCCTCATTCGCTTCTTTCCAATCCTCTTCGTCATGTACAAACGAAGAAAGGATTTTTTACCCAGGATGATCTGGTTAAACGAGTAACCGGATTATAAGTTGGTTCCTGGAGGCAAGAAATGCTTATCTATTTTGGAGTGTTTAAATCTCCCTCAAATAGAATGTATTGGTTCCAGTAATTTATATATGATCTGAAATAAGCAGGAATGGCCTGAGGTAAGGGAGATAGGGGCCTAACTTATCAAAAGAAAGGGGAGGAAACATGGCTGCGACGGACCAGTCAGCCTTATTTGTAGAAAATGGAATCATAACATGTGGAGTTATTGTGATGCATTTCAAATGTCCTCTTGTGTCCAAGCGAAGAAAGCACAAAGGGAAAAGACGTTTTTTAGGCCGACAAAAAACGGAAAACAGCCATCTTGGTAAGGTCGTGTTTGCGATTCAAGGCGCTCTTGAGACACATCACCCCTATGAACTAATCATAGAAGAAACAAGGTACACTGTGGTTCTGCACAAAATTAGCAAAAAAGAAACAGATAATCAGGCTTTTTTTATCGCAAAAGGTCGTTTGAGTGAGTCAAAAACCTTCTCCTCCGTTTAAAGCGTTATAAAGAAAGCCTATCATGACAAGCAGAAATAGCCCTTCCATCTTTCTTTATTTTATGAACGATTGCAAACACTCTTTTTTGTTTGTTCTTAGGTATTTATGGAAAATAATAATTTACTGGAAATTCCAATTATGACACTTAAGTGCTTAGGACCAAAAAGAATAAAGAAACAGGAGAGAGAGGAAGTAATGAAACAGACTTTATTAGGTGCTCTGTACTTATCCACTGCTGCAGGTATATGGGGAGGAATGTTTGTAGCAAGTAAATATGTTCTTGATTATATCCTACCCTTCTCATTAATGGTCTTTCGATATTTAATCGGTTGTGCTGTGCTGTTTTCGATTTTAAAGTGGAGCAGAGTCGCTCGTCCAAGTAAAACAAAAAAAGATTGGATGCTTTTAATCTGGATCGGTTTTATCGGTTACCTGGTGACGATTTCTTTTCAATTTATAGGAGTTAATTTGGCCGATGCGCATACAGCCTCGCTGCTCACAGCTACTACACCAATTTTTCTTGTTCTGTTTGCCAGGATGGTTCTAAAAGAAGCCATTACTGTTAGAAAAGTCATTGCTCTCTCCTTAGCGGTTATAGGAGTTATTATCGTGATTGAATGGGATACAGGGATGGGGGATTATTTAGTAGGAAGCATTATTTTAGTTATGGCGGCCATTTCCTGGGCTTTGCTTTCCGTGTATGTGAAAGTTGCTTCTAGTAAATTTTCTTCTTTAGAAATTACTGGTTACGGCATCTTATTCGGTATGCTTATGGCTGTTCCTTTTATGGTATGGGAGTTGCAGACAACGAATATAGAAGCGCCAAATCTTGCGACCTGGACAGGGATTCTTTATCTGGGCATTGTAGCAACCGCAGGTGGTTTCTTTCTTTGGAACAAAGGAATGGCATTGATGGAAGCGGGCGTTGGATCGTTGTTTTACTTTTTCCAACCGCTAGTTGGAGCAGCTCTAGGGTGGTTATTATTAGGAGAAGAACTTACAGTGAACTTTTTCATTGGTTTTTTGTTCATTATATGTGGAATAGGAGTAACAACCTTAGGGACGCGCAGCAATGAAAATAAAAAGGACGTTTCTCAAATGAGAAACGTTAGTGAACAGTTTAAATAGTAAACATAAAAAAGCCGTCAAGAACGTTCTTTTCTCGACGACCTGCCTAAAACTCGTTGTTCCTTGTCTATTCCTATCCTTTTTTATCGTCAACCTAACGAGAAGTAGGAGATGAAGGGTTTTGATTGGCTGAAGATGAATCGTCTTCTTGAGCAGCTTCTGTTGCTCCCTGGACGTCCCCTTTTGCTCCCTGTATTTCCTCTTTGGTTTCTTGAACGGTGGTTTCTTTGACTTCTTTTAATTCCTCACCGGCTTCTTTAGCCGTTGAAGCGACATGTTCTGCTTGCTCTTTCACCTGTTGGGTCTGCTGCATGAGATCCTTTCCCTGTTTTTCATAAATCTCCTGAAGGCTTGTCGCGATGGTTTTAACAAGCGCCACGATTCGTTGAAAACGGTTTTTGAGTTCTTCTTTATCGACCTGGTCATTCGCTTCTTTTGCTTTTTCTTTTAATCCTGGTCCATCGCTTGAACTACTCGAACGGGACCGTTTTGTCAGCCAAACAATGCCCCCTCCTATAGCTGCAATAGATAGTAGAACTGCCGGAGCCGTTTTTTTCGTTTCATCGGTTGGTGTCTTTTCTTGATTCGTTGTCATCTGAATTCCTCCTTTTGTTATTTAGCAGAAAAGTATTGGTATCATCCATATAGACAAACATTAGTAACCGTGAGATCTATGGCTTTTCTCCTGTTCTTTATGCTTTTACCGTTTAGAAAGGACCTAAAACCTTTTTCTTGTTTTATAGGAAGCGCACACATCAAACTAGTAAATAGACGAAAAAACATAGAAAAGACCTGAGAAGAAGAAACTCATAAAAGTCATAGTAAACCCTTTTTTGAGATTGTACTATCATGAGTAGAGAATGAGCGGGAGAGGAATAAAGATCAATCCAAAGGCCTATCTGAATGGTTTAAAGAGATGAAATATTAAAAAGTTTAAATTTTCAGCACAATAAGACAGAGGTGTTTGTAAAATCTGAGAAAGGGTAAAATATACTACCTTTCTTTTATTTCTTTGAGGTAGTTGCTGATTCGATTGAATGGGATATAGCATGCCAGTCATAAGTAACTTCTTCCTTTTTTTCTCTTCCTATTAGGGAAGAATAAAAGAAAAAACCTGTTGATTATTGAACTGACCTAGAGATAGGAGACATAAATAAAGCAACTGGACGGACCTTTCGAAATGACCATTGGGCTGTGGTTGTTTCATGGGAAGAATCGCCATCTTTTCTTTGGATAAGCACAAAACAGGAGCTGCCCTCTTTTGAGACAGCTCCCTTTTTCTCATCAAATGTATAGGTGTAAATGTTTCAGAGAACGTTTTTACATCTGAACGGGTCTTGTTTGCGAATAGACCCGCTGCTTGAGTCGCTACTTGGCTCCAAGTGTTTCTTTTTTATTTTATATAGTAAATGATCGCCTCCATTTTTGATATTTTCTTCTATTGGCTTCTTTCATGTAGTTCATCTCAACATCCAACATTCCTAAGTTTAAAGGAGCATCAGGATCAAACTTTCTTTCGATCAAAATTTTAATAAGTATTTAATTATTATAGGGCATAAAGAGTTAGACATAAATAGAGCAAAAAATTAGCTATGTATTTAAATAGGCCACCGTTATTTTAGAAGAGGGAATAAATACGAACGAAAAAGGCGGTGAACGTGATAAAAAAAATAGAACCGATCCGAGATATGCAAAAGATTGAAAGCATGAAACATACTCTTCGCGCTCAACAAGAAAGGGATTATCTCTTATTTTGTATTGGGATTAATTCGCCTTTTCGAATTAGTGATTTATTAGCCTTTCGTTTTGCGGATCTAGTTGATTTGCAGGGTAAGGTGTTAACGGCCTTTTCCATCAAAGTAAGAAAGAAAGAGGAGTATATTCAAGTGGCGATTGGCAAGCATTTACAAAAAGATATTCAACATTATATGGCGGCGACTTTTCAGGAAGACTTGCAGGCCTATGTATTTTCTAACCGAGAAACAAAGGTCCCGATATCCCGCCAGCAGGCGTGGTGGATTTTAAAAGGGGCCGCTCATGACTTAGGGTTATCGAATATTGCACCTCACTCGTTACGGAAAACGTTTGGGTATCATCATTATAGGAATGGAACAGATATTAAATTAATCATGGAACTGCTGAATCATAATAGTGTGAGAGAAACATTACGCTATATTGGGGTGATACATGAGGAGAATGTCAAGGTAATCCCACCACTCGATTTATAGAATTGAGGAACAAAGCTTTGAACTAAGCCTCATTCAATAACCTGTTTAGTAAAAAGCACTTTTCCGTTTACGTTATAATAAAGCTGTATAAGTATCGTATCAAGAAAATTAAATCGTTTGTAAAAGTACGGTTTTACAAACAGAAAGGGAGAGAAGAGGCTAATCACTGCCATTTTCTCTCTTTGTATAGGAAGAGTTTCGGATAACCGTGATTATGTAAATTCAAAAGATTTCACGAGAAAGTTTGTGAGTTGTAAAAAGACTTTTTTCTCTCCACTTTTTATCGTCAAATCCTTTTGGAGATTCACGATAAATAAAGCTTTCTTATCTGTACTACCCCTCCCAACAGTAACGACATTATTTACTATAAGAGCGTACATACTTTTTGTTTTTTTTAACGTATCATCAAGTTAAAAATCTAATACGTGAAACTGTCTTTATATTGTTTGAGTTCCACATTCACGTCGACATCTAAAATACCATCCATAGCTGCGAGATCGGTATTAATAAAGGCGATTAAATCGTTGTTTTCGGAAAAGTAGGCTTGAATCATCAGATCGTGTGCACCGGAAAAAGCCCCAACAAAACGTACCGCATCGAATGTTTTTAGTTTTTGAGCTACCGCATCCTGCATGCCAAGGCGGGTGCTGATACCAAAAATGGCCTGCACATCAAGACCAACCTTTTTAGGATCTGTATGAATGACGTATTCAAAAACATCATCCTGAAGCATCTTATTGACTCGCGAGCGTACCGTTCCTTCGCTAACGTTCAACAAACGGGCAATGGTCGAATACGACTCCCGCGCATTTTGTTTTAGATAATTCATGATCGACAAATCCGTCTGATCCAAGTTTAAAGCCATATCCCAACACTTCCTTTTCTAATGAAAATGACATACCTTTTTTTATGCATAGAAAACACGTACTGTAGGGAGAACTATTAATGGGACTATTTTACAAAAACGTAGTAATAACAGATGACCATTCTCCGCTTAACTGAGTGTCGAAAGATGGAACCGGGAGAGGCGATAATGGATAAAAAATAGTATAGTTAAAAGTATACTATTTCATAAGAGAATAAGGATCAAGAATGAAGTTCCACGCGTGGGATGGGATTATGTATGGGCTCATTGTCGATAGAGGAAACAGCGATATTAGTGGAGATTAACGGATTCAAAAAACAATACGATTCTTAGAGATAATGAAGGACCACCGAAACATAACTTACCTAAACACGGGTTTTATTGTTAACTGTTTATATGGCGTATAAACGACTCATAAGGGGGGAGGAGCTCGTAGTGGACTCCAGCGTATTCCAGATAAAAACAAGAAAACGTGTTGAAATCATGGATGAGGAAGAAATTATTTTAGAGGGGATAGATTATATTACAAAATACATTGAACTATTCAAAGAAAGATTAAAGTATGATGTACATAGTGCCTATGCATGTTACGAGTATTGCAGAGGACCCTATGCTATTTTAGGTAACAAAAAAGTTCAATTCGAACATACAGGAAAAGAAATAAACATACTCTATACAAACTTCAATAAAAATAGTCATCTAGAGGTAATAGACATATTACAAATATCGAGGAATTATCCTCTGTTAGAAAGTACTCGGTATGAAAAGAAGTTAAGTGCGGAACTTATTGATGTATATTTGAAGAAAATTATCTGAATTATCTTTTATTGGAGACTGATCTTTTGCTGTATCTTCATTTACAACCTGTTTTTTTAATCTTCGATTCGTTTCATCTCTTTGATTATTAAGAGGAAAGACAAGCACAGTGTTGCCATTTCAAGGTAAACAAAGCATAAGATGAAAATATCTATGCTTTGTTTTTTTGTTTTCTGAAAAGCCGTTTCAAGAAGTTGGATTGTGTTAAACAAAAGAGTGCCCTCGTTTTATTAAATGCCTGTTTCTTGAACATAGTTGGCAAAAGCAGTAAACGCTTGGCTGGACACCTGCTTTTGTCTGGAAAAAAGGCGGGTAGTAGCGAGTTGGTACGGTTTAGGAATCCTATACGTATGGATACGATCATCTATTTCAGAAAAAGCAGACTTGGTTAAAAGTGTATATCCGATCCCTGCTCGGACGCAGTTTATCATCGTTTCCAGGGTACTCACTTCTACTACATTTGTTAAAGAAATTTGACGGTCATGCAACCATTCTTCCAAAGAAGCCCGTAACGGGCATCCTTTGGCGAAAACGATCCACGTCGCCTGTTCCATATTCGGAAAATCAGAAGACCCATGGTTATTCGAATCCGTGAGTAGAACGATTTCTTCTTGCACTTCATAAAAAACGTGCAATGGTGATGTGTCGATATCGCCTGTGGCAAAGGCGCCATCTAACTGTCCATTCAGTACCTTTTCATAGTTGTGGGGGGAAGTGCCTGTGAAAAGGGAGAGGGCCACCTCAGGATAGGTACGTTGAAAGGTCGTTAAGGCACGAATAAACGGACCGGAAGAGGCTACCGTTTCTACTACCCCAATGGCAAGCGGCCCAGATGGATAATCGGGTTCTTGCACAGCTTGTATGGCTTCCTCCATCTTAAGCAAAACCTCTGAGGCGTACTCACGAAAAAGAAGTCCTTTTTCCGTTGGCGTGACGCCTTTTGGATGTCTTAGAAAAAGCGGGGTGCCAAGCTCCTCTTCCATTTTACGAAGCCGCATTGTAATGTTTGACTGCACGTAATCTAGTTGTTTGGATGCTCCCGTTATGCTGCCTGTTTGCATAATGGCCATAAATATCTTTACATCGTTTAACTCCAAAGGAATCCCTCCATTAGGTATCAGTACAAGTGATGTATCTATCATTAGTAATCATTTTATTAGATAGAAAGGACAACATACAATAATAGTAGTTCCATAAATAATCTTAGTGGCGCTATCCAGTTGCTATTTAAACCAAAAGGAGACCTGTTTATGAATGACTATTCTCATCTTTTTTCGACGTATCAGTTAGGGTCGATCATTTTGCCAAATCGAATCGTGCTATCCCCTATGACTCGTACGAGTGCCGACGCCTTCGGCCTGGCTACGGAAAGAATGGCTCAGTACTATACTCGCTTTGCGAAGGGTGGTTTTGGTCTTATTATCACGGAAGGGTTGTTTCCGGATACCATCAATAGCCAAAGTTATGAGAATCAACCTGGCCTGGCCACCAATAAGCAAGCGGAGTCATGGCAATCCATTGTGCAGTCGGTACAACAAGAAGGCGGGAAAATAGTAGCTCAATTAATGCACGCGGGGGCACTGATTCAACATGAACAATTTATTCCTCGCGCTCCATCAGCCGTTAAACCGATGGGAATAATGCTCGAAGATCATGGAGGACAAGGGGAATTTAAAGTCCCCAAAGAGATGAGTCAAGAAGACATTCAACAAGCCATCGATAGCTTCGCTCAAGCGGCTCTTCGTGCAAAGCAGGCTGGCTTTGACGGAGTGGAAATCCATGCAGCGAACGGCTACTTGCTCGATCAGTTTATCACAGACTATACGAACCAACGATCAGATAAATATGGCGGCTCCATCGAGCGACGAATTCGCATTGTGGTAGAAGTAATACAGGCCATCCGTCGAGCTGTCGGGCCAGATTATATGGTAGGTGTTCGTATTTCTCAAGGAAAAGTCAATGACTTTCATCATAAGTGGGCAAACGGAGAAGAGGAGGCAAAAGTTATTTTTACCGCACTGGCTTCCGCCCAACCGAGTTATATTCATACGACCGAATATAAAGCGAGGGAGCCGGCCTTCCAAACTGAGGGACCTACGCTGGCGCAGTTAGCTAAAAAGTACAGTCACCTTCCCATTATCGCCAATGGAAAGCTAGGTGTGCCAGAAGCAGGGGAATGTCTCTTAGAGTCGGGAGATACCGATCTAGTGGCTATTGGTACGAGTGCCCTGGTCAATCCAGACTGGGCCCACAAAGTACAAAGGGGCCAGCCATTGACCCCTTTCGATCATTCTTTCTTACAGCCGATCGCCACGTTAAAAGCAGAAGAGGGAATGGTTTAAATCATAAAACGCCGAGTCTCCTTATCTATTGATACAAGAGATTCGGCGTTTTATGTTTTTCCATCGAAAGGATACGGCTTACGCGTTGTCTTTTCTCTCTATGGCCACTTTCCAGGCCTTAGGCACTCGTACTATGTCATAAGGGTTCCGTAAATAGTCAATCGATGGATAATTCACATCCCACCTTATTTTTCCTTCTTTTTTTCTTCCCACCTTTAAAAAGGAAATAGAAGGCCCTATTTTTAATCCCTCGCTATAAAACCTTCCTGACTCCCATACAAAAGAAAGATAGGTAACCCCTCCTTTTTTATAGCTATATACGTTTGTAAAAGGATGCTGCAGAAGTTGTTCGCTAATATCAATAACTCGTTCTTCCACGTAGGATGCAGCATGTTCATTTTCCTCTTTGTTATTCCTGTTTTGGAATAAACTTATCATAGAAATGCCTCCTTTTTCTTTCCAAGCTAGGGGGAGTGATATACTATTAAAGAAACGTTTGTGTTTCTACATTTTATAAAGAATAGCTGCTTGGTGATATATCTAAAAGAAGTCATTTCCCTGAATTATCTTTATTATTAAAGAGATTATAGAGCTTTTACCATTGAAAATAAGGGGGAAGAATAATGGATCAAGTGGATGTGGATATTTTAAATATTTTACAAACGGATGCGAGGATTAAAATCGTTGATTTAAGTAGAAAAATTAATATGACACAGCCCTCGGTAAAAGAGCGCATGACTAAATTAGAGGAAAAAGGCATTATTGATTCGTATCGAGCTGTTATTTCTCCTGATAAAGTGGGCAAAGAATCTATTTCTTTTATTATGTTTCAAACAAGTTGGTGCGATGATTTTATTGCCTTTTGTAAAAAAGCCCCGGAAGTAGTGGAGCTCCATCGGATCAGTGGCCAATATAATTATTTAGTAAAGGTCGTAACAAACTCGATGAAAGAACTGGATCATTTTACGAATTCGTGTGCGTCGTTTGGCCATTCTACCGCTTTGATCGTATTAAATAGCCCGATTGAACATAAGGCTCTTGTACCGGAACAGCCAGAAAAATAATAGATGGTGTAAATTAAAAGAGAACCGTTATTTTGTGCTATAAAACCATAAGCATACAATTTTACAAACAAAAAGGGAGAGAAGAGGCTGATGAAAGCACTTCTTCTCTCCTTTTTCCTTATACTTTGCATTGATTTTAAAAAAAAGTGTAAGATTTATCGACAGAAAGGTATACTAATCTAACTTTTAACTATTTATTGAAGGGTGTTTAAGTAGACTACCTCTTTTACTTCATGTCGAACTGTTTCATGCCCTGATTTAATACCTTTTCCAACGGCTATCATCATTACATCTAGGAAACTACTAGGAATCTTTAATACTTTCTTTAAAGGATCTGAACGATATCCTGACATGGTAATGGTTTCAAGACCGGCTTCATTTGCCAATAAAATGAAAGACATCGCAGCTAAGCTAGCGTCACGAACGAGTTCCATTTTTAGTTCTTCTTCCGATTTGTTGGCATAGTAATTGATAGCAGCATGATAGCCGATAAGTGTTCTGTTAACCTTGTTCAGCAATCGAGGCCATATTGCAGAAGAACCACATTCAAAAAGATATCGCATATTGAAACATTCAGAGCCAGGAGCTTTGCTTTAATAATGTAACAGAATAGGTTATATTAAATGCACATTCTACCTAAAGGGGTGTATCTATATGCAAAGTGAAGAGGTCAAAACTTGTGTACCGACGGGTATTGATTTAACAGATACTGGATTTGGTTATACATTGTCCTTAATAGGAGGCAAATATAAAATGACCATTTTATATTGGTTATCCGAAAATAAAGTCATTAGGTTCAACCAGTTAAAACGAAATATAGATACTATATCTTTTAAAACGCTCAGCGTTATGTTAAAAGAATTGGAAGCTGACGGACTTATCATACGTGAGGAATTCCCACAAATACCTCCGAAAGTTGAATATTCATTATCTGAACGCGGTCTTTCTCTCATTCCATTGTTAAATATGATATGTGAGTGGGGAGAGAAAAACAGTCCGCTAGCTTCTGAGGCTATACAGAAGCACACATAGCTATTTTGTTTAAATCAAAAGAAAGTATTTCCTAAACAAGGAAATACTTCTTTTTTATACCTTTAATAAAGCTTGCCCATTATAGATTGTCAACGAAATTTATATAAGCCTGTGCGCTTTTTTCTAATTCGCTTGCAGATTGATTATCCAATTCGGTTGCTGACGGATCGTTTTCCCCCGGCTTACTTTCTGTACCATAAAACGCAAAGAACGATCGATAATCTGCACTGCAGTAAAGGAAGGTAGTTTCAAAAGGAGATAATAAATGTTCAAGTGTATAGCGATATCTTCCCTTTTCACTATAATCTTCTTCTCTAATTCCAGCAGATACAGCTAAAGCAGCTTTACGATTTTTTAATTTATCGCCATTGGAACCATAAGCCCAACCATGGGTAAAAACATCATCAATCCATTTTTTTAGGAGATGTGGGCAATTAAAATTTTGAATGGGGAACTGTAAAATGAGATTACGATGCGATTCAATTAATTGCTGTTCTTTTTCCGCATCAATGTTTTCGTCAGGGTAAACCTCATGCAATTCGTGAACGGTATACTTTTCCGGGTATTTTTTGAGTTCTTCTACCCATCGCTTATTTATGAGGGATGTTTCCATGACTGGGTGTGTTACGATAACAAGTGTTTTCATAAAGTGACTCCTCCTTAAGTGTTGTTCCTCCTTAGTGTAGAAGCCATATTTATTTTTTGTAAGTACGCACTTTTTCTACAGGTACTTTCTTAAATGTAAGTAGAGTGGAAGAATTTAATGAAAATCAGGTAAAACTATGAGTTCTAAAGTTATATCTAAAAGTGAGATTAGTAACGAAATATGCCAAATGATTTCAAGTTGTTTTTCGGGTAAAGAGCTTTTGAAATTGTTGTGATCACAAATGTTATTAATATATTGAATAAAATCCTATTTGTATGGGTGAAGCTTAAATCGCTTCTTTGCAGTATGAAGCTAACAGGCGCTATTGCTGAACAATGAGCAGTCACTTTTTTACTAAATAGATCAGAATATTTCTAAAATAATTAAGAAACCCAGCTAATCTTCTCATGTGAAGGTAGCTGGATTTTAAAGTTGAATGGGCAAAATAACACTTAAAATAAGCGCCATTTATCGTTCAAAGTGACAACCAGTTATGATCTATGAATATAAGGTACATCTGAAAATATTATCTTTTAAACAAAATAAGAGATTGCCCGTTTTTGGACAATCTTTTACATAAGTAAATTCAAATGATCAAGGATTAACGTTCTTCTAAATGTAATAGAGATGTTTTTTTGAAATTTTATTCGACGTTTTCCTTAATAATGTTTATAAGATCTTGTTCATAAGAGCTCAATTTATTTGATAAGTTGGAATATATAAACTAAGATTCGAATGAATTTTCCCTATTTTACCCTCCATAGTTAACGCTCCAAAAGAGAATAGACAATAAAATTCTTTCTGGAAATTTTATTCGATTTCTCTAAACAACTATTCTCAAATACCTCTACATCATGTGCTGTTCTTCTCTAATAAACACAACTTGAGATATGGCGGTTTCTAGCTTCGTAACTGCTATACTGTTCTGCTTTTTTTTATCTTACTTTGTGCTTTAAGAAGCAAAATATCAAAATAGTTCTCTAATCAATTTTAATAGTATCATCGTGTTGAGTGAAAATAAAGTTGTTTACTTTTTCAGTAAACACGCTTCGTTTCTGGCATGCTTTCCTTTTGCTTTTACTGACAGCTTTAATGGTATTACTTCAATATATAAAGTTTTCCTTATATTTGTCACAAATAACTTTTGAGTTCGTCTTAGGTATTAAAAAGTAAAGGACGTGCTAGAAAATGAAAAATCAGAAAGTAGTCATCATTGGAAGTGGGCTTGCTGGCTATGTAGCGGCTCTGTGTTTGGCAAAGGAAAAAATACCGGTTCTGCTTGTGGAACAGGCAAAATCTGTTGGTGGCCGCGCAAAAACGGATATCTTTAAAGATCAGTTTTTTAATTTAGGACCGCACGCATTTTATAAAAAGGGGAAAGCGCCTGCCATTTTAAAAGAACTGGGCATTGTACTTAAAGGAAAATCACCGAAACTTAATGGGCTGCTTTTGGAAAAAAATGAAATGCATACATTGCCATTATCCTTGGGAGGAATTTTTTCAACTTCTTTTTTAAACATGAAGGAAAAAATGGAATGGATGTCTTTCTTAGTGAAAATAACTAAGATCGATGTATCATCGGTTAAGGAGCAAAGCTTTCAGCAGTGGGTGGAAGATCGGGTGAAATCTACGAAGGTTCAACAGCTCGTTTATACGATGGGCCGTCTCGCAACTTACAGTCATGCTCCGGATCAGACGGATGCCAAAGTCATCCTTACTCATATACAGCGTTCTCTTGGAGGAGCGATCTATATTGACGGTGGCTGGCAATCAGTTATCGACCAACTGAACAATCAAGCTGTGATGGCAGAGGTCCAAATTCAAACCGGAACGAAAGTAAAAAACATCACTATTCAAGAAGAGGGTTTATATACGCTGCAATTTTCAAGTGGAGAAACTGTTACAAGTAAAAATGTGATCTATACAGGAAAGCCAGACTTACTTCCTCACATTCTTCAACACGAATTTCATGAAAAGCCATACTATAGTAAAATGCAACCAATAACTGGTGCCGTGTTAGACATTGCATTAAGCAAACTTCCGAAGCCTAAGAACTTAATTGCTCTTTCGGTAGACGATGCCTTCTACTATTCTGTCCATTCTCCTTATGCGAGGTTATCAAAAAAAGATAACAGCGCGGTGATTCATGTAATGAAATACCACCATCCAAATGAAGTGACAGATGCTAAGAAAGAAAAAATGGATTTAGAACTCTTTCTTGACCGATTGCAGCCAGGATGGCGTTCCACGCTCATCACCAGTCGCTATCTTCCGCACATTACTGTAAACCAGCGATTGCCGCTTCCTGGTGATGCAAAGATATTAAATAAATCAGAAACCACTTTGCCCGGTTTCTTTATTGCTGGAGACTGGGCTTCTCCAGACTCTATACTGGCGGAAGGTGCAGTTAGCAGTGGAAAACAGGCAGCACTTGAACTCCTAAAGAAAGGGGATTGAATAATGCAAATAAGCAATGAAGATTATGAAGAGTTAAAGCCTTTACTGTTTTCCTTGGGCTATCGTCTACTCGGTTCGGTGACAGAGGCAGAAGACTTGGTTCAAGAAACATTTCTAAAGGCATATCAACTGGATGAACAATGGATTGACAATAAAAAAGCATACTTTTGTAAAATAATGACCAATAGTTGTCTGGATATATTAAGGTCTTCTAGAAAAAAACGTGAACACTATATCGGCCCATGGCTCCCAGAACCTCTTTTAATCTCTAATAATTCGTTTAATGATCCTGTTAAATATGTTTTACAAATGGAAGGATTAAGCATGGCTTATTTACTAATGATGGAACACCTTACACCAACAGAGCGTGCTGTATTTCTTTTACGACAAGTGCTGGAATTTTCATATAGAGATGTCAGTATTATCGTTGAAAAGAAAGAAGATAACTGTCGTAAAGTTTTTAGCCGCGCAAAAGAAAAACTGGTTAAGACAGAAAAAGAAAGCCTTCACTATGAAAAGAACCGAGCGATGGTCAATCAATTTGTGGAAGCCTTTCAAAAAAACAAACAGCAAGACATGCTAGAGTTAATTTCTGAAAATGTTACACTTTACTCCGATGGTGGTGGAAAAGTAAAAGCTGCGCTTCGCCCAATTTTTTCAAGCGAAAGAGTATCTGCTTTTTTATATGGAATTAAGAAAAAATCCCCTCGAAATTTATCAATAGAAGAAATGACAGTCAACGGACAGCCTGGTCTTGTATGTTATTTGGAGGATCATTTATATGCAGTGATTTCCTTTTACATCCAACAAGAAGTAATTCATGAAATATATCTTGTCTTGAATCCAGATAAGCTATCCGTAACCAATTGATTGATTAGATGTCAAAGTATAATAACAGCTTTTAATAAAGAAGGTATAATGTACGAAGAGTAATGGAGAATGTTCCGGCATCCATCTCAATGGCTGATTTACACTGAAAGATTAATATTGCCTATGACTGTATAAACTTTTATACATAACCATCCGTTAAAGTACGTTTTTACAAAAAAAGGGGAAAAAGGCTAAGCAAAGCACATTTTTTCTCTTTTTCTATCTTATTAGATTCTAATAAGTTGGATTGTGTTAAGTTTATGATCTTTTTTTAACTTACTTAGAAATTAACTTCATTTCTTTGGGTATATCTTTTTGTTGAATAAACCACAAATTATTTTCGGTTCTAGTACAAGCCACATAAAACTTCCCTAAAGTTAAAGGCTTTAAATTTTTCAAGTCATTTTTATTAAATGCGTTAAAGGTAGTATCATTTAGAATTATACAAACATTTGTGTAAGAAAAGCCTTTGGAATCTCCCCAATTACTAGAATTACATCTGTAATCGGCCGCTTTTTCATAAAATAATTTCGTTATTGAGTTGTCATTAAAAATTCTTTCAATTTCTGTTGGATCTTCTATAAATTCAATTGTTGAAGTATGCTCGTGGTATGACTCAATATTAATTTCAAGTTTTTCTTTGACGAATACACATACTTCCTTAGAGCATCTATAACTTTTTAATAAAGTTTCTTCATCAAAGAAAAAGCCAGCTTCTTCAAGTTTTTTTCTATAGAAATTTTTATCAGAAAAAAGTTTTTTTAAATTATTTCCTCTTCGACTTGAATCATATGTATGTTGGTTAAAATCCCCTACTAATATAACTGGAATACTAATTTCTCCTAAAGATTTCATCCAATTAAAATCGTCAGATGCTAAATCTTGGATTTCATCTATAAATACATTATCAAAGTACTTTTCCATTCTTGGTTTAAATTCAGGAAGTGATTCCAAAATATATTTTGCTATTCTATTTGAATATACGAATTTTTTATCTCGCGTAAATGGTGAAGTATAAGAATAGTGTGGAGTTTTATATAATATATTAGTAATTGGTTCTAAACATAAAGGCTTTATAATAAAATTCAATAAAAAATGAAAATATCCATACACATAAACATTTTCCGGCATATAACCAAATTTTTTAATTATTTTTTCTTTTAAATTATTTTGATTGTTTATAGTATAAGTTAATATCAAACTTTTCTTTTCAATATCTAACTGATCTATAATAAAGCTTGTTTTTCCAGAACCAGCTACAGCATTTAATACAACTTTATCACTTTTTAAGGTAGCCATTTAATCGCGTCCTCTATATATTTAGGAATAGTAAATTTATTAATATCAGTTTCTTCATTATCATTCATAAAAAGTTGAAGTATTCTAAAGGCAGCTTCTGCTTTACTATTTAACATAAAAGCTTGAACTCCATTACTCATATTGGTGTTTTTCAAATACCGTTCTAAAAATGCCTTATTTTCATTATATATGCATACCTCAAAAGTGTAGTTTCCATCCTCTTGATCTGCAAAAATTTTAATGTTTTTTGGGAGCTCTCCATAGTTTTCTTTTATATTGTTTGCGTAATCTTTATCATTATCTGTTATTATAGCTACTTTTTTATTAAGTAAGTCTGCTATTTCGATGTAACGCTTAAAGGTTTTTCCTCCACATGAAATTATAGATATATCATCGCTATGGGGCTCCGTACCTTGAATAACTTTATAGAATTCGTTTAAAAGAATATATTCTGCATCACCCTCTACTAAAATCGCCTTAGATGATAATATAAAATCTAAAATGTTATGATTTGGTGCCTTCTGAAAAAATTTAGTGGTGTCTTTATTTAAATCGTCTAGCTTTATGAAATTATCTTCTGTAAGAAAAATGGCATTATGTAAATCAAGCCTAGCTGTAATCATATTACTGTGTGTTGCTATAAATGTCTGCTTTTCACTTTCTGTCTCAATCATTTTATCAATTAGCTTGTGCATATTCACATGACTTAAATGACTTTCTGGTTCTTCAATAAGAATAATGCTAGATTCTGCAGCAGAAGTAGTCAACATAAACTCAGTATTAATAAACATCCTTTCTCCTTGGCCTAGTTCTTGGATTGATATACCGGCTTTTTCTGCTGTGATATTTTGCTGAAAACTTGTATTACCACTATCGTCTAATTTAATTGAGACTTCATTCTTTTTTTCTAATTGAAATTCATTATAAAGTTTGTTTGAAAATTCGTTAGTAACATGCCGATACTCATTATTGATTCTATGTCTTTTAGAAGCATTTGTCTTGCTTTCATATATTCTTTTTACATAATCTTTCATTGCGTAAGCAGAATTTACTTTAGTAGCATCTAAATATGCATAATGCAGAAACCCTGAATACTTTTTATAACTATTATAAGACTTTTTAGAAAAAGTACGAAATTCCACTTTATAATATTCAAATGGAAAAATCTCTGTTTCTGATAAAGAAGATCTTATTTGCTCTGAAAACTCATCGTCAGGACTAAATTTTAATTTTAATCCATTTAATTCCCTCTGTGTCGAATTATGTTTTCCATTAATTTCGTGGTTTTGAATAGACTGATCGAGAAAAAGTTCAACTTCGACTATAGGCAAATCTTCATATTTTTTGTCGCTATGTAAAAATTCAGTGATCGTTTCTTTATTAAAAAGAGAATGTATTCCATACTTTTCAATAGTCGAGTAGCTACCACTTAAAACAGTTGAAATAGCTAATAAAACAGTCGATTTTCCAACTCCATTTTCACCAATTAGTACATTTCTACCAGGGTTAAAAGGAATCTCTTGGTTTTTAAATTGTTTAAAGTTTTTGAGCAATACCTTTTCAATCATTGAATTACCTCCATTTAATTATTTATTAATTCTAATTATTTTATTACCAATTACCATTTTAACATTTCATTCAAACTTAAAATATTTTATTGAAATCATAATTTTGTAAGCCTGTTCATAAAAGTGCGATTTCACAAACAAAAAGAGAGAGAAAAGGCTGACAAAAGCACACCTTCTCTCCTTTCGTATAGGAACTGCTTCGGATAATCTGATAATATGTAAATCGAACTCTTGATAAGGTTTTTTCATTTTCAATTATATATAATTTTGGTTGACCTTCATTTTGCTAATACATTTACAGCTTTTTCTCTAAAGCAAATCATCTTTTATTTAAAAAAAGGAAGCACTGATATAATAATCAATGCTTCCTTCTACTTATTGGATTAAATAGCGGCGAAGTTTAAGAATCAGCTTTTTATCTGTCTCAAAAGAATAATGAGGACTCAGTGTTTCAATTAAATCTTCCGCTACTAATAAAGCATGAACGTAGGCAGTTTCGAGTTCCTCATTTATTAATTTAGAACTTATTAAAGTATATTCCTTATACACTTCTGTACTCAGATCATTTTCCAAATTTTTTGTGCTGTTTAGCCACCGCTCTACATTTTGTTCCTTAATTCTTAACAATTGTAAAATATACTTTTGCACACTCGTTAAAACTTCTAAAGAACGTGCCAATTCTCCTCTTTTCAAAACGTTTATGCCCGTCAACCAAGAATTTACGAAATTATTAAAAGAAAAATTCACGTTTTCATTTGTCATTCGCTCTGGTTTACTGTTGCCTAAATCATCCAAATGCGATTTTAACATCCCTGAAGCGTCATAAATAAACATGGACTTTGTATCCGGAAAAATTCCCGTAGGCTTAAAATTTTTGATAATTCCTATTTGGGAAATGGGTGAAAAATGAAATTCTCCTCTAATCAAATTGGAAAAAATAACAACTTCTGTCCCAAACTCGTTATGGAACATCAAATCATAAGAGGCTATTTCTGCAACCCATACCTTCGAATCGAAATCCTCAAATATACTGTCATTTATAAATATATAAAACTCGACATCTGAATATTGATCCGCTTCGCCTTTTGTAAAGGAACCATACATCATACATGATGTTACACGAGAATCTTGTTCACACTTTTCTTTAACCGATTGGATAATTTGCTTTTGAAAAATCATTTATAAAACCCCATTCTATAATTTTTTTAATTAGAGTTGGGGTATTTATCAACCACTGAGTAACAAGAACAACACATACATAATGCTCCTTTCTCAACCTTTAAACATATTAACAAAATAAACTTAGCTCCTCAACTTTCCAAGTCTTTCTCTAATCAATTTTCAAAGAGAAGAATGTGCGAGTAGAACCGGAGAAAAATCGTCCGTAAAAGTACACTTTTAGGAACGCATAAAATAAGAGCAAAAAGAATCACTATGAACGTCCGTAAAAGTTGTAATTACCTTTACGGTCGTTTTTTATTTTGCCTACACATTTACGAACGGAAACGGTATACTTTCCAGGAGGAATGGAAAAAGAGAGGGGATACCGATGGAACATCGTCACTATGCGTACATACGAGTCAGCAGCAAAGATCAAAATGAAGGACGACAAGTGCAAGCCATGAACGATAAAGGCATCCCCAAGCGGGATATTTTTATCGATAAAGTGAGTGGGAAAGATTTTCAAAGGGACCAGTACCAGCTCTTAAAGCGGATGCTACGAAAAGGAGATGTGCTCTATATTCATTCCCTGGATCGGTTTGGCCGGAATAAGGAAGAGATCGTGCAGGAATGGAATGCGATCACAAAAGAAATCCAAGCCGACATTGTCGTCCTGGATATGCCTTTACTCGATACGACCCAATATAAAGACAGCATGGGAACCTTTATTGCTGATCTTGTGCTGCAAATTCTCTCCTGGATGGCGCAGGAAGAACGAGATCGTATTCGAAAGCGCCAACGTGAAGGAATCGATATGGCTTTAAAACAGGGAAAGGCTTATGGAAGACCACAAGCGCAAGCAAGTGATGCTTTTTTAGAGGCGTACAAGGAATGGAAAGAAGGAAAGATCACCGCAGTAAAGGCCATGGAAAAAGCTGAGGTAAAAAAAACAACGTTTTATAAATTAGTAAAACAATTAGAAAGTTAAACTAGTTATCTGTTTCCTTATAGTATGCTATAGAAAAGAGGATTTTTAATGAATTACATATTTTATATTGCTTCTGCAGTTTCTATATTGATAGGGGTGATGTTACTCTTCTTTATACATGCATCAGAATGGGGGAGCATTTTTACTGTTATGGGCATTTTATTTTTAGGTCTGCATTTTTATTTCTCCCCGTCATTTAAAAAATATCGAATAGGGGGGATTATACTTATTGTAGGAGCATTATTGGCTCTATTTTCTCGTTTCATTATGTGAGAAGAGAGGTGATCTATTAAATAGTAATAGAAAGGAAGGATGATATTGAAGGATAAAAACGCCATTTTTCATGGATTAAGTTTTATATTGGGTATTTTTACTTTTGCTGTTCTTTTCGGTGTCGCAACTGTAGCAGATAATATAGTAATAGGGGTAGCGGCTGGGGCGACGATCAGCTTCTTTTTTCGGTTTACCGTGTATAAGCATTTTAAAGAAGAAGGTATGACCACATTTGACCAAAATTTTGATGGTACAAAGAATCCGATCGCCTATTTTGCCATTTTAACTATCCTGATGACAGGCTTTCTTTTTACCTTTGAAAGGTTATGGATGAGTATATTAATGGGAGGCGTCATTGCTGCCGTGTCTTTACTTATTATGTTAGGAGGCTACTTTTTCTCGATGAACCGACAAGGGTATCAATTAAAGAAGGGAAAGTGGATCGTTCAACCGGAAACAAAGGATTAGGTTAGTCTAACGAGAGGGAGCAACAAGTAAAAGAGAGGGAGATATCTATCCCATACATAAAACCACTTATAAACATATTGATTGGAGCATTGATCGGTTTCTTTTTGCTTTTAATATACAGTGAGCTTTTCTTAGATGGTATGGAATGGGAAAGTACTATCCAAAGAGGTCTTATTATTGTAACTTTCTTCTCTGTGGGATCCATCTTTTATACCTTTTTGAAAAGCAGAAAACCTGCCGAATAAGAAGATTTTATAAATGCAATGGTATGTACATAAAAAAAGAATGAATAAACAAACCGAGCATAATCTTTGTAGAGTATGCTCGGTTTTATTTGTTTTATAACGAGACTTTATCGGTTGTCTCAGCTAATGCTTCTCCTATAGAAAACGTTGTGTGTAAGACGTTCGCAATTGCTAATAACGTGGACACTTGCGGAACGGTAATGCCGGCTTCAATGCGACCGATCGTCGATTTTGGTTTCCCAATCGCATCAGCGAGCGCCTGTTGCGATAGCCCTTGTTGCTGTCGCTTGATTTTAATGGCTGCTGCCAGCGCTGCTTCTTTTTTAGTTGATCGATCTGGCAATTCATACTAAACTCTTAGCAATAGAAGATACTCTGTCAAAATAACGTTTACTACTCTCCTTATATCGAGAGTTATTCTGTTTTTAGTATATTATTTCACTAATCTATAATCACAAATCAAATGAATTGTCGTACGTCGAGATTAATAGCTTTATTAAGGTATATAAATTTCCACGAGTAAAAATCGTAGTGTTGGTTGATGACGGGCTAAAAGTTTCCCTTTAGAGAATAGGAAGGGGGGAATGATAATGGAGCATTTTCCTGATTGGGCCGTTTTTATAGGGAATGTTGGTTTTCCGATTGTCGTAGCCGGTTATTTACTGGTTCGGTTAGAAAAGAAGATAGAATCGCTTACAAAAGCGATCCAAGAAGTAGGCAGGTCAGTGGAAAGCGAAAAAGCGAATGTTTCAAAAATGTATTCTAACAAATAACAAGAACAAGCAGCTCTCTATTGAAAGAGAACTGCTTGTTTTTCTATAAAGTTACTCTTGTTCGTTGTTACAGAAACGTTGAATACGGTTAGCTGCTTTTTGTACATCAATCAGTGCATCATACAGCATGGCTTTTTCTTCTGCGGTTAAGGCTTCACTCGCTAGGATCTGTGAGATGGTGGAAGTGAGACCTCTAGAGTTACATAAGCATTGAAATATATCCCGGTTCATGTCTTTTCATCCTTTCTATGGGTAGCTATAAAGAGCGTCCTTTAGGATACCTGTTGTCTTTTGTCGTACCATTTGTTTTTAAACTCCCAAAACCCTGGGACAGTCGTTTCATCATAGGTGGTCACAATATGAAGGGTTTTTTCGATTAACATTTGTTCTAGATCCTCCTGGTTTTGATAATGGGTTTGTTGCAGCGCTTTTTTTATTTTCGGCTGGATCGTTTCGATAATGGCTGTCATATCACTCTCATTTCCTTGCTTTGCTCCGATAATCCACGTTTTCCACTCTTTCATATGTTCTCTCCTTTCTCTTTCTTTAGAATCTGATTTCTTAATTTCGTTAGAGCCTGTTGGTGAATGCGGGATACTCCTTGCTGTGTAATCGCAAGCTTTTCCGAAATGGCTCTTGTGTTTTCTTCTTTTCCATAGATAAAATAAAGCACTTCTTTTTGTCGATCGGTTAAGGTATCAAAGGCATAATAAAGCGTCTCATTAGCAATCTTCTCTTCTAAGGCTGTAGTAGGCCATTCAAAAATAGTATGAAATAAAGAAGCGTCTTGTTTGTCATAAGAGGAGATGAGCGTTTGATTTTCATCTGTAGAAATGGGTTGATCCAGTACCAATGGAAACAGTTCGTTTCTTTTTCGCCAGGTTTTATCATAATGAATAGCCTCCCAATGGATCGTTTTCGATAGATAATGAACTACTTTAACCCCGGTATAAAATGCTTGAAAGCTTTCGTCCAATCTTTTTGTCGCATGAGAGGAAGAAGAACATAAGGCATCAAGAAGTAAGGTAAGATGCTTTGACTCTTGAAAAAAGGCATGAACAATAGGGTCATTTAAAAAATGGCTGTGTTCTTGCTGAAATTGCTGGATCGCTAAACAAGGATGAGTTTTGAGAGTGTTCATAGATGTCCTCCTTTTCCCTTCTCTTTATAAAAGAGAAAAAAGAAAGAGAAAAACAACCAAAAACAGAACATTTGTTCGTTTTTTATTTTATTTCCTGTTTGGTTGTATAAAAGGAGCCATTCTCCCTTTAGAACATAGAAGCAGCAAAATCAACAAATAGAAGAAGCCTTTCTTCTTCAAGAAACGCTTTTTGCTGCTTACTATCTATTAGAGGAGAGAGATACCATGAGTTTAGATGATCGCATTATTACAGAAAGTTCCCCCAAGAGAAAGATTGAGACGCTTCAAAGAATGCTGATTCGGGCAAACCCCAGCTTACTAACCCAATATGAGGTAGACGGGATTTATGGATCGGAAACCGATCAGGCGGTGCGGGAGTATCAAGCGTTCGCAGGAATCACGCAGGATGGAATTGCGGGGCCCATTACCCTCAATGGCCTTCGGGATCTAGTTACGATTCGCTCCAGCTTTACCAATACTCGAGCGATTGAAATGCTTCAGGAAGATCTGATGTATTTTTATATTGAACTTCCTCAGTTTGGAGCCGACGGTGATTATGGCAATGAAACAGAAGCAGGTGTGGAACGATTCCAATCGCACAATGATCTTACGGTAGACGGCATTGCAGGTCCTAATACACTTCGGACAATGGATGAAGAACGAGAAACGATTTTGCTTGATTATGGAGCAAGAGGAAGTGCAGTTCGGAGAATCCAAGAGCAACTAAACGCACAAGAGAGCGTAGATATTTCATTGGAAGTGGGAGGATTTTACGGATCAATTACTCAAGAAGCTGTGAGACGTTTTCAAGAAGCAAACGAACAAAAAGAAGACGGTATTGTAGGACCGGTTACTATGAACCTTCTTGATTTAGATGCATTTCAATTGTCTACTTCTGAAGATTTAGAAGAGTATTTAGAAAACGAAGGTCGAGCAATGTCTATAACAGAATCAACGGAAACCGAAACAAATGAACTTTTGAGTATTTTGCAAAATAATACTGCTTTTGAGTCAGTTATACCCTCAAGCGCTGGTAGTATCGGAAATGCTGCTTCAGGAAAATATACGCAAAACCATGCTGATGGATTAGTAGAATCTTTTATATTTTCAGCGAATATGGATGGAGATTCTAGCGCTATTAATCTATTTGCTTCATTTGATAAAGAAAAAAACCTTCAAGTTTTTTCGTTTATTGAAATTGAAGCAGACTTATATGAAAGTCCAGCTAGTTTAAAAGTATACGATGTAAATGGTAATAATATTCAAGAAAAAAGTGATACTGTACTAGAATTGACTAATGCTGAATTAGACATTCAAAAAGAAATCACTGAATCATTACAAGGAGCTTCTACGTCTGGCCCATTACACGTTAGTCCATTTTTTCTAGATCATTTAGACGCATGTGAGTCTCCTGTTAGGTTTGGAGTTTCGGCAGCATGTGCAGCTCCATTTATAGCAGCTTCAAGTGGAACAGCCACGGTAGTTGGTCTCTTCGTAGGCGCTGGTTGTGGTGAGGTTCTTGGTCAACCTATTGCTGATGCCATTTGTAATTAGTGAATAATTAACCAGGATAATCTCCTAGAGATTATCCTGGTTAATATTTACGTTTAATTTCACTGATAAAGGAAATAGAAAAGGAGGAACTTATAATGAACTCTATTGTACTTGTTATTTTAATTTCTTTAATTGTTGGATGTTTCGGTAGTGTGTTGAGACTTATTTTAAATTTTTCAAGGAAAGAAATTTATCTAACTAAAGGATTGTATTCTGCTTTTATTCATTCTTTTCTTTTTGCAGCAATCATTCTTTTATTAGAAAAATGGATTTTGATATAGTGGTACAAGAAGGGAGAACTCATGGAGAGTAAAAAAGGCAAAAGCTCAATAAATATGCAATTGTTAAACGGATTTGTAGTGACTATTGGTATCCTTTTTTTATTTACACTAGTATATAATTTTTCGATGGAAGGATTTAATTGGCGTTTAACTATATTTATGGGTGCAGTTCTTATATGGGTGAGTTTCTGGCGAGCTTTAAGAAAGAAAAAAGAAATAAACAAAACATAAAAATATCATATAACTTAATTAATAGTTTTTTGTAGATAGAATCTTCTTTAACTTTGTTATAGTAAATAAAACCGAGCATAATAATCCTTGAAGATTATGCTCGGTTTTTCTTGTTTTACAAAGATACTTTATCATTCGTGTCAGATAGGGTTTCTCCGATAGAAAAAGACGTGTGTAATACATTCGCAATCGCTAATAACGTGGACACTTGGGGGACGGTGATGCCCGCTTCAATCCGACCGATCGTCGATTTCGGTTTTCCAATCGCATCGGCGAGCGCCTGCTGCGATAATCCTTGTTGTTGTCTCTTGGTTTTAATGGCTGCGGCCAGTGCTGCTTCTTGCTTTAATTGATCCATATGAGCTTTTCCTACTGCTTGTTCGTAGTTGTTAAATCCATTACTCATGAACGTTTCCTCCTTTATTCAACGGTTGCCATACTCTTCATACGCTTGTCCCGCGGGGACAATGTCCGGCCGTCGGATCGCTCCGTTGTATGTTTTATTAAAGGATGCAGCAATAATACATTTTGGCCCTCCTATACTCACGATAAATGCCATCGTTGGTCCACTTATTTTCTAGATAATCAATTTCTATGATAGCATATAGGCTATCAATGATTATGAAAACGTTATTAAGCTATTTATGAAAATACATGATAGAGCAGGTCTCTATCATGTATTATTTTTTGTATCACGCATGTGTAACGTTTATGGAAAATAATAATATAAAAATGTTACAATGAATATAGGAGGGGAAGTAGCATGAGGTTTTATCAGTTTTTACTAGACACCTACGGATACGACGAACCGATCTTTACCGATCAGGTCAAAGAAGACCTGCCCATGAATCCGAACACCCTGCGGCAGCAATTCAAGCGCCTGGCTGATAAGGGGCTGGTAGAGAAAGTCCAAAACGGTCTCTATTTTATTCCGAAGAAAAAACCGCTGTTCGGGACACCGGTTTTAAGTGTGGAACGAATGATCGAACGAAAGTTTTTAAAGCGACAAGAGAATGTAGAAGGCTATATCGCAGGCACCAACTTTGCGAACAGGCTTGGCTTAACGTCCCAAACGGCAGCTGTTGCGACGATCGCTACCAATCAGACGTCGTCGGTGCAACGGGAAGTGACCTTCTATACCAACAAAGTGATCGTGAAAAAGCCGAGAGTACGGATCACGAATGAAAATTATAAGCTGCTTCAGGTACTCGACCTGCTAAATGACTACGAGCGATACAGTGAAAAGTCCCTTTCCGAGGGCATGTCCCAACTAGTAGCGTATTTGGGTGGGGTTTCGTTCGAGGAAGAGACGTTGAAAACGTACATGGATGCCTATCCCGTCAAAACAAAACTAAAAGTATATGAATCGGGGTTATTTGATGCGATTACACGAAGACAAGGAGCTGTTCAATAGCCTTATCCAGTCCGCAGCCGTGGCTTTCGGTTTGAGAGACTTCCAGGTAGAAAAAGATTACTATGTGTCCCTGCTGCTTAAACAGTTAGTAGAGAGGAGGCCGTCGATTGTATTTAAAGGAGGCACCTCTCTATCCAAATGCTATGAGGTAATCAAGCGCTTTTCCGAGGATCTGGATGTTAGTGTCCTTTTAGAAAAAGGAACGACGAAACTCTCCAGAGGCCAAAAGAAGCAACTGAAAACGGATATAGTCGAGGTGATTGATCAGTTAGGTTTTGACTTACTGAATGTAGAGGAGATCCGGTCGGGACGCGAGTTTAATGAATATAAAATTGCCTATGAGAAATATTTTGCTGGTGATGCTCAAATGAGCCCGCATATCCTAGTGGAAACAAATGTGGCCTTTAAGCCCTTTCCCTTTGAACAGCGATCCGTCAGCAATTACATTACCCAATTCGTGATGGGAGCTGCTGGAGAAGAGGCGGAAAAGGAGCGTTTCTTCAAAGAGTATGACATGGCTCCATTTCTGGCTAACGTACAGTCGATTGATCGAACGTTTTTGGACAAGGTGTTTGCTATCTGTGATTATTATGAAAAAGAGGAAAGTACACGCTATTCTCGGCATTTATATGACCTACATAAAATATGGCACAGCAACTATTTAGACATTTCTACGTTAGAGACGATCTTGCCAGAAGTGATTGCGATTCGCCAAGAGGGGAAAGATACGGTATCCAGTCAACCGGGATATGCGTTAACCGAAACCCTGCAAAACATCATCGCTACGGCGTTCTACAAGCAAGATTACCATCGAAACACGAAAACATTTTTGGCTGAAGATGTGTCATACGAAGAGTCCATCAACAGTCTGGAAGCTATCATACAAAAAGGGTTTTTACCGAAAAGAATAGAATAAATCCTTCTAGGTTCTTCATCTTGTTCCTTTTCAACAGAAGATAGTGGGACAGGCAAAGGAGGTAAGGAGAAAACGAAGAACGAACGATGCATAGGGAGAAGAGATAAGGTGAAGGAGAAAACGTTACTGCTTCTAATCATTTGTACTATTCTTATGATAGTTAACTATGTGTGGAGTAATGTATACACGCTTGCTTTATTTGCTATAAGTATCATTGCTCTTATCCATTACATGCTATCGCTCAAAAAATCTAATCATTAATCATAGCTACACGGCTTTTATGAAGCTTTCATATACGAATATAAAAGACCTTCTAAACCGCTCACGGTTTAGAAGGTCTTAAAAGGGTCTCCATAACGAACTTTATCTCGAATTCGAATAGCAGCAAACGCGATCATTACAAGGCAGAATGGGACAACAAACGGCTCCGGCGTTTGAACAAAAAATAACTCCAGAAGAATCGCAAGAAAAGCCGTTACGAGAATACCTCCTTCTATCAGCCAAAATGTCATCATACTCCTCCTTTTACCATAAAATAAGAGACATCATCAAAAGGTATACTTTAACGGAAATATTGTTTTTATTCGGTGATATAATATTCTATTAACTATTTAGATAATGTTATAACTGAAAACCGTTTGGTATCGATCATGTTTTGATGTAGAAGAACTCCTCGGATCTTTGTTGCCTTCTTTAGTATCCATTTTCTTTTAGCATAAGAAGAGCTAAGAAGCGAAGAAAGAAAGGGGGATCAAAGGACTGACTATCTTTCATTATAAAGGAATCGATTGGTTTTATGCAGAGTAAAGCTCCTCTGCTAGTAATATGCCAAAAAGGCTTCTTATAGTAAGAAGAGAAGCTATTAACGGGAAGAAGTCAATAAACGCTTCGCTGCATTGTGTGCACTCTTATGAAATGGGTTGTGTTTTCGAAGCTCCGAAGAAAGATAAACAATGCGAATATCTTTGTGAAGATAGTGGGATTGTTTCTGTGAATATAACGCTATTAATTCGTTTTGGACTTTCTGAAGCTTAGGATGTTGGAAGTAGGCTTGTTTAGTTAGAAAATCTTCGATATTATGCACATCGCTATACAAGACAATGGAAGTACAGGCTCCCTCGTATTGATGGACATGTTTTAAAGCAAATAGAAGAGCATGAAGTTCCCCAAAAATATTTTTGTTGGCTACGTCGCGAGTAGGGTAAACGTATTTCACTTTGACTGTAACACTCGTATTTCGAACATAGGAGCAAGCCACAGCCATCGTAGAACTATTAGGTTGGGCGGAAGTATCACAGTAGACATGCAACGTGTCCTGGCTATAGTAATGCTGATACGTGAGCTGTTTGACAGCAGAGGAAACGACTTCCTCATACCCTTTCCAAAATTCGACCTGGCGAACGCCTTTAATGCCACCTTTTTCTTTCATCCTATCACCTCTGAGAGAAATAGATGCTACGATCTTCACCTGTTTTTCTAGTAAAGCTCTATCCTTCCTCTTGAAGCGTATCGATCGCCCATTTGTCTTCTGAATGTCCTAAGTGTTCTAACATCGGAAGAAGAATTGGAGCAATCCATCGTGTTACTTCCTCAATTTTGAGAGATACATTTTCTTCATCGCTTTTTTCTTCCATTCCCTTAAGGATACCTAACCCGAGCATTACCATACCGTACTTATATTTTTTCTCAATATGCTTTAGCGCTTCTGGTTTGCTCCATTTCAATTCTGTTTGGAAGTAGATGTTGTCCTTGTTTAGAATGAAGTCATATCCACTATCACCGTTATTTTCTACTCGTAAGGCGGAATGTTTCGTAAATCCATATTTTCCCCATTCTTCTTTTTCTACTTCAATGATATAAGGAAGAGCAAGTTTCGAAGGCTTTTCTCTTGACCCTTCACCTTCTTCATCAGCTTCTTTTTTTCGTCGGCCTTTTTCGTTTGGTGGTTGTTTCGATTGTTCTTTTTCAATAGTGATTTGGAACGGTTCAAGAAACGGCTCTGCAAGCGTATCATCGTTAACTTCTAAGACATACGTATAGGTTTCATTTATAGAGGCATAAAGTGGTAATTCCAAGTTTAAGGTTGCAATGCCGTTATGGAGATTGAGGCTGTAACTATAAACCGGTTGTCCTTCGAGAAGAAGAGTGGCTTTCCCAGGGTAGGTGTCTCGGTGAAAATAGGTATTTTCGACGTCTGTTTCAAAAGCAATTCGTGGACGAGTTCCTATAGGTGAACGCTTATGGTAAAGTTGATTTTTTTTCTGATGCCGTAGTTGGAAAAAGGTAGGATGTGTTTTTCCTTGGAAATGCGGTTTCTTTTCTCCTTTTTTCAAACGAAACGGATCAGGCAATCGATTTCCAGTAATAAAAAGGCTAGATAATGCAGGAGATTTTTGAAAGATATCTTCGAGCGCCTGAATAAAAGGTTCTTCATTTTTCGTTGTCTTCTCACTAGCTTCTCGACGTCGTTGCTCTCGAAGTTCTTTAAGAGTTGGATGTTCTTTTAAGAGATGAGCTAGTTCTTTAGTGATTTTTCTACTTAATTCATTATTACGTAACCGATCACGACTGTTCATGAATAAATCTTCACGCAGACGGGCGTCTAGATTACTGCAATCAACAAGTAATAATAGAGAATGAACCAAACTTCCCATACCAACTGATTTTCGTCCAAAAAAATCTTTCGATAAACTTCCGTGCGTTTGGCCATTAATGATAAAAAGTACACCTTCCTGTTTTTTATAATTAATTTCCTGTTTTTCTTTAAAGGCAACAATGGATAACAATAATTTTTGTCCGTAGATATGCAAAGTAGAGGAAAGAGGAAAGCCTTCTTCTAATGTTTTACTAGAAGCTTCTTCTAAGCGTACATTTAATCCTGAAAGCGTGGTTTCTTTAGTGTGGCCACCATACTCCCTTGTTTCATGAATACGTATCGGTAAAGCGATGGTCGGGATAAGCGTATTTAACCTATAATAAAGGTCGAGTGAGACCAGCGTGGCAAAACCGGGAATATTATATTCAAAGAGCTTGATAAAGGTACCATATGTCATCGCATCTACCAAGGCTTGATTTTTTGCAGGAAGTAGAGGAAGATCCTCTGCTTCAAAGCTTAAAATATGATTGTGAGGAGCTAGATACGTATAGACAGAGCTCCGTCGTCCTTTTGTCGGAGGTTCACGCCGTACGAGTGTAACAGCCCATAAGTGATCCGTTTTATCCTTAGGAAGGTCTGGGTGTCGCTTGGTAATAATTAATTGAAGGTTTTGCTTACCGCAAAATTGCAAAACACCAGAACCACCCATATTGAATTTTCCTTGTACAAAAGGAATTCTGAGTTTATTGGATTTGTTTAACGAAAGAATTGTGTCTGGGAGGCTGGCAGGTGTTTGTCCTTCGCCTAAATCAACGATTGAGTAATTTGGCTTTCTTTTGGTGCCAGTGGCAACAAAATGAATGTTTTGAGCGAGGCTGGTGCGTTGGGAGTCTGACAGGTTTGAAAGTTTCCCTTGAGGAATGTTAAAGAAAGAAGCTAGTGCCTGTTTGACGTTTGTAGGGGCTGTTGTAGAAGTAGGATCTACTCCATGAAGCATACATTTTTTCATCAAAACCGCATCCACCGAATTAATGAATTTTTCGACCAAAGCTGCATCTGGAGCGCTTTGTTGATTTCCAATAACAGCAAAATTATTTTCATTGTCTCCATAGTCTCGCCAGTGTTCACTGCTCCAAAGTTGATTATTTTTAAGAATAGCGACGATATCTCTTTCGGATTCAGCAGATGCAAGGGACATGGCTAGGTTTTTAACGTCTAACGGATTATTTAACGACAATGATAACCCCTCCCAATCAATAGAATAATTGGTACTAACGTTCTGGGTCCTTGACTGTCTGAAATTTCCTTTGTTAAATTATATAGCGCTTTCATAGATAAATCAATGAAAATTATAGGCCTACTACAAAATTAATGCAGGCCTATTACAATCTACGTCATAATTAAAATAATTATGTCTATAAGCGTACAAGTATACATGTCTACTTGTATACTTGTAGACATAAAGTTGAGTAACTAAACTTTTTCATAATGCCAGGTCGATGTGTTGCTTATTAAAGGAAAATCTATTTGGTGATGTGAATAGAAAGGTAGCAACATAAGAATTAGAAAATAATATGCATTCTAGAAGAGAGGTTTTATGATGGAAAATCCGAGGTTAAAAATGCCCAATCTAGGAACGTTAACAAATGCAGTATATATTCCAGCAATCAAATACAAAAGCGGAAACCGCATATGGTATGCAGCGACAATTCAATATAGTGTGTTGGGGAAATTTATTCAAACATCAGCTGTGAGACGAAAAAATCAAAAAGTAATTGGCAAAGATATACGTAACCGTTTTTTAGATCAGAAACATAAAAACGATATTGTGCAATATATAAAAGAAGAACCTGAATTTACTCTTTCGGCGATTACTTTAGTGTCCTATGAAGGATTAGACTTCCGTCCGTTTGTCATTGAAGGGCATGAGGAACAGTCTTTATCCGAAGCTCATGCAGTCATGGGGATGATAAATCTACCGATTGATTACGAATTTGAATGTTTAGACGGAAATCATCGTACTGCAGCGATTCGGGAGTTAGCTTACAATGAACCGGAGTTTATTGAGGGAAGTAGTATGCTGGTCAATATTGTTCATGAAGACCGTACGAAGAAAATACGCCAAGATTTTGTGGATGTGAACAAAAATGCTAAAAGTACTACATCTTCGATTAATACTTTATTTAATACGCGAGAAAAAGTATCAAACCTAGTAGTAGATCTAATTGAACAATCCTCTTGGCTGACGGAAACTACGGAAATGCTAGCCTCTAGTGTGTCCAAAAATTCCAAAGGGATTTACACGGTCAATAACATTCGAAACATGGTAATCGAATTGGCCGGCTATAACTCTCAAGCGACAAACCCCTCGACCAAAATTGCTCGAGCTATTGAAAAAAACGAACAGGTAGAGCAAGAGATTCGTTGCAGGGCGGAACGTTTCTTAATATTCCTGGTGGAAAATGAGTATTTTGCTCATGCGCTAAGTCATCCAGCAGACCTTCCAGATATACGAGCAAAGACCGTATTGTTAACAGGGACAGGGATTGTCGTGGCTGCTAGAGTTGCCGGATATATATTTGAATATTATTCTCAAGAAGAACAGGATTGGGAAGTTCAAAAGCTTTTTCAGACGATTGATTGGTCTAGGGAAGGGTCTGTATTCCAAGGCAAGGTGGTTGTTAATGGCAAAGTAACGAACTCAAGGGAATCGATTAATTCAGCCGTGGAAGCGATTAAAACTTTTTTAGGGTACGAATCAAACCCTATCAGTAAAACTTGATTTAGCAGCTCTTAAAATTTAGCTTTGCCATAAATAATGCATACAATTATTTTCTAATTTGATTTTATAAATTAGACTGTTTATTATTATATTACATTTAAAAAGTATGCCGCAGATACGGGTTCGAATCCCGTACTCCTCGCCACTTCAATAAACATTGCCCTAAGTAGCAATTATTGGATCATTGGTGTGTTAATAGCTAATATCCTATCAATCGCTATGGTGACTTTATGGGAGTCCCTCTCTAAATATGATAAGGAGATGATGGGAATGACAATGTTAACAATCTTTACTCTGCTAATAACCTTTGCGGCCTCCGAGGAGTTAGTTTAATTGGTAAAACGGTTAATATAGGAACCGGGGTTATTAGCAAACTATTATAAAAGAAATGTTTTATCATTATGGCTATCTCTTTTCAATGAGGTAGCCTTTTTATATTTAATCTATTTATTAGGAGGTTTTTTTTCTTTGATTTTAAAATGATTTTCTGTGTTCCAATTTTTTAAACTATTAGCAAATTGTTTTTTTGCTCTCACTCTGTTGTTCATGTGTGCATAAGTGTTTTCATTTTTGATAGCCTGATGACGCCAGTACCAATATTTAAATCTACCAACCCACCAAGGAAATAACATTTTTCCTGATTTCGCTAAAATTTCAAAATGTTTATTAGAATTTAAGGTAAGAACATTACCCGCTAAATATTGCTTACCAAAGAAATCTTTATATAAAACAACGTACTTTAACTTCTTTTGTTCGAGTTGATAATCATCAAAATTAATTATATATTCGTTAGTATCATCGGATTTAATTTCTCTACTAGGCTTCGAAATATAGTAATTATATTTAAAAGGTTTTATTTTTTCTCGCACCATAAGAAAAGAATCTGCACACGCCCCTCTTCCAGAATTTCTAACTTTGCATGATATTTCGTTCTTACTTTTGTCTTTTTCTCTAGTACCAGGTGTTTTAAAAGCAGAAACAATTAATCTTGGACTTTCATTGGCCATAAATTGTCGTTTTGCATTAATTGCTGTAATTAATGCAGCAAGAAACAAAAATATGCTAACCACATTTGTAATAGCATCGCTAGATAATAAATCCCTCAGTAAGTTTATAAAGGAAAATTCTATTTTCTCTCACTCCTTTTAATATTTTATAGGAAAAAGGAAAATACTTTTGAAACAATCGAAAAAAGTATGTAAACAAGCAGTTTTATAACGAATGTACCCTTATTAAAAGTATATTATTTCCAGCCGATATATTGAGTATAACACGCACTGGAGGTACTATATTATGCAAGCAGAGAAGCCGATGAAAAAGCCCATAAACATAGAAAGTTTAAAAGATTGGCAAGAATACGTGCTTAAAGTAACAGCCGGCATGGATAAAGAGCTGCTGAAGAAGATGACACATTAACGATCCTATATCCGCAGATCCTTATAACAACAGCGTCCATAGAAAACGAGCACTCCCCTGGATGGGAAGGAGTGCTTTTTACTATGGTTATTCATGTAAGAATATTCACTTTTAGATAAAAAATCCTTCTTTATAGGGAAATCATTTATAATTAGGAAGAGTCTTCCTTTTGTGTGGAAGTTGGTTACATGTTCGTGTTTCCATCTGTTAGTCCTACCATCGTTTAGTACATATAAAAAGACTCAATGAAAAAGGATGAGGGGTATGAAAGAAAAGAAACGAGCACCGTTAGATGTCGTTAAACAATTAGCGAGGGATAAACATGGCGCGATTTATACCATTGTTCAAGGCAATCTAGAAGGAAGCAGCGATACAAGCGAATATGCTGTGGTAACAGAAGAAGGCTTGTTTTTCTACAAATTATACGAAGGCTCCCTTACTCCGCTTACACAGGTCGAATGGCAAGATGTTCAATCAGGAACCGTTGATTTTTATGCCATGAAAACCGTATTAACGTTGAATCATCATACGTTTCGATTACAGGATCAAGGCAAAAACATTCATCAATATGCCCAGAAACGGACAGGCGTCGATATTTCTGTGGAAGAGAGAACATGGAAGCAAAAAATAGTAGGATACCGGTCCAGCACTCCTTGGAAAAAGACGGTGGCTTTTTTCGGTTACCTTTTCCTTGCTGCGTTCCTTCTTGCTTTATTGAGCCCCCTTACTGTTTTAGGGGTCACAAGCTTCATTGCAGTCGTAATCTTCGTTGTGGCTCTGATTGCCTTAATAAAAGGGAAATTAGAGATCTTTCACATTCCGAACCGCAAAATGGCGGCTTCTCTATTTGTGGCCTCTTTTATTCTTATCGGTGTGTTACCGACGACTGGAACTGAAAACGAAGAGCCAATCGCATTAGAAGCCGAAGAAGAGGCGGAAGCAGGGGAAGAACAGGAACAAGAAGCTGCAGTAAAAGAACAGAAGAAGGAAAACCATCCAGAAGACGAAGATAAAGAAAAGAACCAGGACAAGGAACAAAAGGAAGAACAAAAAGTAGTCGCTGATGAAAAAGAAAAGGCAAAAGAAGAAGAGAAAGTAGAAACTCAGGCGACGAAAGAAGCGAACAAAGAAAAAGCACAAGCGGAGGAAGAGAAGGAAGAGAAAGAGAAGGAAGAGAAAGAGAAGGAAGAGTCTACCTCCAATGCGACGGTGAGCAGAGTTATTGATGGAGATACAGTAGAAGTAACCATGGATGGAGAAACCAAAGACATCCGATTGTTATTGGTAGATACGCCTGAAACAAAGCACCCTCAAAAGCCTGTGGAACCATTCGGTCCGGAAGCCACGTCCTTTGTAGAAGACAAACTGCTAGGAGAAGAGGTACGGGTCCAGGTGGGATCGAAAGAAACAGATCGGTATGGCCGTACCTTGGCCTATGTCTTTCTAGGAGACGAAACGATTCAAGAAATGTTATTGGAAGAAGGATTAGCAGCTACAGCCTATCTATATAATGACCTAACGATGCTTGATGAGTTTCATGCAGCCCAACAAACCGCGATTGATGCGGGTATTGGGGTATGGTCGATCCCCGGCTATGCGCAGATCGATCAGGAAAATGGATTTCAATACGAGGAAGAAGAAAAAGCGGAACCAGCACCAAAATCAGAACCTGACCCAACCCCGACTGAAGAGAAAGTAGAAACACCTGCAGCAGAAACAGACGTCTATTATAAAAATTGTGATGCTGTGAGAGCTGCTGGGACTGCCCCTGTCCAAACAGGAGATCCTGGGTATGCGAAGCACTTAGATCGCGATGGAGATGGCACAGGATGTGAATAGTATTTTTAAAGGTCAAGGTACTTTATAGCTGCTATTCAAAATATTTATCTATAAATTGCGATTTTATAGATAAGAAAAGAGAGAAGATGCCTATTAAAGCAACTTCTCTCCTTTTTGTTTAATTTAATCTTAATTTTACTAAGTAAAATTTAAAGCTATGCTTGTAGATTTTGTTACGACACAATAAGTTAATTACGAGTTATAAAATTTAGATAATTTAAACCAAGGAGTATAATTTTTTTAGAAATACATTTGATGTATATAATTTATATGACTATATATTATGATCACTAATGAAGTTATACAGTTTTTCACTAAGATTTTTTGCTTCATCAGAGAGATCCTCGAAAGTTTTCATCTCTTTAATAGCTTTTTTACAAAATCCGATTTTATTTGAAATAGTTCCTGAAGATGAAGAATATTTTCCAAGACGTTTCTGATCCTTTAAAATAGTTTCTATAAAGTTACCTAAAAGCTCATCATTGTAAGTACATTGAGAAAATTCGTGTTTGAATTTCAATTCCGTTACTTCTACTTGTTCGTAATGAGCAATTACTTTTTTCAATATATTGCTTGAGAGAATATTTTCGATTTCTCTACAGTTCAAACAATAATAATTACTTTGAAGAGCTTCTGATAATTTTGAATGACGTTCTTCTTTTCTTTTACCATCTTTATCAGTAATTAGAAATAATGTTCCACAAACTCTACTTTCATTTATTGTACTAAAGACTTCTTCAGCTTCCTCGTCTTCGTCATCTAAAAATGACCAGTGGGTAATATTGTTACCGCTGTATTCTACAAAAGAATAATGTATGTCTTCTTTATACAGGGGTTGATCTTTTAAAGAATTTTGATATAAGTTTAAAAAATGTCTTATATAGTATCTGTCAGTAATACCTTCTACCCAAATTGTACAATTTGATAAAAACACTGCTGAATTTCTTACACCTAGCATTCTTAATATATTATCATCTTCATTGCTTACATTTTCAATCGTGAAAGTAGCATTTTTTTCTTGAGATTCAGCACTTTCTAATTCTTTGCTTAAAGAGAATATCGATATTTTTTCTAAGTCAATTGTCATATCTAGAAAGTGATTAGAATGAGTCGTTAAAAAGTATTGGTAGTCATTAAAATCTTTTCTTGTAATACTTTCTAAGAATTTTCTTTGCATTCCTGGATGTAAATACAATTCTGGTTCTTCGACAAAGTACAATAACTTTTCTCCCTTGTACTTAAATAAAGGAAAAGTTAAGATGATTAATGATTGAATACCATCTCCTAAATTATAAATTGGATACTCTTTTTCATCTCCAATTTTCACAAATAGTACATCTGATTTTAAATTAGGTATCAACGCCACTTCTTGACCTTCAAAAAAATTATCACCAATAAATTTCTGAAATTGAACTATTTTTTTCCTTTCTTCTAGCCTTCCTAATAATAAGTTTTTCACTTCATCATATAAATCGAGACCAGTAAAAATATCTAAATTATCTTCATTATGGAAATAATCTTTTTGAGTTCGTGTTAAATAATAGTTTTTGTTATTTTCAAATCCTCTTAATCCTCTTAAAGTGGGTATATATATTTTTTTGAAGTCTATTTTTTCTTCTTTTACAATATCTGAAATTTTATCTGTGTATTTATCAGTAATTTCATTGAATCTTTTTTGAATTGATTCATGATTAATGCTACCCATTATACGATAATCTTGTAATGTAGTGGTAGTAGGTTTTTTTTCAAAAATATTAATAGAATTCATTAATTTGTTAAATTCAGATAAATAGTTGTCCTGTACTGTTATATAAGGGTATGTAGATAGTTTTTGAATGGTATCATTGGTAATACCTCCATATCCTTCAAGACCAACTTCATTCAAAACAGAAGATAAATCTCTCTTTAATTCTTCATATGATTTATTAAGCTCTCTTAAATTGAAGTTTGCTGGCACAAATGAAAGTTCTTTTTCTTTAAACAATGATCTCAAAAGTCTGCTTTTTCCAGAATTATTAGTGCCTACTAATATATTTATTTTAGACATATTGCTCATTGTTGTTTCTACATTTTCAAGTACTTTATAGTTAGCAGATATAGTTTCATTCAAAAGTAATTCCTTAATATAATATCCCATTTAGCAACTCCTAAAATTTTTTAAATACTTAATTTAAAATCAATTTTTCATCTATAGACTTCGCATTTAGAAACTCGGGATGAAGTAATAAAATTTTAATGCACTCTTTTAGATAACCTAATGCTACATCTAAAACTAATGCTATATTACCTTTTGTATCTATGATCTTTCGTTTTTTTTCTAAATTGCTTTGCCCATGAACAATAGCAGACCTATAAGAATAAATTGCTTTCATATTATCAAATATATTTATTTTTAATTCGTTCAAAGAAGATTTTTGTAGCAAATAAGCCGCTCTAAGTGATAATTTATAGGTTATTTCTCCTTTATCATTGTCACCTAATAGAGATTCTAAACCAATCACTATATCAATAACTTTGTCACCTTCGTTATGACGATAAAAGCTATTCTCTAACCTAGAACAAGCTAACATAATTTTTTTGTTTGTATTTTGAGATAGTTTTAAGAAAAAAACTTTTATTATGTCCAAATTTTTTTCTGTTATTAAAGGAAAATCTTTTTTATTCCAGTAATAATTATCAAACTCAATTGGATAAGCTTTTATTATAGTCCCACTTAAATACATTAAATCTGCATGGTAATTTTCTACCCAGTTTAAAGGAGAAAATATTATTTGTGTGTAACCAATTGAAATGTCTTTATTAATTCTTAATATATTAAAAAAATAATTTATGTTATCTATTAAATTAGTAGGTAAACTATCAAAAACTGAATTATATGACCATATATTTTCATTTTGAATTGAATGCCCTTTAATTTTTAATGCATGCGTTGCTGCCATTAAAACAGGATCAGGTATATTTTCGGAGTATGCTACAATTTCTGCCCTGGATTTTTGAAAAGCATTGCTCATCCTAACTACAGAAATAGAGTCTGAAATTTTATATTCTTCAAATTCAAAGTTAGTGAATAAAATTGGGATATAAATATCCACAGGTAACTTTGGCTGTAATATTCTATTTGCTAAGGGTTGATAGATTTCTGAAAATTGAGATTTATTTAATTTATTTTCTTCGCCAAATTTATGAATAGATCTACTAATTAGATTTAAAATATGTGAATGTATCATTATATTTGTTAAGTTTATGTTGGATTCAATCTTTCTAGGGGGCCCAAAAGTTTTTTCATAGTTAGGACATTTTAAAAGCAACTCTTTTAATTTTATATATTCTGATATATTCATCAAATCTATTTTATTATTATCTAATTCTGAATTGATTTTGAAGTATTTTTCATAATCGATAATTTTATCGTATCCATATGGACTCTTATAAACACTGGGAAATCCATTATCTTTGTAAGAAATTTGAGGGTAATTGATATAACCTCTGAAGAAAGTATCATTTTCATTTCGCTTAGCCTCTAGAACTTTTTCTATACCAATTTTCACGGTTTTGAAAGCATGGTCAAAAATTATTTGATTATTCACAAATTTACTCCTATATCTATTTTTTCTCAAGATAAAGATAGACGTTATTCATAAAATAGATGCAATAACGCCTATTTTTTAAATAAATAATTCATTACATTCCTGGTTATTTTGTAAAAGGATAAACATATATTCAATTTTCTTCAATATATTTAAGTGTTTTATGTAGTTCCTTTGAGTTTTTTGGGATCCATATCTTGTTTACGTCTTTTAATAAGCTTGTTTGACTTACAGTAATTTCTTCTTCGTAATGTTCTTTGAAAAAAAGGGTTAATAAATTAATAATAATTTTACCACTAAAATAATTTTCAAGAAAATCCATATATTTAACTTCTTCTAAAAAGGGTTCGGTTTCATTTATTAACTTTTCTTGATCAATTCCTACAGCATTTAATTCAGTATTGATATAGTGCGATAGTCGTTCTTTAAAATTCATACTTCCGTAATCCCTGCGTTTAAAAATAGTTTCATATTTTGGTTTACAAAGTGAAATTAGAGTTTTCAGTTGTTCTTCATTTAATTGTAACTTTGTTTTTTTATGAAAGTGCAATTCTCTAAAAACTTTCAAATGAGCTATTATTAGCAAAGTGTCTTTAATTATAGCCAAGTTACTCCTCAATTGTTTATATCTTTCAGGAGTATGGCAATCAAAATATTGACTAAATAACATTTTTAAAAGTGGTGGATCGAAAATATGGTTTTCTAATTCGTAATAAGAATAGTATAAAATGTGCGGATCTTGTTCATTAGTACCGATAATAAAATCATAATCTTTATCTAAAAGACAATATAGATATTTAAAATATGAATTATATTTTTTATAACTGCTTATAACATTTTTTTTACCTCCTGTTTTCTCTTCGTAATCTTCTGCTAATATTGGTCTAAAAGGATACTCTTTACTTTCATAGTAGTAGTAACTTCGTATCACCTTTAAATCATCTTCTCCTTCTAATAAAAGCAGTTTTTCTTCTTCTTCTGTAACATCAAAAAAATTAATCTCGCTATAAATTGCACCTATATCCTCTATAAAAGAAGCTCCTAATTTAATTTCTAATTCATTCATCTACTTCACCTAATTGAACGATATTGTTTGAGTATTTTCTGTTTGCTATATAAGGAGAGTGGGTAGCTATTATTAGTTTTAAGTCTTCTTTTTTGCCTAATTGGCTTAATAACATTTTTTGCCATCTAATATGTAGTGACAACTCCGGCTCATCAATAATCGTTAGAGGCTTAAATTTTTCGGATTGAATAGCCAATCTAGTATATGATAACAATGTAAGTATTTGTTTTTCACCAGTTGATAATTGAGAGAACTTTAGAGGAGAACCATTTTTAAATAAAAGAACTTTGGAATCATTGTTTATATCAATTGTTATTTTTCCTTTAAAAAATAAATCAACACTATCTTTTAATAATGTATAAGGTAGTAAAAAATCATCTTGATCTTTTTTAAACGAGAGATACATTTTAGATAGTTCATCGACAAAGGTATTCTCATGGCTAGAATATTTTAAAAATGAATTTAAAGTTTTAAGTTCATTTCTTAATTCTTTTTCATTGATTTTGTTTGTGTTTTTATCAATTTGGTTAGAATTATTAAGCTCCTCCATATCTTTTTTCACTTTTCTTTTTTGGTCATAATAAGTTTGTACACTATTTTCTTCAATTTCAATATTAAGCATTTTTGCCAATTCAATTAAATTATCAGGGGCTGATTCGTCTACATGAGAAGGAAGTTCAAATGCACGATTTAATCTCTTTTTTCTTGAAGTGGATTTTTTTAGATCAGTATTATCAGTAACGCTTTGGATGACTTTTTTAACAAACTCATTTAACAAATTTTCTAGACCTTTTGATTTGAATTTATTTAGTTTTTCCGAAAATTCTCTAAAAATTTCTTCTATACCTTGGTTGCCTACTCCTATAACTCTTCTATCATTACCTAAAGAACTAGACTCTCTCAAGTTTTCTAAATCGGAATTTTTATAATAAACATTTCTAGCATGAAACCCTCTATTGTTTGAATTTATGTAATTTTCTAGATCAAAATCTATTCTTCTGTATGTAGGGAAGTAAAGTAAAGATAATCTAATTTCTCTAATGAAATACCAGTCTGCGTTATTCAATAAAATTTCATCTATACTTTCCATTATAAAAGGATAAAAGTTATCTTTTGATTTACCATAATAACCTTCAGAGTTAATTTCTTCATACACTATAGTTTCTAGAGTGGTGTCTCTACCTACTTGAATATGCATGTTTTTTTTCGGACCATTAAACTGGTATTTTACTTTTATATAGTTTTCTTGGTTTTTAAATATTTTGATAGTGTCTAAATTATATTTGTTATCATCAAATTGAATGGTACAGTTAATAAATTTTTGATTTAAAAACCAATCAAATTCAGCATTTAAAGAATAATAAATATAATTTATTATTGTTGTTTTCCCAGAGCCATTATCTCCAGTTAAAATGTATGGACTTTTTGTAATATCTAAAGAGATTGGTTGTTTATTATTAAATAACCCTTCTATTTCTATTTTTTTAATCAAATTATGCCTCCATTAATATTTAATTACAATTAACCATAATTATACCATTTTTTATTATAATCTCGTTCCATGAATTTTTATAACCTCTATAAATTAGATGAACTTCTGTTTATTAAAAAATAAAATTAGAAGAATTCACTTTAAGTCCTGCATGTTCCGCATAGTTCCGTCTTCTCAACAAGTACCGCTCCGTCGTGCGAATCGACGCATGCCCCAACAAGTCCCGAACCGATGCCAGGTCCGCGCCGTGTTCCAACATGTAATGGGTCGTGTAGTGCCGGCACGTGTGCGGCGTGATCGGATCGCGGCGGTGCTGCACGAACGGAAACGGCGCGGTGGCCATGAGCTTGCTAAATCGGTCCCCGAGGTAGTTCACGTGGTAATGGCCGCCATTTCGCTTTGGAAACAGGGCGGTGTCGCCGCTGAAATCGGCAATCGGTTGCTGGCGATCGGCCCGAAAGCTTTTTAATATGGCTAGCACGTCCGGAAACAGAAATACCGGCCGGCGTTTGTCGCCTTTGCCCGTGACTTCGAGGAAAAAGGCCTGCTCCGGGGAACGCCAGCTGAGGTCCGCCCACTTCGCGGTGGCTAGCTCTTCAATCCGCATGCCGGTACTCGACAACAGGGCCAACAGCGTATACGCGAATAAATCTTTCTCCCGGAAGTAGCCCAAGAGCTGCTGCACTTCATGCTCATGCAGGTCCCGATCGACGATTTCCTGGGACGGCTGCGCGACGGGGGCCATTTTCGTCGTTAAATCACTCGGTAACATGCTTTCCCGGTATAAAAATCGCAAAAACTGCTTGATGACCGTGCTGTGACGCGCCAGGGTGGAGGCTTTATACCCTTTGTTCCGTTCGAGATGCAGCTGATACGCATACACGCGCTGGGAGGTAATGCTTCGTAATCCTCCATAGGTTTGAACATACTGCACAAACGGTCGCAGTGTCTCCAGGTATTTTCGTTTCGTCCGGTCGGTGCGACGGGTTCGCAGCGTCGTGTGTTGGTGCACATATATATATAGAAGAAACTCGTCCGGAATCGTCTCCCACTCGACCCCTTCGAACCCGTCCGAAGAAATGTGTCGATAGAGATCTTCCTGGATAAACGAGGTGGGCTCGTCGAGCGACAAGATGATAGATGACTCATTCGATGAAGCAAGTAAGGAGGGTTTCATCATAATTCCTCTTTTCTTATAATTTCACAAACCATAATGAAAAAATAAACCAAATGCACACTCAGAGTGTTGCTTCGTGGAAAACATCTACCATTTCTTCATTTTAGGCCAAAACCTAAGGAAAGGCAACATTTCCTTAGGTTTTTTTGAGATTGTTTTCGTTCGGTCAAAAAGACAAATGTCTCCTTCCTTTTATGGAGAATTTATGTTTTTTAACTATGTATGGTACATGAAATTTTATATGCTGGTTATCCTTATACGCACTGTCTTGTTCTTCCAATATTTTCTTGGTAAGGTAATCTATATAGACGCTATATTTTTATTCATTACAATAGGAGGAACTATGCAAAAAAAGCAAAGTAATCATCCAACTATTCCGACGAAAAATTTGTTCTTGTATAGTGCCTTGTTTATTGCACTATTTTGTTTGATTAATGTCTTCAATTTATTCCCCGGTATCATTACCGTCGAAGAAGCAAATGGACAAACAATAATTGAAAAAGGGATGCTTTTCACCAACACTTATCAATTTAATGTAGAACATATAAGTACCTCTGATGAATTACGTTTGGCTATGATTCAGTATGATATAAACACCTTACACAACGTATTGTTAGGTTATACTATCCTCATTCCTTCTATAGTATTGCTATTAGGGGAATATAAAAAACTATCTTTTTTAAACATACGTTCTAAAACATGCCAAAAAATTATTATCACTATTAGCGTCATAATGATTACAGTTTTATCCATCGTTTACGTACGAAAATTGAATGAAATTACAACCAGTATCAATGCCCTACTATAAGCAGGAGGAATCTTATGCGTAGTACGTTCCGTATAATCACAATCGTTATTTGGAGGCCCCGGTAGGAGCATGCCAAACCGAGTATTAGGGAGACTAGATCCAGCGGGGAGAAAATGGGAATACGGATGTAAAAAGGTGAGAAGAACATACTATTCCTTATACGATCGAAGGGGACTAAGTGTATATATCAGAAGAGGCATGAAGGGATAAGAAGGCCTATTGTTCTTGAGAAAAAGGTTCTCTCGTTCGCCTTGATTTCCCATAAAGCACCTTTTTGTCGTGCGCTTGTCTCCAATAGAAGCGTTTAGACCAGAAAGAAGGAGAAACAGAGTGACAGATTCGCCCGCAAACGAAACGAAAGGCACCTTTATCCGTTCACATGAAGATAAAACGCTCTGAAGCCGTTTCTCTGCACGAAAACAGACCCCTATATACGAAAGGGGTCTGTTTTCGTTATTTT
>NZ_JCAKFL010000005.1:0-403774 GCF_059510515.1 Sinobaca sp. SA16-1 | reverse complement strand
CAAGATCAAACTCTCCATGAAAGTTGATGCTTAGGTCATGCTGGTCTTACATTGCGCAGCAGGCCTTGCCTGCCGCGACTTGATATTTCGCGCGTTGTTTTCATTCCATTTTCAAAGGACACTATTTTTGATACTGTCGTGTTTTGGCGACTTTTATAAGATACCATTTTCAATAGTTAATGTCAATGACATTTATAAAATTAATCTGCTGTGTTTCTTTAGAGCAGGAAGCCGTTTGGCGACAATGTGTAATATACCATTATATAAAATAGATAGTCAATAGTTATTGATAAAATTATTATAGAAAAATGATTCTGAAGAATCTGCTTCTATTATATTTACTGTTTATTTATATGGCGCATCTTCTATTATCATGTGAGAAGACAGTTTTTGCAAGCACTTTCATGTGATATAATCATTATATCCGGGAGGTAATAAAATGGCGCTGAAAGCTTCAAATAAAATTAATCGTATTCGAACGTTTGCTTTATCCCTTGTATTTGTAGGTATTTTCATTATGTATATTGGCATCTTTTTCAGGACTTCTCCTATTATAATGACAATCGCTATGATATTAGGCTTTATTTTTGTTATTTCAAGCAGCGTAGTTTATTTTTGGATTGGCATGATTTCTACAAGTACAGTGCAGGTAACCTGTCCCAACTGCAATAAAACAACGAAAATTCTCGGCAGAGTGGACGCATGCATGTACTGTGATGAACCGCTGACTCTTGATAAAACCCTGGAAGGAAAAGAATTTGATTCCGCCTACAATAGAAAGCATACAAAAAGCTGACCCGTCACCGGGCCAGCTTTTTGTATGGATGAATTAATGTCTCGAAATTGGTGCACAGTCAGGACATTTGCCGTAAATCTCCATACGGTGTGTGTTGATCTGAAATCCTGTGACATGTTCTGCAAGTGATTCCACTTCATCCAGACCCGGATAATGAAAATCAACGATCTTTCCGCAATCTGAACAAACAACATGATAATGATCAGATGTTACACAGTCGAAACGGCTTGAGGAATCGCCGTACGATAATTCTCTTACGATCCCTACTTCTTTGAAAACACGAAGATTATTATAAACCGTAGCAACGCTCATATTCGGGAATTTCCCTTCGAGGGCCTTATATATGTCATCTGCGGTCGGGTGGCTCATCGAATCATATAAAAATTCCAAAATAGCATGACGCTGCGGTGTCATGCGGATCTTCGTACTTTTCAATGAATGCACCACTTCCTGAAGGCGTTCGTTCGCCATCGTCATGCACCTCACTTTCTTTTATACAACAATTCTTTAATTATAATTCTTATAATTAAATATTATCCGAATGATCTATCGGTTGTCAATCATTGTCCCTTTGAGGTTTTATGAGACCGGCAGCCCTGAAGCATTTTTCGCGTCTATTAAAAAACTAATAAACCTGTGCGTCCGTTCCTGCTTTTTTCCTTTTTTCTTCTCATAGTCCAGACATATACTTTTCAAGGATTCAGTCAGCACATCTACTTCTTTTTCCTGTATTCCAAATAAAAACGTCGTGCTTCCCTTCCGTAGAAAGCTTCCACTGCTCGAAAGCTTTGTCATCCGATACCCCAGTCTTTTTGTGCGGCTTTCAATCTCATCTACATAATAATCATCTACCACACATATCATTAATTTCATAATGACTGCCCCCTAATATCCTTTTTTAACGTCTACTACATTAATCATAGATTCCGGGTGACGAAGAAATGATTTCAGGTTTTGTTCGAAGATATCCATAGCTCTAGGTATATACCCTGAAGAAATACCTGAAATATGCGGAGTGACCGTTACGTTTTCCATTTCCCAAAACGGATGACTCTCTCCCAGCGGCTCCTGATTAAATACATCCAGAACTGCGTGATGGATGGATCCCTTCTGCAGCGCATCTATAAGATCCTCTTCCAGCACAGTCGCACCTCTTCCGATGTTAATGAATACCGCTTCTTCTTTCATCGCTTCAAATACATGCTGGTCCATTATATTTTCCGTTTCCTCTGTAAGCGGCAGGATGTTCACTACATAATCAGCCGAAGAAACCGCTTCTTTGAGCTGAGAAGTACTGTACATTTTGTCAAAGTAAGAAGCCGCTCCGCCTTTTGTATTTACTCCTGTAGTATGCATGTCAAACCGCTTAACGGCTTTGGCTGCTTCTGTCCCAATCGAGCCCGCTCCGAGAATCGTTACGTTTCTGCCTTCCACCTCAACCGGTACAGCACGGCGGCTCCATATTTTCTCCTGTTCCTGCTTATAGTACTGTTTCCCCTGCCTGGCATGCTGCAGTATTGCAAAAATTGTATACTCTGCCATAGGCTTACCATGGATTCCTTTGACGTTAGTTACTTTTATTCCCTTTTGTTCTATCGCTTCAAACGGCATTTTGTCCATTCCTGCTGAAATAACCATAATCCACTGCAGGCGGGAAGCAGCAGTTATGTCTTCGGCCGTCAGGTCTTCTCCATAGGTAAGAATAATATCCGCTTTATGCAGATGGTCTCTCGCCTCTTCTATAGACTTTGACCAGACAAACACCGCCTCTGGAAAAGATTCGTTTAAATGTTCTTTAATAACCGATTTCATTTTGGTTGTCGATACGATAACTGGTTTATTTTCCATACCCGGAAGACTCCTTTAACGAATGCAGAACCTGTTCTGCGTGATTTTTCACACGAACATTTCTCCACTCTTTTATTAGAATGCCTTCTTCGTTAATTAGAAAAGTAGAGCGGACAATACCCATATATTCTTTACCGAATGTTTTCTTTAGCTGCCAGACCCCGAACGCTTCCGCTGCCGTCTTTTCTTCATCAGACAGTAAAGGGAACGGCAGTCCATGCTTTTCAATAAACGCTTCATGTTTTTTTAATGGATCCGGACTAACACCTAGTACGACGGCATTAGCTTTCTCCCATTCCTCTGATAAGTCTCTGAAATCGCAGGCTTCGGTGGTGCAGCCGGGAGTCATGTCTTTCGGGTAGAAATAGAGTACAATGTTTTTTCCTTTATAATCTTCCAGGGATATGTCTTTTCCACTGCTTGCCGGCAGAGTAACAGACGGTACTTTTTCTCCAATATGTATAGTCAATGGTTTTCCTCCTTATTAGTGGTTGTACATAAATTATTACAGCAACTTCTGCTTTTCGCAACATCGGAAGGGTGGATATGGAAAAATCTTCATTTATATATGCTTTTTCTTTTATTATATAGATAAAAAAAGGAAAAGTAAGATAAAATAGAAAGCTGAACCGTATGACTGCATACTAAAGCCATTTATCAAAAGGATGAGTAAAATGAACAAACGCATAGAATCTGAAGCATTATACAATGAAGCAAAAAATATTATTCTCGGCGGCGTGAACAGCCCTTCCCGATCTTTTAAAGGAGTCGGCGGCGGGACACCTGTGTTTATGAAAAATGGGAAAGGCGCTTATTTGTATGATGAGGATGGAAACAAATACATCGATTATTTAGCGGCTTACGGTCCTATCATTACCGGGCACGGCCATCCCGCTATCACACAGGCTGTTACAAAGGCTGCCGAAAACGGCACGCTCATTGGGGCCCCGACGAAGCTCGAAAACCAGTTCGGACACCTTCTTCGTGATGCCATCCCCTCCCTTGAGAGAGTCCGATTTGTTAATTCCGGCACCGAAGCTGTTATGACTACTATCCGCGTGGCACGTGCCTATACAGGCAAAAATAAAATCATAAAGTTTGAAGGCTGCTATCATGGACATTCCGACCTGGTCCTAGTCGCAGCCGGCTCAGGCCCTTCTACTCTGGGGTCTCCTGATTCTGCCGGAGTTACTAGAAATATAGCAGAAGAAGTGATTACCGTACCTTTCAATGACCTGGACGGCCTGAAAGCCGCATTGGAGCAATGGGGAGATGACATTGCTGCCGTTATGGTAGAACCAATCGTTGGAAATTTCGGTATGGTTATGCCTGAACCTGGTTTCCTCGAAGGCGTAAATGCATTAACCCATCAGGCGGATGCTCTCGTTATTTATGACGAAGTCATTACCGCTTTCCGCTTTATGTATGGCGGTGCCCAAAACCTGCTCGGTGTTACGCCGGACATGACAGCACTTGGTAAAATTATCGGCGGCGGTCTGCCCATTGGCGCCTACGGCGGCAGACAGGATATTATGGAAGAAGTAGCACCGATGGGACCTGCTTATCAGGCAGGGACGATGTCCGGCAACCCTGCCTCCATGAGTTCCGGCATTGCCTGCCTGGAGCTTCTTCAACAGCATGGTCTTTATGAAAACCTTGACCGCCTCGGGGAAAAACTCGAAAAAGGACTTCAGGAGGCTGTGGATGAATACAGTATTCCCGCTTCCATTAATCGAATCAAAGGAGCCCTTACGCTTTATTTCACACCTGATAAAGTGAGAAATTACCAGGATGCCAAGCAGGGCAGTGACGTATTATTTTCCGCCTTCTTTAAAGGCATGCTTGATAAAGGGATTCACCTGGCTCCATCTAAATACGAAGCATGGTTTTTGACGACAGCCCACACAGAGGCTGACATTGATGATACGGTAGAGGCAGCCAGAGAAGTTCTTGCCTCTCTCGCCACTTGATGAAGCCGGTATTATTGTGTATAGTATCGAATGGCTGAAAAATATGCCATCAAATACAGTTCTATAAAGAAAGGAATTATGCATTCCCATGAAATTAGGGGCACGTATATTTAAAACCGGGCTCGCCATCGTTATTGCTATTTACATTTCCACCTGGGCTGGTCTGGAACCTGCTTTTTTTGCTGCCATCTCGGCCACCTTTGCTATTCAGCCTTCTGTTTTCCGATCCTACCAGACTATTCTTGAACAGATTCAGGCTAATATTATTGGGGCCGGCTTAGCTATCATTTTTGCGCTGACGTTCGGATTTGAACCGGTGATTATCGGAGTTACGGTAATGGTAACGATCGCCATTATTTTAAAAATAAGGCTTGATGCTTCTTCTATTCCTATAGCTTTAGTTACAGTTATCATCATTATGGGAAACCCGGCTTCGCAGACTAACTTTCTTATTTTTGCCGGTGAACGGTTCCTCCTTATTTTACTTGGGGTACTGTCGGCTTTTATTGTAAATTTAATTTTTCTGCCGCCCAAGTATGAAACCAAGCTCTATCACAAAATATCAGACCATACCGTGGATGTTATCCGCTGGATTCGTTTAAAAACAAGATTTGAAACGAATCATTATTCCTTGAAAAAGGATCTGCCGGTCATGAACGAAACATCTTTAAAAATAGATAATTTATTTGCACTTTATAAAGAAGAGCGTACGTACTTTTTAAAAAGCAAGTGGAGCAAGGCGCGTAAAATTGTTTTATTCAAAGAAATGATTTCCGCCCACCGCAAAGCGCTCTCCATCCTAAAAACGCTGGATAAACACGAGCACCAGCTTCAAGGCATGCCTGAAGACATGCAGACGTTTATTCAAAGGCAGCTGGATCACTTAACGGAGTATCATGACCGTATTCTCATGCGGTACGTAGGCAAAGTGAATGTGCAGCTGACCGATCGTATGGAAGAAGAAGTAGAATCAGGCGAAAGCCGCCTGACCGATTCATTCATGGACTTGTATGACCAGCAGTATGTAACGCGGGACGAATGGCTTCATCTTCTCCCCGTCGTCTCCCACATTGTAGAATACAACGAACAGCTCGATCATCTGGCGACGTTAGTAGAAAGTTTCTTTAACTATCACCAGAAAGAAAATACCGTCACAATTAAAAATCCGGAAGAATAGCAAAAAGCACGCCCCCTTAGAGGCGTGCTTTTTTACGTATGCTGCACATTATAAAGTTTGTGATACGCACCCTCCGCATTCATCAGCTCTACATGCGAGCCGCTTTCGCTCACTTTTCCATTTTCAATGACGACAATCCGGTCAGCATGGGTAATAGTCGAAAGACGGTGTGCCACAATAAATGTTGTTCTGTCTTTGGATAAAAGGCCCATTGCCTCCTGGATTAGGTGTTCGCTTTCCAAATCAAGTGCCGATGTGGCTTCATCAAATATCAGCATAGGAGGATCCTTAAGAAAAACCCGCGCAATGGCTACTCTCTGCTTTTGACCGCCGGAGAGCTTTACGCCGCGTTCTCCTACCGGAGTATCATACCCCTGCGGAAGGTTCATAATAAACTCGTGGGCATTTGCCGCTTTTGCCGCAGCTATTACTTCCTCATCCCCTGCATCGGGATTCCCCATAAGAATATTTAATTTAACCGAATCGCTGAATAAAATATTATCCTGCAGTACAATTCCTATTTTATCTCGGAGAGAATGTATCGTGTAGTCGCGGATATCGGTTCCGTCCAGCTTGATCGAGCCGCTGCTCACATCATAAAACCTCGGCAAAAGACTTACAAGCGTACTTTTCCCGCCGCCGCTCATACCGACAAGGGCGACGGTTTCTCCCATTTTCACTTGAAGGTTAATATCTTTTAATACTTCTTCTCCACCTTCTTCATAAGCGAATGTTACATGGTCAAACTGAATTTTCCCATCTGTTCTGTGGAGAATTTCAGCGTCTTTTTTATCTTTTATATCGTATTTTTCATCTACAAATTCAAAAACTCTATCCATAGAGGCGATTGACTGTGTAATGGTCGTTGACGAATTCACGAGACGGCGCAATGGGCCGTACAGCCTTTCAATATACGCGATAAACGCTACCATTTCGCCTATCTGCAGCCCTCCATTTATAACAAGGTAGCCGGCTGCCAGAATAACAATCAACGGTGCAATATCTGTAATCGTATTCACGACAGCAAACGTTTTTGCATTCCATTTGGAATGATCTATCGCTTTATCCAGAAAGTTCGTGTTCCGCCTGTCAAACTGGCCCTGCTCATAATCTTCCAGTCCAAAGCTGCGGATCACATTCATCCCCTGCACCCGTTCGTGAAGATGCCCCTGCACATCTGCGAGAGCCTGGGACCGGACTCTTGTTAAGTGACGGAGCCGGGAATAAAAGTATTTAATGGAAAGTGCATATAGCGGAAACAATGACACAGCGACCAGCGTCAGCCAGCCGTTCATCGTCAGCATAATAATGATGACAATGATGATCGTCACCAGGTCCAGCCATACGTTCATTAACCCGGTAATAACAAAGTTCTTTGTCTGCTCTACATCATTAATAACTCTGGAAATCACTTCGCCGGCTTTTCGGTTCGAATAAAAACGGAGACTGAGTTTTTGAATGTGTGCAAACAGCTGATCTCTTATATCATAGAGAACTTTACTGCCGGTCCATTGGGCAAAGTACTGGCGGTAATACTCTACCGGAGGGCGAATGATCAAAAATACAACGATCGCACCGCCAAGCAGCCATAAAAGCGTACTTGTTTTTTCTGCATTGCTTATGCCATCTGCCAAAATCAAATCGTCAATAACATAGGCCATAATAAGAGGAGTTAAAAGAGGAATTCCAAATTTAAGCACTCCAATTAAAATAGTAAATACGATAATCCATTTATATGGTTTAACAAAGGTTAAGTAACGTCGGATACTCCCTTTGACTTTCTGCTTTTTCGGTTTGTCTGTTCCGTATTTCATCGAAAGAATAAATACCTTTCATACCACTGCTCCACAAACTGCGGGGCAAACGGGCCCTTTCCCTGGTAAATCCAGGACTGCAGCTCTCTTACCCCATTCCAGACTTTTTCATCTACCATAGGGGGATAGTTCATTGTTTTGCTGTGCTCTTTGTACTCTTCTTCATCCAGCAAATTGTACGTCATATCCGGCAGCACTTTAATATCAAGATCGTAATCAATATATTTTAATGCCTCTTCATCCCAGACGAAAGGCGTGCCGACATTGCAGTAATAATGGATACCGTCCGAGCGGATCATTCCAATGACGTTAAACCATTTTTCCCAGTGGAAATAGCAGATGGCCGGTTCTCTCGTCCGCCATACTCTGCCGTCTGACTCATGCACAAGAATTCTATCATTGCCGCCGATAATTTCTTTAGAGGTTCCTTTTAAAATAAGGGTCTCTTCCCAAACGCGGTGCAGTGTTCCATTGTGCTTATAGCTCTGTATTTCGATCGTCTTTCCGGTTGCGGGGAATTCCATGCATTTCTCCTTCCTATAGCCTCCATAATTATATTTGTCCTTTGTTTATTGTTGGCCGAAGGACTTTATGTGAGAAGCGATATACCTCCATCAACAATAATAGTCTGCCCGCGGATCATTGAGGCCTGCGGGGAAAGCAGGAACATAACTCCGTTTGCAAGGTCTTCTTTATCTACCATCCGTCCGGCAGGTGTTCTTTTCTTAGCATCTTCAAGCATTTCCTCTTGATTCGGGAAATGATTTAAGGCATCTGTATCGACTACGCCGCCGGATACAGCATTGACTACGATGTTTTTTGAAGCAAGTTCAACCGCCAGATAGCGGGTGAGCGATTCAACCGCCGCTTTGGATACGCCGACCGCTGTATAGTTATCAAGCACTCTCTGGGCTCCAAGTGAACTGAGGCTGACGATAGAGCCGCCGTCGTTTTTTTCCATCAGCTTTGCTGCCTCCTGGCCGCAGAATAAAAGAGCCTTGCTGTTAATACCCATCGTCCAGTCCCAGTGGTTTTCTTCCAGCTCCATGAGCGGCTTTAATACACCGGACGCCGCATTATTTACAAATACGTCCAGCCTTCCGAAATGCTCATCAATCTCTGCAAATAACTCTTTTATTTTTTCTACTTTCCCGACGTTTGCTTTAACGACAAGTACTTCTGCACCTTTTGCACGAAGCTCTTCTGCCGTTTCCTCTGCTGCTTTTTTGCTGCGGGCATAGTTAATGACGATATTATATCCCTGATCTGCCAGCTTATGGGCAATATGCTTTCCTATTCCCCTGCTGCTTCCTGTTACGAGCGCTACCTTATGACTGTTCATCTTTTCTCCTCCATTTTACAATAACACTTTATCCTTACACAGTATAACGTATTTCCTCTTCAAGCAAAAACACCGTCTTTTCGCTTCCTTATTTTTATCATTTTCTTTTATACTGAATGCAGTATGTAAAAGGAGGAGCTCTATTATGATACAACCAGCTGAACGAACAAAATCACTCGGAGCCAGCGTATTTACTGAAATGGCCCGTCATAAGGAAAAAGCAGTCTCTAAAGGCATCGATATGATTGATCTAAGTGTCGGAAGCCCGGACCTGCCGCCCCCGGCCGGTGTCCGTTCTGTTTTATCTGAAGAAGCGGAGCAGGAACACAATTACGGGTACGCGCTGCAGGGTCTGAATGCATTTAACGAAGCAGCCTCAAGCTATTGCAGAGACCGTTTTGATATATCTGTTCACTCCCATGAAGTGTTGCAGCTGCTCGGCTCCCAGGACGGCCTGTCGCACCTGGCACTGGCCTATTTAAATCCCGGGGATTATATTATCATTCCCGATCCCGGTTATCCGATTTATTCTGCCTGCGCAGATCTTGCCGGAGCCTATACATACTCTGTGGCACTTAATGAAGAAAATCAGTTTATGCCTGATATAACTGCCGTGCCTGACCATATTCTGGAACGGACCAAGATTTTTATTATGAATTATCCCGGCAATCCCGCTTCTGCCCGGGCAACAAAAGACTATTTTGAGAAAGTCATTCAGCTGGCACTGAAGCACTCTATCCTCGTTGTTCATGACTTTGCTTACGCAGAGCTCGATTTCACTGAAAATAAACCGCTCAGCATCTTTCATATAGACCAGGCAAAAGAAACAGCGCTTGAGTTTCACTCCCTTTCAAAAAGCTTCAATATGGCCGGGGCCCGTATCGGGTTTGTTACCGGAAAAGAAGAGTTCCTTGAGCCGCTGGCAGATATTAAATCCAATATTGATTACGGCGTGTTTTACCCTATTCAAAAAGCCGCTATTCATGCGCTGCTTTACGAGCAGCCGTTTCTCTATACGCAGAAACAAACATTCAGACACCGCCGCGATGTATTCTGCAGCGCGCTTCATGAACAAGGATGGAACGTGACTGTTCCGGATGGCGGGATGTTTGTCTGGGCAAAGCTTCCTTCTCCCATTACATCAATGGCATTTGCGCTGAAGGCTTTGGAGGCCGGCGTCGTCGTAACGCCGGGCCACGCTTTTGGCAAGGCAGGGGAAGGATATGTGCGGATCGCATTGGTTCAGGAAGAAACCCGGCTTAAAGAAGCGGCTGAACGCCTTACTTCTATTATTTTGTAGTGTATATTTCAGCTTCGATGGGTAAAGAAGGAATAAAGCGCTTTACTTAAAAGGAGAGAGACAAATGCAGAAGAAACGTTATTATGTGGAAATGGAACAGTCAGGTATGGGGCTTTCTGAAGTACAAACCGGCGAAAATACGATACAATATGCTGTCGATGTTACACCGGAAGAAAAAGAAAAACTCGAAAAGCAGATTGATGAAATAAAGCATGAAAATGCCTCCAGCGGAGACATTGTAGCTAGAGCCGTGAATGAAAGAAACGCAGACGCTGCCAAAGATAAGATGCAGGGAAAAATGGATAACCTGTATATTATGATATTTGAATTAGGAACACCGGAAACAAAGGATTTCATTCGTGAAATCCGAAGCGACCTCGTGTAACATGGAAAACCAAATTTCTCTGCCAGCTGAAAAAAACCTATAAAAACGGCCCCCACTATTAGTGGGGGCCGTTTTTCAGCTGTTAACATCTATCTTTCTTGCTACCAGGCCGAAATACTGCCGTCGGTTCTTGATTCTGTTCCAGCTGCATAAACCCCGGAGTCTTTATCCTTCCAGATAATCTGGCCGCGGCCGAAACTGCCCGAATGGTGCGCTGTCTCCATTTGATGCCCTCTGGCTGCAAGCTGTTGGATCGTAGAGGCTGGAAACGCATGCTCAATGCTTACCTTTTTCCCGCTCAGCCACTGCCATCTCGGAGCATCAAGCGCAGCCTGCGGATTCATGCCAAAATCTATCGTATTCATTACCACCTGCATATGGCCCTGCGGCTGCATAAATCCTCCCATTACTCCAAAAGGACCGACCGCTTTTTTCCCTTTTGTGAGAAAACCGGGAATAATCGTATGGTATGTTTTCTTCCCGCCTTCCAGCGCGTTATCATGACCGGGATCCATGGAGAAATTATGCCCTCTGTTCTGCAGAGCAATTCCTGTATCCGGCACAACCGTGCCGGATCCGAATCCCATGTAGTTACTTTGAATGAACGATACCATATTGCCCTCATTGTCAGCGGCGGCCAAGTAAACGGTTCCTCCTTTTGGAGGGATGCCTGCCTGAGGATCCACTGCTTTTTCTCCAATCAGACCGGTTCTTTCTTTTATATAGGCTTCAGATAGAAGAGCGGCAGCGCGTTTTTTCATTTTGGAATCATCTGTAATATATTCCAGACCGTCAGAAAATGCCAGCTTTAACGCTTCTATCTGTTTATGCAGCGTCTCTTCGTTATCTCTTTCTTTTAAAGAATGGCTTTCGATCATTTTCAAAGCCTGCAGTGCGACAAGGCCCTGCCCGTTTGGCGGGATTTCCCACACCTCATATCCTTTATAGGAAACATGAATCGGATCCACCCACTCCGCCCGGAAAGAGGCCAGGTCATCTTTTGAAAGAAAGCCGTCATGGGCAGCGGAGAAATCTGCTATTTCTTCTGCTATACTGCCTTCATAAAACGAACGGTCTCCATCTTCAGCCAGGCGCTTCAGCGTCCTCGCGTGACCCGGTGACTTCCACATTTCCCCGGCCTGAGGCACTTTTCCTCCCGGCATAAATACACGGAACCACTCATCGAACTCTTTGCCTTTCAGCTTTTGTTCAAAAGAAGCCGCTCCTTTCCCCCAAAACTCGGCCAGAACCGGTGACAACGGATATCCATTTTCGGCGTACTCGATCGCCGGCTGCAGCAGATCGGAAAATGGCAGCCTGCCAAAACGAAGGGAAAGCTCTCCCCAGGCAGAAGGTGCGCCCGGAACGGTAACAGGAATCAATCCGTGTACAGGGATTGCTGACAATCCTCTTTTTTTCAATGCAGCGATGGATAAAGAAACTGGCGCCGGCCCGCTTGCATTTAAGCCGTGTAGTTTGTCTTTTATCCACACCAGGGCAAAGGCGTCCCCGCCGATCCCATTTGAAGTCGGCTCTACCACAGTGAGACATGCCGCTGTCGCAATAGCAGCATCAACTGCGTTTCCGCCTTTTTTTAATATGTCCAGGCCGGCCTGCGAAGCAAGCGGCTGGGAGGTAGCTACTACACCATTTTTGGCATAGACCGTAGAACGTTTAGACGCATATGGATTATAGTTCGAATCAAATGTAAGCATATTAGTCCCCTTTTACATATTCATATTTGACTGGCCGCCGTCTACATTAATGCTTGCCCCGATGATCCAGGAGCTTTTTGGCGAAGCAAGAAACAAAGCCGTATTGGCAATTTCTTCTACCGTCCCGAAGCGTCCGGCCGGTATTTCCTGTTTAACAAAAGCCTTCATTTTCTCCGGATCCGCATCTATTCGCTTCTGCCAGTTTCCGCTTGGATGAAGGATAGAGCCGGGAGCAATCGAATTGACACGAATTCCTTTTTTTACAGCTTCATCCGCCAGAGATTTCGTAAAGCTTATTAATGCGGCCTTTGCGTTATTGTATGTAGGCTTTCCTCCTGCCTCCCTTCCGAAAATAGAAGTAATCTGCAGGATCACCCCTTCCTGCTTTTTTATCATCTGCTTATAAGCAAGCTTGCTTAAATGGACAGCGGAGAAATAATTCCATTCCATCGCATGGTAGAAGTCCTCCATATCGGTCTCCAGAACAGAAGTGCCGTTACTGCCTCCCAGATTATTCACAAGAATATCAATGTCTCCCGCTTCATCCAGAAAAGCCTGAAACACATCTTCTCTCTGCTTTTCTTCTGTTAAATCCCCGGTTAAAGGAATAATTGCTGCCTGCTTTGCCGCCATTTCATTTAAGATGTCCGTTGACCGGGCCACTGCCCCAACAATGGCTCCTTCTGCAGCAAATGCCTCTGCAATACCGCGGCCGATTCCTTTTGAGGCACCTGTGACGAGTACTTTTTTTCCTTTGAGCTCCAGATCCATGTTACTTCCCCTCTCCTTTTTGCTGATGCAGTATTTTTTGGTGGGAAACAGGAAAAGCATAGGCCTCCGCTTCTTCCAGCGTCATCCACTTCCAGCGTCCTTCCGCCGGTGTTGTCACTTCACTTTCCACCGTTTCTGCTTCATAAACCGTAATATTCCAGATCAAATGGGAAAAAGCGTGCTCCACATACTGAATAGGTTCTATATTAATGGCTTGCGCACCTATATGATCATTAATAAATACCTGAACCTGTTCTGCCTGCGGTTCTTCTTGTTTTGTTCCTGCATTTGGAAACTCCCACATTTTGGCGAGCAGTCCTTTTTCTTCTCTTTGGTGAAAAAGAAAACGTCCGTCTGGTGATTTCAGCACAACCGCAGCCATTTCCCGGGCTTTCGCCGCTTTCTTCTTTTCTTTAATTGGGAGGATTTGTTCTTTCCCCTGCATCCGGGCTTCACAGAATTCCTGAACAGGACAGAGCAGGCAGCCGGGAGAACGGGGTGTACAAACCATCGCCCCAAGTTCCATAACCGCCTGGTTAAACTGGGAGGGCGGCACATTTTCTAAAAAAGGGGGAAGAGCGGATTCAAATATTTTTCTCGTTTTCGCTTTGCCGATATCTTCTTCAATACATAACAGCCTGGAAAACACCCTCATTACATTGCCATCCACCGCCGGTTCCGGCAATTCATAGGCGATGCTCATAACGGCACCTGCAGTGTAGGGACCCACTCCTTTTAATGAAGAAAACAACTTCGGGTCTGCCGGCACCCTGCCCTCGTATTTCTCATGTACTTCTTTTACAGCATGATGAAGATTACGAACCCTGGAATAATAGCCGAGGCCTTCCCACGCTTTGAGCACCTTTTCCTCTTCTGCTTCCGCTAAATCTTTAATAGAAGGAAATTTCTCCATAAAATTATTAAAATAAGGAATAACCGTGTCTACTTTTGTCTGCTGAAGCATGACTTCAGATACCCATATTCTATAGGGATCCTGGTTTTCCCGCCAAGGCAGAACTCTTTGATTGTGCCCGTACCACTCCAGCAGCTGCTCCTGAAAATTTCCTATATCTATACTATTCCATTTTTCTGTCATTATATCCTCCTGCTGTTGCCATTACTTTTTATTCAGCCGGGAAAATGCCCAGCAGTTCATTCCTGCCGCCCCTTTTTCAAGTAAAGGCAGAAGCCCCCCGAATGTTGTATCCGCTGGATCCCTGCGCCTTTCTTTTATGTATTCATACTCCTTCATGGAAGAAACTTCTATCATTTCTACATACAGCCCCTGTTGATCTGCGGCTTCGTACCATTCCACAGTTCCCGATTCCAGAGCGTCCATTTCCTTTATTACTTTTTCCATTTCAGCCAGGTAGGTTTCCCTGCTTTCTTCCTTTATTTTATACTCCATGAAAATTACGATAGGTTTCTGCATAAACCCCTGTCCTTTCTGCATGCTAAGGCATGTCATCTATAAAAGATCATGTTATAATTTTTAAATAGACTTTTCACATTATATGAACGTTCTTTGAGGAACTGTTCCTGAAGGAGGTACCCTTGGATACTGCAACGCACGTTGTTATGGGTGTAGGAATCGGCGGTCTGGCTACTATGGATCCCGTGATCGCCGAAAATCCTGCTGCTCTTCAAACCGTAATGGCAGCCGTAATTATAGGGTCACAGGCTCCTGATTTCGACACCATACTTAAGCTGAAAAATAACGCGGTCTATATAAGGTATCACCGCGGACCTACTCATTCCATTCCGGCTGTTTTAACATGGCCGCTTCTTATATCCGGCTTCTTTTATATGTTTAACCCGGAAATTTCGTTTCTGCATTTGTGGCTGTGGACATTTTTGGCAGTATTTCTCCATGTGTTTGTGGATATTTTCAATGCATATGGCACTCAGGCTTTGTCTCCGTTTAACAAAAAGTGGATAGGCCTGGGCGTGATTAACATCTTTGATCCGTTTATTTTCTTTGCTCATATTTTTGGCTTTATTGCATGGAGCTATGGCCTCGATCCCGGATGGACCTTTCTTGCCATTTATGCTGTTTTAATTATTTATTATATATGGCGGTATAGAGTAAGAAACAATGTGCTTAGAAAAGCCGCCCATTTCCATCCGGATGCTACTCATTTCTTCATATCCCCTACGTACAATTGGAAAAATTTCCATTTGGTCGTACGGACGAAAGAAAAGCTTCACGTAACAGAATCAAAAGACAAGGTACTCCGTTATTTGGAGAGCTACCCGTTCGAACCGATTCCATCTGATCCGGTTATTAATGCAGCACTGGATGACCGCAACCTTTCTTCCTTTTTATCTTTTTCGCCAACCTACAGATGGCTGGTCAAAGAACTCGATAACGGCTGGGAAGTGAAGTTTATCGATCTGCGGTACCGGAGCAAAGGCTTTTATCCGTTTGTAGCTGTCGTACGGATGAACAAAGAGCTGATTCCTTATACGTCTTACACCGGCTGGATTTTTTCTACAGAAACACTCGAAAAAAAATTAAAACAAGGAGAGCGGCTGCTGTAAAGCGTCGCTCTTTTTTAATGCTTTGTACCGTCAGGCTCATTTAACATTCCGGAAAATTTCTGGTTTGTTGGATTATAGTTGTGCAGGTGAGGGCCGTATTGGCTGATCCACTGAAGCACAATTTTTTCCGTCATTTCTTTTCCCTTGTAATCTCTTCCTGATTTGGCTCTTGTTGCTTCAAAGTCTTCCCACAAGTACTCGACCCACATCTGGGCTTTTGCTGTCGACAGCTTCTCATTTTTACTCAGCAGTATATTTGTCAGCCTGCTAATATGATCATCCATTGTGTTCCACCTCTTTTCCAAGCAGTGATAAAGGAAGTGCTTCTAATTCTTCGCTGCCTTTCCTGAATCCCCAGGCAAACACCCCATTAAAATACTCAATATAAAACGTCGTGTCTTCGTTTTTTACTTCGTAGGCACTTCCTTTAGAGAAGTCTTCAGGATTTATCATATAAGCTTCCGCCAATGTTTTCTTTCTTTCATACACGGCAAGTTCACTGACCATCCCCATCTGTTCGGCTTTTTTTGCTTTTTCGTTCAGATCGGCGATCGCCGATCTTATTTCGTACGCTGTCATCTGACTGTATCGTTTTTCCACTGTTTACTCCCCTATTCTCCGGATACTTTCTGATCCAGAAATCGCTGTATCAGCTGCATGTTAAAGCCTTTTCTATAAAGCTGTTCCTTTACTTTCTGCTGAAGGGTGCGTCCTGTTGCTTTCTTTTCCCATTTACGGAGAATCTTATCGCCGTGAACTTCGAGTCTTTCCCACTCTTCCTCTTCGTCTGGTACAATATCCGCCTCTTCCCAGGCGATAGTAAATATTTCACTGTCGTAACCTTTTTGGCGGAGCGCATCCATCATTTTCTTTTTAAAAATAGTGTGCGCATCTTTCTGCCGCGCTGCTTTTTTTTGAATGATCTTCACGCCTTTATCAATCTGCTTTTCTTTTGTGAATTGTACCAGGGCTTTTTCAGCGAGCTCGGAACCAATTCCTTTTTGTCTCAGGTCACCGGTAATAATTTTCGGTCCTTTATCCGTTGTGTTTATTTTGGTGCGCACAAAAGCTTCCGCAAATGCTTCGTCATCCAGAAACTTATAATCCAGAGCCCGGTTTACCGCTTCTTCCACTGCAGCCGGTGCATATTCTTTCTCAAATAAATACTGCTCCACCTGCCATTTTGTCCGCATGGAAAACGATAGATAGTGAAGAACTGCATTCCATGCCCTTCTCTTTTGGTCAAATGCTTCAATCGCTTCAAGCTCTGTATCACTGAGTTCCAGTCCCTTTTTCAGGCCAAACTCGACAATAGCAGATTCATCCACACTGAAGGCATATTTTTCTTTCCCGTGCTCTTCTGAAAATATGTTATAACGCTGGCTGTTTTTCTGCTGGGTTGTGATTTTTGCAACTTTCATTTCCCACCTCCACTGGCTGTATAGTGATTAACCTATTTCATTAAAGGGTAACTGTTGTGTAATATCCTTTTCGTTTACTATAAATGATGAAGAAATGAGGGTTCCACATGAATATTGCAATAAGCGGCGGAACCGGATTAATCGGATCGGCATTGACCGGTTATCTTACTGCCCAGGGACACCATGTATATATCTTAACAAGAAATACAGAAAACAAACAAAATAAAGAACGTATTACGTTTGTAGAATGGCTTGGTTCTTCCAGTACGCCGGAAAAAGAGCTTCCCGGGCTCGATGCCATCATTAATCTGGCCGGCGCCTCCATTCAAAAGCGCTGGACCGATGACCACAAAAAGGCTATCCTTCAAAGCAGGCTTTCCGCCACACAGGAAATAGAGCGCATAATCGGTGCTTTATCTTCCAAGCCTGAAGTTCTCATAAACGCTTCTGCTGTAGGATACTACGGCATATCCGAGGAAACTGTATTTACAGAATCCAGCAAGCCGGCCGAACGGAATTTCCTGCAGGAAGTTACCGAACAGTGGGAAGAAAAGGCACGCACGGTTGAAAAACACGGTGTACGTCTCGTCCTCGCCCGCTTTGGTCTTATTCTCGACGGTGAAGAAGGAGCACTTCCAATGATGATGCTTCCTTATAAACTATTTACAGGCGGTCCGATTGGAAATGGCCGGCAGTGGTATTCGTGGGTACACCTGCGGGATGTTGTGGAAATGATTGAATTTGCTCTTGAAACAAAAAAAGTAACAGGGCCTATGAATGTGACCGCTCCGGAGCCTTTGCGCATGGATGAATTCGGCCGGACTCTCGGCGCCGTTATGGGAAGACCGCACTGGCTTCCGGTGCCGGGCATCGCTCTTCAAAAAGCGCTTGGTGAAATGAGCGTCCTGATTGTCAACGGACAGAAAGCTCTGCCGGAAAAAGCCATGGAGGCCGGATATACCTTTTCCTACTCTAAATTAGAACCTGCACTTAAGGATCTCTTAAATAAATAAGATGAAAAGCTTCTCTATTAAGAGAGGCTTTTTTTGTCCATTTCTTCATAATACTCTTGTAATGCATACTATACTGAAGGAATCTATAAGCGCAGCCCACTCTATACTCTTCTATCCCTCATAAGCAGGATTAATACCGTTTAATCGCAGCCATTGCCGTTTGATCTTTCCCGGAAACATCCGTATGATAAAATTATACTAATAGAAACGGTAAATATCGCATTGTGGCTTGGCCCCGCCAAGTCATATTTTGTGAGATTTCCTGCTGAAAACCTCTAAAAATGGCACAAAAACACGAGGTTTACGTTTGAAATAATCAAGGTATAGGAATATAAGGCAACTACTAACTTTAAATAAGGGTGGTATACGAAATGGAAGCTAAAATGACGGAGTCGGCTAATGTGATTGATTCATTAACTTTTGATAAACCAATGGTCGAAGATGGAGCGGACATGTGGGAATTAGTTAAAAACTCTACACTTGATCTAAACTCTTCTTATAAATATATTATGATGTGCGAATTTTTCGCCGAGACCTGCGTGGTCGCAAAAGAAAATGATGAATTAGTTGGGTTTGTAACAGCTTTTATCCCGCCTGAAAAGCAGGATACGGTATTTGTATGGCAGGTTGGCGTGGATCCTTCCCAAAGAGGAAAAGGCCTCGCTGTTAAACTTCTTGATGCGGTGCTTGACAGAGAAGCATGTAAAGACGTTAAATACATGGAAGCTACAGTCACTCCTTCCAACGAAGCTTCAAAAGGGTTATTTAAAAAAGTTGCAAGAACACATGAAACAAAATATGAAGTCTTTGAAACGTTCGCTGAAGATCTATTTCCGGACGATGAACATGAAGCAGAGCTTACATTTAAAGTAGGACCGCTTAAATAACAGTTTTTCCCTTCTGCCATTTCTAAAATGGAGAAGGTAACATATATTGAGGTTTCAGAATAATAAGTTAATACTAATCTGAACGATACCCTTTAAGGAGGAGTAATAAAAAGCATGAATACAAATGACTTGAGTACTTTTAATAATTACGAATCTGAAGTAAGAAGCTATGTTAGAGGATTTCCTACTGTTTTTCACAAAGCAAAGGGCTATAAGCTCTGGGATATGGACGGTAAAGAGTATGTAGACTTCTTTTCCGGCGCAGGGGCTTTGAACTATGGCCATAATGATGAAAAAATGAAACAGAAAGTGCTTGAATATATTCAGGAAGACGGCGTGATTCATTCACTTGATATGGCTTCAAAAGCAAAAGCTGAATTTCTTGAAGCCTTTCACGACATCATCCTTAAACCACGCAGCCTGGATTATAAAATAATGTTCCCCGGGCCAACTGGAACCAATACAGTGGAAGCTGCTTTAAAGCTTGCACGCAAAGTTACCGGCAGAACCAACGTAGTCAGCTTTACTAATGGATTTCACGGTATGACTATTGGTGCCCTTTCTGTAACTGGAAATGCATTTAAGCGTAAAGGTGCCGGAATTCCGTTGAACCATACGGTATCTATGCCTTATGACAAGTACCTCGGTGCAAACGATCTTGGTCTTGAATACTTTGAGCGTTTCCTCGAAGACAGCGGAAGTGGTTTGGATAAGCCGGCTGCAGTCATTCTGGAAACAGTCCAGGGTGAAGGCGGACTTAATGCTGCACGCATGGAGTGGCTAAAAGAAGTAGACCGTATTTGCAAGACGCATGATATCCTTCTTATTATTGACGATGTACAGGCAGGAGTTGGCAGAACCGGTACGTTCTTCAGCTTTGAACCGGCAGGCATTACCCCGGACATTATCTGCCTTTCTAAATCCATTGGAGGGAACGGCTCTCCACTTGCCCTTACTCTTATTAAGCCGGAATATGATAAGTTTGCTCCAGGCGAGCACAACGGAACATTCCGTGGAAATAACCTGGCATTTGTAGCAGCAACTCAATCTTTCCAGTATTGGAAAGACGACGCCCTTGAAAAAAATGTCCAGACAAAAGCTGAACGTATTCACGCGTTTCTTGAAAAAATGATAGGTGAATATCCTGAGCTGAAAGGTTCTCATAGAGGACGCGGCTTCATGCAGGGCGTTTTCTGCGATGTAGAAGGCATTGCTGATAAAATTACCGATAAGTGCTTTGAGTACGGCCTGATTATGGAAACAGCCGGGCCGAATGACGAAGTGTTTAAACTCTTCCCGCCTATCACTATTGACGATGAAGGGCTTGAAAGAGGATTGAAACTGCTTGAGCAGTCAATTAAAGATACAGTATCCTCAGATAAAGATGCTGTTACTTCTTAATTCTTTACGTGTTAATAAAGTAATAAATAATACCAACATTAATGGAGGCACTAAATATGAAAGTAGTAAAATTAGAAGACGTACTTGGAACAGATCAAGAAGTAGATGACGGCAACTGGGTCAGCCGCAGACTTATTTTTAAAAATGACAACATGGGCTACTCTATTAACGATACTATTATTCGTGCCGGCACCGAAACACACATCTGGTACCAGAATCATCTTGAATCAGTATACTGCATCGAAGGCGAAGGTGAAGTAGAAACAATCGCTGACGGCAAGGTCCACCCTATTACAGCCGATACATTGTATGTACTTGATAAAAATGATGAACACCTGCTCCGTGCATCATCAGACATGAGAATGGTATGCGTCTTTAATCCGCCGCTTACCGGACGTGAAGTACACGATGAGAACGGTGTGTACCCTGTAGACAACAGCTAATACTAATAACAAAAAGAGACTTCCTTTGCGGGAAGTCTCTTTTTGTTTATATTTTTTTTGCTGTTTTATGAATGGGTTTGAAGGTTTAATGCTTCATAAGGGTCCGCATAGGTATAGCCGAGGTCTTTTGCGACCGCTTCATACGTCACAAAGCCGTTGGCTGTATTGACGCCTTTTTTCAATGCATCATTTTCTTTAACCGCCTGTGCGATACCTTTGGATGCAATTTGAAGCGCGTATGGCATGGTCACGTTTGTAAGAGCCTGGGTGGATGTTCTTGGTACGGCTCCCGGCATGTTGGCTACAGCGTAATGTACTACCCCGTGCTTAATATACGTTGGATCGTCATGGGTCGTGATTTTATCGGCTGTTTCAATAATACCGCCCTGATCAACTGCCACGTCAACAACCACAGACCCTTCACTCATCGATTGGATCATCGCTTCTGTTACCAGCTTGGGTGCTTTTGCACCGGGAATAAGCACTGCTCCAATAACCAGGTCGGAGCTTTTAACAGCTTCCATAATGTTCAACGGATTGGACATTAACGTCTGAATGTCTCTGCCATACAAGTCATCAATTTCGCGGAGCCTTACCGGACTCAAATCGATAATTGTAACGTCCGCGCCGAGCCCGACCGCAACTCTTGCAGCATTCAACCCAACAATTCCTCCGCCTATCACGGTCACTTTCGCCCGGTGCACGCCCGGAACGCCGGAAAGAAGAATTCCTTTTCCGCCTTTTGTTTTTTCTAGAAACTGTGCTCCGATTTGAGTAGCCATTCTCCCCGCTACTTCACTCATCGGTGTTAGAAGCGGAAGCGTATGATTGATTTCGACCGTCTCATAGGCTACTGCTGTCACTTCATGTTTTACAAGCGCTTCTGCAAGCTCAGGTTCTGCGGCAAGATGAAGATACGTGAACAGGAGCAGACCTTTTCGAAAATACTGGTATTCCTCCTGAAGTGGTTCTTTTACTTTCATCACCATGTCTGCCTGGTTCCATGTATCTGCTGCAGAACGCACGATTTCCGCTCCTGCTTCCTGGTAATCGCTATCTGTGAATCCACTGCCTTCTCCTGCTGTTGTTTCGATTAAGACGCTGTGGCCGCTTTTTATCAGGCTCATAACTCCGGCTGGGGTAATCGCCACTCTGTTTTCATTATTTTTGATTTCTTTAGGTACACTGATAATCATAAAAGGACCCCCCTAAGATATATTTTGTACATCTAGTATATCTATCAATTCATGAAAAATCTTCGTGTACAGTTGAAAAGAAAAAGCCGCTCGTTTGTGAAAAAACACAAACTCAGCTGCTTATGTACTCCCGCAATGTAAATTCCATCAATAAAGAGAGTTGTTCATGAGGTTTTTTTGTATTCATGCCCGTAATTTCTTCGATCCGCTTGATGCGGTAGGCCATTGTATTAGCATGAATATGCATAAACTCTGCAGCTTTATTTACGCTGCAGGACTGCAGAAAAATGTAGAGGGTATTTAAAAGGTCTGTATTATTTTTAGTATCATACACGACCAGTTTGTTGATTACCGGATGAGACCGGCCCTGGTCTGCTGCATGTTCTTCCACTGCTGCTTCCAGGTATTTTAAATAGCCCAGCTGTTCAAACGTATACAAATTCTGCTCTGTCCAGGAAAGACGCCGCTGCATTCTAATAACGACCTGGGCCTCTTCGTAACTCTTTTTTATTTGAGTCAATGATACCTCACGGCCGCTTCCTATAAATTGACGGGCAGTAAAGCGGTCTTTAAGCAGCTGCAAAAGTTCATCCATAAAGTACTGTTCTGTATTTAAGAAAGAATCAGCAGCAGGTTCAATCAGCAGAATAACCTGGTCATTCGTTCGGGTCTGCAGCCACAGCTTCACTTTCTGAGAGCCGCGGACTAAATACATAACTGACCGAAACATAATGTCATCGATAGCGTCTTCTGATTCCAGCACCACGATCAATGGACGGGCCGGAGCTTTACCATACCAGCGTTCGAATTGTTTTGTAATAGACGGCGCATCTTTAATATCTTCTGTTAACAGCCTCCAGAAAAACTCTTCCCTGCTTTTCTCCTGCTGCTTGTTCTGCATATGCCGCTGCTGCAGTTCATTCGCAGCTTTCTCCGCAGCCATTTTAAGCAGTCTTTCCTGTACCGGTGAAAAGGCATTATTGCCTTCGATAACCCAGATATAGCCCATGATTTCCTGTTTCCGCCTGATCGCTACAGCCATTCTATTTCCAAGACCAATATCTTGTATACTTGAAATGACGACCGGATCCTGTTCTTTATGAAGCGAAGGAATAACACCGTCTTTCCAGAGCTTGTTTATAACGTTTTCCGGCACACGCCTGCTCATAATAGTAGAGACCCTTGCTTCATCTGAATAATCACTGTGCGTGCTGTAGGCTAAAAGCCGGTGCCCCGCATCTTCAATCGTTACAGGGCCGCCCAGGAGTGTACTGATATAATCGGCAAACTCTTCAAGCGACTGGAACTTTTTTTGAAATAAGGAAGCGTGGTCTTCCATCCTCTGCCTCCTTTATGTCTGGATTGGATGAAAGTGAGAACCGCAGAGCTGGTATATTTCATCTTCTTTATGCTTATCATAGCTGATGAGAATCGCTGATGAAGGCCCGCAGGATACATATAAATTAACGGTGGAAAACGGAATGTCTTCCGGGACTGTCCCTTCTCTTTCAATGAGCCTCTGCCAATCGTAAGCTATCCCCTTCGATCCTCCTGGCACGACGTCCCATACGTGGTCGTTTTCAACGAGTACTTTAAACATGTGAAGAGGAACCATATGATCGCTCAGTTCTATGACATCGTCTCCTGAGAGCGGCTCTCCAATAACAGCAAAACCGAGGTTCTCAATGGACGGCCTTTCACGCCCCGCCATGCGGCTGTTGCCTTCCCCTATTACTGTAATACCCAGAGAAGACTCCTGCAGTTCTATATTGGACTCTGTGCTCCCCGTCAAAACAATATCCGGGTAGCCAAGCGCTGTAGATGTTTTTGTTATTTCTTTTTCGATTGTCTTCCAGGTATCTTCATAACACCCGTTCGCTATCGTAACGGCAAAAGGAGAGCCTCCCCCGCTCAACATTTCCATAAAAACCACTCTTGTTGTCATGGAAGCTAGCAGGTCATAGGAGCATTTAACTTTGTCGCCTTCTTTTTCCCCAATTCCGGCGGCAAAGTCTGAACTGATTGCTATCTTTTGGCCTGCCGGGGTATCTGCATATTGAAAATTTCTCATGATAAGCCCTCCTTGTATATCTCTATTATACTCTTTCTATTGTTCTTTTGAAGAGGAATAAAATGTGGTTACTGCTTCTACCTGTGCCGTTTGTGGAAACATATCCACAGGCTGGACTTCTCCTATAGAGAAACCTTTTTTTAGAAGAGTTTCGGCATCTTTTGCCAACGTAGACGGATTACAGGAAATATAGACAAGCTTTTTAGGCTTTATTTGAATAATCGTTTCCAAAAAAACAGCATCACAGCCTGTACGCGGAGGATCTACGAAGACAACATCCGGCTGCCAGCCCTCCTGCTGCCATTGAGGAAGGAGCTTTTCCGCTGCTCCCTGATAGTATTTAAAATGACTGTATCCGTATGCGTCTGCATTTTTAGAAGCATTGTTAATACTTGCCTGTTCAATGTCCATTCCACGGCCTTCTTTTGCCTGATCTGCCATCCATATTCCGATGGTTCCGCTGCCGCAGTAAGCATCTACAATCCGTTCTGTCCCCGTCAGTCCGGCTGCCTTTTTTGCTTCGTTGTAGAGAACGACCGTTTGTTCCGGATTAAGCTGAAAGAAAGCCTGGGGGGAGAGGGAATAGGAATAGCTTTCCAGCGTTTCCGTAATCGTTTTTTCTCCCCAGAGATGTTCTGTTTTCTGACCGAATACAGTAGATGCCCGGGAAGGCTGGACGTTTAGAAAGACAGACACTACTTCAGGTATCTCCTCTCTCAAGCGGGCAATGACTTTCTTCTTGCTCGGCAGGTCATCGCTTGAGGAAATAAAAGTAAGCTGGGCCGTGTTTTCCGCGGTAGAAATCCGGACTGCTATCGTGCGCAGCCCGTTTTTCTTTCGTTTGGCGTCATAAATAGGCAGATCAAGCTCTTTAATGATCGCGGCTGTTTTTTGATTAATCATTTCTACAAGCGGATGTTCCACCATACACCCCGGACCGGTTAGATCGACGAGGCGGTGACTGTCCAATGAATAAAGACCGGCCGCTGTTCTGCCTTCTCTTTTTTGAAGCTGCCATTGGCTTTTGTTTCTATACTGCCATGGGTGTTTCATTCCCTTAACTTCCTTAACCGTAACCTTATATTTTCCGGCGTAGCGCTCAAACGCCTGAGCGACTATATCCTGTTTGTTTTTCAGCTGTCCTTTATAGGAAATATGCTGAATCTGGCAGCCGCCGCATTTATCGTAAACCGGACACGGCGGGGAGACCCGTTCCGGCGATGCTTTTCTGATTGTTTTTATGACGGCTTCAGTATAATTCGACTTTACGAGGCTTATCGCTGCAACAATTTCCTCCCCTGGGAGTGCACCGGCAACGAAAACCGCTTTTCGTTTAAAAAAGCCGATCCCTTCTCCATTTATGCCTAATTTTTTAATAGTCAACGGAATTTCATCATGTTGTTTCAAAAGTACTTCTTTGGACGTCCGCTCATTTTGTTTCATTCTTCTCACTCCATTAAGACACTGATTCGGTGCTCAGCCATAAATATAAAGCAGCATAGCTTTCGTAAGGAGCCCATTTCAATGCTCGTTTTCTGATCTCTTCTTCTGAAGGCTTACTATCCAGTTCCAACAGCTTCTTTAATCCATTTTGTATTCCAATGTCTTTGGCAGGCATTAAATCCAGCCTTCCCAGTCCGAATAACAGAAAACATTCTGCGGTCCAGGGACCAATCCCGCGGACTGCTGTCAACTTTTTTATAACATCCTTGGACGCTTCTGTTTCCATCCGCTCCAGGGATAAGGATCCTTCTGCAATCTGCCTGGAAGTATCAATCACATATTCCGCTTTGCGTCTGCTGAACTGCAGGTCCATCAGCTCGGCGGTGGAAAGCTCTGCTGTCTTTTCAGGAGACGGATAAAACCATGCCCCTCCCAGTGTTTCTCCGTAGCGCTCTACAAATCTTGTGGACAACGTATAGGCAAAGGCCATATTCAGCTGCTGATGAATAATTGTTTTTATCAGGCATCCATAAAGCTCCGGTTCTCTTACTAATGGAACCCCTTTATACGTCTGAAATAAGGGAGCGATTTCTGTATCTTGAAAATGCAGTGAAATATTTTCTAATTCCGCATCGAGCGCAAAGGCACTATATACAGCATTCACGGCACGATCTTTCTCTTTACATGTGCCTCTGATCGTTATCCGGTTTTCTTTATTCATTGTTTTAAAAGAAATATCGAGCACTTCTTTGCTGCCCTGCTCTTTATAAGGAAACAGTATTCGATTGTTATACAGATCAACAGAATGAACAGGATCAGCTCCTACTCTCTGCAGCATTCGTTTGTAATTATATACAGGTTCAATTGCTGTCTCATATACCCATCTGCTCATTGCCATTCCTCCAACAATCCATTGTCCTATATTATAACATTTATCCTGCTTTATTAAGGCTTTGAAACCATGCTTGTGTTATATAATATCTTTAATACTTTATATCAATAAAATAATTTGATAATTCTGTTTTATTAGACTTCTTGTTTTATTTTAAAATATAACGCTTACTATACTGATAACAGTAGATCTTATTTTGTACGTTTATTTCCTATGGAAGAAAATCAGTCATAATTATTATGAATAAATGTTTCAATTATAATAAATTGCCGCTATAATGTACGTTGTGTGTTACTAAACATGCACAAATTCTGAATATTTCTATATATTCAACAACTACTTATTTAGGGGGATATTACATATGGCAGATCTTGCTAAGAAACGCGGCATGCTCCAGCGTTTCCTGGATATTGTTGAAAAATCAGGAAACAGGCTTCCGCATCCAATTACTCTGTTTGCAATCCTGGCAGTGATTGTTATCTTTCTTTCGGCCATTCTTTCTGCAACTGGTATTTCTGTAGAAGATCCAGCAGCACCGGGAGAAATGATCACGATTACGAGTCTGTTGTCCAGCTCGGGAATTGTCTATTTATTTGAAAGCATGGTCGACAATTTCATAAACTTTGCTCCTTTGGGTGTAGTACTTGCTACCATGATTGGTATCGGTATTGCTGAGCGTACTGGATTAATCAGTGTTCTGCTCCGCTCATTTGTTTTCTCTGTTCCAACAAGACTGCTCACTGCAGCGTTGGTATTCGCCGGTATCATGTCGAGTGTCGCATCGGACGCCGGTTATGTCGTGCTTCCGCCGCTTGGAGCGATGCTGTTTGCAGCTTTAGGACGTCATCCATTGGCCGGTCTCGCTGCAGCATTTGCCGGTGTGTCCGCAGGTTTCAGTGCCAACCTGCTTCTCTCCGCCACCGACCCGATGCTTGGAGAGTTAACTATGCAGGCAGCAGCAACCATTGACCCTGCGTATGCAGATACGATGAACAACGCCATGAACTATTATTTCATTATCGTTTCTACTTTTTTCCTCACAATTGTTGGTACAATTGTTAGTGAAAAAATTGTGGAACCCCGCCTTGGTGAGTATAAAGGAGACTACCGTGAAACGATAGGCAGGGCAACTTCTGAAGAGAAAAAGGGCATGCTGTGGGCCGGCATTTCATTTATCGTCACCGCTGCTCTACTCGCTTTTCTGGTTGTACCGCAGAACTCGCCGCTTCACGGGGAGCCTGGAAACTTTGTCGCAACTTCACCATTTATGAGCTCTCTTGTTGTAGCTATTTTAATTTTGTTCTTTATTCCCGGAGTGGTTTACGGGATTGTCACGAAAACGATTCGTAACGATAAAGACGTAGCCAACCAGCTTTCTGATACGATGGCTTCCATGGGAATGTTTATCGTTCTTGCCTTTACCGCCGGACAGTTTGTGGCCTACTTTAATGAAACCAACATGGGATTAGTATTAAGCGTGTATGGCGCAGAGTTTCTGCAGACCATTAACCTGCAGGGTATACCACTTCTCCTCGTATTTATATTGATTACCGGTTTTATCAACTTATTTATCGGTAGTGCCTCAGCTAAATGGGCCATTATGGCGCCTGTATTTGTCCCAATTATGATGCAGCTGGGCTATTCTCCTGAACTTACGCAGATGGCCTACCGTGTTGCTGATTCATCAACAAACATTATTACTCCGCTTATGACATATTTTGCGATTATAATCGCTTTTGCCCAGAAGTATGATAAGAAAATGGGAATCGGTTCGCTTATATCCGTTATGCTTCCGTACTCCCTTGTTTTCTTGCTCACCTGGTCCGTCCTTCTCATTGTCTGGATGCTGCTCGGCCTGGACTTAGGACCCGGCTCGCCGATCAATTATGATGGATAACTTCTTCATTTATACACGCAGTACGATTAAAAGAGCAGCCCGGTTCTACCGCGGCTGCTCTTTTTTCTATAGTAAATGAGGACGGTTATTTAAATAGTCGACATGCAGCGCATTATCGGTGCGCACAATTTTTGTAATGCCGGTATTGTCCATACGAAACGGCCGTTCCACCCGGTGCCACTCTTCTCCAAGAATAAGATACATAAGGAAAATTGTAAGAAATCCACCATGGGAAACGATAGCTGCCTTATTAAAATCGGCTGCCAGAAGCATGGTTTTAAGATCTTTACATCTTTTTGTAATATCTTCTACCGTTTCTGCTCCATCAAGTCCACTGCAAAGCAGATCTTTTTCTTTCACCTCAGGAAATTCTTCGTAAATTTTTTCTCTCGTTTTGCCTTCCATCGGTCCCAGATTTATTTCCCTGAACAGCTCTTTTGTCTGTACCGGGAGATCCTGCTCTGCCCCGATTGCTTTTGCTGTTTCATGTGCCCTCACTAAATCACTGCTGAATAGTACATCCAGCGCATGGCGGCCGGCCCAGAAGTCTCCGAGCTTTGCTGCCTGGCTTTTGCCTTTATCCGTCAGGTCGAAATTCATACAGCCCTGCAGTGTTTTTGATCGATTTCCTTCCGATTCCCCGTGACGGACGAGATACACTTCCATGTCTATTCCTCCTGCTCTTTCCAGTCCGGTTTAAACTGCTGAATTTTGACCATAATATTATCAAGCATTTGTTCAAGGCGCTCCAGGTCTTCTATACCTGCCTCATCTGAGGGCATCCCTGTAATCATCTGCTGCATTAATCCAAATCGATTTTGTAAATAATTGAGATGCTGTTCTTTCGTGTGGATAGGGGTACTCATGTTTAACTTGTTCCTTTCTGCTTTATCATTTAGCGGGAGCTTCTTTTTCTTCTTTAAAAATATCAATTTTGTTCCATTTTCCATATTTGTAGTAGGCGGCAGCAAACACGCTGCTTATTAAAAAGCTTAGTCCAATTCCAATTCCAATGCCAATTTCCCCGTACCATTCCGAGAAAATCCAGGCCAGCGGGAAGCGGAGCAGCCAGAACGATATAATATTAAGCACGAGCACCTGCATCACCGCACCGGACGCGCGGACGATACCATTTAATACAAAATTAATACCTAAAAATGGGTAACAAAACGCAACAATCCGTAGATACTGGGCGCCGAATTCGATCGTTCCGGGATCACTTACAAACAGTCCCATTAGAAATTCAGCTAAAATAAATACGATCGTGCTGATAACAAGAGACACAGAAAAAATAAGAATAAGTCCGCTTTTGGCGATTTCTTTTACTCTATCCCACTTTTCAGCACCGATATTTTGACCGGCGATGCTCGTAATAGCGGACCCAAGCGTAAGAGATGGGAGCATAATCACACTGTCGAGCCGCTGGGCTGCGCCGAACCCGGAAACGGCTGTTTCCCCGAACGAGGTAACTACCGTCATTACGGCAAGAACACCACCGGAGATGGCTACCATAGAAAAGCCGGAAGGCAGCCCTATTTTAATAATGCGCCTGCATTCTTCCATCGCAGGAATATACGGAATGGAAAAAGGAACTCCTTTTTTTACGATAGAATAAATAATTCCGAATAAAAATGCGATTCCCTGGGAAATAACAGTCGCATAGGCAGCACCGCTGATTCCAAGGTCCAATACATGAATAAATAAAGGATCAAGAACGATGTTCAATGCTACAGCCAGCATAATAAAGCGTAGAGGCGTTTTGCTGTCCCCTACAGACCGAAGCACAGTGCCGATGAAATTATATCCAAACAAAAACAAAATACCAATAAAGTTAATTCGCAGATACGTAGAAGCCATCGGCATAATCGATTCCGGCGTTCCCATGAGCTGCAAAATATATGGGGACATAAAAAAGCCAACTACTCCAAGCCCTACAGCTAGTATGCCCAGCACCGTTACAAATGCGTTCAGCGAGCGCTTTAATCCTTCATTGTCGCCTGCTCCTATCCGCTGCGATAAAATAGTCAGCGTCGCGCTGTTAATTCCTATAATAAAAGATAGAATAGTAAAAATGACAGTGCTTGAGAGCGTAACCGCCCCGAGAGCCTGTGCTCCAAGAAGGTTACCCACCCAGAGGCTGTCTACAATCTGATAAGAACTCTGCAGCACATTGCCCAAAAAAATAGGCCAGGAAAAGAGAATCATCTTCCTCATAATGCTGCCTTCTGTAAAATCCATGCGGGTGCTTGCTGCCATTTGTTTCTCCTCTTTTTGCTCTCGAGCCTATTTTATTTCCATTCGTACGTTTCTTCTACTTGTATGCTGTCTTTAACAGATTGCACCATGGAGCAGTATTTTCTCGTTAATTCCATGTTTTTCTGCATTTTTTTATCGTTTTTATGAACAGAGTCTACAATAAAATGAATGGATACTTTCGTTATTTCATCTGCTTCTGTACCACTTCGTTCCACGTTAGTCCGGATCGCTATATCCTGCACATCCATGCGCTGTTTTTGCATTATTTTTTTCAGTACGCCGCCGCTGCACACAGCTAAAGATGCGGTCATCAGCTGATAAGGACGGAATCCGTATTCTTCATCACTCGAAATATGAAGCGTTCCATAATTTGTTTCAGTCGTAAATCCATGTTCAGTCATTGAAAAATCCATCTGCACGCACCCTTTCTATCAATCGTCTCTTCTGCATTTTAATCTAGTGGCGCTGCTTCGTCCACTCTCCAAGCTTTTTTTATGCCCAGCGGCTGCCCGTTGACAGCACAAAAAACTCTGCTGATAAGAGTATCAGCAGAGTTTTTTTAACGGACGATTTCCCCGTATACTTCGTTTACAATTTCATGAGCAGGCTTGGATATTAAGTTTTTAGGAATCGTATCCAGGATCTTTGCTCCTAAATGCTGTTCCAGGTCTTTGACGTACTCTTTGCTTCCGACAAGGTATACACCTTCCAGGCCGCGCTTTTTCACTTCTTTATCCAGAGTAGGCGCCAGCTTCTTGTACCATCTTTGCTGGTTTTCCTCAAACCGCTGCTGCAGTTCATCAATGTGCGTTGAACCTGAAGCAGTTTTAGCTCGTGCGGCCGTTCCCTGGTACTGCTTCCAGTCTTCGGATTCAAGTTCCCAGCTGAATTTACGCTGATCGCGTATTTCTCCTAAAGCGGTATCGAGCAGAATAACATCTCTTTGCTGCACGAGCATAATGGCCGCAGCAGGATAGTCTTTCTGCAGAAAGTCCAATTGGTCTACAACAGGCTGCTTTTCCCATTGGAAATCCGTTTCAATCGGCACCTGCAGTATTTTCTCGAGCAGCACGCTGCCTTCCGAGTTAATAATGAGGATGAGTCCTTTCTGCATGTCTGCCTGAAGATCATGTATATGTCGATCTGCTTGATCGGCTATACTTTTGTATGTTTTCAGCTCATCTTTTGATCCGCCCGCTTCAGCATATTCTTTTAATTTTTTTAAGCCGTTCTTTAAGCGGATTTTCCATTCGCCGCCCTGCTGATTTCCTTCTGTAAAATCAGTGTTAAGGTAAATAGAGAGTATGCCGTTATCATCTTTCATATTGGATAATTTTTTTATATTTTCTACTTCACTCACGTTGAATCCCCCTTGGAAAAGTCTCTTAGAACCTGTTTTTCCTAAATTGGGTAGTAGTAAACATAAAATTTATCATTTTTATTTTAGATGGACTCTTTTCCTCTTGGAAGTGGGTGTACATTGCTTTCATCAGCTGAAGCTTCTTCGTTTGAATCAGAGGCAGCTGGTGCAGATGGTACTTCTTCAGACAGTTTGGAAACCGTTTCTTCTTTAATTTCTTTCATTTCCTGTGCTGTTTTCTTCGTTGTATCTTTAATATTCATTGTCGTTTCTTTCAGGTTGCCGGCTGTTTCGGAAATCTTTTGTACGTCTTCATTCGCTGCCTGCAGGAGCTCTGAAATTTGATTGGAGGCTTTCTTTAATGTATCGATAATTTCTTCTCTGTTCTGTGAAATATATTGAGTAGCCCCATTAACTTTAGAAGCGGTCGTTTTTGTGCCGCTCGTTACTTTCTCTCTGGACGTCTTATTGCCAAGCACTACTGCTAAGAGTGCTGCAATTCCAATCCCAATCCCTATTCCCAGTCCTTTTTTGCTTTTATTCTGTTGTGTCATTGATACATCCACCTTTCAGGCAATTTTATTTGATATAACATTAACATACCACTTTTCCCTGTTCTTTACTCCTCTTTGTAAAGAAAATTTGCTCCGTACCTGCTGATTCGGCTTTCCTATTGTTTTTCATTAAAATATAAAAAAAGAAGCTGAATATATCAGCTTCCTGCTTATTTATCAGCCATTGTATACTTCTGTCATAAAGAAATCCGTTTCAAGCATTTCAAATCCTTCTTCTTCTACTGAAAATTGGAATTCTGCTTCTTTTCTCTCTCCCGTCATCTCCCGCACTCCTTTAATATAATATTCTGAAAATACTTAGTGAGCGTTTGCTCACTTTCTCTATAAAGTGAATTGATACACATCGTAACAGGAAAAAATCAGATTGTAAAGGAAATAAACTATATTTTTAGATAATACAAAGTTTTCAAAAAATAGTAACATTTAAGGCCGCTATTCTTAGTAAAACACTACTATACTGGAATTAGAGAATAGAAAAGGAGAGAGATAGTATGAGAAAACCAAACAGATTAACTTTAGAGGAACTGATAAATAAAAACCGCGAAGCCCTGTTGAATGACCCTGAAGCAATGAAGGCAATCGAAGACCGGATCGATGACAAAACATCCCAGAGCGCACAGCCCTCCACCTCTGCTATATAAAAGAAAAGACCAGAGCCTCCAGGGCTCTGGTCTTCTTTTCTTTAATGCATGCGTGGGTCTGTTAGTAATCTTTCGATTTCTTCCATATGGCCCGTTTCATCGGAAATTAAGTCTTCGAGTTTAAGCTGCAGTTCGATTAAACCAAGCTCTTCCGCCTGCTTTGCTCTTACTTTATAACGCTCGATGGTGTCTTTCTCAGACTGCTTTGCGTTCTCGAGCATCTGTTTTACATCGCTCGTCTGTTCTACTTTAGCAGGAACTGTGGTTGGAGTACCTCCAAGTATACTGATTTTTTCTGCCAGATAAATGGCGTGGGACTGCTCATCAGCTACTTCTCCTTCAAAAAACGGCTTCAGCACCTGACGGTATAGTCCGGATACAACAGCAGCGTTATTGCTGTACATAATCATCGCTGCATATTCATTAGCCAGGTCTGTGTTTAGTCCTTCTACTAGTTCTTGTGTTTTTTGGTCCATCGGTAATGTCCTCCTTGGATAGCATTTAATAGTATAATAGGTTCCCGCAGATCTTTTATCTGCTCTATAGGCACATAGTTAGTACACTACAAACTATTCCCTTTTCTTTTTTGCTTAAACCTTTTATTTGAACAACTCTGCGTATTCACTGTAGCCTTCTTCTTCGAGCTTGTCTTTCGGAATAAAGCGAAGAGAAGCAGAGTTAATACAATAGCGAAGGCCGGTTGGCTTCGGACCGTCATTGAATACGTGGCCCAGATGGGAGTCGGAATTTTTGGCACGTACTTCTGTGCGGCGCATTCCAAATGTCGTATCAAAATGCTCTGCTACTTCCTTTTCTTCTAAAGGTGCTGTAAAACTCGGCCATCCACAGCTTGATTCAAATTTTTCCTTTGATGAAAACAAGGGTCTGCCTGAAATAACATCCACGTACAGCCCATCTTCCATTAGATTCCAATATTCATTTTCAAACGGGCGTTCTGTTCCGTTGTTTTGTGTTACTTCAAATTGAATAGGAGTCAGCTTCTTTTTTAGTTCTTCTTTATCTGCCATTAATTATTCCCCCAATGTGTTTCTATAAACCCGGCTCTTCCGGATCCGCGCTTGTACATATTATAGTGATAGCTGTTTTTTTTATGGTACTCCTGATGCCCTTCTTCTGCTCTGTAAAAAGTTTTTGCAGGACGTATAGGGGTAACTATTTTCCCTTGAAACGGTCCTTCTTTCTGCAGTTTTTCTTTAGATGCTTCTGCCTGATGCTTTTGGTTTTCGCCGTGATAAAAGATGGCTGTTCCATAGGATTCTCCGCGGTCATTAAACTGGCCGCCTGCATCCGTTGGGTCAATTTGGCGCCAGAAAATTTCAAGCAGTTTGTCATACGTTACTTTATTCGGGTCAAATTCTATCTGTACCGCTTCTACATGCCCGGTTGTATCGGTGCATACTTCCTGATAGGTAGGGTTTTCCGTATGTCCGCCGGTATAGCCGGAAACGATCGTATGCACCCCTTCTTCTTGTTCAAAAGGCCCTACCATACACCAAAAACAGCCTCCGGCAAACGTAGCCAGTTCTGTCTTTTCATTCATTCCAAATCAACTCCTCGTTTTCCATTATATCACTGCGGCATACTGCCTTCTTCTTATTTGCTCAAAAAAAGGCAGACCCGACTGGATCTGCCTTTACTGCTTATTTCAGCTGCTTTAGTGATTCTCTGTTAAATGCAGGCAGATCGTCCGGCGTTCTGCTTGTTACCAGGTTGCTGCAGACAACAACTTCTTCATCGTGTACTTTCGCTTTTGCATATTCCATATCCACATGAATGGAAGTAAAGCCGGTTACATCTCTTCCTTCCAGTGCTTTAGCGGTAATGAGAAGCTGTGGTCCGTGACAGATAGCAAATACGGGTTTGTTTTCATCCATAAAAGACTTTGCAAATGAAACAAATTTATCGTCTCCGCGAAGAAGGTCAGGAGAAAATCCGCCCGGTATAAACAATGCGTCAAAATCAGAAGGCTTCACATCATCGATAGATGCATCCACCTTTACTTTTGTTTCCCCCTGCTTGCCTTCAATCGTTTTACCTTTTTCTGATTCTATTACGGTTAGTTCGTGGCCCTCTTTTTCGAAAGCCTGCTTTGGATCTGTATATTCAACATCTTCAAACATGTCTGTCATTACTACGGCAATTTTTTTAGCCAATTCGATTCACTCCTTCAAACAGATTTCGTCTACATTGTATGGTTTACCCTCTCATTGGATACATTTAAACATCCTATGAAAAATTTATGAAAAAGCATCAGCAATCAGCTGAAGGGAATGGATCTTCTGCGCAGAGGAAGGAGCGAGAGAAACGATCATAATTTCTTCTGCACAATACCTGTTTCCGATATCCTTCAGCGCAGCAGCTGCTTTTTCCGGCGTTCCCACTGCCATCCGCGCCCGGTTATAATCGATCCGTTTCTTTTCATATGATTCATATGTTACAGAGGCGATAGATTCTAAAGAAGGAATACCGTTCAATGGTTTCCCCTGTTCCCCGGATAAAAGCACATGATCCATCACACGGCCTATTTCTTCGGCTTCTCCGGCGGTGGAAGCAGCCGCTGCAAAAACAGCCGTAATCACTTTCGGCTTCTTTAAAATGACAGACGGCTGGAACTGTTCCCGATACAGCCTCGTCGCTTCTTCCCCATCTTCTGCATTGATAAAATGCGCATAGCAGTAAGGCAGGCCGTATTCTGCCGCAAGAGCTGCGCTGCCAGCGCTTGATCCGAGCATCCAGATCTCCGGAGGCGCCTCTATTCGGGGTGTTACGTGAAGATCCTTAAAAAAATGATCTTCGGGCAGCGAATCATGAAGGTAGCCTATTAAATCTTTTACCTGTTCCGGATAACGGTGGGTCTCCCGCTTTCTTCTGTCGTGCAGGGCCATCGTTGCGATCGGCATGCCGCCCGGAGCCCGACCGACGCCCAGATCGATCCGACCCGGATAAAGATTTTCCAGCACACTGAAATTTTCGGCTGTTTTGAACGCACTATAATGAGAAAGCATAATTCCGCCGGATCCTACTTTTATGTTTTTTGTCCGGCTTGCTATGTGTGGAATCAATACTTCCGGACTTGCCCCTGCTAGATTGGCTGCTGCATGGTGTTCTGACACCCAAAACCTGGAGAGACCCAGCCGATCGGCTTCCTCTGCCAGTTCTACCGTATCCTGCAGTGCTTCTGCATGGGTTTTCCCTTCTATTACCGGAGATTGATCAAGCACGCCTAGTTTCATCATTGTAAGACCGGCCTTTCCGCAGTGATTATTTTCTTCCGTAATCCGCTTTGATTTCGCCCCATTGTTTAGTTTCCCATTTGATTAAAGGGTTCTTCCAGCTATTCTCTTTAAGCCATGTCTCTGCATGGTCGACAGCATTCCATATTGATTCTGACTCCCTGTCACGTCCGAGAGTGGACTTTATCTTTTTGTCTTTTACCCACTTTAAGGCAGTCATGGAATCAGAATAAACCGGAATTGAGCTGTTTTTTTCTTTTAAATACTGCAGGGCGTGGACAATCGCTAAAAACTCTCCCATATTATTGGTCCCTTTAGGAAAGCCGGGATGTTCAAACAGCACCCCTCCCGTTTTTGTATACACACCTTTATATTCAACCGGCCCCGGGTTTCCTCTGGAACCAACATCCACCGATACGCTTTCTTCAATGTAACTGCTGCTTCCCGGAGCTGGCGCTGCTTCAGATTCCCCGGCAAAAGCCTGTTCTGCTTCTGCCTTTCCAGGAAATGATTTAAAGCGGGCGCCGGGATAGCCCTTTACCTGCTTCTGGCATTCCGGCCAGGTGCTATAAATGCCCGGCTTTCTGCCTTTCCATACAACATAAAATTTTGTTTTTGCCATGCTGCTCCCACTTTCTTATCGAAACAAACCGCTTCTTCTTTTTAAATATACAATGTTGTCCGTCCGGCTGCTGACCGGGTAGATCCAGGAACGAAACAGCCTGGAAGCCGCTATATAAAGAAGCAGAATGACAGGAAGGGGATAAACATAAGCATACAGTGTCATTGTCAGCCAGCCTGTTTCCGTGATCTTTTCCAGCACAAGTCCATAAAAAACAATACTTGTTGTTCCCCACATCATTATCGTGAAGGCGATATTCACAAAATGAAAAACCGAATACGCCTGCCGATTATTAACCTCTTTTTCCAGCAGCCACTTCATGATTAAACTGACTACTATCGTGATAGATGCGATAACAACAGGCAGCAGGATTAAAAAAGCAAGAGTCAGCCAAAGCATAACCTCTCCTCTTTTCCTATAAGCTGGGCTTCCCGGACGGTTAGTATAGTAGAATCATTTTATCATGGCGGCTTCCTGCTTCAAAGATAACTGCATTACAAAATAAAAAAACTCTCCCGGAAAGGAGAGTTTTTTATTTTACATCTCTTCATCTTCAGCTGGTTCTTCTTCCATTTCAGGTTCTTCGTCCATAGCGGGATCCTCTTCCGTGTCCGTTCCTCCACAGGCTGCCAGCATACTGACAGTCAGCGCGCCGGAAAGAGCTGCATATAGCATTTTTCTGCTCATCGTCATACCCCCTTCAAAAATTGTCCTATTCGTCCATTTCCTGAAAGGGTTTACTTAAAACGACTTGTGTTTTTTTTACATATTTTCACATAATCACTCCGGAAAAAACTGTTGAAATACAGTATCTTTCTGAACTGGAAAACGATCATAGCCGCAGATGGCATTAATAATAGATTGATTTCGAAGAACGGATAACGTTAAGTTGGTCGCCGCCGTTCCGTGTGAATGGTCAATATTAACGAGTGTAAACAAAGAATGCTCTCTATTGTCTTTAAACTTAAGCCGGTAATGATCATCCACTTCGAAGTGGTTATCATCTTCCCAGGAGAGTTCCTCTCTCATTTTATCGAGCCATTCCGGAAGGCTCGGCTTGTATCCGGTGCCGAGTACCAGTTTATCAGTGGGATGGTAAAAGGTTTTTTCTTTTTGCCACTGGAAACATTCCACTACATATGAATACTTTTCGGCTTCGGTAATGCCTTTCATTTCCGTCATTGCCTGCAGCGTGACTTTTGGATCGTCACGCTCAATCGAACGATGGTAAAGCAGATCATAGATTTTATAAAGAATATCCTGCTCTATTCCTTTTCTCGCCTGATCGAGATTAGGAAGACCTTTCATTCTTGTGTCAAAATCAAGCGAGCGGAAATAGTTCACATAATCCGGAGAGAAAATTTCGCGTGCTACTTTAGCATTCTCGGCCTGAAAAAACTGCGGTGACCTCGTAAACCAGGACAACCGGTAGTCGAAGTATTTCTGATCCTGAAGCAGATCATAAAATACTTCTGCCGCGCTCTGGCCGGAGCCGATAATTGTTACAGCTTTGGCATCACGCAGTGTTTCTTTATTGAAGCTGTAATTTTCCGTGTGATAAATATCTTCCTGATTGGTGCCTTCCAGCCCCGGTGGAACGATCGGGGTGTTTCCGACTCCCAGTACTACATGCTTTGCATAGTAAATATCTGTTTTCTGCGTTCCTGCCTGCTTTACCTTTATTTCATAACAGCCTTTTTCTTTTACTTCTTCTACGTTGCTTACTTCGTATCCAAACCGGCAGGAAGAAAGCTGTTCAGATACCCACTTTCCATAAGCATCGTACTCGCGGCGGGGCACCTGCATTTTTTCATTAAAATAAAATTGAAACAGCCGGTTGTGCTTATGAAAATAATTAAGCATGCTGTACGGGCTTGTAGGATCAGCAAATGTTACCAGATCAGCCAGAAAAGAGGAATTAAGCACGGTCCCTTCAAGCAGCATCCCCGGATGCCACTCAAACTGACTCTTCTGCTCAAAAAACAATTCATCCACTTCTTCTACCTGATCCAGCAATGCGGCCAGTCCCAGATTAAAAGGACCAATGCCAATGCCGATAACATCATAAATTTTCTCTGTATTCATCTGCACACTCTTTTCTTTCTAAAAGTTGCCTTATTTAAAGAACCATGGCTGCGATCAGTCCAAATATAAACAATGGAATATTGTAATGAAGAAACGTCGGTACACATGTATCCCAAATATGATTATGACGGCCGTCCGCATTCAAACCGGAAGTTGGACCGAGCGTCGAATCAGAAGCAGGTGAACCGGCATCTCCCATTGCACCTGCTGTGCCGACGATGGCAGCTGTTGCGAGAGGAGAAAATCCGACACTCAAGCAAAAAGGTACAAACAGCGCAGCTAAAATAGGTATCGTTCCAAAAGAAGTACCAATACCCATGGTAATAATAAGCCCTGTAAGCAGCATAATCGCTGCTGTCAGTACCGTTGCACCGGTAGAATATTGAATAGTCTGATCGACCATCTGCTCCACGGCTCCTGTTTCCTGAAGAACGTTTGCAAAACCGGAAGCAATCAGCATAACAAACGCAATCATGCCCATTAATTTAATTCCTTCATTTACAACACTGTCACCATTCTTGAAAGGCACTACAACGAATAAAAACATTAATACAATTCCTGTCAGTGCACCAAGAATTAATGAATCAAAATATATCTGTGAACCAAGAGCTGCCACGATCGCAATAATCGTCAGCAGATGCTGCTTCGTAAACGTAACTTTTTCCATTACAGGTGCATCAACCGATTCATTTTCAGGTACAGTATCCCTCGGTTTTCTGTAAGTAATGAACAGCGCAATCAATAAACCGATAATCATGCCGATGCCCGGGAGCAGCATCGCTTTCCATATTTCAGTATTGGCAATATCCATACCGCCTGCCGTCATTTCAACCGCTATCGTATTATGAAAAATATATCCATAACCAAGCGGAAGCATCACGTAGGGTGCTTTCAGACCAAAAGTCAACGCTGCAGCTACAGCACGCCGGTCTACTCTCATCCGGTCAAACAAAGATAAAAGCGGCGGAATCAAAATAGGTATAAACGCAATATGCACCGGCACCACATTCTGGGAAAGACAGGCAACCCCTGCAATTGTAAGCAGAAGCACTCCCCGTTTTCCTTTGAGGGTTTTAATTAAATACTGCACGAGCACATTGGTGATACCGGAGTAGCCGATCATAATTGCAAATACGCCGAGCATAATATAGCTGAGAGCCGTATTTGCCTGGCCGCCCATTCCTGCCACCAGCAGTTCAAGGGAAGATGCAATATCCATCCCTGCAAGCATGCCTCCTGCAATGCCCGCAATAAGTATAGCCAGCACCACATTTACACGGAGCAGGCTTAGAATAATCATAATGAGTACAGACGAAATAACAATTAACATATAGAATCCCCTTTATTATATTAGCACTCTGCCAAAGTAAAGTATAAAGGGGATCTACCGTTTATTCAACGTTGATTTAGAGGTTTCTTCCTTTCGGCGGTTTTTCCAGCCCTGCCGGATCATCTGTTGGGTTTATTTCTCCTTCTTCCAAATACGCCTCCTGGTCATAAAGACCGTTTACCTGGCCTTCTGAGAGTTCCTCTTCTTCAAGTTCCTTTAATTCTTTAATATACGTGTATACTGCTTCTGCTTCTTCATCTGTTAAGTGATCCACCATTTGATGAAGTTCTTCTCTTGTTACGGCCACACTATCTCACTGCCTTTCTTTTACTTTTCCAAAGTTCCCACACACCAAATGCCAGAATACCAAGTGCGGCAATAAATGCCACTGCGGCCAAAAATGGATGTGCTTCGTTTCTCTCTGCGAAAATCCCAAAATATGCCCATACAAAAACAAGAAGGTAAATAATATCCTTTTGTCTTTTCATGACATAGATAGGTACCGCTGCACCAAGGATAACGACCAGTCCTGTCCAGAAAGAGCCGGGAAAGATAAATCCATCAATTCCCAACGTCACAAAGACAATCCCGACATTTACGATGAAAGCAACCGTCACCCAGCCCGTATAAAGGGAAAAAGGCAGTTTCTCCAGAAAAGATGCCTTTTGGGCGCTGAGACGCCGGTAAATGACTAAAAGACTTACCAACAGTCCTGTCATTGCAACAAATGTAAGCAGGAATTGTTCGTAATGAAACATAAACAGCCAGAATATATTAAAAAAACTGCTGATTAAAAACCATGGGCCAATGGCCGTAAAAATATACTGCTGTTTTCTTTTTACGAGAAAGGATGCAATAATCCATCCCAAAAGCGCTAGATAAATGACTCCCCAAATCGAAAACACATACCCGGCCGGTGTAAATAATACATTCAGCCTGTCGGAGATGTCGCCTGTGCTGTTATTGTTCAAAGGAAGCGCATTAGCAAGTCCGTTCATAATAATAACGACCACAAAAGCTACAGCGTTTGCTATTCTAAGCGTGTTTGGTTCTAATTTATTCAAATAAACTCCCCCATTTCTATATGGATGTAATACCCGTTATACGAACGTTATACACGTTCCGGATGGAGTTTTTCTTTTTTGTTCTGGATGTTTCTTAACCGCACAGCAAGCGTGGAGGCAATTACAGCAAGAGCCGCTATCAGTCCCACCCAATAGCCGAATGGGCCAAGTGCAGTGAATCTGGCCAATACAATTCCTAAAGGCAGGCCGATGATCCAAAAAGCGATAAAAGCGTACAAAAACGGAATATTAACGTCTTTATGCCCGCGGAGGATACCTTGAATTGGAGTAGCAATAGCATCAGAAAGCTGGAAGAAAATAGCATAAATCAAAAACACGTTCATCCATTCCGCTACTGTACTGTCCGTCGTATACAAAAAGATAACGGGACCTCTTGTTGCATAAATAATAATGGAAGCCGCTACTCCCATGGCGAGTGCTGTAAGCATGCCCAATCTCGCATACGTTCGGGCATGGCTGTAGCGCCCGGCCCCCACTTCATGTCCTACTACGATTGTTAAAGCAAACGCAATACTAAGCGGCAGCATATAAAGAAGAGAGGCAAAATTCAATGCAGCCTGATGGGCGGCAATAACGGCGGTACTGAACTCACTCATTAAAAGCGTCACGGCTGCAAAAATACTTGTTTCAAAGAAAATAGTACAGCCGATAGGCAGGCCAATAAATAAAATTTCTTTCCAAATGGCGGGAAGCACACGGTAACTCGTGCGGAAAATCCGATATTCGCGGAAAGGCGTCACTTTTGCAACAAAATAAATAGTAACAAACAAAATGAACCAGTAGGTAACAGCCGACGCATAGCCGGCCCCAATTCCGCCGAGCTCCGGAAAGCCGAAATGACCGAATATCAATACATAGTTCAATACCACATTCACCGGCAGGGCAAGCAGCGTAATTACCATCGTAACTCTTGTATGGCCCAGTGAGTCAATAAAGCCCCTTAATGCCTGTTGGATGAATAAAGGCAGAATACCAAATGAAAGGCCGATTAAATAATGTTTGGCAACGTGGGCCACCTGTGGCTCCAATTCCATTAATCCGATAATAGGATTGAGCGTAAAGGCTCCCACCGCAAGAATGAGAAGAGATAAAGCAACAGCCAGGTATGCTCCCTGTATTACCTTCATGGAAACGACGCTTTCTTCTTTTGCGCCGATATGCTGCGATAAGATAGGCGGCAGCGCCATCATGATGCCCATGATACCTGTCGAAACAGGCAGCCAAATGCTCGATCCTATTGCCACGCCGGCCAGTTCCGAAGCCCCGGCACGCCCTGACATCATCGTATCAACTAAGTTCATGCCGAATAAACCGAACTGTGTGATCAGAATCGGCATCATAATAAAAATAAATAAACGAAATTTTTCCCTGGTTGTCTTTGTTTCATACATAACTTTCCCTCTGTTTCATGCACACACTCTCTGTGCTCTTATAAAAATTCCTGTACAACCCTTCTGATAAAATAAGGAAGGATCTCAAAGCTGTAGGGCTTATAAAGCCTCTCTGTATACTGATGAGCGTCCCGTCCATAAACACCAAGGTTAATCCCTGGAATTCCAAGCGTTTTCATAGCCTGCAGTGGCAGCTGGTGTGTTTTAAATCCCCCCGGCATATGAGGAACAGAAGCCTCTTCACTGGAGGAAAGAAACCGGCTCTCCAACGATAAAAAACTGCTGTCTGATAAAAAAGGAAAGTACTGTTTGGAAGCAATCGGAACATGATATGTTTTCTCTGTATCTTCCAGCGCTCTTTGAATTTTTTCCTGAACATCCGGGTTTCTGATCGTCACGGGAGGAATAAGCGGTGCGGTCAGAAATAAAAGAATCAGAGGAGATTTATCCAAATCTTCCTTTCTCAGCGCTTCTGCTATGTAAAAGCTTTTTTCTCTTTTATCCAGCAGTCTGGACTCCTTTTCCGCTTTTTCCACAAGAGCTTTCACCTGCACTCCGTCATTTTCCAGCTTTTCACAATATCCGTCCCATGTTTCGACCCGTATTTCCCATGAAGGAACAGTATCAGGACGTGCCCCCGTTTTCTGCAGAAACGAATCATATCTTTTTTTCATATCCAAAGCAATATCTCTGCTTACTTTCTGTGCTTCTTTAGAAAGCTTCTGTACAGCATCTTCAATAGTTTCTTCGTACAAAAAATAATTAAAATACAGACGGGCGCTTTCAGGCGTCTGCACGTTATAGCCCTGCTTGGTATCTTTTTGCTGAAGACAGACTGGCGGAAGAGTAAATTCCCCGGGAAGCACTTCCATAAATTCTGCATTGTAGCTGACTGCCTGATTGAGTGCAGAAGAGATAAACGTAGGATCGAGCCCTGCCATTACTTCCCCGGCATGCACCGGCCGGCCGAAAATAGAAAAACAGGCAAGCATTTTCCCGGCGGAGCCTGTATATGCGTAATGATTCAAATCTCCCTCCTGCAGAGACGTCGTATAATCATTGTTTACAGCCAGTCTGTAGCGCAGACCTCTTTCCTCCTGCAGCCGCAGCCACTCTTCTGCTGCCGCTTTCATACCGATATGATCGTTCTCTTCTCCCGCATTGAGCAATAGCACTATGTTCCCCGTCCACTCGTTTTCATGCGTACTGTAGTAAAGAACATTCAGAAGGTGAACCGCCATACCGCTTTTCATATCTACCGAGCCTCGTCCGAAAAGCCAGTCCTCTCCTTTGGCGTCAGCCGCAGCCTTTGTACGGGGATGCTGTTCGGAAAAATATTCTTTCAGCTTGTCCGGTTCCCCGGCAATATGCTGCACGTTGCCATAATCCGTTATTCCCACCGTGTCATAATGCGCATGAAAAATAACCGTATCCGACGACGGCTCTGCACTGGAAATAAGCGCGAAAATATTTTTCCGGTGCAGATTATCTCCCGTGATCGCCTGTTCCCATAAATTTTCCGGATTTCCTTTAAAGCAGGGAAACTGCTGGAGAAACCGATATAAATAAGAAGAAATTTCGTTTTCTCCTTCTGTATCCGTCACGCTTGTAATACCCATTAACCTTTTCGTGATCAGCTCCAACTGCTCTGCAAGTGATTTTCCATTGAGCTGGTTGTACAGCTGTTCCGGAGAAAGGCCTGTTTCATAGTCCGACTGCAGCATTTAATCCTTCCCCCATTCATTTTCTTTATTGTATCGCATGATCTCGTTTTTACAAAAACAGAAAAGCATCCTTAAGCTTGAATGCTCAAAGATGCCGAAGCTGGTTTTTTATAGAAATAAGGTGGTTTTTTATCGCTTTTGCCAGGCGGGGAGACCGGCCGCCGGTGGAAACTGCTATATGAAATTCTTTTTCTTTAATCGCAGCCGGAAAAGCCGTGTTTCCGAATGTTTTATCATCTGCCCCATTAATGAGCTGATTGGAACTGTGATGGGCCTTTATCATTTCTTTTGCCTCAAGGCTTCCAGAAGCAGAAATAATGAGAAAAGCACCTTTTATATGTTCCGGCCGGGCTTTATCTTTTATCTTTTTAATATTTTTTTCCTGCATCCACTGTTCAAAACCGGCATGGAATTCCGGTGCCACTACCGTCATGTCCGCACCGGATTCTTCTATTTTCACCGCCTTACGAAAGGCAATCTTTCCTCCGCCTATGACGACCACAGGCATCCCTGTAAGAGAGAGAAAGACCGGGAAATCATACATATGGAATAACGTCTCCTGTAAATACCGGCCGGGCCTTTGTATCTTCGACTCTTTCGCAGAGTATTTTTACTAAGTCTTTATCAAATCCCAGCGGGTCGCATAAAATAATGGGAATATTCATTTCACGGGACTTTGCAGCAATTTTTTCGTTAAGCTCTTTCATAAGCATGCCTGTAAATAACAGATAAGGCAGAACATAAACAGCCTGCGCTTCTGAAGAAGAAATAGACTCCAGTCCTTCATCAAATGTAGGCAGTGCGGCCGCCAGGTAGGCTTTTTCCACCCGCTTCGCTCTGGTTCTATTCTGCAGGTGCGTACACATTGCGCTGAAATCACGAAGGGCGCCGATATCACTGCTGCCTCTTCCAACCATCAAAAAGTCTGCATCGTCTCCCTGTTTCCACCCGGCTTCGGTCAGCCTTTTTTCAAGTACATGCAGTATTTCTTCATGTACACCAAACGGCTTTCCAAATTTAACAGGAACATCCGGAAAATGTTCCATTGCTTTAACTAGTTCTTCGGGAATGTCCACTTTCATATGGCCTGCTGAAAATAACAGCACGGGTACAGCGAGAATAGAGGCAGCACCTCTTTCCACACAGCGCTTCATTCCTTCTGTGATATCAGGCGCCGCTAATTCTAAAAAGCAGATTTCCTGAATATCACAGTCTACCGCCTGCTTGGCTTTTTCCACAAAATCCTTCATTTGTTCATTTCCGGCTTTAACACGGCTGCCGTGGCCTACATATAGTATGGCTTCCATAAAAAAAGACCTCCTTTTAAGCTGTTAAACGTAATGCAGTGCCTGCACCAGGTGGGCAAGTCCGGGTTGATCCAGTGTTTTGTCACTATGCCAGCCTTTTTCTTTAAGAGCTTTTTCTGTGGCAGGCCCAAAGCAGATAACGTCTCTTTTTTTCAGCCATGCTTCCATTTCCACTCCGGTCCGCTCCAATTCTTCGCCCAGCACGGAAACCGATTGGGCTGAAGGTAAAATGACCGTATTAATGTAGTCTTCGTCAAAGATGTGACCTGCGACCTCTTCTGCCGAAGCAGCTCGTTTGATCGAATGCGAGATCCACGTTCCCGCTGCTTCATCCGGGATCTTTTCTGTTTTTTTATCAGGACCGGCATGAAGAATATAACGATCTTCCAGTCCGGTAAGTCGTTTTGGGATAATTCCATAGTTTTTAAGTTGTTCGTTTGTTCGTTCGCTTTCGCTTCCGAGAGAACATTTTATCGAGCGGATATCTTTTCCTGCCTGTTTAAGCGCCTGAAAAAATATCCGCACACTGTCCGGGGAGTGGAAAAGAATCTGCTCTACTGTCTCCGGGATTGCCGGGAAATCTTTATTTTCCCATTCTATCGTATATCTGGGATATTCCAATACTTCTGCTCCGTTTTCCCTTAATTCCGTTGTAAATCTGCCGGCCCCCGGTGCTGTTTTCACAATCCAGGCATACCTTCCTTGCAGGGGCTTCTTTTCAAACCAGTTCAGCTTTTCGTACAAAGAAGAAACATTACCGATCAGGGTAATGGCCGGATTATGCACCTCATATTTTTCAGCCTGTTCTACAATGTCAGCAAGCGTTCCGGACACTGTTTTCTGTCTTGCCGTCGTTCCCCATTCTACAATCAGCACTGATGTTGTTTCCGGCTTTCCGTGCTCGATAAGTTTTTTTACGATGTGAGGCAGATTTTTCACCCCCATATAAAACGAAATCGTATCGATTTTAGCAAAAGCAGCCCAGTCCACTTCCGGCTCTCCGGTCGTTGATTTGGAATGCGCCGTGACCGCAGCAAAACTGCCGGAAAAATCGCGGTGGGTAACCGGCACACCGGCATAGAGAGGCGCCGCAATACCGGAGGTAATACCAGGAATCACTTCATACGTAATGCCGTTTTCTACGAGAGCAGCGGCTTCCTCACCCGAACGGCCAAACATGCCGGGGTCGCCCCCTTTCAACCGAACAACAGTCTTATTCTCTTTTGCTTTCTGCACCATTAACTCCTGAATAGCTTCCTGCCGCAGATGATGCCGGTCCGGTAGTTTACCGCAGTAAATCGTTTCAGCGCCTGATTTTGCAGATGATAGTATAAGCGGGTTAACGAGCCGGTCATATAAAATGACATCTGCTTTTTCCAGGCATTCCTTTCCCCTGATAGTCATAAGGCCTACATCTCCGGGACCTGCCCCTACTAAATATACAGTACCTGATTCCATGGTTTTCCTCCATTTACGCTTTCCTGCTTTTTTTACGTTAGTGTTCATTGTATAGAAAAAAGCCTATATATGCAGGGAAGGTGCTCCTGCAAGAGGAGCACCTTTCCATGTCGTGTATTGGTGTATCTTTTTAAGAGCGGATGAGGTTTCTTTTCTCAAGCTCTGCAATCACAAGATCAGCAGCTTCCTCAATGCTGTTATTCTCCGTATCTACTACAAGTTCCGGATCAGCTGGTTCTTCGTAAGGAGAAGTGATGCCGGTAAATTCCGGAATTTCTCCGCTTCTTGCTTTTTTATACAATCCTTTTGGATCTCTTTCTTCACAAACTGCAAGACTTGCCTTTACAAAGACTTCCATAAACTCGCCGTCTTCAAGCAATCCCCGGACCTGGTCCCTGTCTGCCTGAAAAGGAGAAATAAAAGCAGTGCTTACGATATGGCCGGCGTCTACAAACAGCTTTGCTACTTCGCCGATTCGTCTTATATTTTCTGTTCTGTCTTCATCCGAAAACCCGAGGTCTTTATTCAGGCCGTGACGGACGTTATCTCCATCCAGAACATACGTATTTTTCCCTGCTTCAAACAATTTACGGGACACAACGTTTGCCACCGTGGACTTGCCGGAACCGGATAAGCCGGTAAACCAGAGAACCAGGCTTTTATTTCCTGTTGCTTTTTCCCGCTCCTGTTTGGAAACAGATGCCTGATGCCATACGATATTTTGATTTTCACTCATTTTCCATCATTCTCCTTCCGCGCTTTTTGTTTATTTAGATGCCGGTTCCTGCATGCCTTCGATCAGAACCGCTACTACTTCCGGACGGCTGAACTCTGCTGGAGGCATGTCTCCATTTTTAAGCATCGCGCGTACTTTTGTGCCGGATAAAATGACGTGATCTTCTTTATCATGTGGACATGTTTTTGCTGAAGCCATGTTTTCACATTTCTTGCAATAGAAGCTGTGTTCAAAAAACAGCGGTTTAATGCCAAGTTCTTCCTCTGTAAAGTGCTTAAAGATATGCTGGGCATCATACGTACCGTAATAATCGCCGACACCTGCGTGGTCACGTCCGACAATGAAGTGGGTACAGCCATAATTTTTGCGTACCATCGCATGGAAAATAGCTTCTCTTGGTCCTGCGTATCTCATCGCTGCCGGAAATACGGCAAGATATGTACGGTCTTCCGGATAATAATCTTTTAACAGAACTTCATAGCTTTTCATCCGGACGTCTGCAGGGATATCATCAGATTTCGTTGCGCCGACAAGCGGATTCAGGAAAAGGCCGTCCACTGTTTCAAGGGCTGTTTTTTGAATGTACTCATGTGCACGGTGAACCGGATTTCTCGTCTGAAATCCAACGACCGTTTCCCATTGCCTTTCATCGAATTCCGCTCTTGTTTCAGCTGGATCCAGATAATACGTATCGAACTGGGGATGAACAATTTCTTCCACTTGAATGATTTCACCGGCTACATAAACTGCCGGGCGGTCGTATACTTTTTTGACACCGGGATGTTCGCTGTCCGTCGTTCTGTATACATGCTCTGCTTCTTTTTCTTTATCAGGCGAATACACTTCTTCTACATTAATAACGCCGTACGTTTTTCCATCAAAAGTAAGCAGCGCTTTTTCGCCGGGCTGCAGGCTTGCTGCAATCTCATTTTCCACTGGAAGTGTGATAGGAATACTCCACACTGTACCATCAGCAAGCCGCGTGTTTTCCACAACGGACTGATAGTCTGCTTCATTTAAAAATCCAGTTAACGGGCTGAACGCGCCGTTGGCAATAAGCTCCAGATCAGACAACGCTGTTTCGTCCAATGGAATGCTGTGGGTAATCGAGCTTGTATCCATTCCAAGTTCTTTTTTGTTAATTAATGTTCCGCCGTGCGGGATACTCTTTGACATGTTGTTAACTCCTTTGATTTTGCATTATTTGTGCAGGCCGCATTCTGTTTTTCCAGTCTGGGACCAGCGTCCGCTGCGAAGATCTTCTCCATCCTTTACTTTAGCTGTGCACTGCACACAGCCGATGCTTGGATATTCCTGGTCATGAAGCGGGTTGTACGGAAGGTTGAAACCTTTAATGTACATCCAGACGTCGTCCCACGACCAATGAATGAGCGGACAGATCTTTACAGAAGAAAAGCGTTTGTCTTTATTAACAAACTGCGTATCTTTTCTTGTTAAAGACTGGGAGCGCCTTAACCCGGATAACCATGCTGTATGCTGATTCAAAGCTCCTTCCAGCGGAACAAGCTTCCGGATCGAACAGCACTTGTCCGGATTGGTCTTCCACAGCTCCGGACCTTCCTGTTCCTCCTGCTCAGCCGGTGTCATCGGCTGCAGCATGTCCACTCTAAGCTTCGGGTAACGCTCTTTCACTTCTTCAATTAAATCATATGTTTCTTTGAAATGAAAATTAGTATCCAGGAAAATAATTTTCGCATCGGGTTTCACACGTGTAATTAAATCGATAAGCACCATACCCTCAGCCCCGAAGCTGCATGCGTAAACCAGCTCATCGCCGTACTCGGCATAGGCCCACTTGATAACGTCTAAAGCATCTTTTCCAGCCAGCGTTTCTTTATTCACCTGATCAAGCTGATCCTGATCGAGCGTAGGGAATGTTATCATGCTCCACCGTCTCCTTTTTTTATGATATCTATTAAAACACGTTTAATCCTCAGTAAGTTTATCGATATTATATGTTTACTCGTTAACGTCATTTTAGTGAGTATTTGCAAAAATGTCAATCTTCCTGTTACTATTATTCTTTTTATATTATCAGAAGCATTTTCCAGACCTTCTGGAAATACCTATACGAAAGAAGCAGAACCCTCGTCCGGCTCTGCTTTCTACATATGTACACTATAGATTTACTGTGATTCTTCAACCGTGATTTCTTCCGATTCATTGGTGTTTGTCAAGCTCTGGTCATCCTGAAGCTGCATAATAAAACCTAAAAATATAGCGCAGGGAATAAGAAGCAGTCTTTTCATGGCCATCCCCTATTCTCGATTATTTATTTCTCTATTATATGATGTTATCTCCGGCAGACCAACACGCTGTGCCTGCATTGAGCATGGGTATGAAGCGGGAAATGACGATAAGCCCGCTTAATGCCTTTCTAATGTATATATACTCGCTATATAAGGTTAAGATTCATCCATGCATATTTTTTATCCGATATACGCAGGAGAATGTAGTAAAATAATAGAATATTTATTAATAAGGCAGGAGGCATACTATGAAATTTATTGATAATGAAGGAATCACCAATCCACGTATTAATCTGGCTATTGAAGAATATGCCTTAAAAACAATGAATCTGGATGAAGATAATATCTACCTGCTTTTTTACGTAAACGAACCTTCTATTATTATCGGTAAAAACCAGAATACAATAGAAGAAATTAATACAACGTATGTAGAAGAAAACAATATTCATGTTGTCCGCAGGCTTTCCGGCGGCGGAGCCGTTTATCATGATCAGGGCAATCTAAACTTCAGCTTTCTCACAAAAGATGATGGGGACAGCTTCCATAATTTCAAAAAATTTGCGCAGCCGGTTATTGATGCCCTTCATGAGCTTGGAGTACCAGCAGAAATGTCAGGCAGAAATGATATTCAAATAGATGGAAAGAAAATATCAGGAAATGCCCAATTTGCCACTAAAGGACGGATGTTCAGCCACGGCACGCTGATGCTAGATTCAGAAATAGAAAACGTCGTTTCCGCCTTGAAAGTAAGAGATGAAAAAATCAAATCCAAAGGGATCAAATCGATACGCAGCCGTGTCGGCAATATTAATGACTATCTTGATAAAAAGCTCACGGTAGAAGAATTTAAGGAGGTTATTCTGCAGCATATTTTTTCCGGCCTGGAAAACATTCCTTCCTATAAGCTGACAAGTGGCGACTGGAAAAAAATCCATGCTATATCTGAAGAACGTTATGGAAACTGGGATTGGAATTACGGCAGATCCCCTTCCTTTGATGTAGAAAAATCATATAAATTTTCTTCCGGCCTTATTGATGTCCGCTTCAATGTAAAAAAAGGCGTGATTCAGGAATGCAGGATTTTCGGGGATTTTTTCGGAACCGAAGATATCCAGGAAGTAGAAAAAGTGCTTGCCGGGACAAAGTACACTAGAGAAGCATTGGAAGAAGCCTTATCCGGCTATGACTTAACAAAATATGTCGGGAAAGTGGACCATGGTGAATTTATTAAACTGCTGCTTTAAAATATGATCTCATCTAAAATCACCTGGAAGAGCCGGGCTCTGGTCCTTCTCTTTTAGGCTTTATTAGAAATTGTTCCTTCTGGGTGAACATGGTATTATAAATTGTAGCAATATTTACATAACGAAATAATAATAAGAAGGTGAAAAAAATGTTTACTTCAACTGAAATTGGTATAGATTTAGGAACAGCTAACATTTTAGTCTATACGAAAGAAAAAGGAATTGTCTTAAACGAGCCATCTGTCGTTGCGTTAAATACAGAAACCAATGAAGTGCTTGCAGTCGGCCAGGAAGCAAAGGATATGGTTGGAAAGACACCAGGAAAAATCATTGCTATCCGTCCATTAAAAGAAGGTGTTATTGCTGATTTTGATATTACGGCTACTATGCTTAAACACGTAATGAAAAAAATCAGCAGAACATCCGGCATCTCAATGAGAAAGCCTAAAGTAATCATCTGCACCCCGTGCGGATCCACTTCCGTTGAACGCCGCGCTATCCGCGATGCCGTGCTTGCATTCGGTGCAAAAACCGTTCATCTTATTGAAGAACCGGTCGCAGCTGCCATTGGAGCAAACCTGCCCGTCGAAGAACCAGTTGCTAATGTAATCGTTGATATCGGCGGCGGTACGACAGAAGTCGGTATTATATCCTATGGTGGCGTTGTGTCCTCCCAGTCTATCCGGCGCGGAGGCGATCATTTTGATGAAGATATTATCCAGCACGTCCGCAAAAAACATAACCTGCTTATTGGGGAACGCACAGCCGAGCAGATAAAAATAAACGTCGGCAGCGCCAAAGCAACTCTCCGCGAAGAAACCCTCGAAATTAGAGGACGTGACCTCGTTACGGGCCTGCCTAAACCTATTACGGTTACTACTGAGGAAATTCATCAGGCGATTAATGAAACACTTCAGCAGATTCTGGAAACGATCCGCAGTACCCTTGAAAACTGTCCGGCTGAATTAAGCGGAGACATCGTAGACCAGGGTATTGTCCTTACCGGAGGCGGCTCTCTGCTGCACGGGATGGAAGAATGGCTGAATGAAGAAATTATCGTTCCGGTCCACCTTGCAGATTCCCCGCTGGAAGCAGTGGTTATCGGCACCGGCAAATCACTTAAAATTATTGACCGCCTGCAAAAAGCAAGCATATAACAACAAAGGGGCTGTCTCAAAAGTACATTTGAAAAATGAACCCCCCTTAGACTCTGAAAAAAATAGGCAGAGGTTTATCCAGGCGGAGGCTTTCGGCAGGCCGTGCTTCAGCTAGAACACTCTCTTTATCTTCAGCGATGGCCGCCCTCCCTGAGCCACCGCCTGGTCCTTTTTTATGGTTTTGTTTTCAAAAAAGATAACCATCGCTGTATTTAAAAACCCTCGTATTCCTTTCAAAAGGAATACGAGGGTTTTCGTTTGTCTTCTCTTATCATTAGTAAAACGAAGACTAAAATCTACGGAGTACGTTTTGAGACAGCCTCTTGTTTTAGTTAAAGTCAGCCGCATAGGCTTCGTATTCGGTTCCTTCCAGTTCGTCCACCGGAATAAATTCCATCGCAGCTGAATTCATGCAGTATCTGAGACCGGTTGGTTCAGGGCCATCCTGAAAGACGTGCCCTAAATGCGAATCGGCATGTTTACTGCGCACTTCCACGCTTGTACCGAAAATACCGCTGTCTTCTTCATACGTAATGTTTGTCAGTTCAAGCGGCCTCGTAAAACTCGGCCAGCCTGTGCCGGAATCATACTGGTCCTGCGAGCTGAATAAAGGCTCTCCCGACACAATATCCACGTATATTCCTTCTTCTGTATTGTCATGGTAGATGTTATCGTAAGCTGGTTCCGTGCCATCTTCCTGCGTTACTTCATACTGCATGCTGTCTAATGATGCCACCACCGACTCTTTATCTTCCAACTTATATAGAGAGCCCGAACTTACCTCGTACTCTTTGTCATCCCCCCATACTTCATTCAAATAGGCATCGCGGCCGGAGTTGGCCCGGTAAAATTCATACCTTCCTTCGTTTTTCTTATAATAATCCTGATGGTATTCCTCTGCTTCATAAAATGTATCGTATTCTTCAATCGAAGTAACAATCTCTCCGTCAAACCTGCCGGATTCATCCATTTCCATTAAAGACGATTCCGCAGCCTGCCTCTGCGCTTCATCATGGTAAAATACTGCCGATAAATAAGGCTCACCTTTATCTACAAACTGTCCTTCGTCATCGGTCGGGTCAATCTGGCGCCAGAAAATCTGCAGAAGGTCTTCATAGCTGATCTGCTCCGGATCATATGTTATCTGCACCGCTTCCTGATGGCTTGTCTGCTTACCCGCTACTTCTTCATAAGTTGGGTTTTCTTCTACGCCTCCAGTGTATCCGGAAATGACGCTGACAACACCAGGCTGTGACTCAAAAGGCGGCTCCATGCACCAGAAACAGCCCCCCGCAAATGTAGCCTGCTCCAGCCCTTCTAAATCTCCCTGCACTTCTGTCTGTTCGGTGGCAAGTACTTCTTCATATTCAGAATCTGTAAATGATTGATACACAAACCAGGCGCCTGCCAGTAAAATTACTGCCGTTATGCTAACAAGCCATCTTTTTTTGTTCACTTTTATCCCCCCGTATCAGATCTCTGCTTTTATTATAACGAAAAGTAACAAGCTTTAAAATCATTACAGCTTTTAATTCTCTGCTGTAAAAAGCATACGTAAATAATCTCTGATTAGTTCATACTATTTATTTTTAATTACTGATTGACTAATTTGTATATACAAGCTAATATAATTGTAAGCGCATTACTTGTATATACAAGCTATTGCAATTTTTATTTTTCATAAAAAATGAGAACGTTTACCAGGAGGGATCTTATGGCTAAAGTAACAAAAAAATCCGTAGAAGAAATTGTTTCAGCGGTAGGCGGCGCAGACAATATTCAATCTGTTACCCATTGTGTGACGAGGCTTCGATTTATTCTTCATGATGAAGCGAAAGTCGATCAGGAGACGCTCGAAAACATTGATATTGTAAGAGGCTCATTTTCATCAAGCGGCCAGTATCAGGTCATTATCGGCCAGGGGGCGGTAGAAAAAGCCTACGCATTTCTACAGGAAATCACCGGCAAAGAAGGTACTTCCAAGGAGGAAGTAAAAGAACAGGCAGGGAAAAAACAAAATGCTTTTCAGCGTTTTATCCGCATGCTCGCAGACATATTCATTCCTATTCTTCCAGCCATCGTAACCGCGGGTCTTCTGCTGGGGATTAACAATATTCTCACAGGGCCGGGAATCTTCTTTGATGAACAATCCATCATCGATGTGTATCCTCAGTGGTCAGGCATAGCTGCAATGATCAGCGTTATCGCCAGTGCAGCTTTCGTGTTTCTGCCGGCATTAATCGGCTGGTCTGCAGTAACGAAATTCGGAGGCAGCCCGCTGCTGGGTATTGTGCTTGGTCTAATTCTCGTTCATCCCGATCTCTTGAATGCCAACACCTATGCAGACGCAAGCGCAGCCGGTGAAGTGCCGGTTTGGAATTTATTTGGACTTGATGTAGAAAGTATTGGTTACCAGGGTCAGGTTCTTCCTGTGTTATTAGCATCCTACGTTCTTGCGAAAATTGAGATTTACTTAAAAAAACGAGTACCGGATGTTATTTCCATGCTCGTCGTAGCACCTGGTGCCCTTCTCATTACCGGTCTGTTGTCATTTATTATCATTGGCCCTGTAACGTTCGCCATTGGTAACGCCATTACAGATTTCTTTGTGGCAACGTTCGATTCATTCGCGCTGCTCGGTGGTCTATTATACGGCCTCCTGTATGCGCCGATGGTTGTAACCGGTCTTCATCATACGTTTTTAGCTGTTGACCTTCAGCTGATTGGATCTACCGGAGGTACCTTCCTGTGGCCGATCCTGGCATTATCCAATATCGCCCAGGGTGCTGCAGCGTTTGCCATGATTCTTGCTACAAAAGATAAGAATCTCCGCGGACTTGCAAGTTCGTCCGGCATCTCTGCATTTCTCGGCGTAACAGAGCCTGCATTATTCGGGGTTAACCTGCGCTTTCGCTTTCCGTTTGTCTGTGCCATTATAGGCTCTGCCATGGCATCGATGTTTATTACAGTAAACGGAGTCCTTGCCACTTCAATCGGAGTTGGAGGTATTCCCGGCGTCTTCTCGATTTTCCCGGAAGACTGGATTCCTTTTATTATCGGCATGGTCATAGCAATTGTCGTTCCATTCGTTCTTACTATTACGTACGCTAAAGTGAAAAAAGTAGAAGTATAATCGTCTGCCGAACAGACTCATAAAAAAACAAAACTGGAGCATTTCCCTTATTTATACTAAAGTAAATAGGGGAAATGCTTATTATTACAGCAAAGGTGGGTTTCAAGATGGCAGATTGGTGGAAAAAATCAACGGTTTACCAAATATATCCGAAAAGCTTCAATGATACGCAGGGTAATGGACTTGGAGATATACAAGGTATTATCGAAAAACTGGATTACCTAAGAGATCTGGGTGTAGATATTCTATGGCTCACCCCTATTTATGAATCACCCCAAAAAGATAACGGCTACGACATCAGCGATTATTATTCCATTTATTCAGAGTATGGAACGATGGCTGATTTTGACCGCCTTCTCCACGAAGCACGGCGCAGGGATTTAAAAATCATTATGGACATTGTGGTCAATCATATCTCCACTGACTCTAAATGGTTTCAGGAAGCCCAGTCGTCGAAAGATAATAAATACCGCGATTACTTCATCTGGAAAGATCCCGTTAATGGAGAAGCCCCAAACAACTGGAAATCAAAGTTCGGCGGCTCCGCCTGGGAATATGATGAAGCCTCCGGACAGTATTACCTTCACCTTTTTGATAAAACTCAGGCTGATTTAAACTGGGAAAATGAGAATCTGCGCGAAGATATTTACCGGATGATGAATTACTGGTTCCAAAAAGGAGTCGACGGCTTCCGTCTTGACGTGATTAATTTAATTTCAAAGGATCAGTNCTGATTTAAACTGGGAAAATGAGAATCTGCGCGAAGATATTTACCGGATGATGAATTACTGGTTCCAAAAAGGAGTCGACGGCTTCCGTCTTGACGTGATTAATTTAATTTCAAAGGATCAGTCTTTCCCAAGCGACGATGGTTCTGTACCACCCGGCGACGGGAGGAAATTTTATACGGACGGCCCGCGCGTGCATGAATATATGAGAGAAATGAATGAACACGTATTTTCTAAATACAACAGCGTCACGGTAGGCGAAATGTCTTCCACAACGATTGACCACTGCATCAAATATACAAATCCGGAACGTCGTGAGCTTGATATGACATTTAACTTTCACCATTTAAAAGTAGACTATCCCAACGGGGAAAAGTGGAAGCTTGCACCGTTTGACTTCTTGGAGCTGAAACGGATTTTGTCCACCTGGCAGAAACGCATGAATGAAGGCGGCGGCTGGAATGCTTTATTCTGGTGTAACCACGATCAGCCGCGGATTGTCAGCAGATACGGAGATGACGGCACCTACCGAATCGAATCCGCCAAAATGCTTGCAGCCACTATCCACATGCTTCAAGGCACTCCTTATGTGTACCAGGGAGAAGAATTCGGCATGACCAACCCTGGTTTCAACCGCATTGAAGATTACCGCGATGTGGAAACACTTAATGTGTACGAAGAGCTTCTTACTTCCGGCCTGACAAAAGATGAAGCATTAACGATCATTAAAGAACGCTCCCGTGATAATTCCCGTACGCCTGTGCAGTGGAATGCTTCAGAACACGCAGGCTTTACAAACGGTACACCATGGCTCTTCCCTGCTTCCAACTATAAAGAAATTAATGCGGAGCAGGCGGTCGCTGATGAGAACTCCATTTTCTATTTTTACCAGGCGCTCATTAAGCTTCGAAAAAAGTATGACATTATTACAGAAGGCGACTTTACGCTGCTTTTGAAAGAAGACCCGTCCATTTTTGCTTATGTGCGATCGACGGAAAATGAAAAACTCGTTGTTGTTAACAATTTTTACGGTACCGAAACGAAGGCGCTATGGAGTACAGAGGAGAAAGAACACTTGAAAGGCAGTGCAGAACTGCTTTTATCCAACTACAAAGATAGTGCAGCCGTACCTGATAACATATCGCTTCGTCCTTATGAAACAGCGATATACAGGATAATAAATGAATAAGACGAGCTGGTGATAGCATGAAAAATAAATACATTCTTATTTACGATGAGCTGGCTAAAGAAATCAGCAGCGGAGTATATCAGGCTCAGGAACTTCTCCCTTCTGAATCCGAACTGACCGAAAAATACAGCGTTTCAAGAGAAACCATCCGCAAAGCGTTAAAGTTATTATCAGAACACGGCTATATTCAGCGGATTCAGGGCAAAGGATCTGTGGTGCTGGAAATAGACAAAGTAAACTTTCCTATTTCCGGTCTTGTAAGCTTTAAGGAGCTTGCCGATAAGCTGGGACAGAGAGCCTCTACTTCTGTCATAAAGTTTGAAACGATTCTTCCTACTCCTTTTCTTGAAAAAACGCTGGATATTGATTCAGAGGAACCGCTCTGGAATATTTCCAGAGTAAGGGAAATTGATGGGGAACGAATTATCCTGGACAAAGATGTCATTCTTAAACGGACGGCTCCTGCACTTACAAAAAAAATCTGCGCCTCTTCTATTTATGAATATTTGGAAGATACGCTGGCGCTTACGATCAGTTTCGCTAAAAAAGAAATCACTGTCGAAGAGCCTACAAAAGAAGATCGGGATCTGCTGGACCTGGATGGCTTTTCCACGATTGTCGTCGTTAGAAACTATGTTTATCTCGATAATGCCCTGCTTTTTCAATATACTGAATCAAGGCATCGTACCGACAAATTTCGTTTTGTTGATTTCGCAAGACGGAACAGATAATAGTTCAGGACCCTGTTAAAAGGGTCCTGTTTTTTGTTCAGGCGTGCTGCGCCCTTTCAAAAGGTGAAATATACGCCTATCCTGTGATACGATAGGAAGGAAAGCAGGTGAACATATGTTTGAAATTAAGCCTTATCCTGAATTTTCCTGGTCTCTTTCCAGACACAAGACACTGCTGAACTGTGCAAGGCAGTATGCCCACCAATACTACTCGGCTCACAACGGCTGGCTCCGTCAGGCGGAAGAGTCGCAGAAGCATGCGTACCGGCTGAAAAATATTACGAACCTGGAAATGTTTTTCGGCTCGCTCGTGCATGATAAAGTCGAACATATAATCAATGAGTTCTATAAAGGAAATCCTCCTGCAGATGAAGAAACGTTAAAAAAAGAAATACGCAGTGAGCTCAACAACGGGTTTCTCGAAGCGGTTAACGAAAAAGAAATATGGTGGAACCGTCCTAAGAGAGGGACGATGTTTCATGAAATATACTACGGGGAAGCACCGGTGCTTCCTAAAGAAAAAATCGAAAAAATAAAACAGCGCCTGGAACTGGCATTTGCTCATTTTTTTACAAGCAAAACGTATCGGGAAATAAATGAACACAAAGAGTCGGTTCATTTCATGGAGGCGGAACAGTTCAGGACCATTCAGCTGAACGGGGAAAAAGTCTACGTCGTTCTTGACTTTCTTTATCATCATAAAGAAACGGATGTATGGACAATCGTGGACTGGAAAACCGGGAAAAAGTCAGCAGAGGATCCTCACCAGCTCGCATTATATGTGCTGTACATTCTGGAAAATTACCCGGTCCCGGACATTGACCATATTGTTATCCGCAATGAATATCTGCTGGAAGGCACGCACGAAGAGCATGTATTAACGAATGAAGTGCTCGAAGAAGTCCAGCAGTTAATGAAAACAAGCGTCAGCCAAATGAAAAATTACCTGGAAGACCCTTCCTTAAACAAACCGCTCCCTGTTGAGCAGTTTCCGCAGACAACAGAGTATCAGCGGGCCTGTACGCGCTGCAATTTCCATGAACTCTGCTTTCCCGGAAAAGTTCTTTTTAAATAGGATCAAATAAACAGCCGGATTTCCATCCGGCTGTTTTTCTTACAGCAGCGGTTCAGGGCTGCTGACAATCATCTCTCCCCTGCCTTGAAGTACAACATTTTTGAGGGTCGCAGGCAGAATAAAATGATCTCCTTTTTCTGCTTTAACTGTCTTTTCCGCTGTTTTTATATCCACATGTCCTTCAGTCACGCTTACCAGCTGATAACTTGAGGCAAAATCAGGCTCGTATGCTCCATTTACCCGGAGGTGAAGCACAGAGAAGAATGGAGACGACACGAGCTGTTCCACTTCAGCCTTATCTGTCTGCACGACTTTCTTTCGTTCCGGCTGCGTGTTTTCGTGAGGCGTTTTTGTTACATAGATTGATTTTTCTGTATGAAGCTCTCTTTTGCTGCCATCCGGATTCTGCCGGTCATAATCATACACCCGGTACGTCGTGTCCGAACTCTGCTGGGTTTCCAGAATAAGCGTTCCTCTGCCGATGGCGTGAATGGTCCCGCTCGGCACATAGAAAAAATCACCTTTTTGAATAGGGACTTTATGCAATAGACGCTCCCATGCACTCATCTTCATATATTCACTTAATTCTTTCTTTGTTTCGGCATGGTGGCCGAGAACGAGTTCTGCCCCTTCCTCTGCTTCAAGGACATACCAGCATTCTGTTTTCCCGTAAGCTTCTCCCCGTTCAAGCTCCTGCGCCTCGGTGTCATCGGGATGAACCTGAACGGAAAGATCTTCCGCCGCATCCAGTATTTTTACTAGTAAAGGAAATGTTTCTTCTTTAGGATGCCCGAATAATTCCGGGTTCTCCGACCAGAGGCCGGAAAGTCTGCTTCCTTGAAGCGGGCCGTTTTTAACATAACTTTCTCCGTTAGGGTGGGCGGAAATCCCCCAGCACTCCCCTGTTTTATTTGATGGGATATTATACCCGAATTTGGTGTGAAGCTGTTCCCCTCCCCAAATACGTTCCTGAAAAACCGGTTCCAGAAAAATCGGTTCATTATACATAGGTGCCTCCTTTTGTCTGCTGCTGTATTATGTACTTATTCATTGTAAAAAAATTCGGAAGAAAAGAAAAGCCGAAACCAGGCTTTCGGGCTCTGGTTTCAGCATGGAGGTCATACTATGAAAAAAATTGCTGTGATTCCGTGCGGCAAAAAGAAAATATGGGATATCGATCCAAAGGCAGGTCCTGTTTACGCAAAAGAAGCCTACCAGGGAGCCCTCCATAAAAAATGCGCGCGGTACGCCCGCTTTTATCACCTGTATCCTGTTATTCTTTCAGCTAAATACGGCTTTCTGCAGCCTGAAGATATAGTGCCGGGTAATTATGATACCGGATTTCAGCATCATACCGGCGTCATTAGTGATGCTGCTCTCGTCTCGCAGTGGCACATGAAAGGTTTTTCCAGAGCAGATACTATCGTCGTGCTGACCGGCAAAAAACATCAGCGTGTCCTGAATCGGGTCGTTGACACACCACACGAGTGGGAATTTCCCTTATCCGATGCCCGCGGTATTGGCGAGATGCTTCAAATACTGGATCGATCGGTACAGCGTTAACGCTGTACGTCAGCTCCGAGCGTGTTTTTAAAGTGGCTCAAAGCCCATTCATGGCCGGTTTTATTAAAGCTTGCGACATGCGCCTGGTCCACTTGAATACGAAACCCTTCATTATAGGCGTCCACTGCAGTATGGAGAATGCAGATATCGGTACATACGCCTGCCAGCGCAACCGTATGAATGTCTTTTTGGCGGAGCAGCAGACCGAGCGGGGTTCCGGCGAACGCACTGTATCTGGTTTTGTCCAGCCAGTGCACGTCCGGTCTGTCTTTAATCGATTCATACAACCTTTTCACTTCCCCGAACAATTCCCGGCCCTGCCCCCCTCTTATATTGTGAGGGGGGAACAGCTCGGCTTCCGGATGATCCGGTTCTTCTTTTTCATGAAGGTCTACAGCAAAGAAGATTTCCTCTCCTCGTTTCACTGCCTCCTGTATCCGTTCAACGACCGCCCCTTCAATTTCACGTCCGGGAGCGCCGCACGTTAACGCTCCGTTTTCTGCTACAAAATCGTTCGTATAATCAACAACCAGCAGTGCTTTAGACATAGCCGCCTCCTTTTTATAACCTCATAGCCCCGTCAATACGGATAATTTCCCCATTCAGCATAGGGTTGCTGATGATATGCTGGACCAGGCTTCCGTATTCTGTAGACTTTCCAATCCGGTTCGGAAAAGGAACTTTTTCTCCCAGGCGTTCCAATGCTTCTTTCGGAAGCGGATCATAAAGAATCGTTTCGAATACGCCGGGGGCTATAGTCATCACTCTTACTCCGTACCTTGCCATTTCCCGGGCGGCCGGAAGCGTCATGCCGGCGACTCCGCTTTTCGAAGCGCTGTAGGCAACTTGTCCAATACGGCCTTCCAGTCCTGCGATAGAGGCTGTATTTATAATAACGCCCCGCTCTTTATCTTCATTAGGCTCATTATGGCGCAGCTTGTCTGCTGCGAGCCTCATCATATTGAATGTGCCTACTAAATTAACTTCGACGACTTTTTTAAAATGATCGAGCGAATGAACGCTTTTCTTGTTTAGTATTTTTTCTGCTACTCCAATTCCAGCTGCATTTACAAGGCCATGAAAGCCGCCAAAGTAATCTGCAGTTTTTTCCAGGCTTTCCAATGAATCCTTTTCCGATGTTACATCCGTTTTTAGGAACAAGGCGTTTTCCCCCAGCTCTTCAGCCAGCTGTTTTCCTTTTTTACTATTTGTATCAATAATGGCCACTTTTGCACCGTGCTCTACCAACACTGTTGAAGCACCCCTGCCGAGCCCGGTAGCTCCCCCTGTTACGACAAACACATGATCTTTAATATCCATTTGTATCCCTGCTCTCTATGTAGTATCCATACTATATGCATCTTCTCCTTTAATATTGGCTGTTTATATGAAAATACCTTCTAAATAAAAGAATAATTTTTAAAAGCTTAAAAGAAGGGAACGTGTTATTTAGCGGCAATTGAGCTAAAATAAGAATATCTACACATAAAAGTCAGGATAAGGCAGGTGAACAGGCTATGAAAAAACAAACAGCTTGGATGATTATCCGTCTGCTGCTAGTAATGGGAACAGTTGCTGCTGTTCTGTGGGCGACGGCCTTTATTTTTTCTCTTACTTATCCATTTTGGATTGCTGCTTTTTTTGCCTGGATTCTTAAGCCATTATCTACATTTCTGCAGACAAAGCTGCGCTTTCCCGCCGGTATCGCTGCAGTAACCACTCTATTGTTTGGCATCGCTGTCATAGGCGGCGTTATTACCGGCATTACATTTCTTGTTATTGATCCTATTCAGCGTTTCGCCGAGCGCGCTCCTGCTATTATGGAAGATGCTTTTTATCAAATCCAGGATTTTCTGGACACCACTATTCTGCCATTTTGGCAGCGTATCAGCGGAATTGCAGATGGGATCGGTGGAGCAGGCGGCGGCCTGCCTGAAATTGGAGCGGAACTCGGCGCCGGTCTCAGCCGCCTTGCTCAAAGCGCCGGTGATACTGCTACACAGCTTGCTTTAAGCATCCCTACTTTCCTGGTGGCATTTCTGTTTGTACTTATTGCTATATATTTTATTGGGAAAGACTGGGGACGAATGTCAGACGGGATTCGAAAAGCTCTTCCTGACCAAATTGTTCTGAAAATGAAAGAATTTTATAAAGCGATGTGGGTTCGGGTCTTTGGCTATATAAAAGCCCAGCTTATTTTAATGTGCATCACAGGAATTATCGTATTTATCGGCCTTCTTGTACTACAGGTGGATAATGCCGTTCTGCTTGCCCTTATTATCGGGCTGGCTGAATTTCTTCCCTATCTGGGTACCGGTACTATTCTCATCCCGTGGGGTGTGTACTTGATTATTACCGGTAATTTTGGTCTTGGCATCAGCTTAATCATTTTATACGTGATCATTCTTGTGGTCCGCCAGGCTGTTGAGCCGAAAGTTCTCTCCTCTAGCATGAATCTCAACCCTATCGCTGTTCTCGTGTCTTTATTTGCAGGACTTCAGCTGTTCGGTGCTTTAGGATTTATTATCGGCCCTGTTATTCTCGTGATTATCGTAATCTGTATTGATATTGGCGTCTTTAAAGCGCTGAATCGTTTTATCAGGGAAGGATTTGTATAAGAGAATTGTTTTTAGGGGCACAGAGAAGGGTATTGAAAGAAAACGACTATAAGTAGAAGCGGAGAGAATACAAATGGGACTATTGTCAAATAAAATTGCTGTTGTAACAGGGGCAGCTTCAGGTATTGGGCAGGCTACTGCCATTAAATTTGCAAAAGAAGGTGCAAAAGTAGCGCTTATTGATCTGCAGGATACCCAGGAAACAAAGCGTTTGATTGAGGAAGCCGGCTCAGAAGCCCTCTGTTTTGAAACAGATGTTTCCGACCCCGGGCAGATGGAGGAAAGCTTTTCGGCAGCTGCAAAAGAATGGGGCCGCATTGATGTAGTCCTTGCCAATGCAGGAATGAATGGTACTGTAGCCCCAATTGAGGACATGGAGCCGCACAAATGGGACAAAACCATTGAAACCAACCTGCGCAGTACATTCTTATCCGTGAAATACGCGATTCCCCATATGAAAGAACGTGGCGGCAGTATTATTATTACCAGTTCTGTGAACGGAAACCGCACTTTTTCCAATATGGGCATGACTGCGTATTCTTCTTCCAAAGCAGGACAAATGGCATTCGGCAAGATGGCCGCGCTCGAGCTTGCCGGTTATAAAATACGTGTTAATATCATGTGTCCGGGCTATGTGGAAACCAACATATTTGACCGTACGTATACAGAAGGCATCGAAAAAATTGAACTTCCTGTAAGAACAGAAATGGATGAATCTGCGGATACATTGTTAAACCAGCCTGCGAAAGCAGAAAAAGCCGCTGATTTAGTATTATTTTTAGCTTCGGAAAATTCTTCCCACATCTCCGGATCTGAAATCTATCTGGACGGCGCACAATCTCTAATGTAATTCAAATAACAAAGGACTGATTTATTCTATGGAGTTAACAAATAATGAAATTACAGCCATTCAAAACCAGGTACAGAATCATACCATTACTCTTCCGGACGGAACAGTCCTTCCAAGTCTCGGTCAGGGTACATGGCATATGGGCGATGACCCTGAACGTGAGGCGGACGAGATACAAGCGCTACAGCTCGGATTACAGCTTGGCCTCCGCGTGATTGATACGGCGGAAATGTATGGAGATGGCCGTGCTGAAAAAGTGACGGCAAAAGCGCTGAAACATTCCCGGGAAGATGCTTTTCTTGTTTCTAAAGTTCTTCCTTTCAATGCCGGCAGAAAGCACCTGCAGGCCTCTTTGGAAAAAAGCCTCTCCAGGCTGCAGACCGATCACCTGGATCTTTACCTGCTTCATTGGCGGGGGAGGGTTCCTTTGCAGGCAACTGTAGAGGAGATGGAAAAAATGAAAGCTCAAGGTTTGATTAAACGCTGGGGCGTATCAAATTTTGATACTGCAGATATGCAGGAGCTCAATCAAGTCACCGGCGGGCAGGCATGTGCGGTGAACCAGGTGTTGTATCACCTCGGCTCCCGCGGCATCGAATACAGCCTGCTGCCCTGGATGAAAGAGCGTGCGATTCCTGCTATGGCTTACTGCCCGCTTGCACAGGGCGGAAACCTCCGCCGTCAGCTGTTAACTAATCCTTCTGTAAAGAAAGTCGCTGCCTCTCACCAGGTTACAGAACTGCAGATTTTACTTGCATGGAGCATCCGCTCCGGGCATGTGCTTAGTATTCCTAAAGCCGGCAGACAAGAACATGTTCTGCAGAACGCCCGGGCAGCCGGCATTAACCTGACAGAGGAAGACATAGTGGCGCTGGACAGCGCCTTTCCTGCCCCATCCCGTAAAGAACCACTGGATATTGTATAAAAACAGGCCCGCGCTTTTTAAAAAGCACGGGCCTTCTTTTTTATTCCGTCGTTTCTTTCCAACCTTTTTCAAACAGCATTTTGCCGGGCCATGTATAGGCTGTTAATCCTCCGTCGCCTGTAATTGTTTCTCCGGTTACAAACGAGCTGTCTTTTGAAGCTAAAAATAAAGCGATAGTCGCCATTTCTCTTGGATCACCAAGCCGGCCCATAGGTGTCACCCATTTCTGAGCTTCCCGGAAAGCTTTTCCGCCTTCCTCATTTTCTGTACCTGCCAGTTCCGATACTAATGGCGTTTCTATCGTACCGGGAGCAATTGCATTTGCTCTGATTCCTTGACGCCCGTAATCAATGGCAATGGCTTTTGTTAGATTAGTAACGCCGCCTTTAGCTGCATTATAGCCGGAACGATCCAGATCAGCGGCTGAACCGGACATGGACGAGTTATTTATAATAGATCCTCCCTTTTCCAGCATAAGCGGAATAATATATTTACTCATCAAAAAGGTACCGCGCAGGTCCACGTTGATAATCTCATCAAACAGCTCCACTGGATACTCGTGCAGCTTTCCACCTTTCCGGTCGATGCCGGCGTTATTAAACAGCACGTCAACTGTTATATACTGCTTTTTTACTTTTTCCGCGAATTCGATTACCTCTTTATCTTTAGACACATCCAGCGCATATGCCCGGGCTCTGCCTCCAGCCTGCTGTATTTCTTCAGTCAGTTCTTTGACCTGATCTTCGTTCTTATCGGCACACAGCACTTCTGCTCCTTCTTCTGCGAATAATACCGCCGTAGCACGACCAATACCCGTAGCCGCTCCGGTAATAACTGCTGTATAATTTTCCAGTCGTTTCATAATGTATACCCTCTTTTCTGTGGATTGCGTATGCTCTTTATTCATACCACTATCCACGGATTATAAACATGTCACTGCAGCTGTAATCGCTTACTATCAGGGGTTTTATACTTTTTTGTATATTATCAATAAAACCGGCATGAAGTGCTCTGCCATAAAGAATAAGCTCTTTTTTTAAGATGGGAAAATGGGAATACCAAACACAAAATGAAGAACAGCAAACACAATAATAATGAAAAGAACACTTCCTGTAATCATATAAAGCGCTTCTTTTCCCTCACGGTAATCCTGCTTTGCCATGAGCCTCCCTCTTCCTTTCCTCCGCTTCAATCTATGCGTTCACTATTAAAAAAAGAGCCTTTACCCCGGCTATCAGGTAAAGGCTCTTATCTTTCATAGAAAAAGGGCTTTACCTGGATTAACAGGCAAAGGTCTCGCAAACAACATAATGCTGCCAGTCAGGCCGGCGGCACCTCAGCGCCACGTAATGACGACATAACTGTAAGCTACTCCCCTTTGGTATGAAAAACATAGATTGTTAGATAATAATAGGCAAAAATCTACTTTCTGTCAATAACTAAATGGACGATTTTGGATCTTAAGAAGAAACAGCATTTTTTTCATATGCTCTTACTTTCCACATAGCAGCCATCCCTAGAATCGGTCCTATGCTAAGAATAGCAAACACCCACTCCCACCCCATCCACGTCTGAAAAATCGGAATCAGATTAATGGAAATAACCGATATTAAAAATCCGATGCACATTTGAAAGGTTAATGCAGTCCCCGTATATTCCGGCTCAGCAAAATCGGAAACAGCGGCGGAGAACTGGGCGGAATCAGCTATGACCGAAGCGCCCCAGATGACTGCCAGTATAATAGTGAGCCAGACAGCAGAACCAAATGTCCAGCCAATGCTTATCGCGCAGGCAGCGCTTATCCCCATCGCTGCAATAGTAAGTAAGGATCTTCCTATTTTATCTGCAAGTAAGCCCCCTGCTATGCATCCCACCGCCCCGGCCGCTCCAATAGCTGTAAAAGCAGCGGCGATGCTCCATTCATCCGGAACAGCAGACTGGGCAAAGCTTGCAGCCAGAAAGGCAGGCAGCCATGTCCACATGCCGTACAGTTCCCACATATGACCAAAATAGCCGTAGTTGGCCAGCATAACCGGCCGGTTTTTTATTACGTTGGATAAAAGCCTGATTGAAAAAACAGAAGGATTCGGTTTCACCGGTGCTTCCCCTAACGCTGCATACATCAATACGGCAGCCGTAAACGCCAGTGTCGAACTTAGAATCAGTACCATCCCGGCATCAGCACCGGCTGTAAATAAAAATAGGGCATGCGGAAGAGAGGTACCGAGGGTCAAAGCCGCAATCAAAATACCAATAGCTAAGCCGCGCTGCTTTGGAAACCATAAAGAAATCAGTTTCACCGCCGGCGGATATACGCCGGCAAGAGCCGCGCCGGTAAGCATTCGTAAAAGCAGGCCGATAAAAATCGTATCCGTAAATAAAAGCAGTATATTCAATATACCTCCTGCCAGCGCAGACAGGGCAAATAGTTTTCTTGTATTAAAACGGTCGGCCAGGCCAAGCAGAGCGCTGACAAAAGCTCCGGCTACAAACCCAACCGGGACGGCTGCAGAAAGCCAGCCCTCCATTAACGGGGTCAGCCCCCACCGCTCTCTTAAATCTTCTGCAATCACTGAAGCACTAAACCATAGACTTAAGGAAAAGAAAACAGACACAGAAATAATAAGTAAAGCGTACCACCGGTTTTTTTTCACCGCTGCTCCTCCTTCCGGTACGAATCAGGCAAAAATGAAACACCTTGTCTGCACAAGGTGCCCGGATTCACCCTAAACGTTCAGCAGAGGAAAGAAGACCGGCTCCAATCACGCCTGCGTTCCCTTCTAATTCTGCCTGTACCACCAGACACCTGCCTTTTAAACTTTTATACAAATACTCATTTATTCTTTGTTCCAGAACCTCTACAAGAAATGGATTGTACTGGATGACTCCTCCTCCAAGCACGATAAGCTCCGGATTTATCGTTAAATAAATATTGGCTATCCCGACCGCCTGGTATTCAATAATGGGATTCAGTGCCTGTACTGCTTCTTTATCGTTTTTCCAGTACGCCTCAAATAGTTCTCCGGCATGGCTCTTCTCCCCATAGAGTTCTATAGCTTTTTCCTTCAGAGCTGTGCCCGAAGCCGCCTGCTCCCAGGTTCTATCCTTCGGGGAAGGATGCTCTGTACGCCCCATTCTCATAAAGCCTACTTCTCCGGCAGCACCGAGCGCCCCGGAAAGAAGTGAATTGCCGATAATAATACCAGCACCAATGCCGGTGCTGATGGTAACGTATATCATACTGTCTGCCTGTCTCCCTGCGCCAAGTTCATGTTCAGCAAGCGCTGCAGCATTTGCATCATTATCGAGCGTAACAGACAGACCTGTTGCGTTTTCCAATTCTTTTTTAAACGAAAAACCATGCCATCCCGGAAGATTCGGCGGATCCAGAATCGTTCCACTCCAAGGATCAAGCGGCCCGGGAGCCCCGCATCCAATCGTTTGAGCCTGATGGTCTCCAAACGAATCTATCATTTCCTTTATCTTCTTTATACCTTCTTCGGCTGTACCCGGAGTAGTACTGGATTCCATCTGCTTTATTATTTTCTTATCTTCGATAAGGGCGGTACGAAGACTCGTACCTCCCAGGTCGATGCCAATTTGATATGTGCGGGTCATATACAGCTGTCCTTTCTACACTATATTACAGCAGTAAATATGCTATAAGCGTTCCCATTCCTCCATATAACAGAGCAAATGGCATATTTCGATAGGTGATTTTATAAGGGTTCTGCATCGTGTTCTGCGCAGTCATCGTTACTGTTATTCCAAACGTACCCACAGTAGCTGTCGCCAACCCGCCGGTAATTAATACGATCCCAATACTTAATGGGTTCATCGTTTCATAAAGAGGCGGCAGGATCTCCATAAGAATGCCTATCGTGGCGATTGGATGGACACCGACCATTGATAACCCTAAGTACGTAAACTGGATCAGCAGCAGGATCGCAAGTGGAAAGCCCGAGGCGGCTTCAAAAGGAGTCTGCATCAACGTCAGTACAGGCGTTTCATTTAAGCTGCTTGAAAACAGTCCCAATGCAAGAAACAACACAACAAAATTCTGCATGTTCGTTGTTCTCTGTTTCCACATCGACCAGCCGACGATACGGAATGTGCGCCATCTCCGAATCACAAAGGCCCAGCAGACAGAAAATGGAATCAGTACAAGAGTTACAGTTAATATGAAGTTAAACCCTGTCCAATTGCCGATTAATAAAACAGCCAGCAGAAACACAGACAGCGCAGCAAACAATTCAATAATTTTAAAAATCAGCGTTTTCCAGTTAATTGATTCATTCATTACTTTCTGATTGGCCGGTGTGTAAGAATGTTTCCTGAATTCCATCCGCCCCCACAGCATTTCAATTCCCAGAACCAGAAGGGAGCAAAGCAAAAGCCAGGGAAGGTAGGCTACGTACCCTACACCTGTTGCATCAATTGTAATCGCAACCATAATTTCCATTGGACTCCAGGCAAGAGCTATTGCGAATGCCCGCAGTGTCGTTCTGCTGACGAAAGACTCTCTTAGCTTTTTCGACACAGCTGACAAATTATCCTGCAGAACCTGCTGGGAAAAAGGGAGCGCTGACAAGTTAATAAAACAGACAAGCAGGTAAGAGGTAAGCGAGCTTCTTGCGTACAGCTTTCCCAGGTCATCTACATCTGCTCTTAAAAGCTGGCTGATCTTTCTGTCGAATCTTCCTGCATGGACGACACTGTTCATCCACGGCAGCACAGCCAGGAAAGCCAGCAGCTGCATGTTCGATGTTAAAAAAATAGGAATTTGGGCAGCACTTTCTCCACTAATGACAAATAAAATTATACCTGCGCTGATAAAAAAAGTTCCCAGAATTTTAAACAGCCTCGAAGCAGCCGCAAACGATATAATAAATACCGGTATCGCTATAATGCCTGCTGTATAAAGCAGGATGTTATGATCAAGAAATATGTTTACGAGATAAATCCCAAGCATCAGGGTATAAATAATATATCGATTTTCATTAACTAAAGCTTTCATTCATAACGTCCTCTCTCCGTCGCAGCGCTCCTTTAGTCTGCCACAGGAAGGATATTTAGACAATAAAAAACACCAGCCGTTTCCGGCTGGTGTCTGCGCTGTATTATGCTGCCTTATCTAATTCTTCTTTCATTTTATCTGAGTAGCCGAATAACCATGTTAACGTAAAGGCCACTGCTGCTGAAAGAAGGTTAACGACGATATAGAGAAGAATTTGTTCATTCAAGTAGAGCAGGGTACCCGGAACTACTGTAATTGCCATACCTGTGGCTTCCATCTGGAAAAGAGACGCTGTAAAACCACCGACACCGCCCCCAATTAATCCCATAAGGAAGGGCTTTACATAACGGAGGTTAACACCAAAGATGGCAGGCTCCGTGATTCCGAGAAAAGCGGAAAAGGAAGATGGCAGAGCCAGTGCTTTCAGCTTTTTCGATTTGGTTTTTAAACCCACTGCCAGAGCGGCACCGCCCTGAGCCGCAATACCACACGTAATAATGGCATTAAACGGGTTGGAACCGAACTGCTCGAGAAGCTGAATCTCTAAAAAGTTAAATACATGGTGCACTCCTGTAATAACGAGAACCTGGTGGAAGAAGCCAATAATCAGGCCACTGATGCCAAACGGCGCCTCTAACAACGCTACTGTTCCTGAAAGAACAAGATTTTCCAGGCCGTGCATTACCGGTCCAATAAGGAAAAGTGATAGGAAAATCATGACGAGTAGTGTTAAGAATGGTGTGACAATTAAATCCAAAGCTTCCGGAACTCTTTTTCTAAGCTGCTTTTCAAACAGTGCTCCAAGCCACCCGGCAATAAAGGCCGGCAGAACAGAGCCCTGATAACCGATTACCGGGATGAAACCGAAAAAGGTAAGCGGATCTGCCACGCCCTCTCCTACTTCATAAGCGTTAGGAAGAGAAGGGTTGACGAGCATGAGTCCCAATACAATACCGATGATTGGGCTTCCTCCAAACACCCTGAAGGCAGACCATGCTATCAAAGCCGGAAGAAAGGCAAATGCTGTATCAGTCAACACTTGTGTAAACGTTATCAAATTAGCCGGTACGTCGTCAGGCGTCAGCCCAAACCATCCAAGCACAACTTCCTGCAGCAGAAGCCCTCTGAGTCCCATAAAAAGTCCTGTTGCTACAAGTACCGGGATGATAGGAACAAATACATCCCCAAACGTCCGAATTGCACGCTGAAACATGTTTCCCTGTTTTTTTGCTTCCTGCTTCTGTTCAGAACTCGTGCTTTCCGTTACCCCAAGCTTAGAAGCTTCTTCATACATTTTATTTACCGTTCCGGTGCCAAAAATCACCTGATACTGGCCCGAGTTATAAAAAGCGCCTTTTACTTTATCAATATTTTCTACACTATCCTGGTCAATTTTCTCTTTATCATGAACCATTATCCGAAGCCTTGTTGCACAATGAGCGACGGAAGCAATATTCTCTTTTCCCCCTACCGCTTCAATCAGTTCTTTTACAATAGCCTTATTATCAGCTGCCATTTTTCACCCTCCTGTTTCCGTTTGAGCTTCTTTGGAATCGATTCCAAAAAGAAGTAAAATGATAGTCGACCCCTCTTTGGAATCGATTACATTCTTATCATAAGCTATTTCTTTCTATAAGTCCATACTTTAAAATATTTTTTTTATTCTTTTTAACAGCTGGATTTTCCATTTCTTCCAGTAAGGTTCTGGCCGCTTCTATCCCGGCCTGTTCGTTGTAATAATCCACTGTAGTGAGTGCCGGCTTCGCATATTGAGACAACTCTGATGCTCCAAATCCTGCAATGCCTACATCACCCGGCATGGCTGCCCCGATACGAGCAAGATAATCCGCTGCCCCGATCGCCATCCTGTCTGTTGCACATACTACACCATCAGGCTTTAACTCCGAACGTTCCCAAATGGTTTTCATTGCACTATAGCCGGACTCAATAGTAAATGCGCCTTCTGCCTGCCAGTCTTTTTCTACCGGAAGGCCTGCTTCTTCCAAGGCTTTTATGTATCCTTTTTTTCTCCAAAAACCGACGGCTTCATCTGTTTCATCTACGCTGATTAACCCAATTTTCCTGTAGCCTTTTTTTATGAACAAGTTTGTTAAGTCATACGCTGCCCGAAAGTCGTCGTACATGAGGCAGATTGCATCGGGGAACTCCTGTCCCACTACAATGACCGGTACTTTTGCTTCCGACACAGCTGTTTTTATCGGATTGAGAGTGTTCGTTGCCAGAAGAATAATGCCATCTACTCTTCTGCTTTCCAGCAGCTTGATATGCTCGACTTCTTTATCTATATTAAGGTCCGAGCTGGCAAGAAGGATTTGAAAGCCTTGTTTCCCTAACTCTTTATCTATACCCGATACTACACGCGTAGTCGTTTCCGTGCTGAGTCTCGGCAGGATGACCCCGATAACTTTCGTTTTTTTCGTCCGCAGTGATTTCGCGTTTTCACTCGGAATATACCCGGTTTCTTCTATTATCCTGTGAACCCGTTCTCTGGCTTCTTTACTTACAGCAGTAGATTCATTGAGTACCCTGGATACTGTAGTCCTTGAAACATTAGCCAATCTTGCAATATCCTTTATTGTTGTCATATTACCACTTTCCTTTTCTTCTCCCCGGAGTTTGCGTACTTTCTATATTTTATCCCCATTTTACCAGTTACTACAGAGTTTTTCCTGACTAATATTATAGTTTTTAAAATATTGTGGTTCAATTGCACAGATTACACGGAGATTTCAATTCGTTTAAATGGGCGATTTGAGGTTGCGTAGAAAGAAACCCGGCTGATAAGATGTGAGAGGTCGAGAGTGAACAGTGAACAGAGAAGAAACAGAATTACTATTATTAAATGGAGGTTTTACATTTTGAAATTTCAACCAACACTAAAATCATGGACTAAGCTTGGCGTACCAGCCGTAGCAGCAGGATTTATTTTCTTTGCAGGTCCAGTCAATTCAGAAGCAAATGAACTCGGAAACGATCTTATACAAAAAGGACAGGAAAACTCACAGGTAGAAAGCCTCCAGGAGCTTCTAAGTGATAAAGGAACATTAAACGAAAGCGCAGTATCCGGTACTTTTGGTAAAGAAACCAAAGCTGCTGTTACTGCTTACCAGGAAAAGCACAGTCTTGCAGTGGACGGTATTGCCGGACCGCAGACAATTGGTGCACTTGAAGTCTTAAAGCATGGATCTACAGGTCAGCCTGTTGAAAACCTGCAGGAAGATCTAAGCGATCTTGGACTATATACTATTGAAGTAGACGGCATTTATGGAGATAAAACAGAAAAAGCTGTTAAAGAATTCCAAAGCAAAAGCGGAATAAGCGTTGACGGCCTTGCAGGTCCTGAAACGTTTGGTGCTCTCCATACAGTAAATACTAAAGCACCTTCATCAACTGAAGCTGCTGCAGCACCAAAAGCATCAGCTTCAACAGCTGATTCTAAAGAAAAAGCACCTGTAGAAGAGAAATCATCTTCTGAAGACACTGCTTCTGAGGACACTTCTTCTGAAGACACTAGTGCACAGGAAGCAGCCCAGGCTGAAGAAGCCGCTGCTGAACGTCAAGCCGCACAAGAAGAAGCTGCCGCTCAAGAGGCTGCCGAGCAGGAAGCTGCTGAACGCCAGGCTGCTGCTGAACAGGAAGCTGTAGAGGCTGAATCTGCTGAAGCGGAAAACGCTGCCGAGCAGGAAGCTGCACAAGCCGCTGCCGCTGAAGAAGAGGCTGCTGAACAGGAAGCTGCACAAGCTGAAGAAGAAGCTGCTGAACAGGAAGCTGCACAAGCTGCTGCCGCTGAAGAAGAGGCTGCTGAACAGGAAGCTGCACAAGCCGCTGCCGCTGAAGAAGAGGCTGCTGAACAGGAAGCTGCTGAAGCTGCACAAGCTGAAGAAGAAGCTTCCCAGGAAGTAGTTGAATCATCCTCTTCAGAAGCCAGTGCTGATTCTGAAGCATCCGGTGATTCATTTACAGCTGAAGCTACAGCTTACACTGCTTTCTGTACAGGATGCTCAGGTACTACTGCAACAGGCGTAGACCTTCGTGCCAACCCTAACCAGAATGTTATCGCTGTAGACCCTAATGTTATCCCACTTGGCTCAACTGTTGAAGTTGAAGGCATGGGTACATTTACTGCTGCTGATACTGGTGGAGCAATCAATGGCAATAGAATTGATATCTTCATGGAAGATCGCAGTGACGCTGTATCATTCGGTCGTCAAAACCTTGAAGTAACTGTAATCAACTAATATATTTAAAACCCTTGAGCCGTTTAATGGTCTCAAGGGTTTTTTACTTTTGCATCTTTTTCAACAACCTGAACAAGCTCTCGGCCAAATGGCTGAGAGCTTGTTTTTATACTTTTTCTTTTTGAATGCTTTCTATACAGCGTGCTACTTCCTTTTTTGCTTCATCAATATCAGCAGCAGTGACAAGCATTGGTTCTTTCTCATACTGGGCGTATGCATGATCATAGCGTGGATCATAATAATGCTCCAGTAAAAGAGAGGCGACTCTATCATAGCGTTCTTCCTGCATAGCGGTATGAATGCTTTCTTTCGATTCCTCTGTGAGTTTACTTTCGATTTTTTCAATAGCAGATTTAATTTCCTGGTGGTACAGTTTTGGATCGTACGTTCGAAGCAGTACTTGTTCCCTTTCTTTCATTGGAAGCTGCACATCAATACGGTGTCCATACCATTTCCCCTTTTGAATAAAATCCGGAAGATGAATATTTCCTATCCGCCGGCTCTCTCCTTCAATGATAAAGAAAGGAGCATCTTCGAGTTCTTTTACTCTCATCCAAAGAAGGAGTTCAAACTGCTTCTGACTTCTTTTCTGAAGCCCTATAGATCCAAAAGCCGATCCCCTGTGATTTGCAAGATGCTCCAATGAAATAACCGGATAGCCTTCTTCTTCCAATTGATCCAGTATTTCTGTTTTTCCAGTACCGGTTCCTCCGGACAGCACAATGTATTCTCTTCGTCTTTCTTTTTCCTTTTGGAATGTTTTTTCCATTTCTTTTCGAAAAGACCGTATCCCACCTGGAAGCCTGGAACAGGAGATCCCCATCATATTCATAAAAGAAACAAAAGAACCGCTCCGCATGCCGCCCCGCCAGCAGTATACTTCCACTTCCTGCTCCCCTTCACTAATATCACGCATCAGCCGGTACATGGAAGGAAGTTTTGGTGATAGTATTTCCAGACCAAGATCCATTGCTTTTTCTTTTCCTTGTTGTTTATACGCTGTACCTACCATGGCCCGTTCCTCATCGTCAAAAATAGGAATATTAATGGCTCCAGGAAGTGAATATTCTTCGAATTCTTTAGGGGACCTTACGTCAATATACTGTTTGTTTTTCGATAACATTCTATGAATCCTCTTCCCTTCTCTGTTTTATCTATTAAAAGCCTTTGGCTTTATTATGCTGTACATGGTAAATAAAACAGGTGACGCTATATTGTGCTTTTCTGCAAGCTTTAACGCTTCGCCCTGCAGGTGCTCTACTTCTATTTCTCCCCCACGGAGAAGGTCATTATGCATAGAGGATGTCGCCTCTGTATTCAATGACTGCATCTGCTTTAACGCTGTCTCAGCGTGTTCTGCAGTTATTCCTCCATTTTCTGTATTGGCAATGTCTTTCATTTCCATCAGCATCGAACGTATTGTCATACACGCTTCTTCTGAACGGACGACAGGACCTATCGTTAAGTCTGCAGCCGTTGTAATGCCTGAAAAAGCAGTAATAAACATATATTTTTTCCACATGTCATGCCAGACGTTTTCGCTTCTTTTCGTTTCTGCATTGACGGCCTCAAATAATTCTTCTATTCTATTCACTGCCGGTTCCTGCTCCGGCAGAAGTGCTCCATAAATGATTCCATGCTGGCTGCTTGTATGGTGCACATGCCCTTTTTCATCTAATGCTGCAATGATGAATGCCAGTCCGCCGATAATCCGGCTCTCCGGGATCATTTGTTTCATTTTATCAATATGAGAAGTTCCGTTAAGTAAAGGTAAAACCAACGCTTCTGTTTTTTCAGCCAGTTCAGCCAGCTGCGGAAGCGCTTCATCTATATGGTACCCTTTTACCGCCCATATGATTAAATCTGCGCCTTCAGCTTCTTCGGTTGACGTGATAGTGTTTACCTGTGGTATGTGGAAGTCGCCTGCTGTACTGTGCAGGGTCAATCCATATTCTTTTAGCTGATCACGGCGGCCGGACCTGACGAAAAATGTCACTTCATGTCCGGCTTCGATAAGACGTGCCCCTATATAGGCTCCTACTGCGCCGGCTCCTTGCACTATAACTTTCATGTGTAACCTCTCCTTTGTTTTCTTCTCTCATTGCACAATCAACTATAATTAGATATGATAGCCAAGATGAATCACACAGTTAATTTCCGTGACAATCAGGAGATGAAAATATGAAATGGATCACCGCAATTAGAGAATGGAATCCCGTCTATACAATAAACCGCTGGATTGGACGGGGAGACGGCAGCAGAGCCGGGTCTGTCCAGGAATCCTTAAGCCGTATGGAAAAAAGGCGCCAGGAAAAAGAGTCAAAAACAGACAACCGTTTTTATCGTGCCTCTCTTTATGCTTTTTTCACCGTTTGTGTACTGCTTCTCCTTATGCCTGTTGTATATTTTCTGCCCTGGCCTCAGGTTGCACTTTGGGTAGCTGTTATTATCCTGCTGGCACTGGGTGTATCGTTTACTTTGTCAGCTATCACCATTAAAAAGCAGTCAAAATATGTTCATCTGCCCTATATGTGGGGTATTCTTTTATTTGCTGTCCTGCTCTTTCTATTTTTCCTATTTATCATTATTTATTTTCGTTTTCTGCTCGGTTAATTATCCGAGCTTATTTTTTTCCATATAGCGTAGGGGTCTTGTTCTCCCATATCAACCGGCTTGTGATAGGAAGTATAAGCCGGCGCCTCATCTCCCGGAGAAGGTGCAAGCCCTGCCTCTCTTGCGTCCTCTAACGTCTTTCCCATATAAACTACAGGTATCTTACTCCAGTTAATGGCAGCCTCGCACATCGGGCATGGTTCACCGCTCGTATACAGCTCGCAATCACTTAGATCAGGAGACCCCTGCTCTCTTGTTGCCTGCCTGATTGCTTCCAGCTCTGCATGGGTCGTCGGATCATTTGTCCGGTGCAGCTGATTGGAAGCCCGGGCTATTATTTTTTCATCTCTTACGATAACACACCCGAAAGGCTCTCCTCTGCTTTCTTGTACTGTTTCTGCTGCCAACAGCAGAGCTTCTTTCATAAACTCCTGCTTATATCCCATATCTCTCACCTCATTGTTTTGTATATTTCTGCAGATAGGCCTGCAGCTGATCCTTTGGCTGTTCAATGTCTTCCCCGTGGCAGATGCTGACCCGTTTCGGATTAAGTTCTTCCAGCAGACGGCTCGACTCTACAGCTTCGTTTATATCAGCTGTAAAAGCCTTTATCGGAGGAGTGAGTTTTCCTCTTTTGGAAGTAAACAGATCGCCGCTGATCAATACGTTATCTTCTTTATGATAAAAAACGGTGTGCCCAGGTGAATGGCCGGGCGTCAGATAAGGAACTAAGTTCATCATCGTATGAAGATTATTGTTTTCATCTTCCGGCAGCGGTTTAACGATACCGGGCGTGATGCCTCGTTCCGGTTTTTTCCGCTTCGGGTATGGTACTTTTCCTTCTATATATTGGATTTCATTCGGATGTGCATATACCGGTACTTTTCTTTTGCGTAGAATGGAAGACAGCCCTCCTACATGATCGGAGTGTCCGTGGGTAAGCAGAACCATCTGCAATGGTGCTTTTTCTTCAGCAAATGATAACAGCGAAGAACCCATAAACGGAAGACCCGTATCAATAATAATCGTATAGTCGCCCTCTTTTACAACCCAGGCGCTCATTTTAATTCCCATCCATGTTTCGCCTTTGTATATATGAGGGGAAATCTGTTTGAATTTCATATTTGTCTCTCCTTTTCTAAGGAATGAATGATTAATGGTTACCTTAATAGGGAACTGTCTAACATGACAATTACATCATACCATTTGAAAGGGGTTCCGTTCATGAAACTTCCACCTTGTCCCAATTCCCCTAACTGTGTTTCGACTATGGGAAGCTCTGACGACAAACAACACTACATGGACCCAATTGCTTTCAGCGGCGAGCCGGAAGAAGCAAAACGCATCGTCCGGTCTATTTTGAAAAAAGATCCACTCGCTGAAATCGAGCACGAGGACGTCGATTATATGAAAGCTGTTTACAAAGTAAAGCTCCTGCCTTTTAAAGATGATGTGGAATTCTATTTCGGTCAGCAGGGATTTGTTCATTTCCGCTCTGCTTCCCGGGTCGGCTATTCAGACCTTGGGAAAAATAAAAAAAGAATGACCTCCATAACAAAGCAATTTCGTGAGGAATATAATAAGCAGACAGCAACATAGAATAGGAACGATGGGTTTTGGCACCCATCTTTTTTATGTTTTTCTACAGCATTCCTTTCTGCTTTTACATATACCAATCAAAAAATATATTGATTTATAGCATCATTCATAGTAATATTTTAATTGCAAATGATAATCTTTATCAATAAGGAGATGGACTGATGACAAAGAAATACATATGGATTCCTGCGCTTGCAGGGCTGCTTGCACTGGGTGCCTGCAATGCTTCAGATACAGAAGAAAGTGGCAGTGAAGAAGAAAACGGCGGCGGGGAAACAACTACTGTTCAAGGAGCTGCAGAAGAAGTAGAGCTTGAAGAAACGCCCCAGAATATTGTAGTCTTAGAGTGGGTTTATGCGGAGGACTTATTAGCACTTGGCGTAGATCCTGTCGGTATTGCTGATCTGGAAGGATATAATCAATGGGTGAACGTAGAGCCTGAACTTCCTGAAGATATTACTGATGTAGGCACAAGACAGGAACCAAACCTGGAGGCTATCGCCCAGCTTGAACCGGATCTGATTATTACTGCCTCCTCTCGTCATGAAGCTATTAGTGATCAACTAAATGATATTGCTCCAACCGTTATGTTTGAACCGTACCCGGAAGAAGGCGAAGGCGATCAGTATGAGGAAATGGAAACCACGTTCCGTGAGATCGCTTCTGCTGTTGATAAAGAAGAAGAAGCCGACCAGGTGATGGAAGACCTGAACAGTTCCTATGAAGACGTGGCAGCTGAAATAAGCGACGGTGGATATGAAGGAAACGAAGTTCTTTTATCACAGGCTTTCAGCGCGAATGACACTGCTGCTATCCGTCTTTTTACAGATAACTCCATGGCCGTAAAGATTATGCAGGAAATCGGCCTCGAAAATGCATACGACGGCGCGGAATTTGAACTTTATGGCTATACAGAAACAAATGTTGATGCTCTTGAACCATATCAGGACAGCGATTTCATGTATATCGTACAGGAAGAAGACAATGTCTTTGAAAACCAGCTCGCAGGAAACGAAGTATGGGAAGGCTTGAGCTTTGTGGAAGAAGACCGTACTTACGCACTTCCGGGAGATACCTGGACGTTTGGAGGGCCTCTCTCTGCTGAAGTATTCGCCGAGCAGGTTTCAGACTCACTGACAGGAGAATAAATATGAAGCATTTGCATAGAAAAACAAAGGCTGTCCTTATCTTCGGAGGGGGGACAGCCCTCTTGTTTTTTTTGTCATTTTTACATTTATATCAAAGCAGTCAGGCCATGGGCTGGACCGTTGTGCTCCAGGCACTGCAAAACGAAGGCGAAACCGTTCAGCATAGTATCGTCAGGTCTGTTTACCTTCCCAGAATTGCACTCGGCCTCCTTGCCGGCGCCGCGCTTGCAGCTGCCGGGGTTATTTTTCAAACGCTGACAAAGAATCCTCTGGCCGCGCCTAGTACGCTTGGCGTTCATGCCGGGGCTTATTTCTTTGTAGTAGCCGGGGCAGCTCTTGGGTCAAGCGGCCCCGCCTGGCTCTTTGGCAATGGGTTTTTGTTTGCCTTTCTGGGAGGCTCTCTGGCTGCTGTGCTTGTATTTGCGCTGTCCGGAGGCATCAATGCCACCCCGGTCCGCATGGCGCTTGCAGGGCTTGTACTCAGCTTAATGTTTTCTTCTTTCACTGCTGCTCTGCAGATCTTTTTTGAATATGAAACAGCCGGTTTATTCCTATGGGGAAATGGTTCTCTCGTACAACAGGACTGGAGCGGCGTACTATTTGCCCTCCCCTGGACCGCAGCTATTACTATCGTCATCTTTATGATCAGCCGACAGATGGATATTATGCTGCTTGGCAGCGACCAGGCAAAAGTTCTGGGTGAAAAAACAAAAAGAGTTCAGGTTGTTATGTTCTTTCTCGCTGTCGGCCTCTCCGCTCTTACTGTAAGTGTAGCGGGTCCTATAGCTTTTATCGGCCTTATCGCCCCCCATTTAATGCGGCTGGCCGGCTTCCAGCTTCACAGCCTGCTTATTCCCGCTTCTATGCTGTGGGGTGCTAATATTTTAATTGGGGCAGATATACTCGGACGCTTTCTGGATCCATCTCTTACCGAGATGCCCGTAGGCTCTGTTACCGCATTAATTGGTGCGCCGTGGCTGATCTGGCTTGTGTTGAAACACCGCGGCAGCTTTTTCGGAGCGGGCAGTAGAGAAAGCATATCGGGGAGCCGTCTTTCTTTTATGCTTCCCTATCCGGTTGTATTAATCGGTTCAGGATTTCTCTTAGTACTCGTATTTTTTATAGGGATGGCTGGAGGCAGTACCGGTTTTGAATGGATGGAAACCTGGCGGGCCCTGTTTACAGATGAAGCATCCGGACAACGGTTCATTATCTTTGATCTGCGGCTTGGAAGAATGCTTGCGGCCTGTGCAGCCGGCATGCTCCTGGCAGCAAGCGGTCTTTTATTCCAGGGAATACTCCGTAATCCTCTGGCAGACCCTTCAGTTATCGGTGTAACGGCAGGAGCGGGTGTTGGTGCTTTAAGCGTATTGTTCTTTTTTTCATCGCTCTCAGCCGCCTGGCTCCCGGCCGGTGCGATTGCCGGTGCTTTTCTAACCGTAGCTGTTGTTTTATTCTTTTCATGGAAAACCCAGTTCCATCCGGCCGTGCTTGCCTTAATGGGTATCGCCATATCAGCTGCCGGAGGAGCGGTCACCCAGATTTTAATTGTTCGTTCTAATTTAAATGCCGCTTCCGCGCTCACCTGGCTTTCCGGCAGCACGTATGCAAGCGGATTTAATGAACTGCAGATGTTTCTTGTCTGGCCGCTTGTTATTCTTATTCCAGCGTGTTTCTTTCTTTTGGGCTCACTGAATATTCTTGCGCTGGGAGATAACAATGCGATCGGCCTGGGTGTTCCATTGACAGCCGTGCGTTGGTTTTCGATCATTTTAGCTACCTTTTCTGCTGCTATGGCAGTAGCTGCGGTAGGCACCATCGGATTTATCGGCCTTGTCGCTCCTCATCTGGCCAGGCTGCTTGTAGGAGAGGATTACCGGAGGATCTTTCCTGTCGCGTTACTGCTTGGGGCTGCCCTCCTCGTCGGAGCCGATGCGGCAGGAAGAATAATCATTGCTCCAAAAGAAATTCCATCCGGGCTCGTAGCCGCTATTATTGGCGCTCCTTTTTTCTTATGGCTAATGAGCCGGACCAAAAAATAATATTCCAGAAAAAAGACAGGATAGCGTATTTACGCTTCCTGTCTTTTTGTTAACTTATTGTATTTGGCATTTCGTTCTTCTTTTTTCATTCTTGGGCACCGGTAACAGTATGAACTGCTGCCTTTAAAAGCCAGACAGCACGTCGGCTTTGTATAAATTTTCTCTTCCCCCGCCGGGTTTGGTATTTCCATACAACGGAATGCAAATGGCGGCTTGGCACGCCCAAAAATGTTTCCATCTTCAAAGTCCAGTACATCCTGCCAGCTTTTCCTCAATGCCTGTTCGGTTTCTGGACTTTCCGTCACTTTCGCAAGGTGAAGAAAGTAAGGTACGGCATGATAGACCTGTCCCCAAAGTTCTTTTATACGTACTCCCGCCGTTTCCGAAAACTTCAGAAACAGAGGAGTGACATGCTCTGCATAATACTCGGCAAGCGCCTGCTTTGTGTCCGATGCGTCGGCAGGGCTGTTTTCCAGTACTTCCCGGTCAATCAGGAATTGGTACACCGGCTCATCGTATTCACCCGGCACTAAATAAACTGTACATCTGCTGGAAATGGTGTTCATATCCAGACCGTGGACAATCGCCCAATGGCCGAATGCGATAAAGCGGCTGAAGCGGTTCGCCCAGAAGGCGGCACTCATATCAAAGCTCGGCGCCTCAATATATGTTCCATACTGCTCTAAAAATTGTCTGCAGGATTCTGTTTCTTCTGCCGCCCATTCTTTTAAAGAATGCCGGCACTCCCACTGCTTCGGCTCTTCATGAATAACAGAAAAAACACTTCGTATTTGGGTAGCGTTATGACGGATAACAGCCTGCATAAGCCTACACCTGAGCTAATCTAAGTTCGGCTTCGCTCGTAGGAGCATCGAGTGTATCATTTGTTACAAGGTCGTATGTCATGCACAGAGGCTTTCCTGTTCGGGGATCTGTTACAACATAAGCGTCAATTCCAAATACTCTGCGCAGGACCTTCTGGCAGACTACTTCATGCGACGAACCGTAATGCTGGATTTCTCCATTTTTAATAGCAATTAAATGATCGGAAAATCTAGCAGCCTGATTCAGGTCGTGAAGCACCATAACGATCGTACGGTTTTCTTCCCTGTTCAGCTTTTGAAGAAGCTCGAGTACTTCGAGCTGATGCGCCATATCAAGATAGGTTGTCGGCTCATCAAGAAGAAGCAGGTCGGTCTCCTGGGCAAGTGCCATCGCGATCCAGGCCCGCTGACGCTGGCCTCCGGAAAGAGCATCGAGCGTGCGGTCCTGAAATTCTGTCATTCCTGTATCAAAAATGGCTTTTTCAATCGCTTCTTTATCCACCGGAGTCAGTCCGCCTACTCTTTTACGATGAGGATAGCGGCCGAAAGCTACAAGCTGCTGCACCGTAAGAGTCTGCGGTGTCTCGGGTGACTGTGTAAGAATAGCCATTTCTTTTGCTACTTCTTTTGTTTTCATATCATGTATATTGCGGCCATTTAAATAAACAGCTCCGCTGTTGGGTTTCAATGTTCTGGACATAGCTTTTAGTAAGGTGGATTTTCCGCAGCCATTGGGACCGATAATAGAGGTAACCTGACCTTCTGGTATCTCTACTGTCATTTCCTTTATAATGTTATTTTCCTGATATGAAACTGCTATCTGCTGTGTGGTTAAGTTTGACACACTGGAAACCCCTTTCATGCTTTTCGTACATTTATATAATCTTTTCATCACTAACATTGATAATCATTTTCATTTAAAGTATAAATCTTTTTTTTGAAAATATCAACACGAACAAAAAGACTTTTCTGTATTTTATGTTTTCCTCTCCTCCATTGAGTATGCTACATTGTAATTAACCAGAGAAAAAGGAGCTGCCATTAGATGGATGAAAAAACAAAAGAAGAACAACTGGCATGGCTGAAAAGCGAATATGTAAGAGTGCAGGGAGACCTGGAAAAGCTTGAATCTGTAGGCAGAAGCCCGGAGGCTGCGCTTAACCAGCTTACTGAACTTGAAGAACAGATTGCAGAGACAAGAAAAAAATAGGATTTCCGTTGTCGGCTTCATAAAAAATATCTCAAAGCGATGAACGCTTTGAGATATTTTTTATGGAATTAAAGAAATCGATTCTATTTTTCTACAAAATATTTCACATATTCCGTTTCCCCGGCTGGAATATCAGGATGCCTGACTAATTCCACTCCAAACAGCCCATCTTCATTTATATCGAGCAGGCATTCCTGTTCCAGCATTTCTGAAGCTTCCATGTCAGCATGAAACTTAATTTCAATATACTCTTCTGCGTCTTCGATGCTTGCGGTAAACAACGGGTATTCGATTTTTTTTACTTTCGGAATGGAAATCACGTAGTTTTTGTTATTGTAAATAGTACGCATCACCCTGTAGCCAAGCCAGTTTCCTCTCTTATCATACAGCATGTATCCACTCACATCAGGGTACGCCCCGAGCGGTGACGTCCTGGTGGCTTTATGCTGCAGGTAAATGTAAATTAATTCGTCTTCCATTGTCACAAGCATACTTCTCCTCCTCTGCATTAATCTCTTTTTCTCTATTTTAACAGGTAATATAAATACCTTTACAATTTACTTATGCAGCGTTAGGATAATGGAGGTTTATTTTATTTCAAGGGAGACAATCATGAACAGACTAACATGGAAAGATAACTTTTTTATAGGTTTAATGCTGTTTGCCTTATTTTTTGGAGCAGGCAACTTAATATTTCCTCCATTTTTAGGTCAAGAAGCCGGAACGTCCTACCTTCCCGCTATTATCGGCTTTGTGATTACCGGCGTAGGGCTTCCTGTTTTGGGAATAATCGCGGTTTCCCTCTCCGGCCAGAGCTTTCAGGGGATTGCGGAAAGAGTAAACAAACCGTTTGCATTCCTTTTTATGATTATTTTATACGCAGCTATCGGTCCTTTTTTTGGTATTCCAAGAGCGGCGAACGTTTCTTATGAAATGGGCATCGTTCCTGTTCTGACGGATGGCGGTTCAAACACAGCATTATTTTTGTTTTCCATATTGTTTTTTGGCCTTGTATTTCTGCTGAGCCTCAACCCTACTAAGCTTGTCACAACGATAGGGTATGTTATTACACCAGCTCTGCTTCTTTCTATTGTACTGCTGGTCGCTGGAGCTTATGCCACCGGTTTTATGGGAGGAGGAGGCCCGCCATCGGATGAATATACTTCTCAGGCAATTGGAAGAGGTTTTGTTGAAGGGTACTTAACGATGGATACCATCGCAGCTTTAGCCTTTGGCCTGATTGTTGTGAATACACTGAAAGAAAAAGGTGCATTGGACCGACGCGAAGTAAGACGGTCAGCGGCTTCGGCAGGCATCATTGCAGGTATTGGTCTTGCCGCTGTATATATTGCTATTGGATGGCTTGGAGTGCACAGCGGTCCCCGTATGCTGATGGAAAACGGCAGCGAAATCCTTACTTATTCTGCAGGCGAATCTTTTGGTTTTACCGGCACTATTCTCCTCGGCTTAATTGTTACATTAGCCTGCCTTACCACCTGCATTGGATTAGTAACAGCGTGCAGCCAGTATTTTCACCGCTATCTGCCTTTCCTGCCGTATTCGGTGCTGGCTTTACTATTAACTATACTCAGCCTTCTCGTAGGCAACCTGGGGCTGAATACCATTATTTCTTTATCGGTTCCGCTTCTCGTCGCCATTTATCCGCTTGCGATTGTGTTAATCCTGCTCGCTTTGATAAATGAGAAAATAACGCTTCATCAGTCCCACTATATTGGAGCTGTTGCCGGTACTATTATTGTAAGTGCCTATGACGGGTTAAAGGAAGCAGGCTTAGTGCCTTTGGAGGGCATTGGCCTGTATTCCTACCTCCCATTTTTTGAACTGAACCTGGGCTGGATACTGCCGGCTCTGGCTGGACTTGTGATTGGTCACTTCTTCAGATCAAGATCGATCCCTTATTAAAAAAAGCGGGGCCGCTGGATACTCTCCAGCCCCTCGCTTTTTTATATTCTTACATAGACCATTGTTGCGTCTTTACCGCTTTGAAAAATATTGTCTCCTGTGTACATGAGCGTGACATTATTCAGACGATCTTCCATCTCTTTTATTTTTTGCTTTGCCACATCAAACGCGCAGTATCCCAAAAAATGACCGTTCACATAAAGGGAGCATTTATTGTTAGTTAAGTAAACAAGCTTAATATGTCTGTTCATGATATTAGTATAATACACACCGCCCCTAAGTCTTACCAAATCGTCATCCTCCGTTCTATATTGTTCTTTTTAAAGAATTAAATACATTATATAACGAAAAAACGGATTTGAAAACACTTATTTGAAAGAAAAATACATTTTAACGAACATTTTTTGTTCTTTATATAGAAATTAGTCAAAAATAAAAAAAGGATCGTATGACACGATCCTTTTTCTAATTTTTAATTCTCCATTTGTTGAACTCAAGAAATTCCTTGAACTGATCTTTGGAAACTCCCGAATTCATTGCTTCTTCGACTATTTCCAGCCACTCATTATCGAGCTCTTCTTCATTAATTTCTGATTGCTCTTTAATTAAAAGATCAACCGATATGTTTAATACCTTAGCAATCTTCTCCAAAAACTGGATCGATGGATTTGTTTGAATATCTCTTTCCAGTGCACTAAGATACGACTTCGCGACTCCGGCCTGATTCGCCAGTTCTGTCAACGATAAGCCTCGCTCTTTTCGAAGCAGTTTCACCCTTTCACCAATCATCGCTTGAACCCCTTTGTATACTGTAGTTTGTGCTTTGCTGTAATTATAACATATAACGAATTGCAGTATGTTATAGTGAACGACATTTTTTTAAATTGCACACTTATGCCTATACTTATATTTACATAAAATAAAAAAATAAGCCATACGAAATGGCTTATTTTTTCCTGATTATTTGGTTTGTCTTAAGAATTCTTTAACCTCACTAGGGGTTAAACCAGCTTCTTTAGCCTCAACCATTAAATGCAGCCAATCTTGATCAAGCTTTTGTAATTTTGGAATTAATAATTCCATCAACCCTCACCCGCCTTTAGGAAATTTCCCCAGGCAGTTCAGCCGTCTTAGCTATAATAAGCCTTAGACCTGTAACTTTGCGAGACTGCTTTTCAGCAGCGTTGCCTTTTTCTGAAGGTTGCTTGTTAGTGTTTTTATCTTACTACATTTTTCAAAAAAATGTTAAAAAATTCCTAAAAGAATAATTATCAGAATCTTCTTTAATTATTATCCACCTGTATTTCTCCAAACAAAAACGGTATCTTTTTTGGCAGAATCTTTATATGAACCGGTGTTTCTTCATACACTTCTCCATCCGTGTCTGCTTTCATTGCTTTTTCCGTTTCCAGTTCCACCTCGGAAGCCTGAATATACTCAATAGAACTTTGTTCTAAATTGTACATAAAAGGATTTTTGGAATTAAAAAACTCTTTCAAAAGCGGTGCTCCGCTTTCTTTTATAATGTATACATCTATAAGTCCATCATTCAGGGAAATCTGATCACCCGGAAGGCGGTTTGTACCAATAAAATAACCATTTGCAAATAGGATCATTACAGCATCATCCTTGTATTCTTTTCCATCTGCTTTTAGCGTAAAGGTAAACGGCGAAGCATTGTTAAACGTTTGGAGTGCACTGATAAAATAGCTTACTTTACCAAGCATTCCTTTCAGCTGATCATCGATATTTTCAGACGTTTCTGCGATCAGGCCGATGCCATAAAAATTAGAAAAATAGCGATCGTTCATTTTTCCGATATCGACATACTCTATATGGTTCTGTTCAACTACTGCAGCAGCTTTTTTTAAATTCTGCGGAATCATTAAAGATCTCGAAAAGTCATTGCAGGTTCCTGTAGGCAGGATACCGGTAACGGGAGGGTTTTCCAGCGTAGCGAGGCCGTTAATAGCTTCATGCACAGTCCCATCCCCTCCCATGATCATAATAATATCAAACTCGTTTCCCTGTTCACGGCAGAGCTGTTCTGTATGCCCCTTCTCCTGCGTGAAGGTAATAGTAAGCTCTTTTGTCTGCAGAGCCAGTGTGCTGACGGTCGCATCCAGATTTTTCTGGATTTCATTATTACCGGACGCGCCGTTAATCAATAACCACATCTTATTATACATATTTACCATTCCTTCATTCTATAACATTCTTACCCATATCCTATACCCTATTCTCTCGTATCACACGCTTTTTTAAAACCCCTGCCTGAGATTCGGCAGGGGCTGGCTATTTCTTTTTATATAGAGAAGGCGCATGACGATATTCGCTCATAGAATACTGCACCTGTTTACTATCAAGCATATACAATCTCCAGTCTTTATTGGGATACTGCTTTTGTAAAAAAGAAGATGCTCTTTTCATCTGCATTGCCGTATATTCTGATGTTACCGCATAGGCAGCTATATTCCCATCCGCCTCTAAATCTATTCCACTTATAATAAACAATCCGTCTGCTTGTGCCTCCCGTTTCTCTTCCAACCTTTCGGCAAGGGATTTGATTTCTCCAAGACGCTTCTGCAGAAGTTTCAGTCTGTGAATAAACTCTTTCACATTTTTAAATTGATTCGGGTTAATATATTTCCAGCGTCGTTTTATTGTTAAAGAAAGTTCTGCATCATCACTGAACTGCCTATATGCAATACTCCTCAGCATATAAATTGTAAAATCAAATACGGAGGAAGACTTTTTTAATACATATCCCTGCTGATTTTTCACCGTTTCTGCCTCCTGTTATCTGGCTTTTTCCAGTAATGGACATTGTTCGCACACTTCATTACAGGCCGACAATGCTTTATAGATAGAACACCAGGAACGTTTTGCATAGCAGACAGGAATTTCTTTTTCCTTCGCCCGTTCTTTCAGCTTACTGCTCACATTATGATTTATAAAATCTGTCAGTACCAGTACGAGATCTATGTTTTCAGGTATTTCGCGGTGCACCATTTTTACTTTTCTTCCGCTTATATGCATAATGTCCGAAAATCCCAGCTCATTCAATCGATCCGGGATGGCACCCAGCTTGTCTGCTCCTACTATTAATAACGAATTCATCTGAAGCCCTCCCGTTCTCATTGAAAATCATTCTCATTTAATATAATGTAAGTGTATTGAAAATCATTCTCATTGTCAAATGTTTTTAATATTTAGAAAATCGGGAATAGATGCATATAAAAGCATTCACTCAATACAAATAGATATGGAGGTATAAAATGATTAATAAGCAGCCTGACAGCGTTCAAAGGCTATTTTTCGATGATAATGGAAAAATACCTAATAACCCGTCCCTTCCCGTACTTCTTTACTCTGTTAAAGAACACTACCTTTCCGAATTAGAACAGACTTTTCGACAGAATGGATGGATCAACGCCTGGTACGGAAGTGTATTTACGTATCATCATTTTCACAGTAACAGTCATGAAGTGCTGGCTGTCATTAGAGGAAGCGCATCTCTTTATTTAGGGGGGCCGCAGGGAGAAGCGGTGCATGTTACGAGCGGGGACATTCTGCTGATTCCTGCAGGCGTCGGCCATCGACTGCTTGACTCTGATGATATCTTTCAAGTGATGGGTGCTTATCCGGACAGCCGGGAGATAGACCTTTATACTGGAGATGAGAACAATCATGAGGTAGTATGTAGAAATATTCACCATGCAGCGCTTCCTTCGCTTGATCCTTTTTACGGCGAAAGCGGCCCTCTGCAAAACTATTGGAAATAAAGGAGACATACTCTACTATGGCATCATCAGCACATTATCAAATACTGCTTGCAGAACGTCCAGAAGGCATCCCTACGAGAGATACCTTTCATTTTGACAGAGTCTCTACAGCTTCCCCGGAAGCAGGAGAAGTATTATTAAAAACACTTTATTTGTCCGTTGATCCCTACATGCGCGGACGAATGAATGAAGGCAAATCCTATATCCCGCCTTTTGAACTTCATGAGCCTATTGCCGGAGGCGGCATTGGAGAAGTTGTAGAAAGCCGCTCTTCCTCTTTAAAAGAAGGGGATATTGTGATTGGAAACCTGACCTGGGAAGAATATTCTGTTGTTGCTGCGGATGCTGTCCGTAAAATTGATCCTTCCCTGGCTCCGGTTTCCACCCACTTAGGTATTCTCGGCATGCCCGGACTCACTGCTTATTTTGGAATTAATGACATCTGCCGGCCAAAGCAGGGAGAAACAGTCGTAGTATCCGGAGCAGCCGGTGCCGTTGGCTCTGCTGCTGGTCAAATTGCTAAAATTTATGGGGCACGCATTGTAGGAATTGCCGGTACGGATGAAAAAGTCCGCTACCTGAAAGAGGAGCTTCATTTTGATGAAGTGATTCAATACAATACAACAGAAGATATGACAGCCGCCCTGGAGAAAGCCTGCCCCGACGGTGTCGATGCGTATTTTGACAACGTAGGCGGCGCCATTTCCGAAGCGCTTTATCCCCTATTAAACAAATACGCCCGTATTGCCCAGTGCGGCGCTATTTCAACCTATAACTCCACCGGAGAAGATGTTGGGCCAAGAGTGCAGCAGTACCTTGTGAAAGCGAGCGCCCTGATGCAGGGATTCATCGTAGCCGATTTTTCCAGTCGTTTTCAGGAAGGCTCTGAGAAGTTAGCCGAATGGCTTGAGCAGGGCTCTATAACCTACCGTGAAAACATTGTAGAAGGCATCCAGCAGACCCCTGACGCCTTTATTGGTTTATTTAAAGGAGAGAACCTTGGAAAACAAATTGTAAAACTTTAAAATGCTACATGAAAAGGAGAAAAATAAACAGGGGTGACTCCTGCAGAACAGCCATAGGAGAAGATAAAGAGGCGTTTTCCCCTCTTTAGCTGAGGCATGGCCTGCGGAAAGCACCCCTGTAAAGGTTTTGTATAAAAATACCTATATTTTTTCTTTTTCAAAAGCCTGAAAAAGGAGAAACCCGCTGGGTTTCTCCTTTTTATTTTTCTTCTATATATTCTTCGATCTGTTCACCTAAGTGCCGGCCCGGCTCGTCTGCAAAGCCCTGTACTTTATCTCCCGGCTTTAAATCGATGACAGGTACTCTTTCCCCTGATTCTCTCATTAAACAGACGCTGTCTGCCTGCTGAAGTACAGCCGTTATTTTTTTATTCTCAATAAATCCGGATACGTGCAAAAGGGGACGATGTTCCCATTTAGCCCGTCCGACAATTTTCCGGGACCATTCGCTGCCGTCAAATACATCAACAGTATGACCGCCTTGTATTTCCGAAGCGTAAACCGTATTGCTGGTCTCCCGAATATAGTGGTGGATTCCCCCGGCATTGACCCGGAATACTCTAGGTGGATAGGTATCCGTTTCATTGTTTTCCGAAAGCACATGAAAGTAGCCGCTTCCCGTGCTGCCGATGAGAAGTCCTTCTGTTGGAGACAAGCGGTCTGCCATATCAATACAGACTCTTGTCCCGGCTCCTGCTTCTGTCACTTCTTGGATTGTGATAACTGCTTTGCCCTCAACCATTCATTACTTCACTTCTTCCTGTTTACGCTGTCGGTGCTTTCTTCCCCAGTCTTCCATATGGTGCAGCAGGTCTTTGATGGATTCGCCATACTCCGTTAGAGTATACTCCACCCGTGGAGGTACGACAGGATAAGACGTCCGCTTCACCAGTTCATCTCTTTCCAATTCCTTCAGCTGCTTAATCAATGTCTGATGGTTGATACGCGGAAGCCGTTTTTTAATTTCATTGAACCGAAGTGTTGTTCCCATCAATTCCATTAAAATAACAGCTTTCCACTTTCCACAGACAACCTCCAGCGTTTCTTTTATGTCTTCAGGTGTTGTCTCATTCATTTATTTTCTCCCCAGTCTCATCATAGTCTTCTTCAGCAGGAATTATTCACCACATTAATATATAGTATTAATATCCTTTTTAAGGAACTTGTAAACCTTAGCTGAAGCGGGGAACACCGTTTTCACCAGTTCGGAAAATGGAAAATAAAAGCAGCACCTTCACCCGGTTCACTTTCTACCTTTATTTCGCCTCCAAGAACTTCGGACAAACGAAAAGCGATGGAGAGACCCAGTCCGGTTCCACCGGTTTTTCTGCTTCGGGCTTTATCCACCCGGTAAAATCGGTCAAAGATCTTGGCCTGTTCCTCTTTACTCAGCCCTTCTCCAAAATCGATCACTTTAATACAGGCTGTATCGCCGCCCTCCACTTCTATAACGACGTTTTCTTCACTGTATTTTAATGCATTATCCAGCAGAATATATAAAAGCTGCTTTAATTTTTCTTTATCGGTTACTACTTCTGTTTCTTCTTTCGTTTTCACGACAATATCCCGCTCGTACGTTTTACTGAAAGCATGGGATGCTTCTTCTGCCAGATCAGACAGGTCTACTGTCTGTTTTTTTATTTCCCGCATGGATTCATCCCTGGCAAGCGTCAGCATCTGTTCTGTAATGCTTTTCATTCTCTCAGACTCTGACAGAATAGCATCAAGTGCTTCCTCGCGTACTTCAGGCTTTTCTTTTCCCCATCTTTTCAGAAGCCCCGCATAACTGGCAATAATGGAAAGCGGGGTTTTTAATTCGTGGGAGGCGTCGGATACAAATTGATTCTGTTTTTCAAAATTGCTCTCGAGCCGTTCCATCATATGATTAAACGTCTCTCCCATTTCATACAATTCATCTTTGGAATTCCCCTTCAGCGTAAGCTTTTTCAATTCCCCCCGCTGCTGGATATCTTTCATCGTACGAATTAGTTCAAGAATAGGACGCAGCAGCAAATTGCCGAGCAGCCGTCCGCCAATAACTGTCGGTATAATTATAAGCAAGGTGGCGATTAATAACGCAATCTGAAGAAACCTCATGTTTTCTTCAAGTGCCTGCATATGCTCTGTCACTTCAAGCGTCACAATACTCCCATCCTGCCAGATAATCGGTTTCTCCACAGCTGCAAACCTTTCGCCGTTCCCGGACTGAAAGGTTCGCTGGGATTCGCCGGCCGAATACTCCGCCGGGAGCTGACGGAAACGGTCTTCCGTTGTTTGAATAGAGAGCACTTCCTCCTGCCCGATAATCCGAATCATGCCGTTCGCCGGTAAAAACGCCTGCAGAAGCGCCTCCGATTCCGCTGTATTTCCTTCAGTGGAAAGCAGGGATTCTGTAATGGACTCGGATTGATTCTGCAGCCTCTCCACTTCTGCATTAACCGATAACCGGTCAAATAATAAATAAATAGATATATTGACAATAATGACGATAAGAAGCATCCAGATCGTTGCAAACAGCTGGATTTTTGTTTTAAGCTTCATGACTGCTTCCTTTAATAGAGTAACCGACTCCGCGGATCGTATGAATCAGCTGGATTGGAAATGGTTTATCCACTTTCTGCCGCAGATAGCGGATATACACATCCACTACGTTTGTGTCGCCAAAATAATCAAACCCCCATACCTGCTCAAGCAGCTGGTCTCTCGTCAGAACGATATTGTTGTTTTTCATCATATATGTGAGCAGATCAAACTCTCTGGGCGTCAGCTCTATACTGACTCCTGCCCGCAGCACTTCCCGGTTATCCAAGTTGACCTTTATATCTTCTACTTCTACTACATTATGTTTTTTTCCCTGAGTCCTGTTTTCTGCGTAACGCAGCTGTGCCCGGATTCTTGCGAGCAGTTCTTCAATCTGAAAAGGCTTGGTCATATAATCGTTAGCTCCAAGGTCGAGTCCGCTCACTTTATCGGGCGTCTGATCTCTTGCGGTAAGTAGAATAATCGGCGTTACGTTATTTTCCTTTCGAAAACGGCGTAGAATTTCCATCCCGTTTAAACTGGGAAGCATCACATCCAGCAGAATTAAGTCCCACTTCTTTTCTTTTGCCCGCTCCAGCCCTTCCAGCCCGTCGTGTATGATTTCTGTCTGGTATCCCTCATACTCCAATTCCAGGCTTGTTACCCGTGCAAGCTTTTCTTCGTCCTCTATAATTAGAATCTCCTGCATGCCGCGCCCCCTCTCTTCTCCTGTTCTTCTCTAGCTTATCCAATTTCTTATTAAAAAAAAAGACTGAATCCATTAGATTCAGTTAGAGTTTGAAAAATAAATTCCATTTTTATATTTATACAGACCGTTCTTTTCGCACCGGTTTTTCCTGAGGTACTCCTTTATCCTTGGACAGTATCCAGCCGGCGGCTCCGATACCGACCAGCACGATATAAAACGAAGCTTTCCAAAGAGTGGATTCGGCGAAATGTTCCGGCAGGATAGATAAAGCCGGATGAGAAAGAGTATGGACCACCAGCTTCACTCCGACCCAGCCAACGATAGCAAACGCAGCAATTTCCAGCCCCGGCCTTTTTTCGAGCAGCGTCACAAACCAGCCGGCGGCAAACCTCATAATTACGACCCCTATCAGCCCGCCTGTTAGAATCACAAGGAACTGCCCTCCATCCATCCCGCCTATCATCGGAAGGCTGGTACGGGGAAGAGTAACAGCCAGAGCAACTGCGGCCAGAATTGAATCCACCGCAAACGCGATATCTGCGATTTCCACTTTTGCTACGGTGCGCCAGAATCCTGCAGGATTTTCTGCATCATGTTCTGTCTTTTTCTCCACCGTGCTTTCCTTATGAAACCATAATTTCCGGACAATATGGTTGATTGCGATAAATAACAAATATAGGGCACCAATTGCCTGCACCTGCCACACATCAATTAATAACGAAATAATAAACAAAGAGGCAAAACGAAAAATAAACGCCCCGGCCAGTCCATAGAACAATGCTTTTTTTCTTTTTTCCGGCGGAAGCCTTTTAACCATAACGGCCAGGACAAGCGCATTATCTGCAGCAAGGACCCCTTCAAGCAGTATGAGAACGAGCAGCACCCATCCGTATTCCATCAGCAGACTAAGTTCCATGTTTATCTTCTCCTTTTCCAAGATAAACCCGGTACCCTGCAGCGATAGTTATTCTGTGCAAAAGCACAAAAAACCTTCACCACGGAGGCGGTGAAGGCATGAAAAAGCCTTTACCCGTCTCATAGGTAAAGGTCTCGCAAACAGCATAAAAGCTGCCAATAAAACCGGGGATTGCTCCCGTCCTGACGATTTTATTGAAAAAGCTACTCCCCTTTTTCCAAAGGATATCAAGTTATTTCTTATAATGTACTCCTCACTGCCGGTATTGTCAATCTTATTTATTCCGGGTTCATTTTCGTGGAGAGTTCTTCCCAGCGCTCAAACAGATACTCTGTCTGTTCCTCCAGCTTCTGCTTTTCTTCCATCCACTTCTGAATATTTTCGAAATCACTGCCGGCTGCATCTATCTTTTTCTGGATTTCTCCGCTCTGTTCTTCTGCTTCCAGAATATCCTCTTCAATAGATTCCCATTCTTTCTTTTCGTTATAGGATAATTTGACTGCTTTCTTTTTTTCCGGAAGTTTTTTTGCTGCAGAGACCGCTACCGATTTTTCTGCCTGCTCCGTTAAAAAGTCGGAATAACTTCCCTGAAACCGTTTGACTGTCGACGTACTGTCGAAAATAAGCAGGTAATCCACAACTCGGTCCAAAAAATAACGGTCGTGGGATACAGTAATGACGCAGCCGGAAAAAGCAGCCAGGTATTCTTCCAAAATCCCAAGCGTCTGGGTATCAAGGTCGTTGGTCGGCTCATCCAGCATTAATACGTTTGGTTCCGTCATTAAAATACTCAGTAAATAAAGCCTCCGTTTTTCTCCTCCGGATAAACGGCTGATATAGTTCCACTGCACGGTTCGGTTGAATAAAAACCGCTCCAGCATTTGTTCAGCGGTAACACTCTGGCCGTCTTCTGTCTGCACTACTTCCGCAATGCTTCTAATATATTCGATAACCCGCTTGGATTCATCCAGTTCCTCATGGTTTTGCGTATAGTATCCTATTTTGACTGTTGTACCTGTATCCACTACTCCACTATCCGGCTGTTCCCGTCCTGCCATTATATTAAGGAGCGTTGATTTCCCGCTTCCGTTTTCTCCGATAATGCCTATTCTGCTGCCCGGCTGCACGAGCAGATTAAAGGAGTCCAGCAGCTGCCGGCCGGGAAACGCCTTCGAGATATTCTCGAGTTCCATCACCTTTTTTCCTAACCGCTGTGATCCTACAGCAAAAGAAAGCTCTTCTTTTGAGGTGTGCTGCATCGTTTCTTTTGTATGATGAATCCGCTGCACTCTTGCTTTTTGTTTCGTGCCGCGTGCTTTAGGTCCTCTTCGCAGCCATTCGAGTTCACGTCTCATCGTATTCTGAAGCTTTGTATTTCTGTTTTCTTCGTTTGCTTCGCGTTCCGCCTTTTTTTCCAGGTACATTTCGTAGTTGCCGCTGTATTCGTAAAGGTTTCCTTTATCGAGTTCAAATACACGGTTGGTTACACGATTCAGAAAGTACCGATCATGCGTAACGACAATAAGCGCACCCGGAAAAGTGGCCAGGTATTTTTCCAGCCATTCGATTGACTGATGATCCAAATGGTTCGTCGGCTCATCCAGAATCAGCAGGTCCCCCGGCTGAATTAAAGCTTTTGCCATTGCGACACGCTTTTTCTGGCCGCCGGAAAGATCTTTTGTCTTTTTTAAAAATTCAGTAATGCCAAGCTTTGTCAGTACTTGTTTAGCAAGTGTGCTCGCCTCCCAGGCATCTTCTTCTTCGATCCGCTGCTGTACAGCTATCATACGCTCCTGGATCTTCGCGTCGCCGGGAGCTTTTTCAAGCTCGGCCTGTACTTTTTCATATTCCCGCATCGTTTTCATTTTTTTAGAGGCACCAAAGTATATTTCATCCAGTACCGTGGCCTCTCCGTCCAATACAGGTTCCTGGGGAAGGAACGCCTGCTCAAAGGAATTAGCATGATACACTATGCCCTCTTCTGGACTTTCTATACCGGACAGGACTTTCAACAGCGTTGATTTGCCTGTTCCGTTTACTCCAATTAATCCGATTCTATCCTGGGGCTCAATAGAAAAGGAAATCCGGTCAAATATTGTTTTTTCACCATATGATTTATACAGGTCTTCCACTCGAATAATACTCATCACGCATTCCTGCCTTTCTCTTTCTGCCGTGCTATTATATCATACGCCCGCGTATTTTCTCACCTGCTGCAGCGTGTCAGCCGGCTCTATCCATACAAAAAAACCGCCCGAAGGCGGTTTGTTTTTGTTTTATGAGTTTGCAGGACGTTTTGGATTTCTTCTTGTTCTTGCATAACTCTCTTTACGCTGCGTTGACTTGCCGTAAGGTTTCTTACCGCCGCCGCCTGCGCCGCGGGGGCCATCGTTTCTCTTACGGTAGTTACCGCCGCCGCCTTGTTTTTTAGAGCGGAGTGGTGCTTCTTCCGTCAGCTTGACTGTTGCTTTTTCAGCTTCTTTTGTATTGACCTTAAGGGCCGCTGCTACGAGCGTTACCGCATCGTATTCACTAAGAAGATTTTCAGCCGGGCCTCTAAGAGCGTCCAGTCTTTCTCCTTTTGCTGCTTTTTCAAGATCTTCTACAGCCTGATGAACGCGTCCTTCCATTGCGTCTTCAAAGGTAGGAAGCTCTTCTCTGATCATTTTCGCTTTTGTTGTATCTTCAATATACTTCAAATGGCTTTTTTCTTTTGGCGTTACAAAGCTGTAAGCCAAACCATTCTTACCGGCACGGCCGGTACGGCCGATACGGTGAACGTAGCTTTCCGGATCCTGCGGCAGGTCAAAGTTGTAAACGTGCGTTACGCCCGTTACATCAAGCCCTCTTGCTGCAACGTCTGTTGCGACAAGTATATCAATAGTAGATTTTTTAAATTTGCGGATTACTTTATCGCGCTTTTCCTGCTTCAGGTCTCCGTGGATACCTTCTGCAGCATAGCCGCGCTGGGAAAGAGCTTCAGCAAGCTCGTCTACTCTTCTTTTTGTCCGGCCGAAAACGATAGCCAGATCAGGAGGAGTAATATCAAGCTGATGGCAAAGCGTGTCAAACTTCTGCTTTTCCGGTACTTCGATATAACGCTGCTCGATGTTGGAAACCGTCAAGCCTTTGCTTTTTACTTTAATGGATTCTGGATCTTTCATAAACTTGCTCGTTACTGTTCTCAATCTTGTAGGCATAGTTGCTGAGAACAACAATGTTTGACGGTCTTCCGGTGTTTCACTGAGAATTGTTTCAATGTCTTCAACAAATCCCATGCTGAGCATTTCGTCCGCTTCATCCAATACAACCATTCTCATCGTGTTGGGACGGATTGTTTTTCTTCTCATATGGTCCATGAAACGACCTGGAGTTCCTACGATAATCTGCGGGGATCTTTTCAACGCTTTAATCTGGCGTGAAATATCCTGTCCGCCGTAAATCGCAAGGGACCAGATGCCTGCGTACTTGCCCAGGCGGTTGATCTCTTCAGATACCTGAATAGCTAATTCTCTTGTAGGAGCAAGAATTAAGCCCTGTGGTGCTTTTTCTTCTTTATTCATGTTTTCAATAAGCGGAATACCAAATGCTGCTGTTTTACCTGTTCCTGTTTGTGCCTGGCCGATGATATCCTTGCCTGCTTTCAGCTTAGGAATAACCTCTGATTGGATAGGTGTTGCTTCTTCAAATCCCATAGCCTCAACGGCTTTTAAGATTTCCGGGTTGATATTTAGTTCTTTAAACAAAGTCAATAAAATAATCTCCTTTATATTTCATATTTCTTATTATTTCCGCAACAAAATAGTGTGGCAGATACTTTTACTTTGAAAGTTCGCTTAACTAGTTCATTCCATAACCTTAATATTATACCATATTTATTGATCTTAAAACATCATTTTCATTAATATTTTTTTACAATCATTAAAATACAGTAACATTATCTTTATATATGGCAGATTGATTTACTCCATTATTAGGTATAAAATAAGGGCAGTTCCTAAAACTATTTTTTAAGGGGGCCCTGGAATGAATAAGCCTTATGCTTACATCTTTGATGAAAAAATTCAGCAGGTAACCGCCGGAACATCAGCCGATATTGAAATAATTGCCAATAACCGCCGGAATATCCATTACTTCGCTTCACAGCACGAGATGGCTGAAGCCGTGAAACATTACTACCATAAAGAATGTATCATTACGCTGGCTACCCACTTGAACACTTTTGAAAAAGAATTGTTTGATACTGTTTAAAAGCCGTTCCTTCGGGAGCGGTTTTTTATGCTTCCACTAATTCCCCGCCTCGGATCGCAGCTTTTACCGCGTGAACATCCGCCTCTTTTGCAATGCGCTTAAAGATGGATTCTTCCCGGGGAGTACATAGGGTAATCACAAGACCTTCTCTTCCCATCCGTCCTGTTCTTCCGGCACGGTGGGTATACTGTTCTTTTGTAAAGGGAAGATCAAGTGAAATAACGCAGGGCAGTTCCTCAATATCCAGCCCCCGTGCTGCAACGTCTGATGCAAGAAGCAGCCTGATCTCTTCATTTCTGAACGCTTTTAATGACTTTTCCCGTTCTTCCTTGGAGCTCTGCGCATGAAGCGTCCTCGAAGACCAGTTTCTGTAGTTCATTTTCCCGGAAGCTTCTTCCAGTTTATCCGCGTTGTTAACGAAAACGATTGCCTGCTTTCCAACGGCGTTTACAATTTTTCTCATCTGATCGATTTTATCCCGCTCATCAGACACAATGTACAAGTGGGTAATTCTATCTTTTTCTTCCTGCGTAAATTCAACACTGAATAATTGATAAGGCTCCATTGTCCGTTCGGCGAATGCCCGGACTTCTTTTGTTACGGTAGCCGATGTGTAAACCAGCTGGGTTTCCCGCTTCACATCTTTAAGCAGTGACTGCATATATTTCGTATTTTCTTTTTGCAGCAGTTGATCCGTTTCATCCGCAATAAACGTCTGCAGCGCGTGCAGCTTCAATTTCTTTCTGCTTTTCAGCTCATCCAGCCTTCCGGGTGTGCCTACGACCACATGAACGGTTTTCTTGAGCTTGTCGAGCTGACGCTGGATATTGGCTCCGCCGATAAATGCTGCGGATTTAATTCCGGATCCCTGCGTCCATATTTTCACCTGCTCTGCTACCTGCATCGCCAGTTCTCTCGTTGGTACGACAATCAGAACCTGCGTTTGTTTAACAGATTCATCTATTTTATGAAGAGACGGCAGCAGATACGCTACTGTCTTTCCTGTACCGGTCGGGGAATGAAACAATGCGTTTTCGCCGTTTAACAATGGCGGAATTACTTTTTCCTGGATAGGGGTCCATTCTGTATAACTGCTTTTCTCCCAGTTATCTTGTATATAAGAAGGGAACGCATCCAATGCCGGACTTTCGTTGTTCATGTAATATCTCCTTTTACGCTTATCTATTCAGTAATATCTAGTTTAGCATAAAATAATATAGATTTAGAGATAAAAAAAAGAACGGCCGCTGATGCAGCCGTTCTTTTTACTCTATTATTCCGCTTTTGTAGTAATTGTTACGTCAATATTTCCTCTTGTTGCTTTGGAATATGGGCAGAACTGATGAGCTTTTTCCGTTAATTCTTCCGCTTCCTGCTGGGAAACACCGGAGATATTAACCGTCAGCTCTACGCTGATTTTAAAGCCATTGTCTGCTTCGTCTTTATTTAAACTAACAGCTGCTGTTGTTTCTGAAGTAATATTCTTTTTTTCATTTTTGGCCATCAGGTTCAATGCCCCGTCGTAGCATGCGGAATAACCTGCTGCAAAAAGCTGCTCAGGATTTGAGCCTTTTTCCGAACCGGATCCCGGCTGTACCAAATTCACATCTATAAGCCCGTCGTCCGATTTAACGTGGCCTTCACGACCGCCTTGTGCTGTTGCATAAGAAGTAAATATTGTTTCCATTATAAATTCCTCCTTAGTTAGTAGCAGCATTTCTACTGCTGTGAAATTCTAGCCATTACTTAATTTACCCCGCCTGTTGAATCATCAAACATCCATAAGCTAATTTAGTTGCTTTAGTTATTAATCATTATCTAGAATATACTTTGTAACTTAAATAGAGGAGGACATGATATGACTGCATCACACAACTATTCATTTTTACAAACATTCACTCTCCCCGGTGGACTGGAACTTAAAAACCGGGTCTTCCTGGCTCCAATGACCAATTTTGCATCTATGCCAAACGGCGAGGTCAGTGATGAAGAAATAGCTTATTACGAAAGACGATCCGGCGGCGCTTCTGTTGTTGTAACAGCCTGTGCAAATGTCACAGAAGACGGCAAAGGCTTTAAAGATGAAATAGGCGTCCACCGCGACGATTTAATTCCAGGACTTACAAGACTTGCTGATGCCATCAAAGCAAAGGGTTCCAAAGCGGTTCTGCAGATTTTTCACGGAGGAAGAATGTGCCCGCCCGAGCTTGTCCCTGACAATATGCCGGTGAGCGCAAGCGCGGTAGCACCTGTCCGTGAAAACGCAGTGACGCCGAGAGCGTTGGAAAAAGACGAAATCATTCATATTATTCACAGCTTTGGCGAAGCAACAAGAAGAGCCGCTGAGGCCGGATTTGACGGGGTAGAAATCCACGGAGCCAACACGTATTTGATTCAGCAGTTCTTTTCCCCACATTCTAATAGAAGAGAAGACGAATGGGGAGGCAGTTTTGAAAACCGTACCAGATTTCCTTTGGCCGTCACTGAGGCGGTACTGGAAGCAGCTAAAACCCATGCAGATGATTCATTTATTGTCGGCTACCGCCTTTCTCCTGAAGAAGCAGAGAATCCAGGTATCACAATGGAAGATACGTTGACTCTTTCTGAAATACTGGCTTCACAGACGCTCGATTACATTCATGTTTCTGTGCAGAATTTCTGGTCGGGTTCTATGAGAAATCAACACGATACTGCTTCCCGGGTGTCGCTCATTCAGGAAAAGATCGGCTCGCGTATTCCTGTTATTGGAGTAGGTTCTCTTCACACACCAGAAGAGGCGGAAAAAGCAATGGCTTCCGGCGTTCCGCTTATTGCTCTTGGCCGGGAATTCATTATGGAGCCGGACTGGATTGAAAAAGCAGCGGACGGACAAGAGGAAGCGATTCAAACAACGCTTTCCGTTAACGACCAAAGAAAACTTGTCATTCCTGATGCCCTCTGGCAGGCTATTATCAATACGCCGGGATGGTTTCCGGTAACAGATAAATAACACCTTAGACTTCTTTACCGGCTCTGCTGCCGGAAAGGAGTTTTTTTCTATGCATTCATAAAAAAATGATACTATTATGAACAGAAAAAAAGCTACTACATAATAAAGGAGCCCTTCACAACATGGGTAGTCATTTCCCTATTGATCTGCCCGCAGCTTCCATCCTTCTTGAAGCGATAGACCACACCCGGGCAGGTGTTATTGTTTCCGATCCGGCATTTAAAGACAACCCGATCCTTTATACAAACCAGGGGTTTATGCAGATGACCGGATACAGCTACGAAGATATTCTTGGAAAAAACTGCCGTTCGTTCAAAAGAAGTTCATGCCAGCCTTAACTCTTTTACAGCATTTAAAACGGTAAAAGACGCTGTAAACTATAAACAAAAAAATAATTAAAGTTTTTTTCGCTTTTTCATCATTTTCCTAAAAACCGGTGAAACTACTATCCTGAAAGCATTTACAACTTTTATATTTCTTTATTTATTCGTATAAAAAGCTGATCATGCAGAAAATATGATTAATTTATCCATCAGGTGGTTGCAAAATCTAAAAATCGATGGTATTCTAAAGTAGCTATTTTGTCCGGTACAACTATTAACAAATAGGGTATCGGTTTGCAAGATAAGTAATACTATTAGTGCGCAACAGATTATTACGCACGCAGGAGGAACATCACATGGAACAAGGTACAGTTAAATGGTTTAACGCAGAAAAAGGTTTTGGCTTCATCGAGCGCGAAGGTGCAGACGACGTATTCGTACACTTCTCCGCAATTCAGGAAGAAGGCTTCAAAACACTTGAAGAAGGCCAGCAAGTTAACTTCGAGATCGTTGAAGGCGACCGTGGACCACAAGCAGCTAACGTAACTAAAGCATAATTAGCCGACACCAATGAAAAACCATAATGAAAAGAGCTTCCCTTCGGGGGAGCTCTTTTTTGCATTCTTTGCCTCCTTCCCTTTTGTTTCCGCCCGGCTCATATTGGGAATAAGCAAGGTATACAAAGGAGGCAGTACATATGAATGGGAAACGGGTATTAATTACCGGTGGAAACACCGGTATGGGTCTTGCTTCTGCCAAGGCGCTTGCTAAAAAAGGGGCTCACGTTATTATTACATCAAGAAATAATGAACGGGGTATAAATGCTATTCGCGAAATTAACAACTACAGCGGCTGCTCTTCTGCGGAAATGATGATCTGTGACCTGGCTTCTTTGGAAAGCATCCGTTCTTTTTGTCAGGCTTTCACCTCCCGGTGGCACTCGCTCGATGTTTTAATCAATAACGCCGGCGTGATCGAGACAAAAAGAAAAGAAACGGCCGATGGTTTTGAAAAAACGATCGGCGTTAACCACTTAGGTCCTTTTTTATTAACGAATCTGCTTCTTGACGTAGTAAAAGCCGCGCCGCAGGGGCGGATCATTATGGTCTCTTCCGGTGCCCATAAATGGGGCCGCATGGATTTTGAAGACCCTCATTTCACAAAAGAATACAGCATCTGGAAAGCATACGGCCAATCGAAACTCGCAAATATTTTATTCGCCCTTTCTCTCGATCAGCGTCTTTCCAATACACCGGTCACCATCAACAGCCTTCACCCCGGCGCCGTCAGCACCAGTCTTGGCGTAAACCGGGAAACTGGATTTGGCAGAGGCATTCATGCTCTTCTCCGCCCTTTCTTTCAGACGTCGGAAGAAGGAGCTGCAACTGCCGTTCACCTCGCTTCTTCTCCTGAAGCAGCTTCGGTTTCTGGCAAATATTTTGAAAACATGCAGCCGATCGTTCCTTCCAACACGGCTCTCGATCGTGATCTTGCGGAAGATTTGTGGAAATGGAGCGAAAAAGAAATCATTAGTGCCAACTAAGGAGGTTTTTTTATGTATAAGAAACCATTATTTTTTCTGGGCAGCGTCTCCCTGCTGCTCACAGCCTGCGGCAACGAGGAAACCGATAACAGTTCAGAAAATAGTGCCGACAGCTCGGCCTCAGCAATTACGATCGCTGAAAACCTTGATGTCCCCTGGGCAATCCAGCCGCATGCGGACGGATTTTTCGTCAGCGAACGACCGGGAACCATTGCATGGATTGATGAAAACGGCAGCGTCACAAGAACCGAACCGGACTTATCGGATGACGTCGCTGCAGAAGGCGAAGGCGGGCTTCTCGGCTTTGTACTTGACCCTGAGTTTGACGATACTAACCAGACGGCCTATGCCTACTATACGTATGAATCCGATAATGGCCTGGCCAACCGTATCGTCTCTCTGGAACGCTCAGGCGATGAGTGGACCGAGAACGAAGTGCTCCTCGACGGAATACCCGGAGCTTCCATTCATAATGGCGGTCGGCTGGAAATTGGTCCGGATGGCATGCTTTACGCCACCACCGGTGACGCAGACGTTGAAGACAGCTCTCAGGATCCCGACAATCTGGCAGGGAGCATTCTGCGAATGGATACGGATGGGATGATTCCTGAAGATAACCCTATGGAGAGTTCGTACGTATACTCCTACGGGCACCGTAACCCGCAGGGGCTGGCCTGGAACGAGGAAGGCATCATGTACAGCTCGGAGCACGGTTCTTCTGCCGAAGATGAAATCAACCAGATTCAGGCAGGAGAAAACTACGGCTGGCCGGAAATCACCGGTGACGAACAGGACGATACGATGCAGAGTCCTCTCTTTCACTCCGGCAGCGATACATGGGCACCTTCCGGTATGGATGCGGACGACAACGGGGATTTATTTGTAACCGGCCTCCGCGGCACACAGCTGATGCGATTTAATATAGAATCAGAAGAAATGACTGTCATTTACAGCGGAGAAGGCAGGCTTCGTGATGTGTGGGCAGAAGAAGACCGCCTGTATATCGTAACGAATAACGGTGATGGACGGGGCAACCCATCCGATAACGATGATCGCCTTATTGAACTGACGGACTATTAAATAAAAGGAGCTGTTGGAAATATGAAGAACATAGCGGATTTACTAAAAGCCTCTTCTTATACTACTGTAATGACAGGAGCCGGTATGTCCACAGAAAGCGGGCTCCCGGATTTCCGGTCCCAGCAGGGACTCTGGCAGAAGTATGACCCCGTGAAAATGGCCAGCACTGAGGCTATGCACAACAACCGCTCTTCGTTTGTTTCCTTTTATCAGAAACGAATCGAAGCTCTGCAGAGCGTATCTCCAAATGACGGGCATATTCTCCTGTCGGAATGGGAGCGTACCGGCTTTGTCCAGCAGATTATCACGCAAAACGTAGACAACCTCCATCAAAAAGCAGGAAGCCGTTCTGTATCTGAACTCCATGGGTCTCTGGCATCGCTCCGCTGTAATGACTGCGGAACCCGTGAAGATACGTCTCTTTATGTAAAGGCAGAAACAGCCTGCCCTTCCTGCGGCGGACTGCTCCGCCCTGATATTGTTCTATTTGGGGAAATGCTTCCTTCCAAGGCATTGGAACAAGCAGAGAAAGCCGCTCTGCAATCAGATCTTTTTATCGTACTGGGAACAAGCCTCACCGTAGCGCCGGCTTCTTATTTTCCTGAAGATGCAAAACAAAACGGTGCCTCCCTGGTTATAATCAATGAAAGCGAAACAGAACTGGACCATTTGGCGGACCATCTGTTTACCGGTCATACAATTTCAGAAACGATCCGTTCAATCCATTCCTACCTTTAAATAGCCCAGTACTTATCTGCCGTAAAAGTGATGGTTACCCACTTTCCCATGTCCACCTGCTTTATGCCCGCCTCGAAATCCCTGCGGAGAATATCCATTTCCTTTACGTTCTGAATGTCGGACGTATCGTCAATAATATAATCAATATCAATATACAACGTCTGCCCTACTTTGGTTGTTCTTACAATCATATCCTGCATGTTGTACTTCACTAATAACTCTTCTGCTTTCGCATGAATAAGAGCTGCTGTGTCCGGTGCCGGGACCATTCGAATTAATTCTCTTCCATTACTGCGAAGAAGCTGGTACGGCATTTTTAAAAAATACAAGCCGATCACAAGTACCATCAATGGATCCACGTAAGGTATCACAGTTTGAAAACCGGCGGCCTGCAGGATAAAAGCCAGCAGAAATCCTGCCAGCACTCCCGCACTCAGCAGGGTATCCATCAGCCACTGGGCTGATTCTGCCTGGAGAAAAGAGGAACTCTCCCCTGCCTCCCTGCCCCGGATCACACCATATACCCCGCCGCATAGAATCGTACTTATTACGGCATACACAAGAGCGCTGCCGAGCGCAATTTCTCTTCCACCGTTCCATAACGCGTAAATAGAAGAAGCGATAGCACCTATACATAAGAGGGTAATTACTAAAGCTTTAAATGAAACAATGAGCGGCTCGATCGATTCTTTTCCGTATTGAAACTGCTTAAGGTTTTCTTTTTTCATAAAATAATAGGCGCTGATCGACATAAAGGAAAGTCCGAGGCTGATGAGGGAATACAGTCCGTCAAACAGTATCATCTGGGAGGCAGCAGAGATGCCCCAAATGATACCCATAACAGAAAATAATAAAGCCCCCGTCACAGATAAACGAAGCAGCGTTGATTCTTGTAATTTCACGATTAACTCTTCTCCTTTAATGAATGAATGTCAGTCATTTTGACTGCCAGGAATTTATTTCAACCCCTGGGTAATAAATAATTTAAGCTCTTCCCGATATTCCGTACTGCCATCATAGTGTTCATCAAATAAATACACCTGTTCCGCTGACTCTTCCATGACGCCGATCAGCATCTTGGAAGTAATCCTTACCCGGATACCCGGACGAATTTCTTTTTTTCGGATGGCACCTTCAAGAAGCTCGTCCATCCAGCGGTAATAAGGTTCATAAATTTTTTCCCATTCCTGAAGGGCCCCTGATAAAGAAAGACCCGAGTAGCATAAGGCGAGTACATCTTTATATTCCGCAGTAATTTCAAATGTAGCATCTACAATAGCTGCTATTTTCTCTTCAAACGTCTGACCTGCAGTAATTTTTTCTTCCATAATTGTTAAAATATCATCAAGCAGCTTTTCTGCTATCGCAGGAATTAATGCATATTTTGAAGGGAAATATAAATAAAAGGTCCCCTGGGCTATTCCGGCCTGCTTAACAATATCGGCTACTTTTGTTTTTTCGAGTCCCTGCTCGGAGAATACGTTGATGGCACTTTGCAGGATCCGTTCTCTTTTTGTGGTGTCTATAATGTATCCCTCCTGAAAAATGAATGACTATCAGTCATTTCTAATTGTAACATGTTATCTTTTGTTCTTCCAGTCCGTTTATGCTACGATTAATGAAAATGGTTCTCAGTTAAGAAAGGATGACTTTCCCATGATTCAAACGCAGCGTAAAGACCTTGCCGGTATTATTACAGAAAGACGATCCATCAACTCTTTTTCGGATGAGCCAGTATCCGAAGAAATGATTATCGACCTGCTGGAAACAGCAAAGTGGGCACCGGACCACGGCGTACGGGAACCGTGGCGCTTTATTCTCTGTCTCGAAAATGGAAAGGAAAATCTGCTGGAGGCAATGCTTGCTTACAACAGCCAGTGCAAAAAGCAAAAAAATCCTGATAAAATACGCGCAAAAATAATGGGACCTTCCGCTCATCTGATTGTCATCAATGCTGCCGAAAAAAACCGCAAAAAATGGGAGGAAAATTTCGGCGCTTCCAGTGCACTTATCCAAAACTTTCAGCTTTGTGCCTGGGAACAGGGAATCGGCATGATCTGGAAAACCGGCGGCTATGTTGACAGTGATATATTCAAGGAAGCGATGCACATTGATACTGAAGAAACGATTGTCGGGCTTATGCAGATAGGTTATCCGGATCATATACCTGCTGCTAAGCCAAGAACTTCCGTGCTGAATAAAATAACGACATTAAAATAAAAAAACTCCCGGCCACGGCCGGGAGTTTTGCTGTTACGAGGACATAAAGTCGCCGCCGTTAATATGAATACACTGGCCGGTCATGTAGGAAGATTCATCAGACGCAAGCAGTACGTACGCTCCTACGTGCTCAGAAGGCTGTCCGGGACGTCCCATCGGGGTGTCTGTTCCAAACTTTTCCACCGACTCTCCGTCAAATGTAGAAGGAATTAACGGCGTCCAGATCGGGCCCGGGGCTACCATGTTAACTCGTATCCCTTTATCGACCAGGCTTCCTGCCATACTTCTTGTAAAACCAACAATCGCTCCTTTTGTTGCGGTGTAATCAATCAGAACAGGATTTCCTCTGTATGGATTAATGGATGTCGTGTTGATAATCGAGCTTCCATTTTTTAAATGCGGAACAGCAAATTTAGTTACATGGAAAACAGAATAGAAGTTTGTCCGGAATACTTTGTCGAGCTGTTCAAACGAAATATCCTGAATGTCGTTCTGCGGATATTGAATAGCTGCATTATTTACTACGATGTCCAGCTTCCCCAGTTCACTGACTGTTTTCTCCACAATATCTTTGCAGACACTCTCTTCCGATACATCTCCCGGAAGCAGTACTGCTTTTACACCCTCCTGCTCTACCAGGCGTTTTGTTTCTTCCGCATCATCGTGTTCATTGTAATAGCTGATTGCTATATGCGCACCCTCTTTGGCATAAGCCATTGCCACAGCACGACCAATGCCGCTGTCTCCTCCTGTAATAAGAGCAACTCTGTCTTTAAGCTTTTCTGCTCCTTTATACTGATCCGGCTGGACCGGATGGGGATCCATTTTCGATTCTACACCCGGCTGTTCCGGCTGTGTCTGATTCGGCTGTCCTTCTGTCTGTCTTTTCGAGATGTCCATATATATCCTCCTGCTTGATTTTATTTAAATGACTTGCTGGCAATACTCCTCCTCTTCCCCCTCCTCTTCTTTTAAAACACAAACCAGCCAATTTCTTCATTATTTATCCAAAAAATGGATCAAAATACACATGTATATTTATTTCGGAAACTGAAACATTATTCTTGACTTTGTCTATTGGGTTCGATAAGATAAATCATGGTAAAAAACTTGAACGTTTTATAGAAACCAATCAGTTTTAAGGAGAAGAATGAATTTATGATCGAAGAGAAAAAGCAGTTCATACTCACTAAAAGCATGCATTTATTTTCAGAAAGAGGCTTTTATAAAACATCGGTTCAGGATATAGCTGAAGCGTGCCGTATGTCCAAAGCCTCTATTTATAAGTATTTTGAAAACAAAGAGGATATTCTCTTAAATATTGCTACACACAACCGTGATCAAATGATTGCCAGATCGGAAGCAATCCAGATGGATACTTCGCTTACACCCAGAGAAGCTTTCAAAGCAAAAGTAATGGAGGAAATCCGCGGGTTTATCGGCAAGCGGGAATTCATTTATATGCTCCAGCAGGCAAAACCCCAGCAGTCACGCAGAGTTAATGAGCTGATGAATCAAAGCTACGGCATTCTGCTAAACTGGCACAAAAACATGCTTCTGGAAGGATTCGGAAGTGATGTTCAGGCGAATATCTGGGATCTGACTATTTTATTTAAAGGCTTTACCCGGGAGATCACGCTTCTTTTAGATAAGAAAAAAGAAGAGCATGTCGACTACGAAGCAATAGCAGAGTTCGTTGCCTCCAGCATTGAAGCAGTCATTGCTTCCCGGAAATCGAAAGAGCCGTTGTTTACTTCTGCGTATATGGCTCCCTTTATAGAAGAAGCAGAAAAAGAACAGCACCAACCTTTTGAAAAAAGATGGAACAACAGCCTGCTTGAACTTCAGGCTGCCATCAAAACAAAACTGCCGGAGGAAAAGCACGAATACTTTCAGCAGGCTGTCCGGCAGCTGAAAGAAGAAATGGTTCGAACGAATGTAAATACGATTATTGTGGATGCGCTTTTCACTCACTTACGTCAGCAGAGCGAAATTGAAAAAGAGACCATCCATGCTGAGCGTATTTACCGCTCAGAGCACTAGGAGGAAAGGGAAATGACAGATACTACAACCGGAAAAGAAATTAACACAAGAATTATTGTATCTATTTTAATTACAGGCGCTTTCATCGCGGTGCTGAACCAGACACTTCTGGCCACTGCCATTCCAACCATTATGGGAGATTTAAATATTAATGCATCCCAGGCCCAGTGGCTTACTACTGTATTCCTGCTTGTTAACGGTATTATGATCCCCATTACAGCTTTTTTAATTGAAACGTTCACGACCCGGCGCCTTTTTATGGCTGCTATGGGGCTGTTTGCTATTGGTACCCTTATTGCCGCTGTGTCGCCTGCATTCAGCATCCTCATCGTCGGACGTATCGTGCAGGCCATGGGGGCAGGAATTATGATGCCGCTGATGCAGACCGTGTTTCTGCTTATTTTCCCTATAGACAAACGCGGAGCCGCTATGGGGCTTGTCGGTATGGTTATATCATTTGCACCCGCCATCGGTCCTACTTTATCAGGCTTAATTGTTGATAACTATTCATGGCGCCTGCTTTTTTATATTATTTTTCCTATTGCCATTATCAATTTAATTGTGGCCTATTTTAAGATGACAGACGTTACGACATTAAAGCACCCGAAAATGGACAGCCTTTCCATTATTTTATCCACCTTCGGCTTCGGAGGCCTGCTTTACGGATTTAGTACAGCGGGTTCAAGCGGCTGGGGGGCACCGGTTGTCACCATCACCTTAGCCATAGGGGTTGTCTCCCTCGTAGCCTTCATTACGCGGCAGCTTAAACTGCCTACCCCTATTCTTGAATTCAGGGTATTTAAAAACCCAATATTCACTTTAACTACCGTTATTACGATGATTGTTTTTACAGCTATGATCGGGGCGGCTACTATACTTCCTTTGTACATTCAGGACGCCAGAGGGTTCACCGCCCTGCAATCCGGGCTTATTCTCATGCCGGGCGCTATAGTGATGGGAATCTGTTCTCCTATTACCGGCCGTATTTTTGACAAGGTCGGGGCAAGATGGCTGGGCCTTATCGGCATGGCATCACTTGTCGGAGGTACGATTCCATTTATCTATTTTGACAACATGACTTCGTTAACCGCTATAGCTACGCTGCATGCATTCCGCATGCTTGGCATGGCCATGGTCATGATGCCGATGACTACCGCAGGCCTTAATCAGCTGTCGGAGGATTTAATTCCCCACGGCACCGCCATGACGAATACGATGCGTCAGGTGGCAGGCTCCATCGGCACGGCTGTCCTGATTACTATTATGAGCAGTGTTGCGGCAGGCTCTGCTTCTGCTCCATCGACTGCACTGATCGAAGGCGTCAATACGGCCTTTCTCGTTACCGCCGTGATTTCTCTATTGGGACTTGTCTTATCCTTTTTTATTAAAGGAAATAAGAAACCAAGCGAGGCCTTCCAGCCGGCGTCCGAAAAAGGAAACTCCCCTTCATAGAATAAAAAAGCCAGACACTCCTCATGGAGTGTCTGGCTTTTTTCTGCTTTTTGAGACATATGGACTACTTGAATCCCAAAACCTCCACGGATAGTCTACTGCTTCTCCGCTGTTGTCAATGCCAACCCGCGGTCCCGCTTCAATATTTCCCGGTATTCTGCCTTCCAGCAGATAGACAGAGGTGTCATCACAGCAGTGCCTGCCATAATCCTCCATCGAGATTCCTAGCGCTTTGGTTAGTTTTCCGGGACCATTGGTCCATTCCAATTCCCTGCGACCGCTTCTGCGGCTTTCCATCAGGTCCTGTCCGGATAAGGGCTCGACCGCTCTAATCAAAACGGCCTCCGGGCTGTTTTCCGGCGCGGATACAATGTTAAACAAACAATGGGTATGCATCGTGTACGTGTATACATGCCCCGGGGAAGCAAACATAATTTCTGTTCGTTTTGTACGTCTGGCTTTGTAACTGTGGGCAGCCCGGTCTTCCGGGCCTATATAGGCTTCCGTTTCCACAATTCTGCCTGTCGTTCTGCCCTCCGGTGTTTCTTTTACAAGCGTCTGTCCAAGCAAAGCTCTGGATAATTCCAGGGTCGGCAGATGGAAAAATTCTTTATCAAGGCGTTTCAATAGATTTCCTCCTCTATATTAGGGATAAAATAACCGAAAATAGTTACTTCGACTCATGATTAGAACAATATAAAGAACTATAATGTTCTATATAACGTATATCTATTTATTCATTTATTTATTTATGCATTCATTTTCTTATAGGGAGGGTAAACCGTACATGATTGGTGAAAACATACGAAGGTACCGAAAACAAAAAAGAATGACATTATCTGATTTAGCCTCGTCAACCGGTATCTCCAAATCGTATTTGAGTTACATTGAAAGAGGAATTAAACACAATCCCTCTATTGATGTGCTTGAAAAGATTACAGAAGCACTTGAAATTAATATTTCCAGCATAATTACAGATTCCCCTGCTCCCGCTTCGAAAGACGGGGTAATTGACGAAGAATGGCAGGCCTTGATCCATGAAGCGATACAAGCGGGTATCAGCAAAAAGCAGTTTCGTGATTTTCAAAAGTTTATCCGCTATGAGAAATGGACGTCATTCGAAAAAGATAAGAATGCCAACTAGTTTCTCCAGGACATACAAAGAGCATGTTAAAACAATAACCTTGTTTTAACATGCTCTTTACGTGTAGTAAACGGTTAAAAGATAGCAACACTCTTTTCTATCATTACATACTACTTTTTTGTCTGGTATTTATTAATGCTTTACTGCTTGAAAAAATTCCAGGATCTCTTTTTTTGTCATACCTGCTGTTTTAGCTTCGCGTATTAATACCATCCAGTCGTAATCCAGTTCTTTTGTTTCCAATATTTCCAACCTCCCAAGCCTTTATAGGATCTCTCCCCAGGCAGTTCAGCCATCTTAGCATACAGCGCCTTAGACCTGTAACTTTGCGTAATCACTTTTCAATGAACTTGCCTTTATCTGAAGGTTGATTTTAATATCTTATCACCAACAAGCTGTCAGGTAAAACGATCTGTTTCGAAAACCTCTATTTTCTTATTACATTTTAATCTATACCCCATTTCAAAGTGAGGAAAACGCAAAAACGTTCTCCCGAAGAAGAACGTTCAGCTGCCGAAGGTACTTTTACCGTCAACCTGATGCGTTATTTTGTTATTTCTATAAATACAACCTTTAAATAATCGCCCTCTTTGTAAGAAGCTGTATAAGGATGATCATCGGGAAGACGGACGCGCTCTGTGACGTTTTGTTTTACTTCTGCTTTCGTACACGCTTTATCAATTTGCTTTTGGAAAGCTTTCATTCCAAAACCTCCAAAATTCGTTGAAGCGATGATCGTACCCCCATCTTTAATGATAGATATCGCATCAACGAGAAGGGAAGTATAATCCTTAGCTGCAGAAAACGTGCGTTTCTTCGTTCTTGCAAAGCTTGGGGGATCGAGCACAATGACGTCATACGTAATATTTTTCTTTTTAGCATAATCAAAGTAGGCAAATACATCCATCACCCGTATTTCCTGATCCTCACTTATAATTTCATTCAGCTCAAAATTCTCACGAACGCGTGTCTTGCTTCTGTTTGCTACATCAACATCCACTGTTTTGGCAGCACCCCCGGAATGAGCGGCAACAGAAAAAGCACCGGTGTAGGAAAAAGTGTTCAGAACCGTCTTTCCGGCTGAATATTCATCGCGCAGCCGCTTTCTTGCGTCACGCTGGTCGAGAAAGATGCCGACCATTGCTCCATCATTTAAGTACACGGCAAAGGTCATCCCATTTTCTTTAATATGAAGCGGAGCAGGAGCTTCTTTTCCTTTTACAAAATCGTCGCCTTCTATATACTGGCCCTGCTGCTGAAAACGCCTTTTTTCGTACAAGCCTTCATAAGCAGTCACGGCTTCAAGCGCGCGGATAATAAGAGAACGAAATGCATAGATGCCTGCACTGTACCACTGCAGCAGATAATAGCCGTTAAAATAATCAATTGTTAATCCGCCGATGCCGTCTCCCTCACCGTTAAACACTCGAAAAGCAGTCGTGGATTCATCTTCAAAAAAAGCTTTTCTTCTCTGCAGAGCCGCACTCAGTTTTCCAGTAAAGAACTGCTGGTCAATGGCTTCTTCTTTTTTCTGCGTAAGAATCCAGCCGATACCTTTATTCTGCAGGCCGTAGTATGCTTTTGCGATAAACTGGCCCTGCGGGGTCATTAAATCAAAAACGGTTCCTTCTTCCGAAAGTTTTTCCCGTTTATTTACCATGTCTTCATGGATTAAAGGGTACCCTTTCTGAAACGTTTCAACGGCTTGCTTTGAAGCGGAAATCTTCATTATTTCAGTCATATATCTCATCCTTCATTTTTTAATATCATTCGGTCCATCCATTTAATAAGAAACGGGAGCAGTAAAAACAAGACAATCACACGAATAATGTGAAGCGTTGATACGAGCGTCGGCTCCAGCTGCAGGGCAAATGCGGTGGAAGACATTTCTGCTGCGCCGGCAGGCACCGTGCTGAGCAGACTTGTTATGTATGGGAGCGGGGTCATTAACGTGAATAGTCCCGCTAATGTAAGGCTGAGCAGTAAAAAACACTGCAGAATCCCCAGGCTTGGCAGCCCGATGCTTTTCACACGAAGCAGCGTCTCCCTGTCAAAGCGGATGCCTACCATGGCACCAATCAGCGCCTGTCCAATGCCTGCTGCATACCCAGGTGAAGCAAGACCCGGCACGATCCATTCCCCGACGGCAAATCCAATGACCAGCGCATAAAGAAGAGCTCCACCGGGAATTTTAACATATTTATTTAAAACAATAACAAGTGTGACAATAAAGAATAAAATCGGAAAACCGATGAATGGATTCCAGACGCCCGGGTCAGCCGTCACACCGCCGGAGGGAGCGGCTGGATAAAACAGCACAGCGGAAAGAGGAATAAGAAAGACAAAAAAAGTAATCCGCGCTGTATGAAAGGCTGCGACAATGCGGTCATCCGCCCCATATTCCCGGCTGACGCTGATTACTTCCGACGCTCCGCCCGGCACGCAGCAGAAAAAAGCTGTCTTTACGTCCAGGCTTGTCCATTTGTACATCAACATTCCAAATACAAGCCCCATCAGCAGTGTAATCGATAACGTGACAATCAGGGGCAGAATATAGGCTGGAATGACCGCGAAAAGCTCTGTGTCCATCAAAAAGCCAATGTTGGCTCCCACGAGCGCCAGAGCTGCCTGAAACGGCCAGCCTTCAAAGGTAAAACGCTTAATGAAAATCCCTGTAAAAATCCCGGCCAGCAGGGCTCCAAACAGCCAGCCGGCAGGCACACCAGCAGCAGAAAAAAGGCCGCCTGTGAGGACGGCTGCTGTGATAAATAAGCCTTTCTGCCACATCATGACGGCCCCTCCACTACTCATTTTAATCAACTTTTGTTAGTATATCATGATTTTCCGTACTGCTCTCTTTGTTTCGAAGAAGAAGTAGCCGCCTCACGAAAGGAACGGGAAGAAAAATAAAATACGGCTCCGTTAATAACAGCCATTATAGCCATTCCCATAAAGATATTGCTGTAAATACCGGCATTTCCCGGAGAAAAATGAAGCGGATTATACGCCTGTGCTCCGGTATATTGATTCAGCAGGGCACCTATGACCGCTCCTCCGAATGCACCGGCCATGAAATTAAATAAATTGTACACGCCCATTCCTACACCTGTCTCCTCCTCCGGAAGAACAGAAGAAATTAAGTTAGCTGTGGCTGTCTGCAGAAACGGAAAAGCTACATAGCTTGCAACCAGGGCCATGCTTATGAGCCATGGAGAAGCACCAGCAGTAATAGACAGCGAGATGAAGCCAACCATCGTTAAGCCGAGGGCAAGAAACACCATCGGCCAGCTGCCAAACCGATCCGTCCATAAGCCGGCAATTCTTCCCATAAATGCCGCAGTTATCGCACCAGGAAACAATACGAGCCCAATCGCTGTTGTACTGAGATTGTTCACGTCATCCAAGAGAAGAGGCATCATAAACATCATGCTGAACATTGTCATAATCCCGAAAAAGCTTGTAATTAAGGTGGTCCGGTACGCATGGTTCAGAAATAAACCGGGCTTGATAAACGGATTGTCCACACGGAAAATCCACCATATGAAAATAGACAAAAAGATGATACTGACCCCGAGATACATCCAGCCGACCGTTGTAATAAATAAAATAAAGAATCCAACTCCCACTGCCATAAAAAAGGCACCCGGAAAGTCGACTTTGCCGGTTTTCGGCTCTTCCACCGGCAGCCATTTGTGAAAAAACGGAATCGTTATTACAACGAATATCGATACTAGAAATAAGTAATTCCAGGCGAATGCACCGGCAATCAACCCGCCGGCAATAGGGCCTATCCCGGATGCAAATGCCATTGTTGAAGATACTATGCCAAGCACCTTGCCCTGTTCCTCTTTAAAAAAACGGGAAGGCGCGATAAATACAAGCGCTGGAACCGTTGCAGCTCCGGCAGCCTGGATCATTCTGGCCGCCACTACCATCAGGAAGTGAGTGGAGAAAAATCCGATCACAGAGCCAACAGCAAACAAAATCAGTCCAACCGTCAGCAGCCGCTTAAATGGATACAAGTCAGCGAGCTTTCCATAGATAAGCGCACCTACTGCATAAATAATAATGTATCCTGTTACTACCCAGCTTACCTCCGAAGGAGATAACGAAAAGGCCTGGGCAATATCAGGAACCGCAATCATAAACATAGTAGAGTTCATAACAGAAAACATAAGAACTGCACATAGCAAAACAATAATTCTTCTTTTAACAGATCTGCTGAGTGGTTCAGCACTTTCTATATGTGAATCCGGCACAGACAGCGCCCTCCTTTAATGCTTCTTTATACCATTAGCAGTGTATCATATATTTCTCTTTTCGAAATAAATTCAGTCTCCGCATTCTTGATAATAACAATGAAATATATGATATACTGTAACGATGAAAAAAAGATCGGAGGATTTATGCTTACTTTTGAGGAAAAAATAAAAATTGCGGAAGAATTTGTAGAACTTGAGAAAAAAGAAGTATCCATGGGGCGCGTTAACTTCCATTACGAAGAAAGTGCATATGATAAGAAAAATGTTGTCTATCACCTTCATCCGAACGGCAACGGATTTGTCTATGCCGAACTGGTCCAGGACGTTAAAACAGATGAGCGCGGCATGGTAAATATTCGGGAATATCCGGCAGATGACTTTAGAAATTTAATTAAAGAAGCGATTTCTTCTCTTCAGGCTGATGCCTCTATAGAAGAAGAATTTGAAATTGAAGAATGGGAAAACGTAGAGGATCAGCTGCTCGTTCTCATGCCGGAAGAAGACGGCTGGAATGTCTACGCCGGGCTGCAGCTCGATGGCACATTCAATACGTACGGCGAAGCCATCGATTATTTGGAAAAAGAAGGATTCAAAAGAGTATTATAATAAAATAAGGAAGAAAAAGAAGAGCTGCCCCTAAACAAGGGGCAGCTTCTTTAACATATCGAGAATTCATTATATTTTGTATATCTATACACAATACCCGTTTCTTTTAAAAAGGGAATAGCACAGAAAAAAATTAGGCGGCGACTCGAACAGACCAGCCATCGGTGAAAATAAAAAGGTCGTTCTTTTCCTTTTCAGCTTTTGGCTTGTACAAGATTCAAAATTTCAATTGAACGGAGAGTAAATTCAATAAAATTTTAAGAAGATCTCTGCTTATTAAAAACCTCTCCCGGTGAAAAGGGAGAGGCTGAATTGTTATTTTTTATTTAATAAATGAAGGAGGGATTCATACGTCTGAGCCCCCATTATGCCCTGTTCGTTTGCAATAAAACATGGCACTCCTGTAATGCCGATCTCCTCGGCCGTCTGCCTGTCTTCCATAATTACCTGTTCAAATTCTCTATTCTCCACGGATTGGCGGAATGCTTCTTCGTCGAGTCCAACAGCTTCAGCAATTGCTGTCAGGGTGGCAAGATCGTTGATATCTCTATCTTCCTGAAACTGTGCTTTAAACACGGCGTCATGATAGGCATCTGCCTTTCCATGCAGTTCCGCAAACTTGGCTCCTTCATGAGCGTGATGGGAATGGCTGCTTTTGTCATTCCATTTCATATCCAGCCCGTACTGTTCGGACATCCGCTTCACGTTCGCTCTTGCCTGCTCCATGTAGCCTTCCGGCTTGGGCGGCAGTTCAACGCCTTCCGGCTTTAATTCAAATGACCGCCATTCTATTTCTACTTTCTCTTCCTCAACCAACTGGTTGAGCGGGGCACTCCCGATAAAGCAGAAGGGTCAAAGAAAATCGCTGAATACGATCATTTTCTGTTTTTCTTCCATGTCAGTCACACTCCTATGATTTAACTTTAATCACAATTTTACCGCGGGTGCGGCCTTCTTCACTTGCCGCATGGGCCTGCTGAACACCTTCTTCACTAAGAGGAAACGTGCTGTCGATAACTACTTTTAATTTGCCTTGGACACATAGATCCGCCAGCTTCTGCAGACGTTCTCCACTTTCTTCGAGCCATACAAAGCCGGCTTTCACTCCGTATTTATCCGCCTGTTCCTGTTCCGGCTGTCCGGCGATGGTTGGAAGCTTCCCGCCTTTTTTCAGTACGGTAAAGCTTTTTTCGAGTACTTCGCCGCCGATCGTGTCGAGTACAATATCTGCATCCGTCACTATTTTTTCAAAGTCTTCTGTCTGGTAGTCAATGATTTCATCGGCCCCAAGTTCTTTTAACATATCTGCTTTTTCCGCACTTGCTGTAGCGATAACATAGGCACCGAAGCTTTTTGCAATCTGCATGGCAAAATGACCGACTCCGCCGCCGGCTCCGTGAATGAGTACTTTATCTCCGGATTTCATTTCTGCAAATTCGACGAGACACTGCCAGGCCGTCTGTCCGGCAAGCGGAACAGCTGCGGCGTCATCAAAGCTCATATCTTTTGGCATATAAGAAACCCGGTTTTCCGTTGTTTTTACATACTCTGCGTACGTACCACGGTTGTTGTTGGCAGTACGTGTGAATACCCGGTCTCCTTTTTTAAACGAATGAACGTTTTTCCCAGTTTCTCTTACAACGCCTGCTGCATCCCATCCTAATATAATAGGGAATTCGTAAGGCAGCATGTCTTTTAAATAGCCTTCTCTCAATTTCCAGTCAATCGGATTTACAGACGTTGAATATATTTCAATAACGACTTCATCATCTTCCGGCTCCGGCCGGTCTATTTGTTCTTCGGTAAGCTGTTCCTTACCCCCGTATTCATTTATTACAATTGCTTTCATCCTGGTTCCACATCCTTCTTTTTATACTCTTCTTCTATCCCCTTACTTTTAGTAATGCAAACCTGCATCCCTTCACTCATTCTTTGCTGCACTTCTTTGTAATCAGGCATGCCTGTCTGTGCTCCAATTTTTTCAACAGCTATGGAGGCTGCTGCATTCGCAAAAGCTGCAGCTTCTTTCATTGATTTTCCTTCAGCTGTTCCAACGGCAAGTGCCCCGTTGAAAGTATCCCCCGCTCCCGTTGTGTCCTGTACCCGGCTTTTATAACCCGGATGCGACTTTCCTATCGTACCTTCTCTCCACCGCACCCCTTTATCTCCAAGGGTCGTAATAATTTTCTGCTGGATGGTATCCTCCGCTTCTGTAAACAGCTGGCTGTATTCTTTTTCATTAGGCGTTATATAATCGGCCAGTTTCCATAATAGTTCCGGCATATCCAGGGCGGGAGCCGGATTGATCATAAGAGGCAGATTGAGCTCACTGCATCTCTGTGCCGTATGCATAATCGTTTCAGCAGGTATTTCAAATGACATTAAAATGATGTCGCTCTGCTTCAGTACGTGGAGATGTTCGTCTACATAATCAGGCGTTACATAGGCATTGGCGCCGGAGGCAATAATAATCCGGTTGTCATTATCTGTTAACAGAATAGAGGCGGTTCCGGTAGAAACTGCCGGAGCTGCTTTCACATACAGGCTGGTAATCCGGCTTTCTTTAAGATAGGCGCGTATCTCTCTGCCAATATAATCATCTCCTGTATGCCCGATAAAACTTACGTCCGCTCCCAGTCTCGCGGCTGCTATTGCCTGATTGGCGCCTTTCCCTCCCGGGGCCGTTTCGAACCGCTCTCCTATTATCGTCTCTCCCTGCTCTGGAATGCGGGAACAGGTAGTAATCAAATCCATATTAATGCTGCCAACTACTGTGACTCTCGGTGCATTGGTCATGGTCAATTCCTTCTTCCGGCTGAATTAGTTTACAAACCCGGTTTTGTTCTCTTTTTTTATACGACTATTTACAAAAAGAGTCAACTGCCGGTATATAAAAAAGCGGCCGCTTCCGGCCGCCTTGCACTGTTTTTTAGGAAGAGGCCGGCTCTACTGTTTTCCGGCTTTGTTTTTTGAATCCTTCTTCCCTGAATTCTTTTTTCTTCTGCTTGGAAAGCTGATTGTATTCTTCCAGGAATGCTTCATAATCCTTCAGCACTTCCTCGAGCGGACCGTAATCTCTTTTCTCGCCGAATTCCAGCCACAGGGCTTTTGTACAGAATTCTTTCATCTGGCTGATGGAATGGCTGACGAAAAACATCGTCTTGCCTTCTTCTTTAAACTCCCTCATCTTATCAAGGCTTTTCTTTGCAAAAGCCCGGTCCCCGACAGAAAGAGCTTCATCAATAATAAGAATATCAGGGTCAATGCTTACATTGATAGCAAAACCAAGTCTTGCCTTCATCCCGCTTGAATACGATTTCACCGGCTGATCGATAAATGCTTCGAGCTCGGCAAATTCAATAATGCTGCTTTCCATTTCTTTAATCTGCTTTTTGGAAAAACCGAGCATTAAACATTTCAGCTCGATATTCTCCCGGCCGGAGAGCTTCAGGTCAAGACCGGATGATACTGCAATGATAGCTGAATCCCCATTTTTGATAAGCTCCCCGTCTGAAGGAGGAACAATTCCTGCCAAGATGCTCGACAGCGTTGATTTACCTGAACCATTTACTCCGAGAAGACCGATAATGTCTCCTTTTTCCGCTTCAAACGATACATTGCGGAGAGCATAGAATTCTTCTCCGAAGTCTTTAGGCAGAAGCATATCCTTCAGCCGCTCCGACTGGGAATCATAAATCTTATATTTTTTTGTTAAATTATTAGCGATAACTGCTTTTTCCATAGAGACCCCTTCTTCCATTAAAGGAAATCAACAAAGTGACGGCGGAAACGAACATGCAGGGCGGCTCCGATAATAAAAAATACCGCAACGGTTCCCCAGAAATATAAAGTATACTCCCACTGGTCAATGAAATACCATCCGTCTCCAAAATAAGCAGCCCGGTATCCCTCTACAAGATAATACAGCGGATTAAGCTGCATAGCGGACTGAATTGCCGGCGGCAGGGAATCGGTTGTCCATAGAAACGGCGTTAAATATAGCATGACGCGGATAGAGGATTGAATAAACATCTGCACATCGCGCACTAATACAGTAAGCGTAGACGAAATTAATACAAACGATACAACGAGCGCAATGGTTCCAAATAGAAAGTAAGGAAACTGCAGGTAATACATGTTTACAGGGTACCCTGTAAACTGCATATAAATGCCTACGATTACCATTAACGCTAAATGGGGATAAAGCTTGGACACAATAATATACGTTGGAATAGCGCTCGTTGGAAAATTCATCCTGGCTACCATTTTAATCTTTGAAAATATGGATTTAGAGCCCTGGGTGATCGCCGGCTGGACAAAAAACCAGATGGTAATACCGGCCATCATCCAGTTTAAAAACGGAACGCCGTCCACGCCGGTGTTGCCGCGGATGCCGTACCCAAATACAAACCAGTAAATAGCGATAAAAATCAGCGGGTTTATAATCTCCCAGGCAATACCTAAATAGTTGTTTTTATTTTTGCTTTTGATTTCATAGACTGACAGCCTTCGTATTAAATACAGGCTCTGGTACAGTTCTTTGCAAATTAATACTGCAGATTTCATAATAGTTCCCTCTTTTGCCGATACATTAGGAAATCACTACAAGGTCCCTGCTGTTACTCTTTCAGCTTCCAGGTGCGTTCCGGTATAACAGGCATTATTTCTTCTATTTTAGAAATACCCGCTCTACTATCCGCTTGGAGGCATTTCCGTCTTCAAGAGCATTGTAGTTGTTTTCGAATATCTCGAATTCTTTTTTGTAACGCTCCATAATGGTATCGGCCTGCCTGATTTCTTTAATAATTTCGTCTGTGGTCCGCACCAGCGGGCCCGGGGCCTCTTTTTCAAAATCGAAATAGAACCCTCTCAGCTGGTCACGATAGCTTTCGATGTCATAAACAAAGAAAATCATCGGGCGCTTTAGCACGCCGTAATCGAACAGAACAGACGAATAATCCGTCATCAGAATGTCGCTTATAATATATAAATCACGAATATCTTCATAGTTGGACGCGTCATACGCAAATCCTTCGTGTTCGGTTACATCCACCTGGTCTGATACAAGATAGTGCAGCCGAAGAAGCACGACGTACTCATCTCCCAGCTCTCTTTGCATTTGATCCAGGTCCATTTTCAGGCTGAACTTATAGCGTCCGATAAAATGGTATTCATTATCCCTCCACGTTGGAGCATATAGGATTACTTTTTTATCTTCGGGAAGGCCAAGCTTTCGTTTGACCCTCTGGACGTCTTCTTCTTTATGGTGCACAAGATAGTCGTTTCTCGGATAGCCTGTTTCCAGCAGACTTTTGTCGTAGCTGAAAGCACGACGGAAAATATCCGTAGAATAGCGGTTAGGAGATATCAGATAGTCCCACCGGCTCGCTTCATTCACAAAATTCTTTTTGTACGTTTCTGTTGTAGTGCCGGGCATAAGTACTTCTTCCATATCCAGTGCCAGTTTTTTCAGCGGTGTACCGTGCCACGTCTGCAGGTACACCGTTTTTTCCGGTTTTGGTATCCATTTCGGAAGCCGGCTGTTGAATACCCAGTACTTCGCTCTCATCATAACCATAAACCACTTGAGGGTAAACCGGGGAAGCATATTTACATTATGCTCTTCGAACTTCCCCTTATACCGATGATCCACGCTCCAGTAATACGTACGCTTTGGATCCTGTTCCTTCAAGTACTCATACACAGCCCGGGGGTTACAGCTGTACTGCTTTCCGAAGAAACTCTCAAATACTACAATATCCTTCTTTCCGGGCAGGCGGCCGATTAACGAAAGCAGCGAACGCTGCAGGCTTTTGCTTTTCTTGAACTTTTTATAGCGCTTGGATGTATTTTTTTTAATCTTTTTTACTTTTTTTAGATAAGACTTTTTAATTTTGTTTGATGATTTCTTTATTTTCTTAACGGATAGGTTTTTCATATCACTAAATCCTCCACTGGCTCCATCTATTAGAAAGCAATGCCGGCTGTTTTTGAGAAAGCAGCGGCGGTGTATTTCTCATCAGGGTTCTATCTGGGGCATGCTGCCTTTGCCTGTTATGATAACAGGTCGTTCTCCGGCAGCTAAAAAGAGAGCCTTATATAATATAGCAGGAATCCTTTTGATTTTGAACTGCTTAAATTACTGTGGAATATGTGATCACCCGGCAGAGGAGGGTTTTCCTTTTTATATTTTTTTCGTAAAAAACGTAAAGAAAAACCTGACACACAGCCAGGTTTATTGGCACCGTCTTTCCATACAGGGATGGAGATTCTTGTGACTTTTAAGCAAAAAAAGAGAGAGCACTACGTTCCCCCTCTCTTTGTTCCATTATATTCAGCTTGCTTTTTTTAGTAGTTGTTCACGAGAAGAAGCTCTTTTTTGATTTTGGTCGTTGAAATGTTTGCTGTTCTTGGAAGGTACACAACATCACAGTAAGGCTTAAGGAAGTCGAATTCGCCCTTCCAGTCATCTCCCATGACAAAGGTATCAATCGAACGGTCTACCACGTCTTCGAGTTTCTGCTCCCACTCGTTTTCCGGAATCACTTCATCTACATAACGGACAGCTTCAAGAATCATCTTACGCTGCTCATACTGATAATAAGCTTTTTTGTTTTTTAGTGCGTTGAACTCGTCTGTGGAGATGGCAACAATTAGATGGTCTCCTAGGTCTTTTGCACGCTTGAGCAGATTAATGTGGCCCCAATGCAGCAAGTCAAATGTGCCGTACGTAATAACTTTCTTCATAACTAATGCCCTCCTTGTTAAACTTTATATGTTTTATTTGTATTTATTTTTAGATGATAATGTTAATTTTTTTTAATCAAAATTAATATAAAATTTACTTTCTACTGGTTGACTTTTATACTATAACATACATATACCGCCGCAATCATCGAGTAATCATGGAAATATTGCCCAATGATTTATAAAAATATGTAACAAACTAAACAAAAATTACACACTTTTACTTAATTTAAAAAAGGAGTACCTTTTAAGGCACTCCTTTTCTTTATTCCGGATGATTCAGGGCATCTACTGCTTCCTGATAAATACGTTCTGCATTCTTCTGATCAATATGGGTGAAAATAGATGATTTCATGCCGGCCACCGATTTCTTTTCCTGAAAAGACTGTTCGATATGTCCGCGGATGCTGTTCAGCAGATTGTGTTCTGACTTAACTGTATCCCCAAGAAAAGTTTCTCCGAGTGGACGGAGGCTGCCTGTTTTAAAAAAACTTTTCACATCAAAGTGATAGAAAATCACCGGTTTTCCCATATAACTGAAATCGAAAGAAACACTGGAATAATCCGTGATCATCAGGCTGCTCTCCTTTAAGAGCTCCTGTACGGACACTTCCCCTAATTTCAGCACACGAATGTGTTCTGTGCTCTCGACTGTAAAATGGTCTATATACGGCTGCATCCGGTAATGAGGATAAAAGTCCAGGTCCACGTTATGAGCTTCGAGCATGCCATGCAGTTCTTCATTGTGAATAAGCGACTTGTACCTTTTATAATAGGTAGAGTCTAAAAATGCTTCCTCATTATGAAGCCATTCCCTCCACGTTGGAATCAACAGAATTTTCCGCTTAGATCCGGGATTTTCCAGCAGTTCATCAAACCTCGATAAGCCGGTAACTTTCACTTCAGCGGAACTGTATCCCATTTCTGTTACAACCATCTGCTTTTCCATTTCCGAACTGACGCAGAAAATATCAAAAGGATAATGGTAGTACTTTTTATCGTATTCTACTCTTTTGCGGCCAAGTACGCCGTGCTGCAGAAAGACTTTTTTGGCCCGCTTGTATGACTCCATTAAAGCACCTTTAAATGGCAGCAGGTATTCAATATCATGGGATCCAAAAAACGCATCCGCTTCCAGCGCCTTTATTACATGCTCGTCACTGCCGGCAGCCAATACATTTCCAAACGCTGCCACTTTGCTGAAATCTTCCGCTTTTTCGTTAACAACGTAGTACGCATCAATTTCGGGGTGATGCAGACGGCAGTATTTAAAGAAATGATACCCTGTATCCTGCGCAGTATCCGGTCTTTCCCCAATAATCCACGTATATTTTCCGGTGGAGCGTGCGTACGTTTCGTTTTTTTCTTTCAGCCAGGCCGCGTGCTCTTTAGAAAGCAGCGCGGTTTCCAGCTTTACATTGCCCCGCGGAGTGTGGGTCGCGTAGTATTCCAGAACTTCCCCCTCTGTTTGTAACGAGTGGGAGGCAATAATATCATCTTTATAATAGGTAAATTCTTCCTGGCCAAGCTTTCTTTCCCGAATGTATGTCCCCAGTTCTACACGAATGTACAAATCAATGACATCTTTACTCTCGTGAAGCGATTGAAGCTGATCGAGCGGCACTTCCACTTTAAAGGCGTCCCCTTCTTTTTCATAAGGGACAAATAATGCCTCCCGTTCTGTCTCCCGGCTTTTCGCTACAATAGTCAGTGACTGGTCTGCCGGATCAGCTGCTTGCATGGCATTAAGGCTGGCCGTTCCTTCTATAAAAAAGCTGTTACCCTGTACGTTTAAGGCGGTAACATTTCGTACAATGCCCGCTTCTTTCAATATATAACCTAGACGGTTGTTGACCGTAGCGTAGAAAAATCCTTTATATACATAATCGCCGCGCCGCCATTCTTTTCTTGGTTCTGTTTCAAAAATACTCTGCTCTGCTCTAAAACGGTATTCCATCAGCCGCGCATCCACTTCTGCGCTTAAATACACTTCATACCGGGACGTATCAATCATTTTTCCGAAGAAAAGAGACTTTTCCGGCAGGCTGCATGTAAACGTATATTCTTTTGCCTTCTGATCTCCTTTTTTTGTTTCCATAGGCGTCCGAATTATTTCACCGGACAGCTTGTCGGCGAGGCAGAGATGAAACGCATCCACTTCATACTTTCCCCACTGAAAACTGCCGCTCATATGCACTTTGTTGTCCTGGTAGACGGAATTCCAGGAGTAAACTTTCACTAAGTCTGCGAATACTTTAAAGGAAAATCCTCCGTTTGATGTACGATACGGACGTATCCGGCGGATGCCGCCATCCACTTCAGCCCGATGATATGCCCCGGGGAGGAATTCGCCCGAATCTATATTCATGCGGTACAGCCTGCGTTTATCTGTCTTGATATAAAAGTGAGCGTCCCATAATCCGCCGGAAAAGGACGGTTCGGAGGAGATCCAGTCTGCCTGCCAGAAATAGTCATCCAGCCACTTTATGGTTAATGTTTTATTAAGTATTTTTTCTCTCTTCTTTAAAAGAATGCCGGACGAATGAAGATCCGGAATATCTGATAGAATGTTTCGATTCCCCATGCCCGTGATGCGGTACGTGTCTCCGGAACGTTCAATATCCACTACTTTCATCGGCATATCTTTCAGCGTTTCCCCATCCCATGCTTCTCTTCTCGTAATATTCACATAGCCTCTTGGTGTTTTATACACCTTTAAAAAAGCCCGATCGCCGTAATACAGCTTTTCCATGTAGAGCTTATCTGCAGTAGGCGCGCGCAGCCTGGCTGCAGCCTCATTGCTGCCATCCGACAAAAGGATATAGACCTCCCAGTTGTTAATGTGCGGCGTCACCTTATGTAAATAAAGGGCTTCAAGTGGTATACGGCAGACAAAGGATACGCGACCGGCCTTTCCTTTTTTCGGCTTTACGACATTCCATTCTATAGAATCCACCGTAAACTGGTGCTCTTTATCTCCTGGATGGATGACAGTTGCCAGCGAATGTTTTTTTATTTTTCTGTAGGTTATTTCTTCTGGTAAAGAAGTGCAGGTACCTTTGATCACCCACTCCTCTTCCTTTACATCTACCCAATTTATTCTGGCTGATACAGCCTTTGGTTTTAGTGTCGTCATTTGAAACCTCTCCTGCTTTTTGCGTCGTTCTTTCTCTTATCCCATTCTCCATTTAAGCTGTACCTTAATCTTAGGCCATTCCTCTGCAATAATACTATACATTACTGCATTTCGGATCCGGCCGTCATGAAGCTGACGCTCGTTTCTGAGCATTCCTTCTTTTACCGCCCCAAGGCGCTCCAATGCCCGCTGGGCCGGCACATTTTTTTCATCTGTTAAAATCTGCACCCGAATCGCATGAATTTCTTCAAATGCCTGCTGAAGCAGCAGGTATTTTGTTTCGGCATTTATGCCGGTGCCATGCAGGAAAGAGCTGAAATAAGTCGATCCAAGCTCTATCGTACGCCGGCTTTGGGAGTAGTTGTATAACCTGGTCGATCCTCTGATGCGCCCGGTTTTTTTCTCGATAACCGTATAAGGAAAAGAGGTTCCCTGTTCGTATTCCAGACAGGCCTCTTCAATAATGCTTTTCATGTCTTCTACTGAAGAAAGGTACCTCACCATGTACGTCCAGTTGGATGCTTCCGTTGCAATATAGTACAAATCTTCTGCGTCATCCAGATTCATTAAACGAAGCTGGTAGTGATTACCGGTTCTTTTTTTCAATGGATGCTCCTCCTTCTTTAATTAAAATGGCTTGTATCTCCCTCTTTTCTTACATCTATACGCCCGTCTTTTATTTCAATATGAGTCAGGCTGCAGTTCGCCAGTGGAGGGGCTTCCCAAAAATGTTTCAGCGATTCTTTTTTTAAATACGCCAGCAGGCATTTCAATGTACCAGAATGGCTCACAAGCAGAATTTGGCCCTGCTCGTGTGTATTTATTATGTTCTCCCAGGCAGACGCCGCCCGCTGCTGGAGGGCGGGAAACGTATCGCCGCCCGGTGCCTCAAATAAATGGGGCTCGGTAAAGAAAGTCGTCACTTTTGCTTCTTCTTCTTTTTGAATGGCTTCCGCTGATCGACCGTCCCAGCTCCCATAATTAAGCTCCATCAGCCCTTTTTCTTTTTTGATGGAAGCTGCCGGCTGTCCGGATATGATCTCGGCTGTCTTTACCGCCCGCATTGTCGGACTCGCGTATACAGCGTCCAGAGGGATCTCTTTTAAGCGCCTGCCCAGCAGTTCGGCTTTTACGGTACCGTCCCTGGTCAGCGGAGAGTCTTTCCACCCCTGCACAATTCCCTGCGCATTCCATTCGGTCTGGGCATGGCGTACTAAATAAACTGTCAGCATTTTCCACATCTCCTTTTTATTCCGGCTGGCAGGAAGGACAAAAATAAAGCCGTCTCGACGCTGCCGTAATCTTTTGAATATCCGTGCCGTCTATACGGCACTGGTCCCCGTCTCTGTTAAACACCCAGTGCCTTCGCTGCGCGTAACTCTGCCCTCTCTCTTTCAGGCGGCCGGCTGTTTCCCGGTCTGTGGTGATACCTCCTGTCTGATAGGAGCGCTCTACTAATGTAATCAGCGCTTCGGCTGCGCTTTGAAGCTGTTCATCGGTACAATCCGCGGGCCTTTTTCCCGGATGAATCCCCGCTTCAAATAAAATTTCGCTTCGCAGGTAATTGCCGATGCCTGCTACAAACGACTGGTCCAGTAAAAGGGAGGCCCATTTTCGGTTAACAAACTTCCGGCTCGTCATCCGCTCAAATAATTCCGCAGAGGACGTTTCATTATTTAAAATATCCGGGCCGATTTTCGCTAAAAACGGATAATCTTCCACTTCTTCGTCTCTAAGTACTTCTATTTCCGACGCGCTGTATAAGAGAGCGGACTTCTTTTCATTGTGTATCGCCAGCCGCAGCTGGCGCTTTGTAGCAGGATAGTTGTATGCTGAACGGACATACCACTTCCCGTACAGCTGGTTGTGGGAATAAATGGTGTAGCCGTTATCAAAACGGATCAGCATCGCCTTTCCTCTCGTCTCCACTTTTAATACTGCTGCCTGTTCAAACGAAGCGGTATACGACTGAAGGTAGGGAAATGCAAAATACATTTCTGTAACGGGGCCTGCCTGTAGAGCTTTTTCCACCTGGTCTGCGGCCCGTCTGATTTCTGGTCCTTCCGGCATGTTTATCGCTGCCTTTCCTATTTATTATTTTACCCTTTTTCTTTCGTCCTGTATCATATATAAGAAGTTGATTTTTTGAGCCCATATATCGTTTATAAAGGAGAACAGTCATGAGTGCTATTCTTAATATATTTAATAAATTAAACCAGAATATTGAAGCGAACCGTCCCACGTCCACCCAGGAGGGGGACCTGGAGCGTACGATTGAGCTGTGTGAACAGGGCATTGTCCTGCTCCCAATGTACATGCAGGAAGCAGGAGAACCTCCCGGTCAGCTGTTATGCCGGGACGTGTTGCTCCGCTGTTATCTTACCACTGATCAATTTGAACTTGCACGTGAAGCCGTTGCTTCTGTGTATAAGGCAGGAGCCTATACTTCCGTTCAGCATGAAAAGGCGGTCCGCGGTATTGATGACATCGAATCCGCCCGCAATGCTCTTGCCGAAGTATTAATAAAAAATCCGGGTATTGCCGCTGAAGAAGCAGAGCAGAAGGTGCCTGGAGCTGTTTCCTCTTCCCTCAAATGGTACCTTACCCACTCCCGCGTTCTGGATAAAAAAACAGAAAACGGCGTTACCCGGGTGTGGCTGCCTGAACAGCTGATGGACCAGTCCCATACCGATCCATCATTAGTAAAAGTAGCTATCGTTGATGTGGAAACCACAGGAATGTCCAAGGAAGAAGATGAAGTGGTCGAACTCGGTTTAGTCGTTTGTCTTGTTAACAATAAAACCGGCGAAGTGGAAAAGGTTCTCACAGAGCTGAATAACTTAAATGAACCAAGCTTCTCGATTCCGCCGGGTGTTACAAGGGTTCATGGTATTACCGATGAAGATGTCCGCGGAAAAAGCCTCGATCATCCTAAAATCGAACTGCTTCTGGAGCAGTCCGACCTGATTGTCGCTCATAACGCTTCGTTTGACCGCGGTTTTGTTTCCCGCTATTTTCCTTTTGTTAAAGAAAAGCCGTGGCACTGTTCGGTAAAAGGCGTCAATTGGAAACAGTACGGCTTTGTTTCCAAAAAGCTCATTTCGCTCTGTCAGGCACATGGCCTTGCCCAGACGCAGTCCCACAGGGCGCTTGATGACGTGAAGCTGACCCTCGGCCTGCTTCAGCAGAAAAACCCTGAAGGCACACCTTATTTTCTGGAACTGCTGGATAAAGAAATTCAGTTTTCCGATAAAAAACGAGCATACTAAAAAGCGGAAGGCCGGCGCCTTCCGCTTTTTTTGTCGTAATTTAGGGTGTTAATGACCGTTGTCTTTTTTCGTAATTTCAATCAAATCACCGAGCGTCAGCTTGCCCCGGTCACCAATATGATAAAGCAGTTCAACGAGCAGATGAGCAGTAGTCTGGGCATCGCCAAGAGCGCTGTGCCGATCAAATAGTTTTGAACCGAACTGAATCGCATAGTGGGAGAGATCTCTCATATCCCAGGATGGATTCAAATAACCGATCACATCGAGCGTGTCAATATACGTCGGTTCATCAAAAGTCAGCTTGTGCCGGGCCAGTTCTTTTTTCAGCACCATAATATCAAAATCAAGGTAATGGCCCACCCAGCCGCCGCTGTCATACTGTTCAATAAATTGATAAAATGCTTCAATCGCTTCCAGGGCAAGAGGTGCCCCTTCCACGTCAGACTGCTTAATGCCAGTCAGGGTCTGAATGGAGTCAGGAATCTCTCTTTCCGGATTCACGTAAGTCTGAAATGTATGGTCGGTAACTTCCAGGCCCTGCACCTGCACGGCTCCAATTTCAATCATCCGGTCTCTGCTGCCTACAGCAAACCCCGTCGTTTCTGTATCAAATACGGTAAAGCCGAGCTCCTTTAACGGGGTATTTAATGGCAGTTCGTTGTTTAACTGATAGTGAAGACTCTTTTTTTTCCAAAATATCATAAGACTCCCCTCCTTTTCATCCCCTGATCTCTTTAAGCCATTCCAAATGTCGCCACTGCTTTTGTCTGAAGCGTGCGTATGGCTTTTAACGCTTGTATCAGCGCTTCTTTGTCCCTTGATTTCATCTGTCGGAACGACACTTCGCTGGAATTTTCCTCTTCCCGCTTATACCGGTCCCATGACTGCGTCACCCTGATGTGAAGCACTACTTCGTAAGCATAAAGCAGCTCATCGGCAAAAGGTTCATCCATTACTCTTTTATCTTTAAGATGCTCTATCATTTCTTCCGGCGTTTCTCCTAAAATACCGTGCTCGGCTGAAAGAATCTGCAGCGAATGATGAAAAGGAAACAAAGCCTGCTTTTTTATATCCATGCCTTCTTTTTTCACGCGGAACAGGGCACGTATTGGATGGTCCAGTACGGGAACCGGCACGTTTTTTTCAAGCTCGGCTGCACGCCTTAGAAATATTTTTGATTTTCCGAGCTGTTTGGACACGCCTTTTACAAACTGATCTCTCACTTTTTCACTGCCGTATATCCAGCGGAACGCAAGAAAGTTCTGACCGAGCAGGATGTTTTCATTGGTGGCTCGAAGACCCCATGTCCGGATTCTATCCTCCCAATGATCAATCGTTCCCCGCCAACCGGGAGCGCTTGCCATCATGTTTCCATCACAGCGTTTGTAGCCTGCGGTTTCCAGCCAGTAAACAATCTGTTCTCCAAGCTTTTTAAAATAGGCATCATTGGATTTACGATCTTCTTCTTTAGCCGGTTCTTCATACACAAGAAAATGATCCTGGTCCGTCATCATAAACTGTTCGTGCCTGCCCCCGCTTCCCATCAGGAAAAACGCAAAATCACAGGGCGGGCTTCCGAGTTCTTCTTTTACTTCTTCAAGCGCAAGTTCGGTACAGTGACGGATCAGACGGTCATACAGGTTCGTGACTACTTTCATGATATGAAGAATCGGAATGCCGTCATCAATCAGATGGCCGAGCACTTCATAAATGGCAAATTTCACGTCAGCAAGGCTTTCGCTGGAAGATGCTTCGATTTCCCGTAGAACGTCAAATTTGCCGCGGTTTTGTTTTTTCAGCAGATCGGACAGCGTGATCATACCGACCACCTGGCTTTTGCTGTCTTCATTCACGACAGGCAGGTGCTTGATGCCATTCATAAGAAAACTCGACATCGCTTCATAATAATAGGCCCTCCGGGAAATCGTGTAAGGAGACGAAGACATAATATCAGCTGCGGTACCTGTTTTCCTGTCTGCGGCAATGACACGCTGCACCAGGTCCTTCTCAGTAATGATGCCCTGCAGCCGCTGCTTTTCGTTGACAACGACAATGGAACTTGCCTGCTGGTCGACCATTTTTTCTGCTGTATGCTGAATGCTTTCTTTTTCTTCCACCATTAAAGGCGGCGCATTCATTACGTCCTGTACCCGTTGAATAAACGGATCGCTCTCCCCCCACTTCTGGGCAAGATGCACCTGTTCTGCAAGAGAAGCATAAATATCCCTCAGCCTGACGGCTACATGACGCATGACAAAATCACGCACTTCTTCGCGGTGCCATACTTTTTCCATCACCTGGTACGGAATGTACAGGCAGACCGACTCTTCAATGGCACGTACTTCTACCGTGTAATTGTTCTGTTCGGCCGATGGCTCCCCCAGAAAATCAGCAAGGCTTGATAACCCGATAACTTCTCCTTTTTCCAGCACTTCAAGAACTTCCTGGTTTTTTTCTTTTGTTTTGGAAAAGCTCACATATACTTCCGTTAAACCTTCCAGGATAAGAAGCAGCCCGTCTCTCGGGCTTTCCGAGTATAAAATACGCTGATTTTTGGAAAACGACTGTAAGGAGCATGTCTCCATTAATGCACCAAATTCAGCGGCTGGTGCGCCGCTGAATAAGGGATGGAGATGTACCTGCTCCAAGTATTCTTTATTTGTCTTCTTCTGTTCCATCATTCATCCATACCTCACCGTTCTTATATGTCATTTGTTCCGGATAGCGGAGATCCACTACATCATCCTGCAGATGCTGAGCAGGAGCCGGGGTTAATAACGTCACGATAATACATGCAAGGAAGTTAATAGGTACGGCAATAATACCGGCTCCTGTGTCCTGAATGCCAAGGAGTGTAATTCCATTAAGCGCCAGGAAGATGTACGTAAGTGTCGTACCGAGACCTACGAGCATTCCGGCAATGGCCCCCTGCTTGTTCATACGTTTCCACCATACGCCAAGGAAGAGAACCGGGAAGAATGTTCCGCCGGCCAGTCCAAAGGCCCAGGCTACAATCTGTGTGATAACGCCCGGAGGATCCAGTGCAATAATCCCAGCTACTACTGTAGAGGCAACAATTGCAATCCGTCCTGCATTTAAACGCTTTTTATCTGATGCTGTCGGATTCATCAGGCGGTAGTAAATATCATGAGCGAAGGAAGAGGAGATCGTAATCAAAAGACCGCCCGCAGTCGATAGAGCCGCAGCCATCGCACCGGCTGCTACAAGACCAATAACGAACATGCCCAGATTGGCAATTTCCGGCGTCGCCATTACTACCATATCGTTGCCAACAGCGATCTCATCCCAGTCCAGTATGCCGTCTCCGTCGGTATCGGCAATTTCCAGCAGACCCGTGTTGACCCAGCTTTCCGTCCAGGCGGGAAGCTGATCAATCGGCTGCCCGGCTACTTCTGTCATTAGAATAAAACGGGAAAATGCAGCGTAAGCCGGCGCAGAAAGATACAGAAAACCAATGAACAGCAGTGCCCATGCACCGCTCCAACGTGCCGCTTTCATTGTTGTTACGGTGTAGAAGCGAACAATAACGTGCGGAAGTGCTGCGGTTCCTACCATTAATGTAAACATAAGAGCAATAAACTGACTTCGGTCACTCTCTGAAAACGGTGCAAAGTATTCAGTAAATCCAAGTTCCCTGTCCAAAGCACCAATCTCGTTAACGACATTTCCATAGGTCAGCCAGGGAAGCGGATTCCCGGTAACCTGCAGGGACATAAATACAATCGGTACAATATAAGCAACAATAAGTATGATGTACTGTGCTACCTGAGTCCAAGTAACCCCTTTCATACCGCCGAGAGAAGCATAAATCGCAATAATAACAACCCCGATAATCGTGCCGTATGCGGCCGGGATACTGAACAAACGGCCAATAACAACTCCGGATCCGGAAAGCTGGCCGATAACGTAAGTAAAACTGATAATAATAGTGGCAATTGCTGATATTAATCGTGCTGTATTGCTGTCAAACCGGTCCCCGATAAATTCAGGAACCGTAAACCGTCCGTATTTACGAAGCTGTGGTGCCAGGAGGAAGGTAAGCAGAAGATAGCCGCCTGTCCAGCCCATAATATAAGCGAGACCGTCATAGCCGAGAGCCATAACTGTTCCGGCCATACCGATAAATGAAGCGGCACTCATCCAGTCGCCGCCTATTGCCATACCGTTCCAGAATGCTGGAATCCCGCGGCTGGCTACGTAGAATTCAGATGTTTTTTTAGCTCTATTGAAATAGGCAATTCCAATATACAGTGCAAATGTAGCGAGTATCAGACTTACAGATACGAGTGTTTGCATGTCCAAGCTGGTGACCCCCCTGAATGTTTAGTTTGTCTGTAATGGTTATTTTGCTGCAGTGATTTTTTTATTAATGATCTACCGTTTTGCCACCGCTGATCCGGACATTTTCATCATTATCAATGCCATATTTTTTGTCCACGCGGTCATTTAGAATCGCATTTAGGAATAAAAGAATTATAAAGACGATCACGGCTCCCTGGGAGGCCATATAATAATGAAACTGTACGCCCATAAACATAAATTGTGAAAAGAATTCCGCGAAGGTTACAACACCGAAGGAAACGAGAAATCCAATGAATAAAAAGATCGAAATCATCGTCGTCCTTGTTTTAAAATAAGCATCCGCTACTTTTTTCTCTACTTTTTTCATTTATTAACACCCGCCTCTATAAGTTAGTAGTTTTTGTGCGCTTTCGTTTTTCTATCCTCCCCTCTTTTTGTGAGCGCTTTCAAAAATGAATGCATGAATCATTATGCACTATGTGAAACTCTTCCTGTTTCTTTTTTGCAATTCATACACATAATGATCGGTGGCTTTTTAGCAGCCAATATACTATTCAACACAATGACAGCGGGAATGAAAACAAAGAAAAATGATGTCATCCACCATCCCAGAATCACCGCCATTATGACAGGAAGCGTTGACATAAAAAAGACGTAGCGCCATTTCGACATCACAGCGATTCGTTCACTGCTGCAATGAATGCACCGTTCGTTCTGCTCGTTTTGGTTTCTCATACCTGGCCCTCTCCTTTAATATGTTATTGCAGGCCGAAAATCAACTGAACTGTTTCCCAAAACGGCAGCGGTACTTTCGCTATCTCGATTACCATATAGGTTCCGATCGCCAGAAACGGCATCAGCAGAAGCGCCGGCTTTTTCATTTTCCATGCCACAACCAGACTTCCCAGCATAACCACCCAAAATAAAATCAATGCAGCCATTTTCATCCCCCTTTTGTGAGCGAGCTTTCAAATTCAGACTTACCAGTCTGATAAAAACAGTAATCACTCTACTTTCTGTTTTTCACGCAGGGTATTCTCTGCGTTTTGTTATACTACACATTATTCCAAAAATATCATCAGCCCGCAACTCTTATTTTAAAAATTCTAAAATATTAAAAAACGATCAAAGTAAAAAAAGAGCGCTGCCTCTTTCCGGCTCCGCTCTTTTTCTGTTAAGGGGCTGGTTCTTCTGTTAATGGCAGCACCAATATTTCCACTCGTCGGTTCTGTGCTCTGCCTTCCGCTGTATCATTGCTTGCGGCCGGACTATGTTCCCCATAGCCTTTAGCACTGAAAATAGCAGGGTCCAGATCCGGATTATTAAGCAGCAGCTGCATAAAATGGACAGCTCTCAGTACGCTGAGGTCCCAGTTTGTTTCAAAGTCCGCATTGGAAATAGGTACATTATCGGTATGCCCGCTGATAACTATATTCCGGGGAGGGCTTAATACGAGGAGCTCTGAAATTTCATCAGATAATGATTCTGCTTCTTCCCGGACTTCATCTTCACCGGAATTAAACAAAATATTATCTTCAATTGAAAGCATCAGTCCATCTTCTGAAATGCTGGTGTTTAATTCTTCCTCAAGGCCCCGGTCCTGTATAAACTGATCCACCTTTTCCTTGATGCCCTGCAGTTCTTCCTGATCAGCAAGCGCCGCCGCTTCCTTTTCTTCTTCCGTAGCCGACGCATCGGATACTTCTGACAATTCCATACTATCCTGGCCTGCCAGCTGTTCCATTTCCGGTACCATTTCCGGATGCTCCATTATGCCGGTTCCTCCGTCAAACGCTGAATTAAAAGAGTTCGAAATCTGCTCGAATTTTTTTGCATCTACAGAACTCGAAGCAAACAGGACAATGAAGAGGGCAAGAAGCAAGGTGAGAATATCCGCATACGGAAGAAGCCAATCCTCCCCCATGTGTTCCTCTTCATGCTGCTTTTTTCTTCGTTTAGACATGCTATCCCTCTCTTCCTGCTGCGGGTTCTGCATTTTGAATATCTTCCATTACTTTCTGTCGCTTCTTTGCCGGAATATACATCAGCAGCTTTTTCTCAATTACTTTCGGAGGCTGCCCTTCAAGTACGGAAAGAATACCTTCGATCATTACTTCTCTAATTTCTATTTCTTTTTTTGATTTACGTCTCAGCTTATTGGCGAACGGGTGCCACAATACATAGCCGGTAAAAATACCAAGCAGCGTGGCTACAAAAGCCGCACTGATCGCGTAGCCGAGCAGCTCTGTGTCACTCATGTCGGCAAGGGCTGCAATCAGTCCAACCACTGCCCCAAGCACACCAAGAGTCGGTGCGTATGTACCTGCCTGTGAGAAGATGCTTGCCCCCACTTTATGGCGTTCCTCCATCGCCTCCACTTCTTCGGTCATTAAATCCCGGATGAAGTCCGAGCTTTGGCCATCGACTACCATACTCAATCCATTACGCAGAAACTCATCTTCAATTTCATCTACTTCCGGTTCCAGCGCAAGCAGCCCTTCTCTTCTTGCCGTCTGGGCCCACTCTGAAAATTTCGGAATCAGTCCTTCCACACTTAAAGCGCCTTTATCGCTGAAAATAATTTTGAAAAGGTTAGGTATATTTTTGATTTCACTCGTAGGAAACCCAATAACGATTGTTGCGATGGTTCCAACGATAATAATCATGATGGCTGCCGGATTGACCAGGGCTCCCAGTTGCACACCTTTCATTACCATTCCGCCGAGAAGTGCCGTAAGTGCTAGTATTAATCCAATAATGGTTGTTTTATCCATTCCTTATTCATTCCTTTAATTTGACGTCTCTACCATTACTATCGGCAACGCCGCATTGGAAATGAAGGAGGAAGACGAACTTTTTCATTCATCCTGCCAAAAAAGCTCATCAAGGGTTTTCGAAAGCACATGGCAGACAGCGAGACACAACTGAAGACTCGGATTATATTTACCTGATTCCATTAATCCAATGGTCTGTCGGGATACTCCTATTTTTGCTGCCAGCTCTCCCTGGGATAAATCTTTTTCTGCGCGGGCTGCTTTCATTTTTAAGTTTTTCATTTCTTCTCCTTTCTTCCCGGACTATTCCAGTTTCTTTGATCTTGTAAAAATAACTGGAATAAATGCCAACAAAAGCATAGCTGGAATATATATCATTAGGCTTCCCATAGAAACGATAAAAAAATAATATACACTCTGTGACATTCCTTCTCCATATACCACGGCGCTTCTAACACCAAAATACAGCGATATGATCAGCCCGCCCGCAGCAGCATAAATAAAATGCTTTGCTGTCATCGGCAGACGGCTGTTTCGATCGTGTATTTCTTTTTCTGCACTAAAAATACCGAGCAGCCACCCTCTTATCATGTAATAGATTCCTGTTCCAGCTAAAATCATTAATTCTACTATAGGTAGAGAAGACGGCTCTGGGTTTACCATCTCTTTGTAAAAAATCGAAAAAGCGCAAAATAACACGACCAGGAGATAAAGCTCTTTATAGATTTTATTTTTTGTCTGTTCAATCCATTCATCTGTTGTTTTTTGTTTAAACCAACGCATTATAACGCCTCCTTTTCTAAAATTATATATTATATAAATCATAATGCAATATATATATTGCATTAAGTTAATAAAAAAAAACACTCCTATGGAGTGTTTTTACTGATGCGGTTTCGGGCGTACGAGCATTTCGTTAACCGCCACGTGATCGGGCTGTTCGATTACATATGTAATCGCATTAGCCACATCTTCGGGATAAAGGGAGGGGCCAAGAATATAATTGTCCATCATATTTAACAGGTCTTCATCTGTTAAATGGTCGGTTAGTTCTGTTGCAACCACTCCCGGTGAAATCGTCGTTGCCTTAATATTATCTTCCGGCTGCACTTCTTTACGAAGTCCATCCATGACAACGCGTACTGCTCTTTTCGTGGCGGAGTATACAACATTGGATGTCGCTGTTTCATGTCCTTCTTCAGAAGAAATGGAAATAATATGGCCTTCTTTCTGATTCAGCATAGCAGGCAGGGCGGCTGCAACACCGTATAAAACACCTTTCAAGTTCACATCGATCATACTATCCCATTCGTTCACTTTCGCCTTACTCATATTGGAAGCAAGCGAAATGCCTGCGTTATTAATCATTACATCCACACGTCCATAAGCCTGAAGTGCCTCGTTTACGAGAGCTTCCACCTCTTCGCGCTTCGTTACATCCGTTGTTTTATAGATGGCTTTTCCGCCATCATGTTCGATTGTCTGCTGAAGCAGTTCCAGACGTTCCTCCCTGCGGGCGCCCAGGACCACGCAGGCTCCTTTTGATGCAAGTTCTCTTGCGGCAGCTTCTCCGATTCCGCTGCTTGCTCCGGTAATAACAATAACTTTTCCTTCCATAGCCATATAGCGACACCCTCCCAATTTGATAACTGTGTTCTTATTCTACCTTTAAAAGACTCTATTTTACAAATACAAGATGTCATTCCCTCTGCTTCCAGCATGTGCCTAAAGAAAAGCAAGAGCGTTTAGGCTCTTGCTTCAGAAGGAGATACCGTTGTTTCTTCTTTTTTATTCTGTCGTTTAATATAGCGTTCCAGGTGCTTTTTATAGCTGTGCATAACCCAAATATGCATTCTCGCCTGCGTATACTGATAAATAAACCACGGCAGCGAAGGCATGTAATCATGAATCGCTACAATGCACTCGCTTGTTCCGGGAATATGCCTGAATTCCAGACGCCCGCGGTTACCGTCTACCGTCTTGGCAAACGCTCCGCCTGTAATATAGTAAAGGGCTCTATCTTCCGTACTGCGTTCTTCAGAAAGCGATAGAATAAGAAGCGGTTTTCTTCCGAACTTTGGATAAAGTTCACAGCTGCTCGGATCATCACATTTTGCCCGCAGAAAAGGATTGAACAAGCCGGGAAGCCATTCCACATAGTGCCGGGCCACCCACTGGGCTGTTTTCCCGTCCGGCATTGGAACACGCTGCACCGAACGGACATTGGCCTCTACTTCCGGTTTTTTCGGTTTAGGAGAAGCCGACCCCTGCTGTTTTTCTTTTTCTTCCTGCTCTTTTCTTTTCTGTTCTTCTTCGCGGATGGAATTTCGGGCCGCTTCTTTAAATGTGATTTTACCGTCACTGATGCCTTCTACTACCCGCTCTTTGCTGACGACCATGGGATGCACGAGGCTTTCAATAAGCGGATACACCATTTCCTTCGGCGTCTGCGTCGTTAGGCTGACCCAGAGCCGGGACAGTTTCACGGTGAAAAAAGGCACATTGTAAAACTTGCGTTCTTTATTTAAGACTTCCGCTGTCTGCTTCATCATAATTTTATAAGTAAGGACTTCCGGTCCTCCCACATCAATGGCTCTTCCAAATACAGACTCGTTGCCGACGCTTTTATCCAGCGCATTTAACACATCCGGCAGGGCGATAGGCTGTGTTTTTGTATTCGTCCATTTTGGAAGAATCATATAAGGCAGACGCTTTACCAGACGCTGCAGGATTGGGAAAGAAGAGCCCTGCGGTCCTACGATCAGACCGGCACGTATTGTCGTTACGGGAATGCCGTAAGCGCTGAGCACCTTCTCAACTTCAAGCCGGCTCTTCAAGTGTCTGGAGAGCTGCTTTGCTTCCGGCATCAGACCGCTCAAATACACAATCTGCTTGACCCCGTTCTTCTTGGCGGCCTGGGCGAAGTTATCCGCCAGAATAATATCCATATCCTCGAATGTGCCCTGTGTGAGCTTTGCGGAAGGCATCATGGAGTGAACGAGATAAAAGGCATAATCGGCTCCCTTTAATGCTTTTTCTGCATCCGCCATGGAGAACACGTCACAGGACCGCCATTCGACGTGTTCTGTGTTTTCGTATTTATCACCGTTACGTGATAACGCGATCACATCGGCATGTTCGGTTAGCTTATTCATTAGATTTCTGCCAATGTAGCCGCTTGCTCCGGTTAATGCAATTTTCGGACGCTTTGTCTGTTGATTATCAGCCATTGAAATTCACTCCAGTATACTAAATTTTATTATGTTTCTTATTCAGTACCCTTTTTTGGAGCAGAACTAACGCATGGCCGCGCCTACTTCTTAGCAATATGCACTTTCAGATTTTTACCTTTGATCGTCGTATGGCGCAGTGCCTCGAGCACCATCATGCCTTTTCCATTTAAAATATCTACGTAGGAGGACTGCTCCTGAATGGAAATAATGCCGATGTCTTCTGCCGATACGCCCTCAATATTAGAAATCGTGCCGACAAAGTCTACAGCCCGGATTTTCTTTTTCTTTCCGCCGTTAATATACAGCTTTAAAATATCTTGATTCATCTGTTCTCCTTTGTCTGCTTTCCGCTCCGGCTTCTGCTGAAGGCTTTTTTGAAAAGCCGGCAGAGCGCGGGTGACTTTCTGTTCAGCCGGTACCGCTCTTCTTTCAATGGAGAATCCGATATAGTCTTCAATGTACTTCATATAACGCTCATCACGGGGACCTGCAATCGTTATCGCCGTTCCGCTCCGTCCTGCTCTTCCCGTCCGTCCGGTGCGGTGCACATAGCTCTCCTGTTCCCTCGGCACGTCAAAGCTGATAACGTGGGTGACGTTCTCTACGTCAATCCCTCTGGCAGCTACGTCTGTTGCCACCAAATAGCGGAACAAACCTTTCTTAAAATCATCCATCACGTCAAAACGATCTTCCTGGATCATGCCGCCGTGCAGTTTATCACATGGATAGCCCTTCTGTTTAATGTAGGCAAACACCCGTTCAACCTCTGCCTGGGTGTTACAGAAAATGACGCACGTTTCCGGATTTTCCATGACTGCTGCTTTATGAAGCGTTTCGAGCTTTTTCTCCGGAATGCTGTCCAGACGATAATGGGTAATCGCCTGGGCGGAAGCCGCTTCCGGTTCCACTTCCAGATAATCAGGTTCGATCATGTATTTCCGACCGAGCTTTTCGATATTTTCCGGCAGCGTAGCAGAAAACAGCATTGTTCTGCGCTGCTTGGGAACCCGGTGGATTATCGCTTCCACCTGTTCCAAAAAGCCCATATGAAGCATTTCGTCTGCTTCATCAATAACAAGGTACTTTACTTTTTCAAGAGAAAGCGTTCCTTTTTCAATGTGATCGAGTACACGGCCCGGGGTTCCGACTACGATATGGGCTTTTTGCTTCAGCTCGTTTTTCTGCTTGGCAAAAGGCTGCTTGCCATACAGCGCTACCGCATTAACCCGTTTGAAGCGTCCGATATGGATAATATCGTCTTTTACCTGGGCGGCGAGTTCCCTCGTCGGCGTAAGTACAAGCACCTGCGGCTTGTTTTCCTCCCACTCTACCAGCTCACAGAGCGGAATGCCGAATGCCGCTGTTTTCCCGCTTCCCGTTCTTGCTTTTACAATCACGTCCCGGCCTTCCAGCGCTTTAGGAATCACTTTCTGCTGGACGTTGGTCGGCTCCTTGTAGCCAAGCATATCAAGCGCGCGGAGTATGTCCTCTTGTAATTTATACTGCGTAAATGATTTCATTTCCAACACAATCCTTTTTGTTTATAAATTTCGTTTGGTCTTATCCTGCACTTAATCATACATGGTTCTTTAAGCAATAGGGAAAAAATCAGCAAAAAAAGGCAGGGACGAGGCCTGCCTTTTGTTTATACAACCAGTTTGACACCACTTGTTTTCTGCTCGAGCATTTTATGAATTAATGTCCCGATATGAGCGGCAGCTTCCAGTGGCGGCGTACCGCTGCGGTGAATGTTGGAGACTACCATGCGGCTTGATTCTTTCGTTCCCTCCCGGGGCCGATAGCACATATAGGCACTTAAAGATTCCGCCGAGACGAGGCCCGGCCGCTCGCCGATCAGCAGCACAAAGGCCTCAGGCTGAAGCAGTTCTCCTATCGCATCCATACAGCCGACACGCCCTCCTTTTAAAAAGAAAGAGGTGCCTGTTTTTAAACCGTAGGAATCGAGCGAATCTTTAAGCGCCCGGTACACATCCATGATATTGGCCTCTACCGCCGATGCGCTGAGACCGTCTGAGATAACAATCTGCACCTGAGGAGCCATTTCACAGTTCTCGAGTATCCGCCGGCGCCCTCCATCAGAAAGCAGGCGTCCGTGATCCGGCCGTTTCAAATAATTCTCCTTGGATTCAAAGCGGGTATCTATCGAAAACAAACCCAGCTTCGCGAGCAGCGCCTCCTCCACTTCCCCGTAAACAGAATCAACGGCTGCGGCATGATCCACTCGAAACGACAGCGCATCTTTTGTGAGCGGTCTTGTGCCGGTTCGTCCGACTTGAATCCGGGCTGGTGTAAACTGCCTCAGGTCGACCGCATGCGTATCTTTTTGTTTTTCCATCCTGCTACCTCCTATACCCGGTGCAGAAACACTCCCGCGTCACCGGATGTTTTTGTAAGATATCCATTTTTCATCAAGTCTCTGCTTTCCAGCCATTTTTCAAAATCAGGAGCCGGTCGTTTGTTGAAAATACTGCGCTGCGTGGCAATGTCATGGTAACTGAGCGATTGGTAATTCAGCATGCAGTCATCGGCCATCGGCACGCCAATCACAAAGGTAACGCCTGCGCTGGTGAGCACGGTGCTCAACGTGTCCATATCATTCTGGTCCACGTTCATATGGTTTGTGTAGCAGGCGTCGACCCCCATTGGCAGACCGTGCATTTTCCCCATAAAGTGATCCTCAAGCCCCGCCCGGATGACCTGCTTGCTGTCAAACAAGTATTCCGGACCGATAAACCCTACTACCGTGTTGACGATAAACGGATTAAATACTCTCGCCATGCCATAGCATCTCGATTCCAGCGTTACCTGGTCAATGCCTGCGTGGGCTTCCGCGGAAAGCTCGGACCCCTGCCCCGTTTCAAAATACCAGCGGTTTGGTCCCGGTGCAGTGCCTTTTTCCTGAATCAGCGCTGATGCTTCCCGAAGCATTGCCGTTGAAATACCGAATGATTCGTTTCCGGCCTGGGTTCCTGCAAGACTTTGAAACAGCATATCCGCGGGCGCCCCGTTTTCCACCGCTCTCATCTGGCTCGTAATGTGCGAGAGCACACAGTTCTGCGTGGGGATGTTCCATTCATCAATAACGGCTTTTGTTTCCCGCAGCAGGCTGTCAATATTGCTCGTCGTATCAATAACCGGATTAATGCCTATGACGGCATCTCCTATTCCATAACTTAATCCTTCATACAAAGAAGCCCTTATGCCTTTAAGATTATCGGAGGGGTGATTGGGCTGGACTCTGGAAGCGAGCACGCCCGGCTGGCCGATCTGAGTCCGGCATGTGGTCAGAACGGTAATTTTGGATGCTGCCTGAATCAGATCCAGATTGGACATCAGCTTAGCCGCCGCCGCTATCATTTCGCTCGTCAGACCTTTTCCTGTTTCGACTAAATCACTGCCTGTCTGTTCATCGCTCAATAGATACTCCCGCAGATCAGAGACGGTCCAGCTTTTTAGCACGTGCAGCCTCTCTTTATGGAGAGACTGCTCAATCAGCTCTGACACTTCATCTTCTTCCGGCAGAAGCAGCGGATTGTCGTATATCTCCCCAAGCGTCAGATCGGCCAGCACCATTTTCGCTGCTATCCTTTCTTTCATGGAATCTGCAGCCAGGCCGGCCAGCTCATCGCCTGACCTCTCTTCATTTGCTTTGGCCAGAATTTCTTTCAAGCCGTGAAAAACATACGTTTCCCCGAAGAGAATTACTTTTTTCTCCATCTCTTTTCCCCCTTTTCATCAAAATGCCAGTGTTTTAATAGAAATGGAAATCGCTTCTCCTGAAACCGGAAGCCCCAGATCGATATAATCGCCGTGTGTGACATCCACCTGATCGATGCAGATCACTTCTTTGTCCTTGCCTGACCGCTTTTGGAGAGCCTGTCCGAGTACTTTAGCCAGATCGTTCTCACTCAGCACGGCAAGAATCCGTTTATCAGCAAATTCTCTGGCGTACACCGCCTCCATGCTGTCGCTTATATCCTGCAGGAGCTCGTATGTGATGTGTTCTATAGAAGGCAGCGCGATCACAAAGGGAGGATCCTGCTGTTCTGAATAGATGGATTTCGCTTCTTCGAGCATCTTTTCAAGACGGGTATGAAAAGTAGCAGCCGAACCATGTTCATATACCGGAATCGTTAAAATAGGCAGATTTTTAAGCGGGAGGAGCGTCTGGTTAACAAACATCGTGGATCCGCTCACTTCCGTATTCTGCATACCGGCTCCAATAACTGTCGCCCGGGACGTTTCTTTGGCAGGAATGAGGAATAGGTTTCGGCTTAACGCTTCTTCCTGCAGGCACGCTGCCAAAAGTGGTCCGATGTCTCCATAAACCGCGGTTTCTTCGACTGTCTTTGGCTTAGGCTCCCTCATCATTTCTCCGACACCGCCGGAAAATATGAGCGTGTCAATCGTTGGAACTGCTGATAATGCGGGCTCTGTTATCAACCCTTCTGCCGCCTCCCCGCCTGTCACTGCATCGAACATCAGCCCGCTCAGCAGCTGACAGACGCCCTCCAGCTCTTTCATGGATAATGCCTCATTTACCTCCACCGGAATACCGTGTCCGCTCAGAAGACGTTTCGTAGACGGGGCAATATAGCTCACTTTCCCCTGTTTATCCAGCCGCAGAAGGCGTCCGCCGACATGAAACGTTATTGTGTAAAAAGGAAGACCGTTTTTAAACAGCGCTGCATTGGCTGTACCTCCGCCTACATCAATATTTGCCGTTACACCCGTATGGTTTTCGGAGTATTCCAGCGCTCCGGATCCTTTGCCTGCTAAAATGCCTTCCAGCGAGGCTCCGGCTGCAGCCACGACAAAATCCCCGGCACGGTCGGCTAAATAATGAATGATATGTTCTGCGTTTTTCTTTAACGCTGTTTCGCCCGTTATAATGACAGCGCCCGCTTTCACATCGGCAAGACGAATCCCGCCGTGCTTATATTCCTTTTCCAATATATCCTGCAGGGCTTTCATATTAATTTCTTCATTGTTAACCAGGGGGGTCGTGTACATCCCGCTTTCATAGACAACTTCTCGTTGTTCAATCGTGCAGGCCGGAAGTGTAAAGCCATTGTCAGATACTTGAATATAAAGCCGGCTGACAATGCATTTGGTGGTACTCGTTCCAATATCAATCCCTATACTTGTGATCCATTCTTTATCCATCACGCCCTCCCTTCAGGCGGATTCACTCTGCTTTTCTAATAAACGTCCGGCCGCTAGAAAGGCCGCTCCTTCATAAGGTCCAACGTTTAAATCCTTACTGAACTATATTCGTCTTTGCTGTCAAAATACCTGCATGTACCAACGTATTGAGCTGGACTTTTTGCCTTGTCTGAATTGTCTTTCCAGCACACCGCAGTTTTGGCTGATTGTGCATCCTGTCGCATGCATATAAAAAAGATCCCAGCAGCTGCCGGCATCTTCAGGATATTGATTATCTGTTTTTACTTCTCTTTACTCTTCTTCTTTATCAAGCCGGAACACGTTCTGCCCGTCTTCGAATACCGTATTTCCATTTTCAAACTTGATAGTATCAGCCTGCGGCACCATCCGGTCTTTTGTTTCGTACTGAATGTTGTAGGTCGGCTCCTTTCCATCATAAAGCACCGTTACATCGTAGTTTATTTTGTGGCCCTTATCACTTTTTGTTTCATGGCTTCCCTGAACGGAAGAAAAAGTTATTTCCGCCATACGTATCCACTCCTTTGCTTTTTCTTTACTCTTCCCTTAGATTGCTCTTCTGAATCTTTATTTCCGTTTGCTCTCTTCTATCTTATTAAAAAAAGCATTTCAAATGCATATTTTATCGTTTAACAGGGTATGAGGTGAGGATGCACCTGTTCCAAATCTACTGGAAACATATCGGGTCAGAATTAGTTATTCATTAAAAGGGAGTGTATTGTATGGAACCAAAAGTCGATCGAAAAAAAAACAAACTGGCGTTGATCGATTATAAAATTTTTCTTCCCGCCCTCATTGTTATTATTGCGATAAGCGTTATGTTCGCAGCTAACGAGGGCGCTGCTTTGGAGTTATTAAACCCTGTATTTGATTCCATTGTCAGCATATTCAGCTGGGGATATCTTTGGTATGCGGTTATTTTAGTAGGAGCCGGCCTTTATTTATCCTTTTCCAAATACGGAAAGGTCGTTCTTGGAGATCCTGCTGAAAAACCTCAGTTTTCCCTGTTTGAATATGCTTCTATCTTAATAGCGATGGGTGTTGGTTCTACGTTAATGCGGACCGGCATGCTCGAATGGTCATCTGTAGCCAATGATCCGCCTGCCGGAGTCGAAGCTCAGTCTGCTGAAGCCCTTTTATGGGGAAACTCCTACGCGATGTTTATGTGGAGCTTTCAGGTATTTGCTATCTTTGTCATGATTGCTCCGGCAATGGCATACCTTATTCATGTCAGAAAACGTCCATTGATGCGTATTTCGGAAGCTTTCCGGAGTATTTTTGGAGATGCCTTTACGGATGGACCGCGTGGGAAATTTTTGGATATTATTTTCCTGATCAGCATTTTGGCCGGTGCGGCCGTTACGCTTGGTCTCGGTGCTCCCATCGTTACGTACAATTTCGCCGCACTGTTCAATATGGAAGTGACATTCGGCCTCACGCTGGCTGTGACCATTATCTGGGTCTTCATGTTTTCCATCAGTGCTTATGTCGGTATTGAAAAAGGAATCAAACGTTTGAGTACCTTTAATATGTACTTAGCAGGAGCTTTTGGTATTTTTATTTTAATAGCCGGACCCGGCGTATTTATTCTTAACTTTTTTACAGAAACGTTTGGATTTCTTCTAAATAATTACATTGGCATGAGTTTTATGACCGAATCATTAGCCGATGGAGGAGCCAGCCATATCCAGACAAATACGGTATTCTGGTTTGCCTACAGCGCCACATGGGCTATGCTGCACAGTGTATTTGCCGCCAAAATATCAAAAGGACGTACGATTAAAGAGATGATCTTAACATATCTGCTGGCACCTACCCTGCTGTCCTGGATTGCGACCGGTATTCTCGGCGGACTCGGCGTACACCGCTATATCAATGGAGACGTAAACGTGCTCGAGATCGTGCAGAACGGAGATGAAATGGCAGCTATTCCTGCTATTCTGTCTTCTCTGCCACTTCCTGCCCTCTCGCTTACCGTCTTTATGATTGTGGCCATGGTTTTCTTAACAACCACTCTGGATTCGACTACGTATACCATTGCTGCTTATACAAGCACAGAAGATATGAGCAAAAAGGAACCATCTAAATTTCTACGGATTATTGTCGCTGTTATTATTACGTCGCTTGCTCTTGTTTTAATGAGAGCCGGCGGACTTGCCCCGCTCGAAATTGTGTCCGGATTAATGGGGCTGCCGATTATTATCATTCAATTTATGCTGATTTATGCAGCCATTAAAATGATGAACCAGGATGAAGCCTGGATTAACAATGTACGCAAAAAATAAAAAGAGAAGCCTCCTTTTGTCGAAGGGAGGCTTTTTTTCTAGAAAATTTCATTTATCTGCTTAACCTTTCCTATATCCTGCCGATACTATAAGAAGAAATGAAACATTTAATGGCACACTTTTATTCTTTTTAAGAGTCCATCTGTTGTCCATACATATACATATCGAAAGGCAGGAATTCCATGATAACTAATGTAGCTACAAGCGGATTTTCGCTTCCGCAGCCCGGTAACACCGCATCTTCCATGAAAGTAGGCAGCCGGGGCGATTTTGTCGAGCAGCTTCAGAAAACACTGACGGAAAAGGGATTCAACCCTTCTTCCAACATAGATGGCATTTTCGGATCCAAAACGCTTCAGGCAGTCCGGGACTATCAGATGTCGACAAGCATCTCCAACCCGCGCGGGAATTTCTATGGAGTAGCCGGTCCACAGACGCTCGGTTCTTTAGGACTTGCCGGCTCCCCTGTCGTAGCAGGAGCTTCTACCACTGTGCCGTCAGAAGCAGCATCCGCTCCAAAACCGGCCTCTTCTTCGGCTTCCGGAGATGCGGACAGCCTGATTTCGTCGGCTAAACGCCATATGGGCGTTCCTTACCTATGGGGAGGCACGACAAGAAAAGGCTTTGACTGCAGCGGCCTCATTCAAAGCGTCTTTGCCGAACACGGCAAGGATCTTCCCCGCACCGCCGCCCAAATGTGGAAAGCTGGAACGAGTGTGGATAAACCGGAAAAAGGCGATCTGGTCTTTTTCGAAACGAGAACCGGCCCTTCACACGTCGGTATTTATGCAGGCGATAACAAGTTTGTTCATGCCGGCGCCTCTACGGGGGTAACAGTAACAGATATGGACAACAGCTACTGGAAATCAAGATACCTCGGAGCGAAAGAAATGTAAAAAAAGCTTTATTAAAAGAACCGGCAGGAGATACTTCTGTCCGGTTCTTTTTTTTAGAATGTTTTTAAAACCCGGGTCGACATACGTATTCACAAACGCCCTCTCCGTGTGTCAAAATGGTATACTGACAGAGTTTCCGAACGCAAACTACATCACCCGGGAGTGGACAGCTATGGATAAAAAAGATATTGCCGCGATTCGCAGGCAGCTTAAAGTAGACAATGACCTATTAAAGATTACTGATATATTCAATGTGTACGTGATGAAAGAAACGACAGAAATTTACCATCAGCAGAGCCAGCCATTTCATATGCTCGACAGCGACCAGCAGGAGCTTTTTATCGCCCACTTTAAAAAGCTGCTCGGCGGCCAGATGGATGAAAAGCTGTTTGAAGTAAAGTTTGACCGGGAAGCTGAGGATTCCAGCCAGCTGATTCTGCACAAAGCGCTTCTCAGCAGCAGTGTAGAGGACTGGAAGCAGGAAATGCTTGCGATCACAAACAAGATACTGATCGATCATCCGTATGAAAAAGATATTGTGATCTCGTTTATCCGCGCGGAGTACATGAAGCCAACCCGTCGGGAAAGCGGGGAAAATGAGGAAAACACCCGGGACACAGTCTATTCCAATCCCTTCATTATATGCAGCATTAATAAGACCGAAGAGCCTAAGAAAGAAATTCATTTTGACTACATTGAAAAAGAATTCAAATACAAAATCGAAACCGATCCCGTTATCGATTTAAAGCACCCCATGGCAGGCTTTCTGTTTCCGGCGATTACCGACGGAGTGTCCGACGTAAATCACGTCCTCTATGCAGCAGGCAAAGCGCATGAGCCGGACTACCGGTTTATTGAAGAAGTACTGAACGGCCAGGACATTATGACTGCCCAGGAAGACAAGGCTGTGTTTGAAGAAGTGATTAAAGACGTAGTCGGCGACCAGCTCAACCCATCCACCCTTGCTGCAGTATATGAAGAAATCAACCGGGTCGTTGAAGAAAATGAAGAAGATACGCCTCCTATGCTCGACTATAAAGACGTCGGCCGCGTGCTTGCCCAGAGCGGTGAGAAGGTCGAAGACGAGCAGATTAAATCATCATTCGAGCGCTTCACCAACGAGGAATCCTACGAACTAAAAGCAACAAGCGTGATCCCGAAATACAAATCCAAATCGATTAAAATCAATACGAAAGTTGCCAATATTTCAATCAGCCCGCAGGACCTGCAGTTTGTGAAACAGGTCAACTACAAAGGCAAGCGCTGCATTATGATTGAAATCGAAGAAGACGCCGAAATCGAAGGCTTTAAAATGCTGCCGGAAGCGTTTGGGGAAGACGAATTGTAAAAAAAGAAGAGGCCGTATAGGTCTCTTCTTTTTTATGAAACAAGCTATTAAAATTTTATTGGGACGGCAGCTTTCTGCAGGCCATGCCTCAGCAAAAAGACAAGACCATCCTTTTATCTTTACCGATGGCTGGTCTGCAGGAGTCTGCCGCCATATCTATAAACATAATTATTTAGTGATCACATCACTTAGAACTTGTTTTAAGGAATTTCTCAATTTAACCATATTGTCCGTCATAAAAAGGATCATTTCATCCCAGTCCTCTTCATTGAAGACATTTACATCTTTATGCCAGTAAGCGATGCGGCTGCCTTTGCCCTGTTCCAGCCGCTGCCAGTCAAGCTGGTCTCCAAACGAGGCTTCTATTTCATCTTTGCGGTCTGAAATTCTATCGAAAAGTTCTTTATTTTCTTCCTGCAGTCCACGATTTATCAAAAGTTCAACCCTTGCAAAAGTTCCTGTAATAACAAATGTATAGGTTACCCCTCCATAACCGCTTCCACAGTTAAGCCAGTTATCTTTTGAAGGATTGACATTTTTAAATAGATCCGACTTCTCATTCATCTCTTGCAGCAGGCGTGTCCAGAAATTAATTCGGATGGTATGTCTTGTTTGTTTCTTTTCTTTATTGATTACTTCTTCCTGTTTTTTGTTTGCTATTTTTATTAAATACTCTTCGGCATTTACAACTGGAATAATCTGTTCCGTCTCGAGAAGAATCTGGTCATTTAATTCATAAGGTGTAACCGTAATACATTTGATTTTAATATGGTGATCCAAAAGCCACATCGCTGTGGACGTTACTTCTTTTCTAAAATGTGCAGCAATCATAATAATCCGCTGATCCTCATTGTTGAGCTCTACCTCACTGAAATCCTCGATTTCAAGAAATTCACTCAATACTTCCTCTGCCAGTTTGTTCCTTTCCTGTCCGTCCAGGTATTTTTGAAAAATATCTCTTATGTCGTTTTTTGTCAGTCCTGAACAATAGGATGCGTACTTTAAAGACTGCCATACAACATCTTTACCACTGTCATCCAGCTTGTTTTCGATGATTACAAGATTTCCCATCTTATCAATTGCCAATAAGTCCAGTCTTTCTTTTGTATCATCAAAACCGCTGAATTCTTTTTGAATAATAAGTAATTTTTCTCCAAGAATATCTGTATTTTTACATATCCATTCCTGCAGATGCTGTCTTTCCCTGAATTTTAATTCCTGAAAAGTTTTCTTGTTGATAGATACTGCTTCATTTTTTTCTTTATCTATTAGAAACATTGAATCTCTCCTTTTAATTTCTGCAAAAAAAGAATTTCCGTCACGGCCTTTCCAAATATAATAGAGAGAACAGACCGCTGTCTGGAAATTCTTTGTTTTTTACTGTTCTACTCTTGAAACTGATGCTACACACTCTATATGCGTGGTCTGCGGGAACATATCCACAGGCTGTACTTCTTTCACTTCATACGCTCCGCTTTCCGTTAGATACTTCAAGTCGCGGGCCAGAGTGGCCGGGTTACAGGAGACGTAGACAATTCGTTCGGGCTTCGTTTCAAGCATCATATCAAGCAGCTTGTTGTCACAGCCTTTCCGAGGCGGATCGACCACCATGACGTCCGGGCGCAGGCCGTTTGCTTTGGCCCACCATGGGACGACTTCTTCAGCTTCCCCTATCGCAAACGTTACGTTCTCAAATTGATTCAGACGGGCATTACGCTTCGCATCCGTGATCGCTTCCGGTACAATGTCTACGCCATGCACGTGCTTCGCTTTCTGGGCAAGAAACAGCGAAATCGTTCCAATGCCGCAGTACGCGTCTACTACCGTTTCATGGCCTTTCAGATCGGCATATTCAAGCGCCTTATCGTATAGTACCTTCGTCTGATCCGGATTCACCTGGTAAAATGAGCGTGCTGAGATCGCAAACGAGATGTCTCCTATATGATCGTAAATATATTCTTCTCCCCACAGCACGTTCGTTTTATCGCCAAAGATTACATTCGTGCGCTTTGGATTGATGTTGTGAATAATCGATACCGTTTCCGGTATGTCTGCCTGGATTTTTTCGATCAGCTTTTTCTTATGGGATAAGGTTTCATCTTTTGTGACAAGTACAATCATCAGCTGGCCGGTCGTTTGGGCATATCGGGCCACCACATGCCGGAGTGTGCCGCGGTGTTTGTCTTCATTGTAAGACGTAATTCCAAGCTCGTCGGCAATATTTTTAACCTTCTGCACGGCCTGGTCGTTGTTTTCCTGCTGAATCATACAGGCATCCATGTCCATAATCCGGTGGGAGCGCTGCTGGTAGAAGCCGGCTTTTAAATGGCCGTCCGGCTTTGTTCCAATCGGCACCTGCGCTTTGTTGCGGTAATGCCAGGGCTCATCCATACCAAGTGTTGGATGAACAGTTACGTCAGACAGGCCGCCGAGACGGTTTAAAGCTTCCACTACCTGCTTATGCTTGTACTGCTTTTGCCCGCTGTAGTTCATATGCTGCAGCTGGCACCCGCCGCAGAGTTTATAGATCGGACAGGGCGGTTCCACCCGGTCCGGGCTTTCTTCGATCACATTAAGCAGACGGCCGAAGCCGTAGCCTTTTTTCGTTTTAATGACTTTTATTTCAGCAGTTTCGCCGGGAAGACTGTTTGGCACAAATAATGTATAACCATCCACCTTTGCGACGCCTGCACCTTCATGGGTTAAATCTTCTATAGTTGCCGTAATGGTCTCGTTTTTCTGTACGGGCAGCTCGTTTGTCATGTGATGCCTCCACTCATTAGTCCTATATTCTTTACAGATTGTATCATATCTTATTCCATTTGGATTTGTTTGTGTCCTTTATGAGCGGTCTTCTCTTTTGAAACAAGCTGCGGTAGGATAAATAAAGAGATCTTTAGGAAGAAAGGACGTTACATATGAAGACAGAAAAAGAAAAAATGCTGGCCGGAGAGCTTTTTCTTCCACACGACGAAGAGCTCTCCGAAGAGCGTATGAATGCGAAACTGGCACTGCGGATGTACAATAACATCGGCGTGGAATATCCGGAGAAGCGTCTGGAGACGATCAAGCAGATTTTCGGGTCTACGGGTGAGGCCGTCCGGGTTGAATCCGAATTCCGATGCGATTATGGCTACAACATTCATGTCGGGGACTCTTTTTACGCTAACTTTGACTGCGTCATGCTTGATGAAGCGCCTATCCGATTTGGCAGCGGCGTTATGCTCGGTCCCGGCGTGCACATTTATACCGTAAATCATCCACTTGATGGAGAAGAGCGGGCCACTCTGTATGAATACGGCACTCCCGTCACTGTAGGCAACAACGTCTGGATCGGCGGCCGTTCCATTATTAATCCCGGTGTTACCATCGGAGACGGTGCCGTCGTTGCATCCGGTGCGGTAGTTGTAAAGGATGTTCCCGCTCATACCGTTGTCGGCGGCAATCCGGCACGCGTGATTAAACAGACGAAAAAGCAGGAAGGCTGATGACCTTCCTGCTTTTTGCTATTTATTTTGTTCGCTTTCTTTCCATTTCGTGTAGCTTGTGTCCTGCTCGAGCGGCAGATCGTGGTCGACCGCAAATTTCTCAACATCACGGTACAGCCCGGTATCTTTAAACCGGCGCAGGCGGATCGTTGATAAATTTTTTCGTTTAATCAATGGAAGAACTTTTCCACCCGGAGCATTTTTTAAAAAGATGCCGGTGACGTTTTTCGGATACACTACCCTGGTGAAGATCCGTTTCTTCAATAAATACGTATAACACGTCATCGTGTTATTTTTAATCTTCACATGCTGGTGAAGAAACATCGACAGTACTGCGACAATACTAATCAGTACAGCCGGAATAATAAAGGCAGGATCTGTTAACAGCACGATGGCCCAGACCGCAGCCAAAAGAATAATGGGTTTTACAAGATTATAACCAGAGTGATACGTCATCCTTACTATTCACCTACTCTATTCCTACAATTTTACTTCTGCGCTCATATAATAGCACATCTCTCCATACACCGTTAAGCCTTCCTATTTTTTCCCGGCGTCCAACTTCCCGGAATCCGGCATTTTCATGGATACGTATGCTTTCAATATTCTCCGGCATAATGCCGGCCTGAAGCGTCCAGTAGCCTTCACGCTCGCTGATATAGATCAGCTCTTTCATCAGGCGTGTGCCGATGCGCTTGCCGCGTCCTTCATCATGTATATAAATGCTGGTCTCCCCCACGCCTTCATAAACCGGCCTGTTTGAGGTAGGAGCGAGTGCCACCCAGCCGAGCACTTTTCTCGTCTCTTCTTCCACTGCTGTAAGCCGGCAGACAAGATCATGTGTCGCTGACCAGATTTCCCAGGAAGGCGTTTTTGTTTCAAACGTTGCTTTCCCGGTCTGAATCCCCATATCGTATATTTCCCTGACTTCCGGCCAGTGCTCCTTATGGAGCCGTTCAATTTCAATGTTCATTATGTTCAGCCCCTTACGTGTCCCATTCTTTACTCTTCTATTATAGAAGAAATACGCTTCTGCGACAAATATCACCGTTTTTCCAGGTGAAGCGGCTGAGGGACTGTTAATATTCATTTATAACTTATTGATAATAGGCAGATAGAATATTGTTTTAAAAAGGAAAAATATGTGATAAAATTCTACATGTAATCGCTTCCATTATCGTATTCTACCGATTTACAGTTTTGTGTATCACTATCACATTTATGTAAAAGGAGAGGAAATCGCATGCGCTATGAAAGCCCGAACACAAAAGGAAGTCTTGTTCAATTTAAGGATCGTTATGACAATTTTATAAATGGGGAATTCAAAGCTCCCGTCAACGGGGAGTATTTCGATAATGTATCCCCTGTTACCGGCAAAGTATTCTGCCAGGTAGCCCGTTCATCCAAAGAAGACGTGGAACTTGCCGTCGATGCAGCAGAGGCGGCAAAAGATGCTTGGGGTAAAACCTCGGTGGCAGAGCGCTCGAAAATACTAAATAAAATCGCAGATCGCATCGAAGAAAACCTGGAAATGCTTGCCGTAGCAGAAACATGGGACAACGGAAAAGCTATCCGTGAAACACTTAATGCCGATATTCCGCTGGCAGTCGATCACTTCCGTTATTTTGCCGGGGTTATCCGTGCTCAGGAAGGCCGCTTAAGCCAGATTAATGATGATACTGTCGCTTACCACTTCCATGAGCCTCTTGGTGTTGTAGGTCAGATCATTCCATGGAACTTCCCTATTCTTATGGGAACGTGGAAAATCGCGCCTGCGCTGGCTGCCGGCAACACCATCGTACTCAAGCCGGCCGAGCAGACACCCGCTTCGATCATGCTTGTTATGGAATTAATTCAGGACCTGCTTCCACCGGGCGTATTGAACGTTGTTCAGGGATTCGGCGTTGAAGCCGGCAAGCCGCTTGCCACCAACAGCCGGATTTCCAAAGTCGCCTTCACCGGTGAAACAACGACCGGACGTCTGATTATGCAGTATGCGTCAGAGAATATTATTCCGGTTACACTGGAACTGGGAGGAAAATCCCCGAACATTTTCTTTAAGGATATTATGCTCGAGGATGATAAGTTCCTGAATAAAGCAGTAGAAGGTATGGTATTGTTTGCCCTGAATCAAGGGGAAGTATGTACATGCCCGTCCCGTGCCTTGATTCATGAAGACATTTACGATGAGTTTATGAAACGTGCCCTCGAGCGCGTAAACGCTATTAAAGTCGGCCACCCGCTTGATACCGATACGATGATGGGCGCCCAGGCTTCCCAGGAACAGATGGAAAAAATTCTATCGTACCTGGATATCGGTAAACAGGAAAATGCCGAGCTTCTTACAGGCGGCGGCAGGCAAAAAATGGACGATGAAGAACTCGCTGAAGGCTTCTATATTGAGCCTACTGTCTTTAAAGGACACAATAAACAGAGAATTTTCCAGGAAGAAATTTTTGGACCGGTTCTTTCTGTTACGACCTTTAAAACAGATGAAGAAGCAATGGAAACCGCTAACGATACCCTTTATGGATTAGGCGCCGGTATCTGGACTCGTAATATTACGACAGCCTACCGCTTTGGCCGCGGCATTCAGGCCGGCCGTGTCTGGACCAACTGCTATCACGATTACCCTGCACACGCAGCGTTTGGTGGATACAAGAAGTCCGGTATTGGCCGTGAGAACCATTTGATGATGCTTGATCACTACCAGCAGACAAAAAACATGCTTGTCAGCTACAGTGATGACGCGTTAGGTTTCTTTTAAACACCCGCAGCAGATTATACGGGCCGCCTTCCAGAAATGGGGGCGGCCTGATTTTCTTTCTGGATGAAAACGTGTACAATAAGACTATATCCTTTTTCTTCTGTCCCGCGATTAGACCCTATTTTCAAGAGAGGATGGTTAATATGGCTGTGGATAAAGTAACCGCAACAGATGCCACGCTTGAACTGATGGAATCACTCAAAAAACGGCACGGTGAATTGATGTTTCATCAATCCGGAGGCTGCTGTGACGGCAGTGCACCAATGTGTTTTGCAGCGGATGAATTCAAGGTCGGAGACAGTGATGTATTACTTGGAAAAATCGGCGGCGCGCCTTTCTATATTTCAAAGGACCAGTATGAGTACTGGAAGCATACCCAGCTCATTATCGATGTAGTGGACGGCCGGGGCGGTATGTTTTCCCTGGAAGGCCCGGAAGGCAAACGGTTTTTAACCCGCTCCCGCGTGTTTACAGAAAACGAACGCGAAGAGCTGAAAAAAGAAGCATCCATCGTGTAAGAAGACTGAAAGAGCCTATCCGCTCTTTCTTCTACATAAAAGAATACAGCTGAAGGAGGCCCCTCTATGCACTGGTTTGTTATTATTACGGCAATTACTGCCATAGGCACCGGTATTTTCGCTTTTGTTAATATTAACCGCGGCTATTAAAAAACCGACCTCACGGGGTCGGTTTTTTACATGGCATCTACTTTATCAAATTCCTCTATTATTTCTTTATGCGGCGGCTTTTGCATCAGGCTGACCACAATAATGGCAATTCCCGCAAAAAGGAATCCCGGTACAAGCTCATACAGGGCAAAAATACCTTCTGAAGGGATGGCCCATAAAATGACAGTACCTCCTCCTGTCAGCATGCCTGCCAATGCGCCTCCCATCGTTGTGCGGCGCCAGAACAATGCCAGCAGCAGGACAGGGCCAAATACAGCCCCAAACCCTGCCCAGGCGTACTGTACCAGTTCGAGCACGGTGCTGTCCGGATTGTAGGCCAGCACTGTTGCGATCAGGGCGATCGCTACTACCCCTATTCTTCCAACCCAGACGAGCTCCAGGTCGCTTGCTTTCGGCCGCAGATAGCCTTTGTAAAAGTCCTCGGCCAACGCGCTCGAAGAAACAAGCAGCTGGGAATCAATTGTACTCATAATCGCAGCCAGAATAGCAGCCAGCAGAAAGCCGGAAATCCATTCATTAAATAACAGCTGCGAAAACAGAATAAATACCGTCTCGTGAGAGCCATCAGCAAGCGCTCCTCCCGCTCCGGCAGCAGAGAAGTAGGCAATGCCTACAAATCCTGTGAAAATGGCACCAAATAAGGAAAGCACCATCCACGTCATACCGATCAGCCGTGCTTTTGGAATTTCTTCTTCTGAGCGGATTGCCATAAACCTCGTAATAATATGAGGCTGGCCAAAATAACCAAGCCCCCAGGCGAGCAGGGAAATAATACCAATCGCAGAGGTGCCGGCAAACGCATCTAAATGCGTAGGATCAACGGTCCCAACCGCTGCGATGGTTTCCCTCCAGCCGCCCAGTTCCGAAACGGCCACAAATGGCACAATGACGAGAGCGAGAAACATAATGATTCCTTGAAAAAAGTCCGTCCAGCTGACGGCAAGAAACCCGCCCAGAAACGTGTACGTAATAATGACCGCCACCCCTATCCAAAGAGCGGTCGTGTAATCCCATCCAAAGGAATTCTGAAACAGCGTAGCTCCCCCGACCAGACCGGAAGACGCGTAAAATGCAAAGAAAATAAGTATAAAGACAGCGGAAACCATCCGCAGGAGCTTGCTTTTATCCCGAAAGCGATTTTCCAGAAAATCCGGAATCGTAATAGAATCATTGGCCACTTCCGTATAGCGTCTAAGACGCCGGGCCATAAACTGCCAATTTAAGTAGGCGCCGACGGCAAGGCCGATCGGGAGCCAGATCTCACTCATTCCCCCTAAATACATTGCTCCCGGCAGCCCGAGCAGGAGCCAGCTGCTCATGTCCGAGGCACCGGCGCTCAACGCGGCGACTGCCCCGCCAAGCTTTCTTCCTCCTAATACATAATCGGAAAGATTGTTCGTCATTTTGTAGAAAATAATACCGATTGCGAACATGCCGACAAGGTAAATTAAAAACGTAACTAGCGTTGGTATCGTCATTTTCGATCTCTCCTCTGCTTTCTTTTATCTGTCACAAACGTAATGCAGGAGAGAATAATAAGGATAGGCATCGGAACCAGAAGCCAAAACCACGTCGCTGTTGTTAATGTTTCTGTCATATTATGTCCTCCTTTTATCTTACTGCTTTGTAATGCAGGAAAAGTGCCGATCATGAACTATTTTATGTAAAAGGTATTTTTTATTCTGTTGCCCGGTAGACACCGCAGGTTTTTTGGCACTGCTTAATATTTTGCCCTATTTTGCCTGCGTCTGCAACTTTCTTCTATATTACAAGAAATGACATATTTCCCCCTTAATATATGGTAATATAATGTTAAAACATAGGAAAGTAAGGGAATGTACATATGAAATGGATGACAAGTGCTGCACTTATCTGTTTTCTCAGCCTGCCTGCTGCTTCTGCCGGTGCGGCATCCCCCGAACAGGAAGGATTTTTTTCTTCTTTTATGAACCAGATGTTCTCTTCCGATGAAACCGAACCGGAAACAGAAGAAGCTGATGACAGATGGGCAGAAGCCCAGCTTGAGGTGGAAGACGAGGAAAATCAGACGGAAGAAGAACGCTTACACGATTTCGACGAGACGTGGGCTTCTTTCCCCTCCAGCGGCCAGGCTCCGGCTTTGACGACACCGCTGACTCTTTTCACAGCCGCTTCTGCTTTCACCAACGGCTTCACAGAGCCGGAAGCACCTGAATCAGCTGACGCTGTCAACACCCCAGTTGCGGAAGAGCAAGCAAACAGCAGCTGGGATTCTTTTGATGAACAATGGGACGATTTTGGCAGTTCTTTTGATGAGGCCCGTCAGGAAGAGGATGCTTCAGAAGACGAACCGGTTCTTTTTCAAGAAACGGAAGAAACGAATTAGGAGGTATCCCCTATGCTCCGCCGAACCCCGACACTTTTCAAACCTTTTCCAATATTAGAGACCGAACGGCTTATTCTGAGACGTCTGCAGCAGACCGATCTCCGGGATGTATTTGAATATGCATCCAACGAGAACATCAGCCGCCAGGTATTGTGGGAGGCCCATCAGTCACTGCGGGAATCACAGCGGTTTCTGGACTATGCTTTTGAACGGTACCGCCGGGGGGAAATGGCCCCTTTTGCGATTGAGCATAAAGCAGACAAAAAAATGATCGGCACCATTGATTTTGCCTGGTGGGAACGCGGAAACGGAACGGTTGAAATCGGATTTGCCCTGGCTGAACCATACTGGGGACTCGGCCTTATTTATGAAGCAGCCAGTGCCTTGAGTCAATTTGCTTTCGAACGAATGGGTGTTACACGCATCGAAGCCAGATGCTTCGCTGAAAACACCCAGTCGATCCGCGTCCTCGAAAAAATAGGTATGACGTATGAAGGCACACTCCGGCAGCGGCTTTTGGTTAAAGGGGAGCGGCGGGACGTTCATATTTACAGTATTCTTCATCAGGAATGGAAGCAGAAGAAACGGATTCAGTAAAAAAGGAACTCTTGGAAGAGTCCCTTTTTTTTGGTTTATTTCACTTTCGGGCTGAACATTTCAATATGATGATGCAGGTTAAAGAATTCACATGGCAGTTCCCCGCCGTGCTCACCGTCCAGATTGAGCTGCATGTCGCCCTCTACTTCAATTTTCACGCGGCTGGCTTTCACATACATGACGCGTTCATGATTCAGGTGTTCTGCATTCAATGCCTGCGTGCCTATTTTTACTAACTCGGCCAAATTGGTTTTTTTGATTAGAATAACATCAAATTTCCCGTCATTGTATTTAGCTTCCGGCAGCAGCTTTTCAAAACCGCCTACCGAATTGGTATTTGCGACAAGAAACAGCATAATTTCTCCTTCAAATACTTCATCATCGTACTCCACTCTTACTTGCTGTGGATGCAGGTCGCGGAGCTTTTCGAACCCTTTTAAATAGTAGGCAAACTGCCCCATCATTGTTTTCAGGCGGCTTGGGGTGTCATAGGTTAATTCTGTCAGCTTGCCTCCGGCTGCGATATTAATAAAGTACTTGTCGCCTACTTTCCCTATATCGACAGGCTGGGTATAGTCGCCGCAGAGTACATCGCATACGCCTTCTATGCCGACATCGCTGATACCAAGTGCCCGAGCCATATCGTTTGTCGTACCGGAAGGAATCAGGCCGAGTTTGGGCCGATGTTCTAGATCAGCAATGCCGTTTACGACTTCAAAAATCGTCCCGTCCCCGCCGGCTGCTACGATCACGTCAAAACCGTCCAGCGCAGCCCGCCGCGCTTCCGACTTGGCGCATCCTTCGGCTTTTGTCATATGGGCAGATGTCTCATACCCGTTTTGTTCCATGCGGTCCAATATATAAGGCAGGTCTTTTTTCATCTGTTCCCTGCCGGATGTAGGATTATATATTACTCTTGCTCTTCTCATTGCAGTCTCCTTATTATGTGGTTTACTATCCCATACCCTAGATGGCGGTATTTTGAAACAGAACATGCCATTAGTGTATACTTACCTTAAAGCATTTGCTGCTCTTTGAAATCTTAACAAGTTTTGTTTAACAAAAGTAATATACATATCTTGATCTCTTTCTTCAAAGATAAATAACCCTTTTTTCATTTCTTTTAAAGCTAATGTGATTTCTCCATTGTAAAAATGAGAAGTTCCCTTTAAGTAGTAAAATTCTCCAAGAAGAAACACCGAGTCTTTCTTGTAATTTAACTGTATCCCATATTCAACTAATTCAATAGATTTTTTGAATTTTTTCATTCTAAAGTAAACTAATGCCAAGTTATAATAAATCTTTATTAATGGAGAATTTGTATTAACTAGAGGTATTTTTTTTACCATTTCAAGAGCTTTGTCAAAATAGACCAGAGCTTCTTTATATTTTTGTATATCTGAATGCATATTTCCCATGCTCATCATCATTGAAATATCTGTAGGTGAAATTGTCTTTTTTGAATTTGTTTCGATGTCCATTGCTAACCACAAAAGATCTATAGCCTCTTCTTTTTCATTAGTTAAATTAAAGTGACATATACTTCTTTGCCACAATAAAAATTTACGATGACTTAATTTCCTAAATAATGGATTTTTTAAAGACTCTCTTATCAATTCCATTGCTTCATTATACTGCCACGTATGAACTAAATTTTCGATTTTTTCTTTCGTTTCTTTAATATAATTAAATCTAGGAGCTTCTTGTTCTTCAAAGAAATAACTAATATCCACACCCAAACGAAGTCCCATTTTCTGCAAAATTTCTGCTGAGGGCTGCATTTCTCCTCGTTCAATTTTTGAAACAGCCCTTTGCGAACAAATTTCCTGACACAGCTCCCTTTGACTAACCTCGTAATACTCCCTCAAATCTTTCAACTTTTCTCCTATACTACTTTTCATTTAAACACGCCCTAATTGAGTACTATAGTTCTCAATAATATCAAAAATGTCCGAATTTGTATAATTTATAGAGCTGAATCGATATTATAGTCTTAGAAGACTTATGCATGACTTAATTGAGTATGCCATAATTCTAATATGAAGTTGATATTACTGTTGCAGGGAGGATAATTATGAAATTAGTAAAAGTTATAGCGTTTACAGGTATTGCTTTAGCTCTTGTTGCTACAACAGGAGACGTTAGTACTCTTGGCGTTAATTTCCCTCACGTATATTAACTCTTTATTACTCTCTTAATTTGTTTTCATACCACCAAGTTTTTTTACCCCCTTTTAATCCCCTGTGCTGCAGGGGATTCTTTTTTTCATTACGGCTGGCAAGGAGAGTGATTGGATGGTTTTGGATAGAGAAGGATTTATGGCTTTATTTTTTATGAAGGAGCAGGCGGCGCGCGATAAAGAAACAACTCGGGCCCTGCTTGAGTTTGTTTTCTATGAAACGCCGAAATACGGACCGGACATGCCTTTTATTGAATTAATGGCTTACGTCTGGCTTAAAGATCATCAGGTCGTGCGGGAACTTGCTGAAAAAGAACCGGCGTTGGAAGGCTTTGTGGATATATTTGACCAGAGCGATGAAGCCGACTTTGCTTTCATGACCGACCGGGTTAAACAAGCAATTTTCTCCTGACTCACAAAAAAAGAAGCAGCCGCCGCAGCGATTGCTTCTTTTTTCTATTTAACGGGCTTCCATGCCCTCTTTAATTAATTTGTTCACGAGCTGTGGATTCGCTTTTCCTTTGGTTTCCTTCATCGTCTGGCCGACGAGGAAGCCAAGTGCTTTATCCTTCCCGTTTTTAAAGTCTTCGATTGACTGCTGGTTGTTATCTAAAATCGTATCCACGATCGACTTAAGCTCGCCTTCATCTGAAATCTGGACAAGGCCTTTGTCTTTAACGATCTGTTCCGGATCGCCGCCGTTTTCCATCAGTTCAGCAAATACAGTTTTGGCAATCTTGCTGGAAATCGTGCCTTCTTCAATCAGTTTGATCAATGTTCCCAAAGCTTTAGGCGTCATCTTGATATCCTGAAGCTCCATGTTGTTGGCATTCAGGTAAGCATTCACTTCTCCCATGAGCCAGTTGGACGTCTGTTTGGCATTAACGCCCTGGTCTATTGCTTCCTGGAAAAAGTCCGACATTTCCTTGGACTGGGTGATTACACCGGCATCATAAGCCGGCAGATCGTATTCTTCAATATAGCGGACTTTTCTCGCATCCGGAAGCTCAGGAATCTGCGCTTTGATTTTATCAATCCAGTCCTGGTCAATCAGTAACGTCACCAGGTCAGGCTCCGGGAAGTACCGGTAATCATCGGATCCTTCTTTAATACGCATCAGAACGGTTTCTTTTTTACTGTCATCCCACCTTCTCGTTTCCTGAAGAATTTCTCCTCCGGAAAGAAGCTCCTGCTCCTGGCGGATTTCTTCAAAAGCGAGACCCTTCTGGACGTTCGTAAAGGAATTCAGGTTTTTCAGCTCGGCTTTTGTACCAAATTCCTCCTGGCCTGCGGGACGAAGGGATACGTTGGCATCGCAGCGAAGAGACCCTTCTTCCATTTTGCAGTCTGAGACTTCCGTATACTGCAGGACAGCCTTCAGTTTTTCCAGGTAGGCATAGGCCTCTTCCGGTGTACGAATGTCCGGCTCTGATACGATTTCAATCAGAGGCGTGCCTACACGGTTGAAGTCTACAAGAGAATGCTCGCCGAAATCATCGTGTGTCAGCTTGCCTGCATCTTCCTCCAGGTGAATACGGGTGATGCCGATTCTTTTTTTGTAGCCTTCTACTTCGATTTCGATCCAGCCATGCTCTCCGATTGGTTTATCAAACTGGGAAATCTGGTAGGCTTTTGGATTATCCGGATAAAAGTAGTTTTTGCGGTCAAACTTTGTTTCTTCTGCAATTTCGCAGTTCAAGGCTATTGCCGCTTTCATGGCATATTCCACGGCACGTTCATTTAGTACCGGCAGAACGCCGGGATGACCGAGGCAGACCGGACAGGTCTGTGTATTCGGAGGTGCACCGAACTCGGTTGAACAATTACAAAAGATTTTTGTATTCGTTTTTAGCTCTGAGTGGACTTCAAGTCCAATGACCGTTTCAAATTTCACAATAGTTCCCCCCTTACAATTCCGCTTTCGCTTTATGGTGTTCCGTTGCCTGTTCATAGGAATGGGCCACTTGATAAATCGTTTTTTCATCGAACGGGCTTGCAATAATCTGCAGGCCGACCGGCATGTTTTCAGAAAATCCGCACGGTACGGAAATAGCCGGTACCCCTGCCAGGTTTACTGGAATGGTTAATATATCGTTGGCATACATCGTCAGCGGATCATCTATCTGCTCGCCGACTTTAAACGCAACGGTCGGCGCTGTTGGGCCGATGATTACGTCATATTTAGCAAGTACATCGTCAAAATCATTTTTAATTAAATGACGGACCTTTTGGGCTTTTTTGTAGTAGGCCTCGTAGTAGCCGGAGCTTAAGGCAAAGGTTCCAAGCATTATACGGCGCTTGACCTCATCCCCAAATCCTTTGCTTCTCGTTTCCTTGTACATTTCAAGCAAGTTCTTGCTTGAGTCGTGACGAACGCCGAAACGAACGCCGTCAAAACGGGAAAGGTTCGCCGATGCTTCTGAAGAAGCAAGCAGATAGTATGCGGCTACCGCATACTTAGAATGGGGAAGAGATACTTCCTCCCATGTCGCGCCCTGGCTTTCGAGTACTTTTAACGCTTCGAGCACTTTTTCTTTAATTTCCGGCTGCACGCCTTCGCCGATATATTCTTTCGGCACAGCGATTTTCAATCCTTTGACGCCTTTTTCGAGATCTGCACTGAAATCCGGAAGTTCTACGTCGGCAGAAGTCGAATCTCTTTTGCAGTGACCGGCTATTTGCTGAAGAACTCTGGCGTTGTCTTCTACCGTACGGGTTAGTGGACCTACCTGATCTAAAGAAGAAGCAAATGCCACAAGACCAAAACGGGATACACGGCCGTACGTAGGCTTCATGCCTACTACACCGCAGTAGGAAGCCGGCTCACGGATAGAACCGCCCGTATCGGAGCCAAGAGAAAACATTACTTCTCCTGCGGCAACCGAAGCTGCGGAACCGCCGCTTGATCCACCCGGCACCCGGTCAAGGTCCCAGGGGTTGCGCGTGATTTTATAGCTGGAGTTCTCATTGGAAGAACCCATCGCAAATTCGTCCATGTTCAGCTTGCCGATATTTATAGAAGATGCCTTCTGCAGTCCTTCTACTACTGTTGCATCGTAGACAGGGATAAAGTTATCAAGCAGCTGGCTTGCGCAGGTCGTGCGAAGGTTTTTTGTGACAATATTATCCTTAATACCGCCCGGCAGACCAAAAAGCATGCCATTGACACCGTCTGTACCGATAGCCTCATCCAGTTTTTTCGCATGCGCTCGGGCCTGTTCTTCGTTTAACGTGAGAAAGGCCTTTACTTTGTCGTCGACTTCATTGATTCGTTTATAGGAAGCATCTACTAGTTCAGATACTTTAACTTCTCTGTTTTCAAGCTTCTTATGTACGCTCGAAAAACTTTCTTCTAATATAGACATGGTCTTCCCCCCTTTACTCTAAAACTGATGGTACTTTCACCTGACCGTTTTCCTGATCCGGTGCATTTCTTAATGCGTCTTCTCTATTTAAAGAAGGTTCTACTTTATCTTCACGCAGTACGTTATGAATATCGAGTACATGCGATGTCGGCGAAATATGATCTGTATCCACTTCGTTAAGCTGCTCGGCAAACTCAATAATTTTATCAAGCTGCTCGGTAAATCGTTCTGCTTCTTCTTCAGAAACAGACAGCCGGGCCAGATGAGCCACATGCGTTACCTGTTCTTTTGTAATTTTATCCATTTTATTGTCACCTCCGGCTTCTTATGCTTTCACAATATACTGATGATACCAAATTAGCTGTCTCACAGCAACGCTGGGGCAGGCGGCCCCCTGAAGCAGGGAGCCGGCTTTTAGTAAATATGGGTATAAGGATCTTCCCCGGATTCTCTCACAATTAATGCTTCCTGCCCCTGAGTGGAATTAATTTCTATTTCAATTTCCATTTCAGAAGGAAAGCGGGCTTCCATGCGGTCTACTACAAACTGGGTGAATGCAATAACTTCTGTTTTGCTGTAAAAGCGGATAGGAATTTCGATATTTAGTTCTCTCATTTCCCCATTCTGGTAATAGCCTTCTCCTACTACGCCGGTAAAGTTTTCAAAGAAATTATTAATATCGGCCTGGAAGGAGTCGAATGCTTCAGCATCCGAACGCTGGGCTTCTGTGGCTGCACTGGAAGGGAATAAGTAATGGTTCTCATCAATCTCAGTCCAATTGCCTACATCGTTGCCAGGCTGTGCTATCCCGGTCGCAATAAATTCACCCGGTACCGATGCATCCCTTGGAGCTTCCCGGAAAACCGAAAACATAATGGGTACATCTTCGAGTACCCCGTCCCCGCGCTCTTCACTGCGAAGGCGTTCAGTGATCTCCTGGGCTATACGTTCGGCATCCTCCAGGCTCGTTTCCCGATCGATCGTTTCCTCCAGCCAAGGGCCGTAGGAACCATCGTCCAGCTCTTCCCGGAAATAATACGTACTATTCATGGAAAGGCCGATCATTACACCGCCTGGCTCATAATCCCCGCCGTCTTCGACCATGTAATTATGCTCGATAAGGTTTGAGAGCGTTCTTGGCGAAGCACTTTCCCTGGCTTCAAAATCATCGCCGCCTCCAAGAGCCGGGTTTAGGCCGTCCGGGTTGCCTTCTTCATCATCTGACGCATCTTCCTGGCGGCTCAGCCAGCTGTTTAATTCATCTCTCGTAATATAGCGGCCTTCCCGGAAAAAATAATCATCCTGGCTGAATTCATCTACAGCAATTTCCTGCATGCCCGTTTCCAGACGTTCCAGGTCCAGACGATTGTACGTCATTTCCGTACTGAATCCGCGTGACTGTCCGTGCACATACTGCCCGTCTTCGAGGATGCTGCGGTAGTATTCATCCAGGCCTGGAATATCAGGGCTGACTTCTACTGTCGTTTCCTCTTCCTCCTGGTTTTCCTCCGGGCTTTCTTCTTCATCTGAAGACATTCCCGGAAGGCATCCGGAGAGCAGCAATACAGCAGATATTCCGACCAAGCCTGTTTTTCTCCACATATCTTTCATCTCCCTATTTGAATCGGCCGTGCTTTATTAAACAGCATCCGTTTCCTTTTTAAAACGAGCTTCGTTCCACACTTCGACAGAGCATTCTTCCGCTTTCGCCAGCTTGGAACCTGCATCTTCCCCGGCAATCAGAATATCTGTTTTCCGGCTCACGCTGCCCGTCACATTTCCGCCAAGCTTTTCAACGATTTCCTGGGCCTGCTTCCGGGAATAGTCTTCCATTTTCCCGGTAAGCACGACGGTTTTGTCTTTAAGCGGTGATTCTTTTACCGCCGACTGTTTTTTCGGTCCTTTGTACTCCATATTAACGCCGAGGCGCTTTAGTTCAGACAAAAGCTCTACTGCTTCCTCATTATCGAAAAAATTCACGACCGAATCCGCCATCTTTTCACCAATCTCAAAAACGGCGAGCAGTTCTTCTTTAGACGCCTTCATCAGACCGGCCATGGACTCAAATTCCGCCGCCAGCGTTCTGGCGGCTTTTGCGCCTACAAGAGAAATGCCCAGACCGAACAAAAGCTTTTCCATCGAGTTGTTTTTTGAAGCTTCAATGGCTTCCAGTAAATTCTGTACGGATTTTTCGCCCATTCGTTCCAGTTCCAGCAGCTTTTCTTTTTCCAGCTTGTATAAGTCCGCAATACCGTGAATGAGTTCATGCCGAAACAGCTGAAGCACAACTTTTTCTCCAAGGCCGTCGATATTCATCGCTCCTCTGGACACGAAATGAATAATGGCTTCTTTCAGCTGGGCCGGACACTGCGGATTAATACAGCGCCTGGCCACTTCGCCTTCGAGGCGGACGAGCTCGCTTTCGCATGCCGGGCAGTGGATCGGCATGACGAAATCTTTTTCTTCACCGGTTCTAAGCTCGGTGAGCACCTTAACGACTTTCGGGATAATGTCGCCGGCTTTTTTGATAATAACTTTGTCCCCCAGCTTGACATCTATTTCCCTTATCAGATCCTCATTATGAAGCGAGGCCCGTTTCACGGTCGTTCCTGCCACCTGGACTGGTTCAAGCACAGCGGTCGGCGTCACAACGCCGGTACGGCCGACTGATAGAATAATATCTTCAAGCGTCGTTACTTTTTCTTCCGCCGGAAATTTATAAGCCGTCGCCCAGCGCGGGCTTTTCGCTGTAAAACCGAGCTTCTGCTGCTGCGACAGCGAATTGACTTTGATCACGATGCCGTCCGTTTCGTAGGAAAGACCCGTCCGGGTATCCGCCCATTCTTCCACATAGGCAATAACGTCTTCGATCGTTTGGCAGTGCCGGCTCTCTGGGTTTGTTTTGAAGCCCAGTTCCTTCATGTATTCCAGCGACTCCAGATGAGAAGGCAGGCCGAGGCCTTTGTCATCGGCAATAGCATACAGGAAAATGTCCAGGTTGCGGTTTGCTGCGATTTTGGGATCCAGCTGGCGGAGTGAACCCGCAGCGGCGTTTCTTGGATTGGCAAATGGCTCTTCGCCGTTTTGTTCTTTTTCTTCATTTAACCGCTCAAATGACTTTTCCGGCATGAAAACTTCCCCGCGCACTTCAATATTCACACGGTTATCCAGGCGGAGCGGAATCGAGCCGACGGTCCGCAGGTTATTGGTTATATCTTCCCCTGTCGTGCCATCGCCTCTTGTTGCCCCGCGTACAAATCGTCCTTTTTCATACGTTAAAGACACGGCAAGGCCGTCAATCTTCAGCTCGCAGATATATTCGGCCGGTTCATCCAAATTCTGCTGGACGCGCCGGTCAAAATCACGGAGATCCTGTTCATTAAACGCATTGCCCAGGCTCATCATCGGAATCTCATGCTGCACTTTCTTAAACGAATCCAGCGGAAGTCCGCCGATACGGACCGTTGGTGAATCCTCTGTCTGCAGCTCCGGAAATGCTTCTTCTATATCGACCAGCTCTTTTAATTTCTCGTCGTACTCCGAATCGGGAACAATCGGATCATCGAGCACATAATAATGGTAGCCGTATTTCTCAAGCAGCCTGCGTAGCTCCGCTGCTTTTTCTTCTGCTTGTGCCTGCTGCATCGTTTTCTCCCTTTCCTTGCTTATTCCTTTGTAATTGGAGCAAATCGGGCTAAAAGCCGTTTGATGCCATCTTTAGGAAATGCAATATCCAGTTCCATATCCTCGGCGTCTCCTTTGACGCTGACAACGGTGCCGGTTCCCCACTTTTTATGGGAAGCCTTGTCTCCTACTTTCCAGCCAAGCTCCGATCCGCCGGTTTCGGCCTGAACCGTATGCTTTCTATCCGCTACAGCTGCCTGGCGCCGGCGTTCATACGGTGACAGCTTCTGCTGGAAGGAAGGCGTCAATGGTTTGTCCTCTTCCATGCCTTCAAGCAGTTCTTTCGGCAGCTCACCGATGAACCGGGATACAGGGTTGGCCTGGGTTTTACCGTACAGCTGTCTCATCTTGGCATGGGTGATAAACAGCTCCTGCTCGGCTCTTGTAATACCAACGTAAGCCAGACGGCGCTCTTCTTCCATCTCCTCTGCTTCAAACAACGAACGGCTGTGTGGGAAAATCCCTTCTTCCATTCCAGTAATAAACACGGTCGGAAATTCCAGTCCTTTTGCAGAGTGGAGGGTCATCATTACGACGGCACCTTTTTCTTTTTCCTCTTCGTCCGGTGCATTAATGTCGGATACGAGTGCCAGATCGGTTAGAAAGCCGATAAGTGATTTATCTTCTGCATTTTTTTCAAAGTCTTTTGTTACCGATAAAAATTCATCGATGTTTTCCATCCGGCTCTGCGCTTCAATTGTCTGTTCTTCTTTCAGTGCCTGACGGTATCCCGTTTTTTCCAGGATTTCCTCTACGAGCTCCGTTACAGAAAGGTATTCCTGCATCTCTATCCAGCCTGCCATCTGCCGGGAGAAATCAATTAATTTTTTGGATGCCCTGGCGCCGAGACCGATCTGGTCGGCGTCCTGAATCGCATCAAACATTGTGATGTCGTTTCCTGCAGCAAAATGGGCCACTTTATCAATGGTAGCCGCGCCGATTCCCCGTTTAGGCACGTTAACGATCCGTCCAAGGCTGATATCGTCATTTGGGTTTGCAATCGTACGAAGGTATGCGAGCACATCTTTGATTTCTTTTCTGTCATAGAACTTGGTGCCGCCGATCATGTTGTAGGCAATGTTGGATTTCACAAACATTTCCTCTATCATCCGCGACTGGGCGTTCGTGCGGTATAAAATAGCGATATCTGAATAATTGCGGCGCCCGCTGTTAACTTCGTCTCTTATTTTTTCGATGATGTATGCTGCCTCATCGCGCTCATCCGTGGCGTGGTAATAACGGATGTTTAAGCCTTCATCATTATCGGTCCAGAGGTTTTTCGGCTTTCTTCCTGCATTATTGGTAATCACCGCATTCGCAGCCTGCAGAATTTTCTTGGTGGAGCGGTAATTCTGCTCCAGCAGAATCGTCTTTGCTTCTTCGTAGTCGGATTCAAACGAAAGGATATTTGAAATGTCGGCTCCGCGCCACTTATAAATGGACTGATCGGAATCCCCTACGACACAGATGTTGTGGTGTTTTTCAGCGAGCATCTGCACGATCGTATACTGTGCTTTGTTTGTATCCTGGTACTCATCTACATGAATGTACTTAAATTTACGCTGGTAGAATTCCAGCACTTCCGGCACCTGACGGAACAAACGGATCGTTGTCATAATCAGATCGTCAAAATCAAGCGCATGGTTGCGGCGCAGACGCTTCTGGTATTCGCTGTATACTTTTGCCGCTGTTTCTTCAAACGGGCCATACGCGCGTTCTGTCAGCTTTTCCGGAGATTCAAGCACGTTTTTGCTTGATGAAATAACACTCAGCATACTGCGGGCATCGAATTTTTTGGAATCAATATTTTCATCTTTCAGGATCTGGCGGATCACGGAAAGCTGATCGGTACCATCTAAAATAGAAAAGTTGCGGCTGTATCCGAGCCGGTCGATGTCTCTGCGCAGGATGCGGACACACATGGAGTGAAACGTGGACATCCAGATATCTTCCGCTACCGGTCCGACCAGTTTCCCGACCCGGTTCTTCATCTCCCGTGCCGCTTTATTCGTAAACGTAATCGCCAGAATAGCATAAGGCGGGATGCCCTTTTCTCTCATTAAGTATGCGATCCGATGGGTTAGTACTCTTGTTTTTCCACTTCCTGCGCCGGCCATTACAAGCAATGGACCGTCCGTATATAGAACGGCTTCTTTTTGTTCGGGGTTCATGCCCGCGAGCATTTTTTCAATTATTTCTTTTTGCATGCCGATTCCTCCGTATTAATCAGGATAACGATTTGAAACAAACGTGCCGTTTCATTTACCTGCCCCTGGTATCGTTTTATTTTTTTACTGCTTTCACTGTGGAAAGAGCGGCTTTCATGTTTTCATAAATAATATTGCCTACGACAATTGTGTCTGCAAAAGCGGCCATTTCTGCGGCTTCCTCTTTCGTCCGGATGCCTCCCCCATAGAAAAAGCGGGCCTGCTCCAATGCTGCGGCGGTTTTTTTTACGGTTTCTACAGGGCCCAGTACTCCGCTGTACTCAAGATAAAAGACGGGAATGCGGAACAGCTTGTCTGCAAGCTGTGCATAGGCCAGAATATCTTCCTCGTCCAGGCTGTTATTTACGCCGGTGCGTCTGGCTGCTTTCGAATCCGGATTGGCGATACAGTACCCTTCCATAATCATCTCTTCCCATTGTATCAGAGGACCGAGTGCTTTAAGCGCTTCGTGATGGGCTCCGGTGATCCACTTCGGGTCACCTGCATTCAGCACGCTCGGAATGAGGTAATAATCAAATCCCGGCGTTACTGCCTCGAGTTCTGATATCTCCAGGGCACACGCGACCGAATACCTGCGGATTCTGGCCAGAAGATCGAGCGTGTTATCAAGCGTCACACCGTCGGTTCCGCCTACGATGACTGCATCCGTTCCCGATTCACAAAGCTTTTCCAAATTTTCGTCCGATATTTCTTTAGCGGGATCTAATTTAAACACATGCTGCCATTCTGTATATAAAAGCATTTCTGCTCCTCCAAATTCACGCTTCAAAGTAATAAGTCTCAGCCATTAATTATACCAAAACCAAACGCATATTCCTAAGATAATTTCACCCGCCGCTGCAGAGAAAGCCTTATCATTTACCGCTTTTCTCTTTCCGGCGGCTTTTAGTCCCAGGAGCTTTGCGTGCAAAGCCGAATGTTCGACACGTTTGTGTTCCTGCTTTATACTTTTTTCGTTCTATGTAAAAATAAATACCTGAAAGGAGCCGCTTATGTTCACATGCCAAAATGTACAGTATAAAGATATCCTGCAAATAGACAGCCTTACGATAGAGAGCGGTGCCATCACCTGTATTGTCGGAGAAAGCGGCAGTGGAAAGTCTACTTTTTTAATGCTTCTTAACCGTATGATCGAAGCCGACCGCGGGGAGATCTCTTACAATGGAAACCTCCTTTCTTCGCTTGATCCGGTTATGCATAGGCGGGAAGTTGCGATGCTTCCCCAGCACCCGGTTTTATTTGGGGAAACGATACGTGATAATGTTAACGCCGGCCGACGGTTTGCCGGCAAACCATCCGCTGAAGATGAAGCCATTAAACTAATTATGAGCGATTTTTACTTATCTAAAGACCTGGAAACCGAAGCGGAAACTCTTTCCGGAGGAGAAAAGCAGCGGCTCGCGCTCGTAAGGGCTGCTGTATTGGACAGCCCGGTTCTCCTGCTCGATGAGCCGACTTCTGCTCTCGATGACAATCTCGAGCATGAAGTGATGGATCGTTTTGTCAGCTGGGCCCGCCAGCATCAGAAAACCATTATTTTTGTTACCCACTCCCGTTCTATCGGTGAAACATTTTCTGATACGTTAATCGACTTTAATCAATATACGCTGCAGGGAGGTGCGCTCAATGGATGACGGCATGATAAGCCTGACCATTTACCAGCTTCTCGCAGCCTATGTGTTTATTATTCTGCTGCTTGTTATCGTACGCATTCGAAAAATACCGCGTGATAAAGAGATTCTTATCGCTACGCTGCGCATGACCATTCAGCTCCTTATTGTAGGCTATGTGCTCATGTATTTATTTGAGAACCCGCACCCTCTTTTCACTATTGGTGTCGTATTATTCATGACGGCTTTTGCTATTCATAACGTTCATAAAAGAGTTCGCGGCACATTGAATAAAGAGCTGAAAAAAGCAGTGGCTGTCTCTATCAGCGTCGGCACATTGACCAGCCTGGTTTACTTTAACTTTATTGTCATCCAGTTTTCTCCCTGGTATGACCCGCGCTACACGATTCCTATTGCCGGAATGATTATCGGCAATTCCATGACCGGCGTGACACTAGGGGTGCAGACGCTTCTGGACAATATGAAAAACCAGCGCCGGCAGGTAGAAGCCGCGCTTATGCTTGGGGCCGATCCAAAAGAGGCCAGCCGGGAAATTGTGAATCAGTCGTTTGATTCCTCCATCCTTCCGACCATTAATTCCATGGTGGGAATGGGTATCGTTTTTCTTCCCGGCATGATGACCGGCCAGATTTTAGCAGGCGCCGATCCGGTCACTGCGATTGAATACCAGATTGCGATTCTGCTCGGCATTACCGGAGCCGTTGCGCTTACCGTTATTATCTTTGCCCGGATGGGGTACAAAGTATTTTTCACGGAAAACAGCCAGCTGAAATAGAAAAAAATCTCCCGTTTCTGCGGGAGATTTTTTTAACCAGTGTATATATCCGCTCTTGGATAACGGACGTTTGATTTTTCCGTTCTTGCCAGGGCAAAAACGATGGTAAGCGGGCCGATTCGGCCGAAAAACATCAGCAGCATCAGAATATATTTGCCCGGCTCCGTCAGCTCATAGGTCAGCCCCATCGAAAGCCCAACGGTACCAAACGCTGAGAACACTTCGAATACGATCACTAAAAACGGCGCCTGTTCTGTGAGCGTTAATAAAAACAGAGCGGTAAATACAAGCATCAGGCTCGTCACCGTAATAATAAACGAGCGGGCAATAACGGCCTGGGGAATCGAGCGCTTAAACAGGACCGGCTCTTCATCCCCTTTAAAAAAAGTAATCATCGCCCAGATGATAACGACAAAGGTGGTTAATTTAATGCCGGAAGCGGTTGAGGCGCTTCCTCCCCCTATAAACATCAATAAAGACATTAATAAAGCCGTTCCTGGTTCTATCTGCGTGATGTCGATCGAGTTAAATCCAGCCGTTCTCGGTGTAACCGCCTGGAAATACGAAGCCCATATTTTATCGCCGAGTGATAAAGAAGCCATCGTGCCGGGATTATTTGTTTCCAGCAGAAAAATGATGACCGCAGCAGACGCGTTTACGATCAACGTGCCAATGATCATGATTTTGGAGTGAACCTGCAGCGACTTGAACCGTTTGTTTTCTATTACGTCATACAGCACGGTAAATCCAATACCGCCTGTAATAAACAGGCCGGTAATAATAACGTTGACGAGCGGGTCCCCAACGTATTTGGTAAGGCCGTCCGACCATAGGGAAAAGCCGGCATTGTTAAATGCAGAGATAGAATGAAACAAACTCGCAAATAAGCCGTACCGCCATCCATACTCAGGCACCCAGTCAATCGCCAGAAGGGCTGCAGCGAGCGCTTCCATGCTGACTGAAAAAATAAACAGCACTTTCACGAGCTTAACGATGCCGCCAATGGACGTTTGATTAAAGGACTGCTGAATGCGCAGCCTTTCCTTCAGTCCAATCTTTCTACCAAGCAGAATAACAATCATCATCGCAACCGTTAACAGCCCGAGCCCGCCTATTTTTATTAAAATCATAATAATTACCTGGCCGAAAGTGGTATACACGGTTCCCGTATCCACCACAATCAGACCGGTCACCGTCGTAGCGGAGACAGCTGTAAATAGAGCGTCCGTAAAGCTTACCGGTTCAACCGCGGATACTGGAAGCAGCAAAAGCAGCGTGCCTGCCGCAATAGCCGCCAGAAAACTCAACGCTAATATCTGCGGCGGTGTCATATTAATTTTATGGCGGTGCATATACGATGCCATAAGGCAGCCTCTCTCTTCGTCTCATGCTTTCTATTTGAAAGATGTGTCAATTGTATACATATTAAAGACCCATTCACTATAAATGTAAATGGGTCTTTATGACTATATAAAATAAGCAGCTGCGTGCTGCCAAAGCTTTTTTAATGCTATTAAATCTGAAGAGAGGATCCGCATATGAATAATATTATATTCCGGCTTTGTTACGGCAGCGCGCGTTCCTTCCGGAATCGACAGATAACGTTGGAACGTTTCTGCCTCTATCTTTTCTGCCACCGCCCCAGCGGCCCAGAATGATGCATAGTAGTCGCTCCCATCCAACACGCCTATATGATGGGGATGACAAACATCCGGCTCCAGACGCAGGCGGTCCAGGCATTTAAGTTCCTGGTCCATCCATAGAGTAAAAGAAGTATCCAGCTTCTGATACTGCCAGGCTTCCCGGCGTTCCCGCCGTCCCGGGGTTAGTATCTCCCCCCAGATTATTGAGGCCTTCTCGTCCATCTTTACTATGGTCCGGCTTGTAAAGGACGCATCTTTATACGGAATTAATGTGTCCGGCTGCAGAATGAGAACGGCTCCCTTTTCTATATTCACCGAAAATTCCTGAATCGTATCCTGCGCTTTCGTCTGCGGGTATACTTTTACCGCTGACTGGGGAATCAGCGTCACCTCCGCGTCTTCTTCCAAATAAATGCGGTAGATGTACGTATCACCCGACACCATTCCGCCGGAAGTCTCCACTAAGTAGGCCACCGCCCGTTCCGGGCTGTCCGGATAAAGCATCCGGCTTACCTTGAGCGGCGGCGACTGATAGGCATCTTTTAAAATCGTGCGTCCTGATTTACGTGAAAACCGAAGATCCAGCTCTCCCTGAAGAGCCAGGCTTGTCTCAGGCCCCACTTTTCACTTCAGCATCAAGCTTGACGTCTTCGAGCAGCAGCGAATGGCGGATCCAGGAAATAACCCCATCCAGGCCCGATCCATCTTTTTGGTTAGCAAAGACGAAAGGTCTTTTGCCTCTGGCATTGCGTGCATCCTGTTCCATCATCTCAAGGTCCACCCCGACGTAGGGAGCCAGGTCTTTTTTATTGATAACGAGAAAATCCGAACGCGCTACGCCCGGTCCACCTTTACGGGGGATGTCCTGGCCTTCCGCTACATCTGTTACGTAAATAAACCCGTCTACAAGCTCCGGACTGAACGTCGCTGATAAGTTATCACCACCGCTTTCAACAAAAATGATATCCAGACCGGGAAATGATTCATTCAGTTCATCAATGGCTGCGAAGTTCATGGAAGCATCTTCACGGATAGCCGTATGCGGGCATCCGCCCGTTTCTACGCCGATGATGCGCTCTTCCGGAAGCACGCCGTTTTTTGCTAAAAACTGGGCATCTTCTTTTGTGTAAATATCGTTGGTAATAACGGCTATATAGTAATCTTTATGCATTCTTCTTGTCAGTTGTTCGATTAAAGCTGTTTTGCCGGATCCCACAGGACCCGCCACTCCAATACGTACTGGACTCATTTCTGAACCTCTCCTTTATTATGAGCTGAATAAGCGTACTTTAATATGTTCGTGTTCCATGGAAGCAAGTTCTATGCCAACCGCCTGATTTCTTACATCTGCAAGCGACAGCTCTTCTACTGCTGCAGCTGCTTTTATGACGGAAGGAAGAAGCGCGGAAATCGTCCGCATGCCGCTTTTCTGTCCCAGAGGAACTGCCCGGACGGCATTGTGTACGAGCGATGTCGTGGTTGAATACAAAAATCCCGTTACGGCTTCCTTTGTGCCAATATTTGTCTGCAGCATATAGAGGGCGTAGACGACACTGTAGTGACGTCTCAGCTGATGAGATTCCATCGTTCTTTTTAGTTCATCGGCCGCCGCCTGCCCTTCTATAGATTCCACCGTCTGCAGAAACTGGCTGCCCATGCGCAGGCTTGCTTCTTTTGTTTCTCTTGCGATTTTCACAGCGTGTGCAACGGCTCCGGCATAAGCAAGGCTTTCCCCGGTGCCGTTCATAATTTCCTGAACGATAATGGCATCACCGTAGACGACATTTTCAAACAAGTAGGATTCACAGAACGCAAGAAGCTCACCGCCGTTTGTAATCCAGTCTGCCTGAATATAGGTTTCCATCCCAAACGACTGCGTATACGATCCAATCGGAAACGCACTGTCATGAAGCTGCATCAGCTTCAAAAAATCAATGTGCATGCGCGTGGCCTTTATATTTGAACGGACGGTCAATCCGTCTCTGCTCCAGCTTATAGGCAACTCCTGTATCTTTAAAAATCGTTTCCAGTGTGCTGTCGTACCTTACGGTTATATTATCGTCTTCTACGAGGCAGGGCGTATGACGGTTGCCCAGTTCAAAAGCAACCTTTCCCATTTCCGTCATTGAAGCCGGCGTGATGACATATACATCTTCCAGCGTGGTGCGGACGGCAATCTGCAGATTCTCGTCTTCATACAGCAGGCCTCCCGTTTCCAGATGCTCACCCGCCTCCAGGGAAATAGAGATATCCCGTCCGGCGGCAGTATCTTTTCTTAAAATACGTTTAGCCAGCTCTTCCCACTCTACTTCCAGCCAGTCCACTTCTTTGGAAGAAGCATCTTTTTCATTAAATCGTCCAGCCATTTTTGTGATTTTCATAACAGGTCTCTCCTCTTTTTAAAATAAAAAATACCGCTGGGCCATCGCCACTTCTTTCAAGGGCTCGCACGTCAGCAAGACGCCGTCGGCCTTTACTTCATAGGTTTCCGGATCGATTTCAATGTTCGGCATTTTATCGTTGGCTTTCATATCCTGTTTGCCGATCGTGCGGCAGTTTTTTACATAGGAGATATTCTTCTGGAGGCTGAGTTTTTCTCCTATTCCATCATCATAGGCCGCCTTTGATACAAATGTCAGACAGGAAGAATACAGGGCACGGCCAAAGCTTGCAAACATAGGGCGTTGAAAGACGGGCTGCGGCGTAGGAATAGACGCATTCGGATCTCCCATCTGAGCGTGGGCGATATGTCCGCCTTTAATGATGATTTCCGGTTTGACTCCGAAAAAAGCCGGGTCCCATAACACAAGATCCGCCCACTTTCCCGGTTCCACCGATCCTACTTCATGGCTGATACCATGGGCTACGGCCGGGTTAATCGTGTATTTGGCTACATAGCGCTTTGCACGCTCATTGTCATTTCCCTGCGCTTTGTCTTCTGCTATAAAGCCAAACTGCTTTTTCATTTTATCTGCCGTCTGCCATGTCCGGATAACTACTTCCCCAACCCGCCCCATTGCCTGGGAATCGGAGGATATAATGCTCAGGGCTCCCATATCATGCAGAATATCTTCTGCAGCAATCGTTTCCGGCCGGATCCGGGAGTCAGCAAAAGCTACATCCTCCGGGGAGTTATGATCCAGATGATGACACACCATCAGCATATCCAAATGTTCATCTATTGTATTGTGGGTGAACGGCCGCGTCGGGTTGGTTGAAGAAGGAAGCACATTCGGGTATCCTGCAATTTTCATAATATCCGGAGCGTGGCCTCCGCCCGCACCTTCCGTGTGATACGTATGAATCACGCGTCCTGCAATTGCATGGATCGTATCTTCTACAAATCCCGCTTCATTCAGCGTATCTGTATGTATTGCTACCTGCACATCCATATCATCCGCTACGCGAAGCGCAGCATCAATCGCAGCCGGCGTTGTTCCCCAGTCTTCATGAAGCTTCAGGCCGATCGCCCCGGCTCTTACCTGTTCTTCAAGCGGCTCCAGGGAAGCTCCATTTCCTTTGCCCAGAAAGCCCAGATTAACCGGAAACCCTTCAGCTGCTTCCAGCATCCGGTGAATGTTCCACTCACCCGGCGTGCAGGTCGTCGCTTTCGTACCTGTCGCAGGACCGGTGCCTCCACCAAGCATGGTAGTAACACCCGAAGAGATCGCTACATCAATCTGCTGGGGGCTGATAAAGTGAATGTGGGCATCAATTCCTCCCGCTGTAACGATCATTCCTTCAGCGGCAATCACTTCTGTAGAAGCCCCTGCTGTCAGCTCCGGATGGACGCCGTCCATTATATCCGGATTCCCGCTTTTTCCGATGGCTTTAATACGACCGTCTTTTACGCCGATATCAGCTTTGTAAATACCGGTATAATCGACAATCAGCGCGTTTGTAATTAATAAATCCACGACTCCCTGGTTCCGAACAGCCCGAGAGCTCTGCCCCATTCCTTCCCGAAGAACTTTGCCCCCTCCGAATTTTGCTTCTTCTCCATAAATCGTATGATCCTTTTCCACTTCTATCCAAAGATCGGTATCTGCGAGCCTGACCTGGTCCCCTGTTGTCGGGCCGTACAGTCCGGCATAGCTTTTTCTTGAAATATCCATTACCGCTCTCCTCCAAACCCTTTTTTCTCTGCAGCTGCCGCCAGCTGTCCCGGCTGATTCACGGCGCCGTTTGTCAGTCCGTTAAGCCCGTAAACCTCTTTTCGTCCGCCGATTTCCACAAGTTCCACTTCATGTTCTTCGCCCGGTTCGAACCGGACAGCTGAGCCGGAGGAAATGTTAAGCCGCATACCAACAGCCAGTTCTCTATCAAAAAACAGGTTGCGATTCACTTCAAAAAAATGAAAATGCGACCCAACCTGTATAGGACGGTCGCCTTGATTGGCTACGCGGATCGCTGCTGTGCGCCGGTTTTCATTAATCGTGACCGGTTCTGTTTTCAATTTATATTCTCCAGGAATCATAACAACGTCCTCCTTTTCTTATTGGATAGGCTGATGAACGGTCACAAGCTTTACTCCATCTGGAAATGTTGCTTCAATTTGTACATTGTCGATCATTTCGGGAATACCCTCCATCACTTCTTCAGCAGTAAGCACATGCTTGCCTTCCTGCATAAGCTGGGCTACCGTCTTTCCTTCTCTTGCGCCCTCCATTAAAAAAGAGCTTAAAATAGCCATGGCTTCCGGATAATTAAGCTTCAGCCCTTTTTCCCTGCGCTGCTTGGCGAGTTCAGATGCCATAAAAATAAGCAGCTTCTCTTGTTCAGTTGGCGTCAATTTCATTTTGTCACGTCCTTGGACTATTTTCAGAATCATAAGACTTTCTTATACGTCGATATTATACCTATCATCACATGTGAACTTCAAGCTGTATGTAAGATTATTTAACATCCTTTATATAGGAGAAACTGTTCATGAATTTTTCTTCTTTTGTGCAACCTGCCTAAATAAATTCTGTGTGATGTAATCTGACAATGACCTCCAAACCCCCTCGTATATATGCTACTTTTACAAACATACATGTTAAGGGGGTTTACATAGAATGTTATATTTTCCCAAAAAGACAGCACTTGCTCTCAGCATGGCCGCTTTATTAACAGCCGCCGGATGCTCCGGCGAAGATGAAGCTGCTGTAGAAGATAGTACCGCAAGCGGGGAAGCCGGCACCTCTACTGAGGCGGATCCCGAGGAAGAAGCAGTGGAAGTTGACGAGGATCAGATTCCGGTAGGCATTCTTCATTCCTTAAGTGGAACAATGGCGATGAGTGAATCGTCGGTTCGCGACTCCGAATTGCTCGCTATTGAAGAAATTAACGAAGCCGGCGGCGTCCTCGGTAAAGAACTCGTCCCGGTTGTGGAAGACGGTGCGTCCGACTGGCCGACATTTGCAGAACGTGCGTCCAAACTGCTTCAGCAGGATGACGTTCCCGTTATATTCGGCGGCTGGACATCGGCCAGCAGAAAGGCGATGCTGCCGGTCGTCGAAAATAACAACGGACTGTTATTTTATCCGGTCCAGTATGAAGGAATGGAATCTTCCCCGAACATATTTTATGCGGGCGCCGCTCCCAATCAGCAGATCACTCCTGCGATTGACTGGCTGATGGAAAATAAAGGCGATGATATCTTTCTGCTTGGCTCGGACTATGTATTTCCACGTATTGCCAACCAGGCCGTCATATCCCAGGTGGATGATGCCGGCGGGACGATCGTAAGTGAGCAGTACACGCCGCTCGGCCATACAGACTACAATACGATTATTTCCCGCATTAAAGAAGAAGAGCCTGATGTTATTTTCAACACATTAAACGGGGACAGCAACGTTGCTTTTTTTAAACAGCTGTATGATGCCGGTATTACATCGGAGGATATTCCGGTATTGAGCGTCTCGGTAGCGGAAGAGGAAATTCAGGGGATCGGCGCCGACGTGCTTGAAGGGCACTACGCCAGCTGGAACTATTACCAGAGCACCGACACCCCGGAAAATGAAGCCTTTGTAGAGTCTTTCAAAGACACCTACGGAGACTCCCGGGTAACGGGGGATCCGATAGAAGCGGGATATTTCATGGTTCATCTCTGGGCGAAAGCCGTAGAGGAAGCCGGGACAACAGATGTGGACGCGGTCCGGGAAGCAGCCGATGGTATCACTTTTGATGCTCCCGGCGGTCCAGTTGAAATTAATGGAGACAATCAGCACGTAAGCAAAACGGTACGGATTGGCGAAGTACAGACGGACGGCCAGTTTGAAGAAGTCTGGAATTCCGGCGACCCGGTAGTGCCGGATCCTTATCTGGAAGAATATGATTGGGCAGCCGGTTTAAGCGACGTGCTCACCGACGAATAAAAGGAGGACTCACTGTGGAAGGTATTATTTCTCAGCTGTTCAACGGCATCAGTCTCGGGTCTATCCTGCTGCTGATCGCCCTTGGTCTGGCTATTACATTTGGTTTAATGAACGTTATTAATATGGCACACGGTGAACTGATTATGATTGGCGCCTACGCCACGTTTGTGGTGCAGAGCCTGTTTATCGATTACCTGCCTGAATCTATGTTTAACTGGTATTTTGTTTTAGCGATTCCGGCTGCGTTTTTGACGGCGGCTCTTATCGGCTGGCTCCTCGAATGGACGGTCATCCGTCATTTATACGGCAGGCCTCTTGACAGCCTGCTTGCCACATTTGGCGCCGGCCTTATTCTGCAGCAGGCCGCCCGCTCTATTTTCGGCGCTCCCAATGTTGGCGTGCAGAGCCCGGCCCTGCTATCCGGGGCTGTGGAAATCTTTTCAATCAGTTTTCCTAAATCACGGATTTTCATTATCCTGCTTGTGAGCGCCTGCGTTCTGTTTATGTTTTATTACTTTTACAAAACATCCAACGGCAGAAGAATCCGTGCTGTTATGCAGAACCGCGATATGGCTTCAAGCGTCGGTATTTCTACACGCCAGGTCGACTCTACTACGTTTGCTCTTGGGGCGGGATTTGCCGGCATCGCCGGGATGGCCCTTACCTTAATCGGCCCGATCGGCCCGACATTGGGTACAGCTTACATCATTGATGCATTTATGGTCGTCGTAGTCGGAGGCGTCGGAATGCTTCTCGGCACCGTCATCGCCGCTCTCGGTATCGGGGTATTTAATACCGGCTTTGAATACTTTACGAATGCGTCGATGGGACGCGTGCTGTTATTTGTGATTATTATCTTATTTCTGCAGTGGCGCCCGAATGGTTTATTCAACCTTAGGACCCGCAAGCTTGATTAATACAAGAACGGAGGGAAGACATGGGATTATCGAAATGGATTGGGACTAAGCAGGGCATCTTTGCCGTACTGCTTCTCCTATTGGCAGTACTGCCTTTTATACTTAATGATTTTCATACAAATCTGCTGGGCCGCTACCTGGCTTTTGCGATACTCGTCATCGGCCTGGACCTTGTCTGGGGCTATACCGGTATATTAAGCCTTGGTCACGGCATTTTCTTTGGACTTGGCGCCTACATTATGGCGGTTTACGTCACGATTGAGTCAGCCGGCGGTGCGCTCCCTGACTTTATGATGTGGAGCGGGATGACCGAGCTGCCTTTCCTTTGGGAACTGCTCTCCAATCCTGTGGCAGCTATTCTTCTCGGGGTACTCGTACCAATGGCTATTGCCTCGCTGCTTGGATTCTTTACGTTCCGCAACCGGATAAAAGGCGTATACTTCACTATCCTGACGCAGGCACTTGTACTCGTGACCGTCACGCTTATTGTCAGCCAGCAGCGCTACACCGGTGGATCGGACGGACTGAGCAGCTTACACACAATTTTTGGATTTTCTTTGTCCAATCCACAGACTCAGCTGTTTCTATACTTTCTTACCCTCGTTGTGCTGGCAGCCGTCTTTTACTTCTGCTTCAAGCTCGTAAACAGCCGGTTTGGGAAAGTGCTGATCGCGATACGGGACGGGGAAAACCGCCTCCGCTTTTCCGGTTACAACACAGCGTATTACAAAATGGTTGTGTTCACTCTATCCGCTGGAATTGCCGGACTTGCCGGCATGCTGTTCGTGCTGCAGATCCGCATCATTACGCCGACGATGATTGATATTATTCCATCGATTGAGATGGCCCTATGGGTTGCCATCGGCGGACGCGGTACGCTGCTCGGCCCTGTATTCGGCGCTATTCTAGCAAATGTCGGAACTACATTTTTCAGTGAAACGTATCCGGAGCTGTGGACATACTTTATCGGCCTTGTCTTCATTGTCGTTATCGTATTCCTGCCCGGAGGCCTGATGTCGATTGGAAATAAACTAAAAAGAAAACGGAGGTTATCTGATCATGAAAAAGCAGAACAGCAGGCAGGAGCAACCACTGACAAGCATTCTTAAATGCCAGGATGTCCTCGTGAAATTTGGTGATTTCACCGCATTGAACCGCTTTTCATTCGGTATGGCCGATAAAGAAATCCACTTTCTTATCGGACCAAATGGTGCTGGAAAAACTACGTTTCTTGATGTCCTCTGCGGACTGACAAAAATGAGCGATGGCATCATTACTTTTCAGAAAAACTATGCACTCGAAGATAAAAAAGAATACGAAATTGCCAGAAAAGGAATCGGGCGGAAGTTTCAGGCCCCTTCCATCTTCCCTCACCTTACCGTGCAGGAAAACCTCGAAGTCGCCATGAAACAGGAGAAAGGCGTATTCTCGATGCTTCGCGCCAAAATGAAAAAAATGGAAAAAGAAAAGATAGACCGTCAGCTCGAAATTATCGGCCTGGCCGGCAAACGCGATATCCTCGCGGGCGGTTTATCTCACGGCCAGAAACAGTGGCTCGAAATAGGGATGGTGATGATGCAGGAGCCGGAACTGCTTCTGCTCGATGAGCCGATCGCCGGCATGACCGAAGAAGAGGAAGAAAAAACAGGCAGCCTTCTCCGGGAACTAAAGCAGGACTGCTCTCTTATTGTCGTAGAACATGATATGGATTTTGTCCGTGAGTATGCCGAAAAGGTAACCGTCATGCATGAAGGCACCCTCCTCAGTGAGGGCACGATGGAGCAGATCCAGCAAAACGATAAAGTACGGGAAGTTTACCTCGGCAGCAAAGGAGCCGATGCTCATGCTTAGTGTGGAAAGCATCGATGCCGCCTACGACGAGAGCACCGTTCTGCGCGGCGTCTCTATTCAAGCAGATAAAAACCAGGTGATCTGTATTCTCGGCCGCAACGGTGTTGGCAAATCAACGCTTATTAAATCGATTATGGGTGTGCTTAAAGTCCAGGAAGGCCGGTTAACATTTAACGATAAAGACATTACAAAAACCGTGCCCGCCAAGCGTGCCCGGGCCGGCATGAGCTACGTTCCGCAGGGCCGTGAGATCTTTTCAAGCCTGACCGTAGAAGAAAACCTGCTGCTCGGACTCGAAGCAAACCCAAACAAAAAAACGACTATATTTGAAACCATTTACAGCTACTTCCCTGTACTCAAAGAAATGAAAAACCGTAAAGGCGGTGATTTAAGCGGCGGTCAGCAGCAGCAGCTCGCTATCGGCCGTGCGCTTGCAGCCGAACCTTCCCTTCTTCTGCTTGATGAACCGGCGGAGGGCATTCAGCCCAACATTGTAGAAGACATTCAGCAGGTGATTATCGACTTAAAGCAGAACACGGAAACGGCGATGATTCTCGTCGAGCAGAATATTGAATTTGCCCGTGCTGTCGGCGACTACTTCTATGTAATGGACCGGGGCCGCATTATGTTTGAAGGACCTGAGCTCATCCAGGAAGAACTTGAAGAGTATCTCAGTATTTGAAAAAGCGCAAAAGAGATTCCCGAAAACTATCGGGAATCTCTTTTGCGCTGCGGATAATAATAAAAAACTATTTTCAATATACCGATATATGGCCGTCTGCACGGGATTCCGTACCCCCGATGTACACTCCGCTTTCCGAATCCTTCCAGATAACCTGCCCACGTCCAAAGGCGGTTTCATCCATTGTTTTTCGAATATGATGCCCTTTTCGTTCCAGCGCCTGGGCAATATGGTCGGGAAACAACGGTTCAATTTCAATCGTTTTCTTTTCCGACCATCTCCACCTCGGTGCATCCAACGCTGCCTGCGGGTTAAGGCCGAAATCAATGGTGCTCGTCAAGACCTGCAGATGCCCCTGAGGCTGCATAAATCCTCCCATGACGCCAAAGGCTCCTGCTGCCCGGCCGTCCTTAGTCAAAAAGCCGGGAATAATCGTATGATAGGTTCGTTTAGCGGGCCCTGCTGCATTTACTGCGTGTTCATCCATACTGAAATTACACCCTCTATTCTGCAGGTTAATCCCCGTTCCCGGAACGACAAGCCCGGAGCCAAAATCCATATAGTTGCTTTGAATATAGGACACCATATTTCCTTCTTTATCGGCAGCCGCTAAATACACAGTTCCTCCCTTTTGCGGTTTCCCCGGTTTCGGCAGCATCGCTTCTTCACCGATAGCTTCTCTGCGTTCTGCTGCGTACTCTTTAGACAGCAGCTCCTCCACCGTTACGTTCATGTCTTTCGGATCTGTAATATAGTGCAGGCCGTCTGTATAGCCGAGTTTCATCGCTTCCATCAATACGTGATAGGTATCCGGCGATTCTTTTTCCTTCAGCTCCATCTCTTCGAGAATATTCAGCGCCAGAAGAGTGTTTAAGCCATGGCCATTCGGAGGAATTTCCCAAACATCATAGCCTTTGTAGGAAACAGAAATAGGATCCACCCAGTCTGCCTGAAAAGCACTCAGATCTTCTTCTGCGATTAATCCTCCGTACTGTTTTGAAAACGCATCTATCTTCCCGGCCAGCTCCCCTTTATAAAAAGACGCAGCTTTCGTTGCGGCAATATCACGAAGCGTGCGGCCATGATCAGGAAAAGTCCATATGTCTCCTGCCTGCGGGGCGCGCCCGTTTTTCGTGAAAATGCGGAACCATTCCTCAAATTCGGCCCCTTTTAATGTGTCGCTGAATAACTGCACCCCGCGCTTCCAATACTTTGCGACTGCCGCACTGACGGGAAATCCTTCTTCTGCCAGCTTTACTGCCGGAGCCAGCACCTCTTTAAGCGGCAGTACACCAAACGCTTCAGAAAGCTCCGCCCAGGCGCCGGGCGCCCCCGGAACTGTCACTGGAATAAACCCATGGTCCGGCACGTCTGTCAGCCCTTTTTCTTTCAGCTTTTCGAATGTAAAAGCTTTAGGAGACCGCCCGCTCGCATTTAACCCGTACAGTTTTTCCTTCATCCAGACAAGAGCAAAAGCATCCCCGCCTATCCCGTTGGATGTTGGCTCTACTACCGTAAGAGCAGCAGCAGCGGCAATCGCCGCGTCTACGGCATTCCCTCCCTTTTCAAGCATCTGCCGGCCGCAGTCAGCAGCCTGCGGCTGGGATGCGGCTACCATTCCGTTTTTTGCGTATACCGGAAGTCTTGCCGTCCGGTAAGGCTGGTACAGTTCATCAAATGTCATCATGCAAATCCTCCTTTTATGATTCAGGCTGAATCCATTTTCCAATGCCTGTGACCGGCTGGGCCGGTGCCGGAAAAATGGTGTTTCCTCCAAGAATAGTCTGTTCAATCGATGCAGAAAAAGTCATGCCTTCATAGGCACTGTGTTTGTTTTTCATATACATGTTTTCCTTCGTAACGGTGTAGCCTTTATTCATGTTGACGAGCACGAGATCCGCTTCTTTTCCTTCTTTAATTTCTCCTTTCCGGCCAGCAAGGCCGAAGCGTTCCGCAGGAGCAGCTGCCAGCCACTGCGCGACCTGCGGGAGTTCTATATTGTGGACCGCCGCCAGTTCCAGGACGGCCAGAAACGTATACTGCCCCCCGCTGATCCCGCCCCAGGCCGCAAACATGTCGTCTGTAGCCTTCATGTCAGCAGGACACGGAGAATGATCAGAGGAGATCATATCAATTTTTCCCTCAAGCAGCACCTGAATCAATTTCTGCTGCTGGATTTTGGAACGAAGCGGCGGTGCGCATTTAGCTTCCGCTCCTTTTTCAGCGAGCGTTTCTTCTGTAAACAATAAATAATGCGGACATGTCTCCAGAGTCACATCCACTCCTTCCTGCCTCGCCTTCTGTATGTTTTCTACCGCTTCCGCTGTGCTGATATGCACAAAATGAAGCGGACAGTTTGTTACTTTGGCGTAGGAAACAGCCCGGTTCACCGCTTCAATTTCCGCTTCTTCCGGCCGGCTTTTAGAAAAAGAAGCCGCGTCTGTCTGCTCTTTGTACCGCTTCTCCAGCCCGTTTACAATCGCTGCACTTTCGGAATGCAGAGCCAGCAGCCTGCCTGTCGGAGCAATCCTCTGCATGCCTTCAAATAGTACAGCGTCATCGGAGCGCTCAAATTCTTTATTTCCTGTAGGGGACATAAACGCTTTAAAACCGATGACACCGGCAGCTGCCAGCGCTTCCAGTTCGTCTTCATTGCCAGGAACAAGTCCTCCCCACAAGCCGAAATCCGCCGCAGACTTCAGTCTGCCTCTTGCCGCCTTTTCCTGGAGCACCTCTACAGAAATAGTGGAAGGTATTCCGTTCAGCGGCATGTCGAAATATGTAGTCATTCCACCGGCGGCCATCATCGCCGCCCCTGTTTCAAAACCTTCCCAATGCTCGCGCCCGGGTTCGCTGAAGTGGGCATGCACATCAATACCTCCTGGAAAGACGTGAAGTCCCTGCGCATCGACTTCAGAAACGGCTTTGTTTTTAATAGCGGGATGTATTTTTTCAATGAGCCCGTTCTTTATTGCAATATCTGCGGTGACGACCGTATCGTGCATCACAATCTCTCCCCGGCGGATGATTACATCATAATTGTCCATCAACTATCTCTCCTCTTGTGTTTTTATGTAAGCTTTCTTCACAATGATTGTATATGGCTTTCATTTTACTGGTATTATGACAATTAATCATTAGCATTTCCGGCAATTTCTTTCCCTATTATTGGATATAGTAACTAAATCAGCATATATAGAATAGAAAGGACGATACAGCATGAAAATAAAACATCTATTCCAGACTCCGCTGCTTAAAGAAGCCTTCATTCTTGCCGGTCGGAACGGACAGGACCGCCCCATTACCAATGTCAGTATGATGGACGCCCCCGACATCGGGGACTACTTGAATGAGCATGACCTGCTCGTAACGACCGCCTATCATTTTAAAGATGATTCGTCGCTGCTTACCGATCTTATTCAACATATGAACGACAAAGGCTGCGCAGGCATCGGCATTAAGACAAAGCGCTTTCTTCATGAAGTGCCGCAGGAAGCTGTAGCACTTGCCGATGCGCTTGACTTTCCGATTATTGATCTGCCGGCCCACATCAGTCTGAGCACCATTGCAGCTCACCTTCTCAGCAGTATGCTCGACACACGGACGACCGAACTGCAAAAAGCCATATCCGCCCATCAAACATTTACCCGCCATATAATCAGCGGCAAAGACCTGCAGAGCCTCATCATAAGTGTGGCGGCTACTGTGAACCAGCCTGTGTTTATGCTCGACCATCATGCCAGACTCGTCTCAGCCTCCGAGTCGATGCCGGATGTTATTGAGTCCTTTACTGCCCTGTACAAAATGAATTATCTGTTTTTCCTGGAGAACACGACCCATACCACTTTTTCCCTGCTTGCTTCTCCCTATACACAGATTACACTGTTTCCTATTTATACTCATGAATCCACGTGCAGTTACCTTGCCGTTGCTGGAAAAACGGACAGCTTCAGCAGTGAACTTGTCCTCACCATGGAACAGGCGGCCAACGTTATTGCTTTTGAACGTCTAAAGGAAAATGCCCTGAAACAGCACCAGCAGAAAGCCAGAAATGAGTTTTTTATCAATTACTTGGAAAGTGCTTTTTCAACAAAGGAAGAAATCATTAACCGGGCTAAGGAATTTAACCTTCCGAATGAAGAGAAGTATATCTGTATCGTGGGAAAAGTTGACCGGCAGGAAAAATGGAGAAGCTTTACCCAGTCCCAGCTCGAAACGAGCGCGGTTTTTGATTTTATTCAAGGAGAACTTCCCGGATTTCCGTTTCCTCCCCACTTGTTTATAAAAGGCGAAATGCTTATTATTCTGCTTCAGGCCGATGAACATACCGGCGATGTAGTGCCTGCCATCACAAGCGTTCTCAAGTCTCTTCAGCAGGAAACAAAAAACTATTTTCAGCGGACAATATCATTTGGCATCAGCAATATTACCCATCAGTTTCTTGATGTTGATACCGCTTTCCGCGAAGCAAGAGATGCTCTTCAGACCGGTCAGCTGTCCGGTGTCCTTGAATCCGTGCAGGCATACCAGACGAAAGATGTAGCAGAGCTGCTCCGTGTGATTCCTGTAGAAGACTTAAAAGAATTTTATATTCATACGATGCAGCAGCTCGGTCAGGCCGGTAACGATGACCCCACCCTGCTTTACACGCTGGCTGTGTATTTAGAGACCCACTGCCATATTTCCGAGACTGCCAAGCGCCTCTATGTTCACCGTAACACCGTTATCTACCGGCTGGAGAAATGCGAAGAATTAATTGGCAAAAGTCTGAAAGACCCGGAAATCACCCTGCGGCTCCGCCTTGCTCTTCGTATTAGAGCGTCTCTGTCCATGGTCGATTAAATAGAAAATCATCTACACTATTTTCGTTTTATTTAGAGAAACAGCGCATTATTTTTAAACTATTCAGTTATCTCACCCAATGACTTACCCGCCTTTATCCATTACGATAACACTACATCAAAAACGGCCGGGGCGGCAGACTGTACTGCATAAGGAGGCAGAGTCATGAGGTATACCCTTCAGGAACTAAACGACATGACAGAAAGCAGATTCACTGATGCGTTAAAAGATGTGTATGAACATTCGCCCTGGGTAGCTGAGAGAGCTTCTGCCCATCGCCCTTTTTTCAGCCGGAATGATCTTCACAGCGCTATGGTGCAGCAGGTTAAAAAAGCTTCACTTGAAGCCCAGACGACTCTTATCTGCGCCCATCCGGTACTCGGAACATCCAAACCAATGAGCAGCGCTTCTGTCTCAGAACAGAATGGCGCCGGCCTCCAGAGCTTAACCGAGGAAGAACAGCATCGTCTTGATGAATTAAATACCCTCTACATGGCACGGTTTGAGTTCCCCTTTATTTATGCCGTTAAAAATAAAACCAAGCGGGATATTTATCATTCCCTGGCAGAACGGGTTGATCTGACAAAAGAAGAAGAAAGGGACCGGGCACTGGAGGAAATTTTTAAAATTGCCAGCTTCCGCCTCGAAGGCCTTCTCACGGAGGAAAAAGAAAGCCGCCCATTTTCCTGAATCCATTTTGCTTGTAAAAAGGAGGCTCTTACCTATGGCACTCACCACTCATATTCTTGATATCGCCCACGGCCGTCCGGCAGCTTCCGTTCAGGTGCAGCTGTTTTCTATTGATACTGCAGGCACCCGTGTTCTGCTCCGGGAAGACCGGACCAACGAAGATGGCAGATTCGACACCCCGCTGCTCCCATCCAAGGAGCTCAAAACCGGTGAATACGAAATGCTGTTTTATATCGGGGATTATTTTGCTTCCATCGAACAAAGTCCGGCCGAAGAACCCCGCTTTTTACAGCACGTCAACATAAGATTCGGCATATCTGCGCCGGAGGAGCATTATCATATCCCGCTGCTTATTTCTCTCTGGGGCTACCAGACCTACCGGGGCAGCTGAGACGTTACCATCCAAGAAAGAGAGGAACATACGTGAAGAACTGCTTTTCATTTGATACACTACATACTACATACCGGAAAGAGAGCATTGCCGGTGGCCGTACCGGTTTTACGTCTGTTGTGACAGCAGGGGCCCTGTTCTTTTTCCCTCTTTTAGCCGTAGTGACAGAAGGAGTAACCGCCGCTTCATTGAGTGGAGGGAGGAATCGCTGTGCCCGCTTTTCTAACCATTGTTGCGATGCCCCTTACCTACAGCATTGCGACAGGCATTACCTTTGGCTTTATCTTTTATCCCATGCACTGTCAATTGATGATGGCAGCCGGTAAAGCTGTTTATATTCAGGCTTTGTAACAACAAAAAAAAGCGCCGTAAAGGCGCGTTTGCTGAAAAGCATTCCCCGTTTGTTTACTGAAGAGAACCGGCGATCGTATCTATATTATGTCGGAACATGCCTTCATAGGTTCCCTCTTCCGTTCCTTCTTCTCCCATTGCATCTGAATAAAGTTCTCCGCCTATTTCCACTTCATGACCCTGCTGGGCCGCCCCTTCAATAATGGCATTAATCGAGCGGTCGGATACACTGGATTCTACAAAAACAGCATTTATTTCCCGGTCGACAAGCAGGTTCACAATATTGTCCACATCACGCACGCTGTACTCCGAATCCGTGCTCAGCCCCTGCAGTCCTTCTACTTCCATGTTGTAAGCATTGCCAAAATAGCCGAAGGCATCGTGGGCGGTAACGAGCACCCTGCTTTCTTCCGGTATCGTATTCAGCTCTTCTTCCGCATACGTATCAAGCTCCGTCAGCATAGCTTTGTATGCTTCGCCCTGCTCTTCATACAAATCGCTGTTTTCTTCATTCAGCGAAGACAGCTCTTCTGTTACAGCATCCGCCGTATATCCCCACATCTCCGGGTCAAACCAGACGTGCGGATCCGTTGAATCACTGTCTGCTTCGGTCTGCAGCATGTCCTCCGGAATATTTTCTGCTACAGGAACAGCACTTGTTTCGTCTCCTACATTATCAAATACTTCCTGCATATTTCCTTCCAGATTCAATCCATTATAGAAAATAATATCAGCATTTGCCAATTTCCCTATGTCTTCCTGAGTCGGCTGGTACAGGTGGGGATCCACGCCGGGTCCCATTAACGTTTCCACTTCTACGTATTCTCCGCCGATATCATTAACCATATCGCCTACCTGGGAAGTAGTCGCAAGCACCTGCAGCGGCTCGTCTTCACTTACCGCTTCGTTATCGCCGGTTCCGCAGGCAGATAGTATTCCCACTAATGCTGCCATTCCAATTACGACTCCTGTTTTTTTCATCTTGCTTCCCCCTTGAATTTGCCTATGGGCAAATTTTATAGTAAAAAAAATATTATTTAGTTTAAGTCTAAAATGTTTCCCTAAGGAAAGAATAGACTATTTTTTATTTTTCGTCAATTATATTCCTGATTTTTTCAAACAAAAAAGCCCCTATTAGGGACTGTCACTTGATCCTTCGAAAGCAAGGCTGTCGGCTGCCTTTTGGACAGCCCTTATAATACTGGCATAGCCTGTACAGCGGCAGAGATTGCCTGCCAATGCCTCTTGAATGTCTTCCACGGATGGATCGCTGTTTTTGTCCAACAATGCTTTAGCCGCAACAATCATGCCGGGCGTACAGTAGCCGCATTGAAACCCGCCTTCTGTTAAAAAGGCTTTTTGAATCGGATCCATTGCCTCTTTTGATCCAATTCCTTCTATCGTTGTTATGCTGCTCCCCTCTACCTGGCAGGGCATAACCAGGCAGGCATTCATCAGCTCTCCATCTACGAGGATCGAACAGGCACCGCACCGGCCAATGCCACAGGAAAGTTTCGTGCCTGTCTGCTGCAGATCGTCTCTAAGTACATCCACCATTCTTTCGACTGGATTTCCATTGTACGTTACTTGTTCCTGATTCACTTGAAAACGAATGGTTTTTTTCGTTGTGCTGTTATGCGCGGATTTCATCTGCATTCTCCTCTCGGCCCAGCTTCATCAATAGTTCTCTTGAAACCGGAATACTGGTGATATGAGTGCCGATCGCTTGAAACACGGCTTCTGCAATCGCGGGAGCCACAGCTACCGTTCCGATTTCCCCTACGCCGCGCGGGCCGTACTTGTCTTGTTCGTATAAATCTTCAATCGCCTCCACCGCCATTACTGCCGGTACATCCTGAATCGTTGGAATCATGTACGTATCCAGATTGTCGGTGTCATACCGGCCGTATGTCATAGCAGCATCTTCCATTAAACTGTAGCCGACAGACATAACACCTCCGCCTTCTATCTGGCCTCTGTACCCTTTTGGATTTACGACGGGACCGGCCGCTGCCGCATGCTGCAGACCAATCACCTTGACCCTGCCAAGACGTATATCAAGTTCTATTTCCGCCACCACAGCACCAAACGTATATAAAAAATGCCCGGAGTCAATTTCGTCCGGCGTCACCGGAAAATCGAAGGTTGTCTGCACTTCCAGCATTTTTTCTGGAAACGCCTCGAAAAGCTCCCGGTAAGATACGGCCTGTTCTCTTGTTTCCAGTAGATACACTCCGCCTTTTCCTGTATAAAACCCCTCCGTGCTTTTCCCAAGTACAGCTGCGGCCCGTTCAAAAAGCCGCTTCTGAAACAAAGGCTTCAGCCGCTGGATGGCATGATAGACCATGCTTGTACCGCGCGAAGCCGTCGTCGAACCGGAAACCGGCACTTTTTCTGTGTCTCCTATCAGAAAGCAGACGTCTTCCCGACTGCATTCAAACGCCTGAACAAGTGTATTTTCAATAACCGCTACAATGCCCTGGCCGCATTCTTCAAATCCAAAAACACCTTCTATTTTCCCTTCCTCATTCAGACGGATCATGCCTCCGGAAGGATCGAGACGCCCGTATCCAAGTCCTCCGCCATGCATGGCCACAGCTGTACCGAGCCCGCGCTTGATATACTTTGCGGCCGGCGGCTTTTCTGCCAGTTCCGTCTGTTTTTCTTTTCTAATACGCTCCGCGGCCTCCAGTACTAACAGCCCGCCGTTTGTCGGCGCAATCCGGTGGCCGAGCGGTCCCGGTGATTCATGCTTTCTCATATTGACTGCCTGGAAATCGTGCAGATCCATGTTAAGTGCAGCCGCCAGCCGGCTGACCTGTCCTTCGAGCGCAAAGGTAACCTGATTTCCACCGAAGCCGCGGAACTCACCAGCTACACCGTTATTAGTGTAGATCGATAACCCTTTTGTCCGGACATGCTCAATATCATACGGTCCGGACGCATGTTCTACTGCAAATTCCAGAACAGCCGGTCCTAATGTGGCATAGGCTCCGGTATCTGCCTCAATATACGTCTCGTGGGCGATAAGCTTTCCTTTTTTGTCCACTCCCGTTTTCATTTTAATTTTCATTGCATGGCGTTTAATTCCAGCACGGACCGATTCTTTCCGGCTGTTATGGATTTGAACCGGCTTTCCCGTTTTCAGTGCGAGCAGTGCCGCATAAGGCTGTACGTTCAACTCATCTTTTCCGCCGAACGAACCTCCTATTGGACTCGATACGATGCGGATACGCTCTTCTTCCATCTGCAGAATTCTGGAGAGTTGAAACCGGTCCTTGAGCCCGTGCTGGGTACCCATGTAAACCGTAATCCCACCGCCTGCTTCCGGGACGACCACCCCGCCTTCCGTTTCCATATAGGTGTGCATCTGCCGGGGTGTTTCATATGTTTCCTCTACGACGACTTCACAGGCAGCGAATGCACTGTCAGCATGCCCGCGCTGCTGCTCTGCCTGATGCAGAATATTTCCGTCTTTATGAAGCGCCGGTGCGTCCGGGGCCAGGCTTTTTTCCATCGTATCTATAATAGGCAGTTCCTCGTACTCGACGATGATCTTCTCCAGAGCTTCCTCCGCGGCTTCTTTCGATACGGCCGCAACGGCCGCGACTGCGTCTCCCATATAGCGGACTTTGTCTTCACAAAACACCGGCTGGTTCGGCATCACGATACCAAACCCATTTAAGCCGGGAACATCTGCCGCTGTAATAACGGCTTTTACGCCGGGAAAGGCTTCTGCTTCTTTTATTTGGATGTGTTTAATCAAAGCATGGGGAGAGCGGCTGCGAAGCACCCGGCCGTAAAGCATGCCTTCTATCCGACGGTCCGTTAAATATTTAAGCGTGCCTGTCACTTTCTCTATGCCGTCCGGCCGGATGTTTCCATCATTTTTCAGCGGCATGGGTTCTATCCTCCTCTTTCCAGATTTCCAATGCAGACTCCAGGATCATGCCGGCAGCCATTTTTCGATAGCCGGATGCTGCAAACACATCGGATACCGGGGCATATTCTTCCAGAATCATTTCGCAGACTGTTGTCACTGCCGAATGAGTCAGCGTCTGATTTTCCAGACAGGCTTCTGCGGCAGGCATCCGCTCCGGCGGCTGATCTCCACCGCCTACGGCAATTCTTACGTGTTTCAGACGCCCTGCCGGCGTCCGGTCCGCCGATGCCGCTACAGTCAGGATCGAAGGGCTGAACGTTTCCCGGCTCCCTACTTTTTCAAAAAAAGTAAGTGTTGGTGATGGGAGCGGAAGCTGAACAGCGAGCAGAAGAGCTGCCCGTTCCTGTGTCCGGTTCAGATAGTGGTCCAACGGCAGCACCTTCTCTCCATCTTCATCCATAAAACGAACCTTGGCATTTAACACGAGCAGTGATGCGGCTGCATCCCCTTTACGATAGCCGATGTTGCCTCCAAGGGTTCCCTGGTTTCTGATGGCAGGCGATCCAACAGCACCGGCCGCTCTGCATAATACTGGAACGTGCGCCTTTAAAATAGGATGATCGATACAATAACGAAGCAGTACATTGGCTCCGATAGACAGAAAATCTTCGCCATTTTCTCCCTGTCGTTGAAGCGTCTGCAGTTCCTCGAGCGCCTGCAGCATAATCATATACGATGGAAGCGGAGTACCTTTTTCCCGCTGCAGTTGAAACGTGGTGCCGCCCATCATAAAAGCGGCGTCCGCCCCATATGTTTCTTTCAGCTGCCAGGCCTCCTCTATTGTATGCGGAGTTAAAACGATACTGTTTGCACCAGCCATTGGTAATCTTCCTTTGTGTCTATGTCATAGAAAAGCGCCTCGTTTGCTGCAGAAAAAACAGTTCCCTGCAGGGAATTATCACCACGGAGACAAGATCGTGCTCCTTTATCTCCTTCAAGCTGTTTCAAACGGGAAAACAGCTGCTTTTGCAGCAGAAGCGGCGGCTGCAGGCGACCCATTGCGGCATAATCCTGGGAAGCATTTTCACAGGTGCTGATTAACTGATTGATTCTTTTTGCAGTAACAAACGGCTGATCTGCCAGCAGTATAACTACCGCATCTGCTCCCGCAGCTTCCGCTTCTTCTATACCGCGCCGCAGGGAATAGGCCTGGCCTTCCTCTGCCCGTCCGGCCACTACGGTTGTCCATCTTTCCCTCCAGGATCCCTGATAAAATAAGGGAGCAATCCACCGGGTATCCGTGCCGGGACGGGTCACAATAATTGTCGTATCGAGTTCCGATAAAAGTGCCTGCTTTAACGCAACACTGCCAAGTGACATGCTTCCTGCAGGCAGATGAAGCTTGTTTTCCTGCATTCGTCTGCTTTCGCCGGCAGCCAGATAAATACCTGTCACCTTTTCCACCTCGCTGCCTCCTTAACGGCAGACTGTTTGGACAACGGAATGATTTCCGCTAAAATACTGACCGCAATTTCTTCTGGTCCCTCTGCTTTAATGGAAAGACCGACAGGAGACGTAATCCACTCCGGAAGCGGTCGTCCGTTCTGCAGCCGTTCCGCCCTCGCTTTGGAACCGAGAATACCGAGATACATCGGACATTTTGGAATCAGATACTCGAGCAGCTCTTTGTCGTATTGAAAATGGTGGGTCATCAACAGCACAAAATCAGAAGGAGCAACCGGCACCTTTGCAGCCAGTTCTTCAGGAAATCCACAGTAGATCGCCTCTGCTGCCGGATGAATCTGTTTCCGGCATCTTTCCACGCGCCAATCAGCAACCGTTACGGAAAAGCCACTCATCGAAGCGATTTGCACAAGCGGTTCCACATCCGTACCAGCTCCAAATATAACCAGCCGCTGTTTAGGCTTGATAACCTGGACGTACATTATTTCTCCGGTGGAAGTGATAAAGCGCCCTTTCGTTTTCACAAGGGACACTTCTTCAGAAGAAACCAATGCCGTTTTCAGCCGGCTCTCTTTTTCCACACGCAGCACGACCGCTTCTTTCCCTTCTTTTAGAAGACCCTCGATTGTAAAAAGCCGGTGGATTTGTTCAGCCCGCAGAGGCTCCATATGAACGAAAACACTTCCATTACAGCCGGTGCCTTCTCCCCAGGACAGCGGATCATACCCGCGCATGTCGTATTCCACCGTCCGGTCTCCGTGCTCCCATACTTCTGTGACCCTGGCTGCAATGTCCTGCTCCAGGCAGCCGCCGCTTAATACTCCTGTCATCGCTCCCATGTGATCTACCAGCATGGTAGTGCCTTCTTTTCGATAAGCCGACCCTTCTACGTGAATAATTGTCGCCAGCATGGCAGGCTCGCCGTGATTCATATGACGCAGCGCCTGAATAATCCTATGCAGGTTTTCCATCTGATATCTCCTTTCTTTTTTACGTCACTATCTTTTGAACGGCGGCGAGCATGCGTTTAATGGAAACGTTCGACTGGGTAAGCACATCTGATTTGTTTACAGTCAGATGCTTTTTGTTTTCCATAACAATTTTCCCATCAATAATTGTTGTTTCTACATCCTGGGCCTGCGCTGAATACACTACGCGGGAATACGGATCGACCGTTTCGGAAGGATAGCTGTGAAAATCACGCAGGTCCATCAGAAATAAGTCCGCTTTTTTACCGGTTTCAATGCTTCCGAGTTCATGATCCATTCCTATTGCCTTTGCTCCGCCGCGTGTAGCCATACGAAGTACTTTCGCTGCAGGCATTGCCGTAGGACCGTGAATTGGTTTAGGCAGAAGAGCGGCCAGCTTCATTTCGTGAAACATATTCAGATTGTTATTGCAGGCGGCTCCGTCTGCCCCAATGCTGATATCACAGCCATCGGAGTCCAGGGTGTACGTATCTGCAATTCCGGAGGCAAGCTTTAAGTTTGATCCCGGACAATGCACCATTTTTACCTGTTTTTCTTTAATAATCTGCCTCTCTTTTTCATTGAGCCACACGCAGTGCGCCAGGATAAGGCGCTCGTTTGCCAGCCCAATGTGATCGAGGTATTCGACATTCGGCATGCCGCGCTGCGATTCCACCAGCTCTATTTCGCTTTTGTTTTCGGAAGCGTGGGTATGAACATATACATTGTAATAATCAGATAAATCACGGACTTCCGTCAGCAGCTCTTCCGTGCAGGAAACAACAAAGCGCGGGCTGAAAGCATACTGAATTCGTCCGTTGTCATAGCCGTGCCATCGTTCCAGAAGTGCCACGCTTTCTTTAATAGAAGTCCGGGTATTTTCAAGCAGCTGCGGCGGTACGTCGTCGCCGACATCCATCATAACTTTTCCGGAAAGCGCGCGGATGCCGCTTTCGGCAATTGCCTGAAACGCCGATTCGGTGTGATGGACCGTCTCCATATCAACGATGGTAGTCGTTCCACCGCTGATGCACTCTCCAATACCGAGCATCGCCGAATAGTAAATAGATTCCTCGTCGTGGGCAGCTTCAAGCGGCCACAGCCTTTTTTTCAGCCAGTCCATTAATTCCAAGTCATCTGCCTGTCCCCGGAAAATCGTCTGACATAAATGAATATGTGTTTGGATAAAACCAGGAAGCACCGTTTTTCCCGTGCCGTCAATCATTCTCGTCTGGGCCGGATCCAGCTCCTGAATATCCCGGCCTATCGCTGCAATACGTCCATCCTGAATCAATATGTCCCCGTTTATAATATCCATTCCATCATTTATTGTAATGATTTCCGCATTCTTTATTAGAATATCTTTCATGAGAATCCCTTCTTTACTGTGTATTTGGGATAAAAAAGCCGGAGAATTACACAGTCCTTCGACTATGCGCTTCTCCGGCTTCTATTCTTTTCCGACCAGCGGAAAGACAGCTCCCGATTTTTCGATTAAAAGAGACTGCCCGGATAAACAGGCTGTTTCCTTTTCGTTTAATTGTTAATATCGTATGAAAAAAACACCAGTTTGTCTGGTTATTTGTTAGATATCCTTACATATTTTATGTATCAATATAAATAATGGCCGCCGCTTCTTCTGTAACAGGATCAAAGTCTTTTAAAATCGTTTTCACTTTAATCGAAAGCTGCTTTTCCAATTCTGCCTTCAGACGTTCTTTAAATTCTTTGATCAAGGTCGTGTCCACGGTCAACGTAAGTTCCGGATACTTCTTATGAATGGCTTCGAGCGCCGGCACGCGCTGATGCTCCCCAAACACCAGAATCTTGTCCTGCAGCATCTCGATTTTCTGTTTCCTGACCCCGACTTTGTACATATCCTGATTGACTTTATTATAAATCTGCGCCACTTCTTTCCGCAGTGTTTTTTCATCCATTTTGTTATATGCGTTCATGTTGTCCCTCCTCCTATTAGTATAATAAATACTCTCCGGGCTCCGTTCTGTTTGTGTACATAATCTGACAGCTTTTTCTGTAATACAAAAACCGCCCCCGGGCTGAGCCGGGAGCGGTTTCTTTATTTTTCCTGGGTTTCTTTGATTCGGTCCAGCGTCATTTGATAGCTGTCATTTCCATAGTTCAAACAGCGTTTCACGCGGGAAATCGTAGCCGTACTGGCTCCGGTTTCTGTTTCGATTTTATGGTACGTATTCCCGTTCTGCAGCATTCTGGCTACTTCCAGTCGCTGAGCTAAGGATTGAATTTCATTTATGGTACACAGATCATCAAAAAATGCATAGCATTCTTCCAAATCCTTCAATGACAATATAGCCTGAAACAGCTGATCTAATTCTTTTCCACGAAGTTTATCAATCTGCATCCTTTACACCTCACTTTAAAACGAATGTCCAACTTTCATTCCTGCTGTAAAACTGCTTCTCAGACGCTGATACATATGAAAATCAGTGACTTGTTTTGTTAGGTTACCGTTCTGCCCTGTACTTTTACAGTTTAACGCATAATAGAAGGAAAGAGTACCGTTTTCTTATGCACGTCGAAAATTCCCTTTTGGGTCACCCGGATGTAAGGCAGGTGGGTCGAGGAGAAAAACAGCATGCTGTATATAGGGTCATCATGCTTATAACCGCGCTCGCGGAGCTTTGCCTCAATGCTTTCATGCTTGGCAATCACTTCTTCCATCGGTGCAAGCGACATGGCGCCGAACAGCTTCAGCGGAAGGCCTTCAATAACTTCATTGTCTTCGACAAGAAAGATCCCGCCGTCATTCTGCTTGAGTTCTTCAAAAGCACGGAGCATGTCTTTTTTTCGTTTACCGATTAAAATAATGTCACCGGTATTGGAAAATGTCGTCGCAAGGCCGCCCAGGTTTTCCGCGAAGCCTTTTATGACGGTATTAATACGCCATTTCCCGTGGCGGTCCAGCATCGTAAAAAAGCACTCATCATGATCAGGATCGAGCTCATCAATGGCTGCGTCCACGCCTATTTGATACGGCTTTAATATAACCGAATTGACTAATTCAATTCCCATCGGCATGGAAAAATGAAGATCATCGTAGGTAAGGTTCCAATCAAGCATTAATGGATGGACCCCGTATTCACTCCAGGAAAAATGCTTCTGCGGATATAGGTTTTCTTCTCCGCGGTACACCCATTTCCCTTTAGCCATCACTGCTTCCGGCTTCGGAATTGATGGATCTTTCAGAAAGTTAATATGAGCAAGCCGGCCGGGCGCAATCATTCCAACGTAATCATCAATGCCAAGATGCTTGGCAGAGTTGTAGGAAGCCATTTCGTATGCTTCTATTTCCGGCACTCCTTTTTCCAAAGCGATTTCGATTGTGCGGTCCATAATCCCATCTTTGTAAAAAGAAGGCGTGGAGCCGTCTGTATTCATCGTAAAGCGGCTGAAGTCGGTAATACCTGCTTCCAGCAGACCTTCCAGCATTTCCGGCAGATCCGGGCGGATGGAAGAATAGCGCAGGGAAGTAGTCATTCCTGCGTCCAGCCTCATTAGCGCCTCATCCGCCGTCATTGCTTCATGGTCGCCTGAAACACCAAGCAGTGCCATTTGGATAATGGTTTTTTCGGAAGCACCGGGCAAATGGCCTTCAATCGGCTTATTTGCTTCTTTCGTCTGCTGCATCCAGTGAAGAATCGTATCATCACCTGTCATGACCCGCGGCCATGCTGTAAGTTCCCCGCCCTGTACGACGAGTGGGTGCTCCAGCCATGACATCATTTTGGAAGGAGAAAAAATAGAGTCTTCTTCCTCCATTTCCGTCTGGGCATCGTATCGCGCCCACCAGTACATGGAAGTCGGGAGATTATCCAGTTCTTCTATAAGTGTAAGCGCTTTCTTTTTATCAACATGCAGAAAGAAAAACATATTGTCATTTACGAGTGTCGTTGTTCCCCGCTGGGAAGCATACGCTGCAAAAGTGTGCGGATTGTAAAGCTGAAACGGATGAACATGTGGCTCTATATAACCTGGCACAAGAAACTGGCCTGTGCAGTCTACTACTTCCGCCTGTTCAGTATTATCGGGAAGGCTGTCTCCTACGTATATAATGCGATCGTCCGATATCCATATGTGGCCTTCCAGCCATTTTTTCCGTGCACTGCTCAAGTACGTTGCATTTTTTAATACTATATCAGGTGAGCGTTGTCCTCTGATAACGGAAAGTTGGTTTCGAAGTGTTTGTTTGTTCCATCTAAATAACCGGGATGCCATATTTTCACCTGCTTTGCTGTATTTTTATGTTTGCTTATTTAGTGCTATCGTATCACACTTTGCCTCTGTACTCCACGAAAGGAAGTGACAACTGTGGGAACTCTGCCCCGGCTTAACGGGGCGGAGCACCCCTGTTACTGTAACAAAAAGAACGGATCTGTTTGGTGTTGTTGAGAAGAAATCTTCCATTGAAATTCACTGCCGGCAATAGAAAAGCCCTCCGCCTGACCGGCAGAGGACTTCAATGCATCAGGTGGCAGCCGATATGGCTTTATGCCCGATGTCTTTACGGTAAAACAAGTGGGTCGTATCAAGATCTTCAAGCTTCGCGTAGACCTTCACCTGTGCTTCTTCAAGCGTTGCAGCTTTTTCTGCGATTAACAGCACGCGTCCACCAGCGGTTTTATACTGGCCGCCTTCCTCTTCAACGCCTGCAAAAAACAGCATATCAGATGACGGTACCGCAGCAATCGGCTGATGTTTTGCATAAGAGCCGGGATAGCCTTTAGAAGCGGCTACTACACCGAGTACCGCATCGTCGGACCAGGAAAGCACCGGCTTTCCGCCGGCCAGCAGGTCCAGAATCACTTCTGCCAGATCAGATTCCAGACGCGGCAGCACTACCTGCGCTTCCGGATCGCCGAAACGGGCATTAAACTCGATGACTTTAGCGCCGCTGTCTGTCATCATCAGCCCGGCATACAAAATACCGGTAAACGAACGACCTTCTTTCACCAAGGCTTTAGCAGCAGGCTCAAGTACCTGCTCCACTGCTTCCTGCACCTGCTTTTCTTTAAACTGCGGCACGGGGCTGTAGGCCCCCATCCCGCCGGTGTTCGGTCCCTGATCCTGGTCATAGGCACGTTTATGGTCCTGGGCGCCTACCATTGGAATCACCGTTTCTCCGTTCACAAAGGCCATCAGCGACAGTTCTTCCCCGCTCAGGTACTCTTCGATCACGACTTCCGCTCCGGCCCCGCCGAATTTACTGTCCACCAGTATATCGCGGAGCGCCTCGCCGGCTTCCTCTTCTGTCAGCGCGACGGTCACGCCTTTGCCTGCCGCCAGGCCGTCCGCTTTGATTACGATGGGAGCACCGATTTTCTGTACATACGCCAGCGCCTTATCATAATCAGAAAACACTTCATAAAAACCGGTCGGTATGTTGTAACGCTTCATAATGTCTTTGGCAAATGATTTACTGCCTTCAATTTTGGCAGCAGCCTGGGAAGGGCCGAAAACGGCCAGGCCTTCCTTATGAAAGCGGTCAGCCAGTCCTTCAAGCAGCGGTACTTCCGGACCGATCACGGTCAGTCCGATATCCTGCTGTTTGGCAAAGGAGACAAGACCGTTCTGATCCGACTCGCTGATCGCTGTACACTCTGCCGCTTCTTTCATGCCCGGATTGCCGGGGGCCGCGAACACTTTATTAGTTTTCCGGCTTTTAGAGAACGCCCATGCGAGAGCATGCTCCCGGCCGCCTCCGCCGATAACGAGTACATTCATAAGTGAATCGCTCCTTTTAATGTTTAAAGTGGCGGATGCCTGTAAATACCATCGTAATGCCCAATTCATCAGCCATCGAAATAGATTCTTCATCACGGATAGAACCACCCGGCTGAATAATAGCGGTTACGCCGGCCGCTCCTGCTGCTTCCACCGTATCTTTCATTGGAAAAAAGGCATCAGAACCCATCGCGGAACCGACAGCTTCCTCGCCTGCCTGTTCTACTGCAATAGCTGCAGAGCCGACGCGGTTCATCTGGCCGGCCCCGATTCCAATGGTTTTATCGCCTTTAGCCAGTACGATTGCATTTGACTTCACGTGCTTGACTATTTTCCAGGCCAGCTTAAGATCCTGCCATTCCTGCTTGGAAGGCTCCCTTTTAGTTACAACGCGAACGTCCGCATCCAAAAAGCCCTTAGCATCCTGTTCCTGGACAAGTGTGCCGCCGTAAATGGAAGTCATTACCGAACGCTCCATTGGGGCTTCGTCCATGGAAACACTCAAGAGACGGATGTTCTTTTTAGCTGACAAAATGTCCAGCGCTTCCTGTGAGAAGTGCGGGGCAATCACGATTTCCAGAAAGATATTCTTCAACTGGTCCGCTGTTTCCGTGTCGACTTCCTGGTTTAATGCTACAATGCCTCCAAAAATAGACACTGGGTCTGCTTCATACGCTTTCTGGTACGCTTCGGCAATCGTTTCTCCGACACCGACACCGCACGGATTCATATGCTTAACGGCTACTGCAGCCGGCTGGGAAAATTCTTTTACCATTTCAAGCGCTGCCTGGGCATCGTTAATATTATTGTAGGAAAGTTCTTTACCATGCAGCTGCAGCGCGTTGGCGATTGAGCTGATCGGGCCGATCGGCTCTCTGTAGAAAGCCGCTTTCTGATGGGGGTTTTCCCCGTAGCGCAGATCCTGCTTCTTCTCATACGTTACGGTGTACGTTTCCGGATAAAGTTCCCCGGTCTGATCTGTTAAGTAATTGGCGATCATAGCGTCATAGGCTGCTGTATGGCGGAAAACTTTCGCTGCCAGCATTTTCCGGCGCTCGACACTGATTTCCCCGTGCTGCTCCAATTCATGTAACAGCTCTTCGTAATCGTTGGGATCCGTAATCACTGCAACATCCTGATAATTTTTGGAAGCGGCGCGGAGCATCGTCGGTCCGCCGATATCAATGTTTTCGATCGCTTCTTCGAATGTCGTCTCCGGACGTTCAATCGTTTCTTTAAACGGATACAAATTAACGATAACGTAGTCAATCGGAGCGATATTATGTTCTTCAAGCTGTTTCATATGGCTTTCTTCCGAACGCATTGCAAGAAGTCCGCTGTGAATATTGGGATGAAGGGTTTTTACACGTCCATCCAGAATTTCCGGAAACCCGGTAACATCGGAAATCCCGATGACCTTGACGCCTCCTTCTTTAAGAACGCGGCTTGTGCCTCCTGTAGAAATAATTTCAATGCCGAGGCTTTCCAGTTTTTTCGCAAAGGGGACGATGCCCTCTTTGTTTGATACGCTGATCAGTGCTCTTTTTGTGTACATGCCTGTTAAAAGCTCCTTTCCAATTTTCCAGCGAGTTCATCGATAACTTCCGGATACAATCTATGCTCTATCGCCTGAATGGCGTTCGTTAATGTCTCTTTGGAGTCTGTGCGGCGGATGTTTACCGCTTCCTGCGCAATAATGCGGCCGGTGTCCATGCCTTCGTCCACGTAATGAATCGTCACCCCGGTAATTTTTACCCCAGCCTGCCACGCCTGCCCGATCGCATCTTTTCCGGGAAAAGCCGGCAGCAGCGAAGGATGGATATTAACGATGCGTCCTTCAAATGCGTGGAGAAGAACCGGGCCGATCAGGCGCATGTATCCTGCCAAAAAAACAAAAGAGATGCCATGATGTTCCAATTCCTGTACAATCTCTTCTTCAAACGCCTGTTTGGAACTGTATTGTTTCGCCTGAAAAGAAAATACGGGAATATGCAGTGCTTCTGCTTTTTGAATAACGGCCGCCTGCGGTTTATCACATACAAGCAGGGAGACTGCTGCGCCGAGCCTCCCCTCCTGTTCTGCCCGGACAATGGCTTCGAAATTCGAGCCGCTGCCTGAAGCAAATACTGCTATTTTTTTCATGAAACGGTGCCATCCAGTTCAATCGAACCTCCGTCGGTAACGGAGCCGATCCGCACGGCTGGTTCCTGCCCGGCATGAAGCGCCTGCAGTGCCGCATCGGCATCTTCCGGGCGGACAGCTGCGATCAGGCCGATACCCATATTAAAGGTGCCGTACATATCTTTATCCGACAGACTGCCGGTAGACTGAATCAAGGAAAAAATCTCCGGTGTCTTCCAGGCTGAAGTCTGAATGGACGCACCAAGACCTTCCGGAAGCATTCTTGGTATATTTTCATAGAAGCCGCCGCCTGTAATATGAGCCATTCCCTGCACAGTTACGGTGTTCATTAAGTCACGTACTGCTTTTACATATATTCTTGTCGGGGTTAACAGCTCAAGCCCGAGCTTCTTTTCAAGCGGAGAGTAGATTTCCTGGAGCTCCAGGTTCCCTTTATCAAACAGGACACTTCTGGCAAGAGAAAGCCCGTTGCTGTGAATACCGGAGGAGACAAGACCGATCAGTACGTCTCCTTCCCGGATATTTTCACCGGTGACAATATCTTTCTTTTCCGCCGCACCGACCGCAAATCCTGCAAGGTCATATTCATCAGCATCATACATGCCCGGCATTTCTGCCGTTTCCCCGCCGATCAAAGCACAGCCTGACTGCTCACAGCCGTCGGCCACGCCTTTTACGATTGCTTCGATCTTTTCCGGGACGGCCTTGCCGCACGCGAGATAATCGAGAAAATAAAGCGGTTCTGCGCCTTGAACGGCAATGTCATTAACGCACATAGCGACGGCATCCTGGCCGATCGTATCATGTTTATCCATTTGAAAAGCGATCATCAGCTTTGTGCCGACGCCGTCTGTTCCCGAAATAAGCACGGGCTCTTTGTATGGAAGCGCAGAAAGGTCGAACATGGCGCCGAACCCTCCGAGTCCTCCCATCACTTCCGGACGCATCGTACGGCTTGTATGCTTTTTCATTCGTTTTACTGCTTCATAGCCGGCCTCTACATCAACGCCGGCTTGTTTATATGCATCAGACATCGTCAAGCCCCTTTCTATTCTAGCTGTTCATCACTTTATCATGGGGATGAACGGTGTCTTCGTAAATTTCTGTTGGGTAGTTTCCTGTAAAGCATGCCAGGCACTGGCCGCAGTTCTTATCCTGGCTGCTTCTTCCAATCCCTTCAAGCATGCCGTCGATGGAAATGAAGGCTAATGAGTCGGCTCCCATTTTTTCACGCATTTCTTCCACTGTATGGTTCGACGCGATCAGCTCCGCCTTCGTTGACGTATCGATACCGTAAAAGCAGGGGTGGGTAATCGGCGGCGACGTGATGCGCACGTGTACTTCCAGCGCACCGGCGTCTTTTAACAGCTGAACGATGCGGCGGCTTGTCGTACCGCGGACAATAGAATCATCCACCATGACAACACGTTTGCCGGCCACTACGCCCCGTACCGGTGACAGCTTCATCTTAACGCCCTGCTCACGCAGCTCCTGGGTCGGCTGAATAAAGGTCCGTCCGACATATCGGTTTTTAATAAGGCCAAGCTCGTAAGGAATGCCGCTCTGTTCAGCAAAGCCGATAGCCGCTGAGATGGAGGAGTCCGGAACACCGGTTACGACATCTGCTTCCACCGGCGTTTCCAGAGCCATCTGCTTGCCGAGACTTTTCCGGGCCGTATGCACATTAATCTGATCAACATCCGAATCCGGTCTTGCAAAATACACGTATTCCATACTGCATATCTGTCTGTCCGCCGGTTTGGAAAACAGCTGCGAGCGCATGCCGTCTTTATCGATAATAACAATTTCCCCCGGCTGCACTTCCCGTTCGTGCACAGCGCCTACAGCGTCAAATGCACAGGTTTCCGATGCTACTACGTAGGCATCTCCCATCCGTCCAATCGAAAGCGGACGCAGGCCGTTTGGATCCATGGCCACCATCAGCTTGTCTTCGGTCAACACGGCAAGCGCGTAAGCACCTTTGATCGTGGAAAGGGCATCTTTAAACTGTTCTTCAAGCGTTGGGTGAGGACTTCGTTTAATCAGGTGGGCCAGTACTTCTGTATCGGAAGTGGACTGAAAAATGCTGCCTTCCCGTTCCAGGTCACTTTTTACTCCATTTGCATTAACAAGGTTTCCATTATGAGCGAGCGCCAGTCCGCTTGTCTGGGACTGGAATAAAAGCGGCTGTACGTTTAACAGCCCGCCTCCACCGGAAGTAGCATAACGAACATGCCCTATCGCTGCATGCCCCTGAAGCTTCTCCAGTTCACCTTCTTTAAATGCTTTCGTCACAAGGCCAAGCCCTTTGTGTGTGCTCAGCTTATCCCCGTCGCTTACGACGATGCCGGCACCTTCCTGCCCTCTGTGCTGCAGGCTGTGCAGGCCGTAATACGTTACCTGCGCTGCATCTTTATGTCCCCAGATCGCAAAAACTCCGCATTCTTCATTTAAGCCTTTGATTTCACCAAACATGGAATTGCTCCTTTCCAGGTCTCCTCCAATGTCTTTAAAGGAGCCTGTACCACCGTTTCTCCTGATGCTGATGCAATATGCAGCTGGCTGTTGTCCGTCACTGTGCCAATGAATTGAGCGTCTTCGATCATATCTTCCAACAGTTTCTTTTCGTCGGCCGGTACACTGATAACAAAACGGGACTGGGTTTCAGAAAACAATTCATTTATCGGTTGCCCGGAAAGCGTGACATCTGCTCCAAGCGATGTGCCTATTAAGCTTTCCGTCAATGCTACGCCAAGCCCGCCTTCTGAAATATCGTGGGCGGAAGAAACAATGCCCATTTTAATTGCTTCCAGAAGCTGCTGCTGGCGTTTTTTCTCTACGGCCAGATCCAGCTTCGGCGCCTTGCCGGAGATATAGCCCTGTTCCATTTTCTGCAGTTCACTGCCGCCAAATTCCGGCGCTGCTTCGCCGATCACATACACCGCGTCGCCTGCCTGTTTGAACGTCTGGGTCGTAATATGCTTTAAATCTTCGATCAGGCCTACCATACCGATGACCGGCGTTGGGTATACCGCTCCCTGGCTTGTTTCGTTGTAAAGGGAAACGTTGCCGCCGATGACCGGCGTTGAAAGCTCGGTGCAGGCTTCGCTCATGCCGTCTGTCGATTTTTCAATCTGCCAGAAAATCTCCGGGTTTTCCGGACTTCCGTAGTTCAGGCAGTCTGTCACGCCTAAAGGACGGGCCCCTGAGCAGACAATATTACGCGCAGCTTCCGCTACCGCGATGCGCCCGCCTGTTTCCGGATCCAGATATATATAACGCGAGTTGCAGTCTGTCGTCATCGCGAGAGCTTTGTTTTTGTCTCTTACTTTAATAACGGCCGCATCCGACCCCGGCTGCACGACTGTATTTGTCTGCACCATATAGTCATACTGGTCGTAAATCCATTCTTTGCTTGCAATGGTCGGCTGCTCCAGCAGTCGAAGCAGGGTGCCCTGCAAGTCTTCTACATCCGGAAGCCAGTTGATGCCCTGGTTTTCCTGGTAATAAGCAGGTTCTGAAGAGGCCGGATGGTACACGGGTGCATCCTCTGCAAGCGAATCAACAGGCACGTCGGCTGCTACTTTGCCGTTATGAATCAGGCGAAGTACCTGCTCTTCGATTACTTCCCCAACGTTGGCAGAGAGAAGTCCCCATTTATCGCATATATCAATAATTTCCTGTTCACGGCCTTTTTCTACAACGAGAAGCATCCGCTCCTGCGATTCGGACAGCATCATTTCGTATGGTGTCATGCCTGTTTCGCGCTGTGGCACAAGATCAAGATTCATTTCAATTCCTGACCCTGCCTTACTCGCCATTTCGGCGGAAGAAGAAGTCAGGCCGGCTGCTCCCATATCCTGTATGCCGACGAGCGCATCTGATTTCACAAGCTCCAGGCATGCTTCCAATAACAGCTTTTCTTTAAATGGATCTCCGACCTGAACAGCAGGACGCTTGCTCTCCGATTCTTCACTCAATTCCTCTGAAGCAAAGGTAGCACCGTGAATACCGTCACGACCGGTGTCGGCTCCGACATAAAGAACCGTGTTTCCAACTCCTTTAGCCTGACCCTTTTGAATGTCTTTATGGTCAATCAAACCTACGCACATAGCGTTAACAAGCGGGTTGCCTTCATAGCACGGATCAAACTGAATTTCACCGCCGACGGTAGGTACCCCGACGCAGTTGCCGTATCCGGCAATGCCGGCGACTACTTCTTCGAGCAGGTAACGAACGCGCTGATTGTCAAGTTCTCCGAAGCGCAGCGAGTTTAACAGCGCAATCGGACGGGCTCCCATGGAAAATACGTCACGGAGAATACCGCCTACGCCCGTGGCCGCCCCTTGATAAGGTTCAATAGCGGAAGGGTGGTTATGGCTTTCGATTTTAAATACTACCGCCTGGTCATCGCCAATATCGATGATGCCGGCGCCTTCCCCGGGTCCCTGCAGAACTTCTTCTCCGGTAACCGGAAACTTTTTCAGCACGACTTTGGAGTGCTTGTAGCTGCAGTGTTCGGACCACATAACGGAAAAAAGCCCCGTCTCTGTATAATTCGGCAGACGTCCGAGAATTTTTTCCACCATCGCAAATTCCTGCTCTTTAAGGCCCATTTCTTTATAAATATGCTCTTTCTTAATTTGCTCTGGGGACGGTTCAAGTAGTAACGACATGGGATTTCCTCCAATGATTGAGAATAGATTGAAACAACGGCAGGCCATCAGCGCTGCCAAGCAGGTCAAGAGTGGCTCGTTCCGGGTGCGGCATCATGCCGAGCACATTTCCTTTTTTATTTACAATGCCGGCAATATCGCCGACGGATCCATTAATATCTTCTTTGTACGTGAACACAATCTGATTGTTGTCCTGCAATTCCTGGAGGGTGGCATCGTCGCAGAAATAGTTGCCTTCTCCGTGGGCTACTGGAATCGTAATATCTTGGCCCTGTTCATATTTTTCGGAAAAAGCCGTTGTGTTGTTTTTTACCTGCAGGGTTGTCTGGCGGCAGATAAACTTCAGCGATTTATTCCGCTGCATGGCGCCCGGCAGAAGCCCGGCTTCAAGCAGAACCTGGAATCCGTTGCAGATGCCCAGCACCGGCTTGCCTTTTGACGCTTCTTCGATCACGCTCTCCATTACCGGCGCAAAGCGGGCAATCGCACCTGAGCGAAGGTAGTCTCCGTAGGAAAATCCGCCTGGAATCAGGATGGCATCATAGGCTGCAACGCTTTTTTCGGTGTACCATACTTTTTCTACTTCTTCTCCAAGGCCGTCTTTGATGGCGTAAAACATATCGTCATCACAGTTGGAGCCTGGAAATACGATTACGGCGAACTTCATGAGGAAACAACCTCCTCCATATTGTACGTATAGTCTTCAATAACCGGATTTGTCAGCAGCTTATGGCACATCTCTTCGACTTTTTCCTGCACATCGTCCGTGTTTTCCATATGAAGCTCGATAAATTTACCGGTCTGCACTTCGCTCACTTCGTTATATCCCATCGTGTGAAGAGCGTTATTAATGGCGCTACCCTGCGGATCCAATACGCCGGCCTTTAACGTTACGTAAATCTGAACTTTAACCATGTATAGTGCCTCCCAGTCTTTTTAAAATCTCCTTGTAGCCTTCCTGCAGGGAACCAAGACCATAGCGGAACAGGTCTTTATCGAATTTTTCCCTCGTCGTTTTGTCCCAGAGCCTGCATGTATCCGGAGAAATTTCATCGGACAGCAGGATCGCTCCGTCTTCTGTCGTACCAAATTCCAGCTTAAAATCGACCAGAATCAATTCACATTCGTCAAAATGCTTTTTAAGCGCATCGTTTACTTCCAGCGCCAGCTTTCTCATTTCGATCGTCTGGGCCGGTTCCGCTGCATGCAGAAGGCGGATATGATCATCGTTAATAAGCGGATCGCCCAGCTCATCGTCTTTATAGTAAAATTCCACTACCGGCACATCTACTTCGGTGCCTTCCGGAATACCGGTGCGCTTTTTCAGGCTGCCGGCAACTACATTGCGGACAACGACTTCCAGTGGAATAATCGTTGTTTTATGAACGAGCTGTTCTGTCGCGGAAATTTTTTTCTCAAAATGATTGCGGATGCCAAGAGACGTCAGCTTTTCGAAAAGAAGAGAAGAAATAACATTATTCAGCTCTCCTTTTCCCTTTAAGATGTCTTTCTTTTCTCCGTTAAACGCTGTGGCTTCATCTTTATATTCCACCCAGAGAAGTCCTGGTGTATCTGTTTCATAAAGCCGCTTGGCTTTTCCTTCATACAGAAGATCCTGCTTTTCCACTCAAAACGCCTCCCTGGTTTATTTACTCAATACCTGCACGCTTAAAGATCGTATCCACTTGTTTCATATGATGATTGTAGTCAAAGCATTCATCGAGCTCTTGTTCTGTGAGCACTTCTGTAATGCGGGACTGCTGGTCAACAAGCGTCCGGAACTGAACGCCCTCTTCCCATGCCTGCATCGCTGTAGGCTGCACGAGATCGTATGCTTCTTCCCGGGCCATGCCTTTGTTGATTAATGTGAGCATAACGCGCTGGGAATAAATCAGCCCGAACGTTCTTTTCATGTTGGCTTTCATGTTTTCCGGAAACACCGTCAGGTTTTTAACAATATTGCCAAAACGGTTCAGCATATAATTAAGCGCGATTGTCGCATCCGGCAGGATGATGCGTTCTGCCGACGAGTGGGAAATGTCACGCTCATGCCAGAGCGGCACGTTTTCGTATGCTGTAAGCATATGGCCGCGGATGACGCGGGCGAGGCCTGACATATTCTCCGAGCCAATCGGGTTGCGTTTATGAGGCATCGCGGAGGATCCTTTCTGCCCTTTGGCGAAAAACTCTTCCACTTCGCGTGTTTCACTTTTCTGCAGGCCGCGGATTTCCACCGCCATTTTTTCAATCGATCCGGCAATAAGAGCAACGGTGCTCATGTAATGAGCGTGGCGGTCCCGCTGCAGTGTCTGGGTGGAAACAGGAGCTGCTTCAAGTCCAAGCTGATGGCAGACATGCTCTTCAATATACGGTGGAATGTTGGCAAACGTGCCAACCGCACCGGACAGCTTTCCAACACGTACTGTTTCTGCAGCAGCACGAAAGCGCTCCAGGTTGCGCTGCATTTCCTGATACCAGAGGGCAAGCTTCAAGCCGAAAGTCGTAGGCTCGGCGTGCACTCCGTGCGTGCGTCCCATCATGACCGTGTATTTATGTTCTTTTGCTTTTTCTTTCAATATGGAAGTGAAGTTCTCCAGATCCTTTAACAGAATCGCATTCGCCTGCTTGAGCTGGTAGGAAAGAGCAGTATCTACAACGTCTGTAGAAGTCAGGCCGTAATGCACCCATTTGCGTTCTTCCCCAAGCGTTTCTGACACGGCTCTTGTAAAGGCTACAACATCGTGACGCGTTTCCTGCTCGATTTCGTTAATACGTGCCACATCAAATCCTGCATTCTCACGGATTTTTTCCACGTCTTCCTTTGGAATGTCTCCAAGTTCGGACCAGGCTTCGCAGGCGGAAATTTCCACTTCGAGCCAGGCGTTAAAGCGGTTGTTTTCTGTCCATATTTCTCCCATTTCCGGGCGGGTGTAACGTTCGATCATGTTGATTCCTCCACTCTCTCTATCTGCTGCTTTATTTTATATAGGTATTCCATACGGTATTGCTGTCTTCAAGCGCCTGTTCCACGCTGTCGCGCAGCACGGTCCAGTGTCCCATTTTCCGGCCGGGACGACTTTCGGCTTTTCCGTAAAGATGAATGTGCTCTTTGGCAAAATCCTGCAGGCCGTTCATTACCGGCTCCACGTGCTGCCCTAATATATTTGTCATCACGACCGGCTTGAGCAGGCCGGTCGGTCCGAGCGGCAGTCCGCAGACGGCGCGGATATGCTGTTCAAACTGGGATGTTTCACAGGCTTCAATCGTGTAGTGCCCGGAATTGTGCGGCCGGGGTGCCACTTCGTTTACGTAGAGCGTTTCTTCATCTATAACAAACATTTCAATAGCGAGCGTACCGACAAGCTGTAAATGCCCGGCTAATGTTTCAGCCAATGCATAGGCCTTCTCTGCTAAGGTGCCCGGAATCCGGGCTGGAACGATCGTTTGGTGGAGAATATTGTTTTCATGAATGTTTTCTCCGACAGGAAATACAGCTGTTTCTCCTGTCGTCGCTCTCGTAATAATAACGGAGATTTCTTTTTCAAACGGGATCCAGGCTTCAAGGACAAAATCCGCCGGATTCTTTTCTGCCAGGCGGCTGTATGCTTCCTGCAGGTCTGTTTCTTTTTTCAGCACTTCCTGGCCTTTGCCGTCATATCCGCCCCGGCATGTTTTTAAGACAGCAGGAAGGCCGATGGCTTTAACTGCGGCCTTGAGAGAATCATAGTCGGTGACCGGCTGGTACGGTGCCACCGGAACGCCCGCGGCTTCAATAGCTTTTTTCTCACGAAGCCTGTGCTGGGTCGTATGAAGAAGCGCACCGCCCTGCGGAAGGTACATCGTTTCTTCCAGGAAAGAAGCCGTGTCGGCATCAATATTTTCAAATTCATAAGTCAGGACGCTGCAGTGGGAGGAAAGTTCTTCTGCCGCGCTGCGGTCGTCGTAGGCTCCTTTTATTTCCACATCGGACACCTGGCCGGCTGGAGAGCCCGTTGAAGGCTCCAGTACCGCCGTACGGTATCCCATCGGCCGTGCGGCAATTGCCATCATCCGGCCGAGCTGCCCGCCGCCGAGTATACCAATTGTTTTGCCGGGAGGTATTAACGTCATGATGGAAGGTCCCCCGTTTCTATTACTTTGCTGCGCATCTCTTCGCGCCGGTTATCCATTTTTTCAGCAAGCTCCTCATCAAATGCCGAAAGAATCTGTGCGGCAAGCAGGCCGGCATTTACTGCCCCTGCTCTGCCAATAGCTACCGTAGCGACAGGCACGCCGCCCGGCATCTGAGCGATCGACAGAAGCGAATCCATTCCCTGCAGCGCTTTTGATTGGATAGGAACCCCGATAACAGGAAGTGTTGTCTTGGCTGCGGTCATGCCAGGAAGATGCGCGGCGCCGCCGGCTCCTGCAATAATAACTTTCAGCCCTTTCTGACGGGCCGTTTCTGCATACTCGAACATTAAATCCGGTGTCCGGTGGGCAGATACGACCTGTTTTTCATATGCAATATTCAACTCATCCAGCACATCACATGCGTTCTTCATCGTTTCCCAATCGGATGTGCTTCCCATGATTACTCCAACCTGCGGATTCATTCTTCCACTCCTCTACGGCTTTGCTCCGTTGTGTTCTATGTGTTAAAAATCCACGAAAAAAGCCCCGGTAGGTTGACTTTTCTTTATAGAAAGCTGTCAGACGTGCCGGGGCGGAAAGGACACACCACGGACGCAGTGCCGTGGGGCGTTCTTTCCTCATAGTCCGGCGATTTACGGTCACCAGGTAGAAACTTCCGGGCCCTATTCCCGATTTTATATGAGGGTTATATGTCGTTTTCATTCCTCTTACAGCTTAACAAGTTGTCATGAAATCTGTCAACGGAATTCGAACATTATAATTGTATTAAGTTTTAATGTTCGGTTATTGGGGTTTTGCTTCAAAAATGATTTGCTGTTTTAATAATGTATTCTCTTTTTTGCCATTTATGATGGTTTCAGTGAATACTGGTTTTTCTATTCTCCGGACAGGAACAAAGCCTTCCTGCTTTATCCGGTCAAGACAGGCAGCGATCGTTTCTCCGTCCTGCACTTCAAACGTTTTTTTGGCAGCCATACTCTACTCCTATCATCGTATTCCCTTGACCCGGAAGCCGCCGAAAAATGCTTTCGGTTCATGTAAAGTAATGAAGGCTTTGGAATCAGGGTCTTTTACTGGCCGGTAAAGATAATACCTCCCTTTTCTGCTCACTAATTCATTATCGCATATTCATTAGGCCACCGGGAAAGAAAAAACTGCCCTTTCCAGGACAGTTTCAGCTTAAATATTTTCATTTTTTTAACTACTCTTTCGAAAAAGGGACATAGATCTCACCGGCAGGATTTGTTTTTTTCAATAGGTAACGCACCTGTTCGGACAGCTTCTGCGGTGGGTATGGCTTTGTTAAATAGTGGTGCACTTCCAGCTCCTCCATTTTTTCCGTGTCTTCATTTAATGCGGAGGAAACGATGATAGGAATATTTTTCAGATCTTCTCTGGCTTTTATATGCTGAATAAAGGTCCATCCGTCCATCTCATCGCCAAGCATAACATCGACGATAAACACGTCCGGCTTCAGACCGTTGTCAATCGCAGCGAGAGCTGCTTTGGGATTAAAATGAAACGCAACCTCATATTTGGCATGGCGCAGTTCCTCTGATAACAGCAGGCCGAGGCTTCTGTCATCCTCCAATACAAGTGCGGTTAATGTAGAATCCGAATGCGGATACTGAAGCAGTTCCTCCCCATCAAGTGCTGGAAGGTGAAAAGTGAACGTACTGCCCTTTCCTTCTTCAGAACTCACTATAATTTTACCATTATGGTCTTCGAGTATTTTTTTACAGACCGCAAGTCCCAGACCGGTTCCACGGATTTTCTGACGCTTTTCGCCTTCCACCCGGTGGAATTTACTGAAAAGCTTCGGCAGTTCTTTTTCCGGAATGCCGAGCCCCTGGTCTGTGACTGATACTGTGACATTGTCCTGGAAATTCTGCATACTGATCGTGATCGTACCGCCATTCGGTGAGAATTTGACGGCATTACTGATCAGGTTGGTCATAACCTGTACAAGCTTATCCTCATCTGCAAAGATTTTCCCGGAGTGCAGCTTATCTTCAATGACAAAAGAATGCTCCGGCTGGCCGGGTTCCATCGTATGCACGACGTTCATCACAATTTCAGCTGCATCCACCCGTTCTTTATCATATGTTTCTTTGCCGGATTCCATCCGCTGCAGATCCAGAAAATCGTTGATCAAATGCGTCAGGCGGTTGCCTTCTTTGTGAATCGTTTCAATATATTTCCGCTGTTTTTCCGGCTTTAATTCTTTCATCAGCATAAGTTCAGCAAAACCAAGAATACTCGACAACGGTGTTCGCAGCTCATGGCTGACCGTGCTGACAAGGTCTGACTTCATTTTGTCGAGCTCGTAGCTTCTCGTATGATCCCGGTGGACGAAAATAGTACCCTGGAGCTTTCCATCACTGAACAGCTGCTCTCCATACACTTCATACACACGGACATCCTCACCATCGTGAACATGATAATATACTCTATCGATATTCGGTTTTTCTCCTTCACGATAGGAATAAAAGTAAGCTTCCAGCATGGAACGATCTTCTTCCGCAGCATGCGCAAGCAGGCTTGATGTCCATTTTTCAAAGGAGGGCTGCTGGGAATTCTCCAGGCCGCACTTTCCTGCGATCTGATCCATTTTACTGTTGCTGTGAATCATCTTTCCCTTTTCATCAATAAACTGAATACCTTCGTTTACATTATTAATAATCGCCTGGTACAAAGCGCTGTCTTTTTCGGTCGTTTCATGAAGAATAATCCGTTCAAAAGAAATTTTGGACTGGCTCAGCAGACCGAACATGGCATGCTGCTCTTCCTTTGAAAACGGACGACCGATTCGGTTCATACAGCAGACTCCAATTAAATGCTCCCCTTCGGAAAAAATAGGCATATACAGTTCGTACAGATCCCGTTTCTCCTCTGAGAGCCCCTGCTCTGATAAATCCGCCTGCACCTTTACCATATGAGGTGCCTTTGTTTCATACGTAATCATTGCAGGCGTTTCTTCAATATGCTCCGTTATCCATTTTACTCTGGCATCGCTCATTCCAAGGCTTGCTGTCATCCATTCCGGCTGCATGGTCAAAATCACTGCTTTTTCAAATGGAAACAGCTCTTGAAAATGCGTAAGGATCGTCTGAAGCAGTTCTTTTTTCTCGGATACAGCGGACAGGGAGGAATTAAATTCATTCATATGATGCAGCCGTGCCCGCTGGAGTTCTAATTCTCCCTGCTGGGATTCAAGCTCCTCGTTGCGGTCGGTCAGCATTTCCTGATTGTTCTGGATGCTTGCAGCCATCTGGGAAAACGTCCGGCTGAGCGATCCCATTTCATCTTTACGTTTTGTATATTTCAGATCAACGTCTTCTCCGGCTTCAATCCTGTCAGCTGACTCCTCTAAATTCTGGAGTGGTCTGGTTAACCAGTATAATAACGTCCAGACACTCACCCCGAGCACAAGAAGAATAAGGAAGAAATAAAGCAGGATGGAATTATTGGCCTGGATCGTAGAGGCAAAATAATCATCGTTTGCAGCAGCACGATCGCTTTCAATAGCGTTGTACTCCTCCGTTGTCTGGGCAATAATATTATTAGCCTGTTCGTTGATTTCTCCTGAAGTAATCTCGTCTATTTCTTCTCCGTCATTCTGGATCTGCTCCACTACCTGCGGAATCCACTCCTGCGAATACTGTGTAAAAAATACATCGAGTTCTTCACTAAATGCTTCATTTTTGCGTTCGCTGTCCAGCGCCTCATACTCTCCGAGAATAGATTCCAGCTTTGTTATTTCAGTGTTCAGGTTCTCAAGGATAGCTTCATCCTGATAGATATAAAACCCTCTTCCTTGAATGATCACCTGCTGGAGTGTCGTTTCTATATCAAATAACAGGCCGTCGAGCTCTCGGAGTTCCACTGACTCGCTTCGAATGTCTTCCTGCTCCCCGCTGATCTGATTTAATTGGACAACAGCACCGGCTCCGACGAGAAGAAGCAGGCACACGAAGATTAATAAAAACCTGCGGTGTGCCTTTTCCAGAATATATTTAATCATCAAGAAGATCCTCCACCACGCTTACAAGAAGGGCGGGGCTGAAAGGCTTTGTTAAAAACTCTGTCGCTCCCGCCTTCAAAGCGCTTTCTCTATCGGATTCCTGGCTTTTAGCCGTAAGCATCAGGCTTTTCATCTGCTTCAGCCGCCCGCGCTCCTTTAAATTACTAAGTACTTCCACTCCGTTATAACCCGGCATCATATAATCTACAATTAACAGGTCATATTCTTTCTCGGAAGCCATTTGGAGAGCTTCCGTACCATTTTCTGCTTCTTCTATGTTATATGCTTCGTCTTCAAGCGTGTCGACGATGAGCATTCTCAGCACATCTTCGTCATCGGCTACTAATATTTGTTTCATAAATCCCGCCCTTCTTTTCGCCATGTTAAGACGAAATTCCTTTTCTTTCCGCTTTTGACCAGTCTTTGCTGCGCCGGATAGCTTTCCAAATCCCTTCCACACGCCAGACGACTGTAAGCGGGCGGTACCAGAAAGATTCTGTCCATGCATACCAGAACAGCCTGTCTAAATCTTTTACATTGGTGTGCTTTCCATTGCCCTGCTCTTCCAGGAGCACAGAGGTAACAGAAAGCAGCGATCCCATAATAACCATTAAGGAAAATAGGATAACGGCAAATACCGTGTTGATTTCCCCAAAAAATAACGCCCAAAACAAGAGGGCATAACCCAACAATTCAAGAACCGGTCCGCACCATTCAATAAGGAAAAATACCGGCAGACCGATCCATCCAAGCGCTCCGTATTTCTTACGGAAAAACATGCTTTTATGAATCCAGAATGTTTCGGTAAGTCCCTGGTGCCATCGTCTCCGCTGTTTTCGAAGAACTGCTGCGGTTTCCGGCGCCTCTGTCCAGCAGACGGGATCAGGTATGTAGGATATTTTTGATTTTCTGTTGTTCTCTCTTGCCGTTCGGTGCATCCGGACGACAAGCTCCATGTCTTCCCCCACGGTATCGGTACGGTAGCCTCCGGCTGCAATGACGGCACTTTTTTCGAACAGGCCGAAAGCACCTGATACAATCAGCAGAATATTAAAATGACTCATCCCAAGGCGCCCGATGAGAAAGGCCCGGAAATATTCAATCACCTGCATAATGACGATCGGGCGTCTGGATACCGATACATTCATAATTTCGCCCCGCTCGATGGAAGAGGAATTGGCAATACGGATACTTCCGCCAACGGCTATTACTTCGCCATTCCCGTTAATTATCGGCTGTACCGCTTTAATTAAAGCATCGCGCTCCAGCACGGAATCAGCATCTATAGAACAGACGTAAGGATAATTCGATGCATTGATCCCTGCGTTTAATGCATCTGCCTTGCCCCCATTTTCTTTGTCAATAAGGTACACATTAGGATGTATCTCTGATTGGTAGACTGCTTTTACAGGCTTGGAGGGCACATAACGGCGGACGACCTGCTCTACTTTTTTCATGCGGAACGCATCAATCGCTGTATGCAGCATGTTATCGGTGGAGCCATCATTTATTATAATAATTTCAAAAGCCTGATAACGAAGACCCAGCAGGGATTTCACCGTTCCCTCCACTGACACCTCTTCATTGTATCCCGGCACGAGGATCGAAACCGGAGGGATATCATCGGCTTGAAGCCTGTCCTGATAAGGTTCTGTTTCATGAATGCCCTCTGTTTTTTTCATGTCACGCATGGCCGTTATTGCTGTAACGATATACCATACAAGCACAAGAACGGTGTAGCTGATAAAACCGAGAACGAGTATGAAAAAAATAACATTCAACACACCTGTCATACTACTTCTCCTTTCATCGTATCCAGCCATTGCCTTGCCATGTCCCTGGCAAAAGGATCATTGCTCGCGTGCTGGATAAAAAGAAGTTCTTCCTCTCCGTTTGGGTGATCGCTGAGTGCCTCTCCTGCATAATATCGGACCCACCAGGAAGAATCTTTAATCAATTCCCGAATGAAATCCTGCACTCCGCGGGAATGGCTGATTTTCCAGAGCCTGGCGGCCATCATTCGCTCCGGCCAGTACTCGGATGCCGCTATAGCGGCAGGAATAATGGTATCGGGTACGATACCGAGTTTTTCAAATCCTTTGTAGGCCTGCAGGCGCACTTCCAGATTTTCATCTTCTGCTGCCTTTTCAAATAATGAAATCGTGTTCCAGTCCCCTTTTTGGGCTGCGATAGACAGTACCGACTCCCTCACTTCCTGATTGGGGTGAGCTGCCAGTCTTTCCATCCATTGCGAAAAGACATCGTCATCCAGTCGGCGGATAACCTCTTTATATAAATAAGGCGGCTCCGCGGACTCTTCATGAAAAAACTGTTCCATAAATACCGGGGATTCAAGAACAGCCAGGGTCCGGGACGCCTGTGGATGCAGATCAGCGTTATTTCTATCTTCTTCATACAGTGTTAATACTTCCGGCTCCAACTCTGTTAAATGAAAATTCTCAATAAAGTATAACGCATTCAGCCGGTCGCTTATCTTTCTCGAACGCAGCTGGTTTCGGTAGGTTTCTGTCAGTTCTCCGGCAGCAAGCGTATAGATGCCTGCCATCGTGTGTTCATCATTCATCCAGTTCATATATTCAAGCAGCACATCCTGAACTGCTGTCTGCGACGTTTCTGTTCGTAATTCCGGCATCCGCGGCTCCCATTTTGTTTCTCCTTCAAGCGCCGCGGCTACAGCCGGACGGATCTCCTTTTTTATCCGTTCCAGGTGTTTTTCTTTTTTAAACCGCTGTACTTTAATACTCCGTAAATATAAATAAAAACATATAAGGCTTATCAAAAAAACAAGGAGCACAATGAGCAGCGTCAGTATAAACGGCCCCATTTATAGTATCCTCTGAATAAACCGCCGGGATCTGGCCAGCAGCTCTTCTACTTTAAAAGGCTTTATTAAATAGTCATCTGCACCAAGCTCCAGTGCACGAATGACGTCTTTTTCTGCTTTACTTCCCGTCAGCATCAATACGACAATATCAGAAGCCGGAAAGTTTTTGCGGAGGTTTGTCAGCACTTCAAATCCATTCATTCTCGGCATTGTTACGTCCAGAATAATAAAAAATTTCTGGGAGCGCTTGTACCAGTCATCTTCCAGAAAACTTTCTCCTTCGCGGTAATAGGTAACATTGATGCTGTATTTAGGCAGTTCCATCCGCTGAAAACGGTTCAGCAGAAACCCGCCCATCACTTCATCGTCATCCACAATAATAATATTCATCGGCATTTTACGGACTACTTCATTCCCCCGCTGATACGCCCGTATTCGGTTTCTTCCTTCTTCTTTGGCTGTTGCCAGCGCCCGGTCACATTCCTTAAGCAGAACGTCCAGGGAACCGGTGTCGGGCGTTACCGTAGAGATACCGGCAGAAAACGTCAGCGTCATGTCATCAAGAAAGTCGATCACCATTTCGGAATAATTCTTACACCAGCGTTCGGCTGCTTTTACCGCCTGCTCTTTGCCGGTATTTGGAAGAACAACCAGAAATTCTTCTCCGCCAAGACGGATCAGCATATCCTGCGGACGTTTCTGCTGGTCCAGAAAAGCGGCAAACTGCTTTAACACTTTATCGCCGCGGTCGTGGCCAAACGTATCGTTCACTGCTTTAAAGTGATCGAGATCCAACAGAACACCGGAGAATTCTGCTCCTTCTCTTCGATAGGCACCGAAGAAACGGTCACTGGCTGTTTCGAGTATTTTACGGTTAAACACACCGGTCAGCTCGTCAATCGTTATGGCGTTTTGGATTCGTTTTTTGCGGGCGAGCTGGTTGGCTAAAATATGTTTTAACTCACGGATGTCAAACGGTTTTTGCAGAACAAAGGAAGCCCCGTGCTTGTAGGCTTCATATTTTGTTTCAGAGCTGGCATCTGACGTCACCGCGATAACCGGTGTTACGAGCGCTTCAGCAATCTGTGAAACCGTATTTAACAAATAAAATCCATCCTGCTTATCAGGCACAAAAATATCTACAAGCAGGCAGTCGGGATGGTAATGATGATACATTTCAAGGGCTTTCTTTTTATCAGGGGCCAGCAGTACGAGATACCCTTCTTCCTGAAACTGATCTTTTATGTAATTAGCAAAATCTATATCGTCGTCTACGAGCAGCAGAAGCGGTCCATGGCTGGGTTCCTCTTTTACGGACACCAGGGCTGCTGGGACTTCGTTTTTTTCTTCTTCAAATGTCTGGATAAGCGGCGCCAGAAACTCCGAAAGCTTTTCAATGCTCCACCTTGCTTCCTTATTATCATTCAGTTTTTCCATTTTTTCCTCTGAAACAGCGGACAGTTCATTGAGCCCAAGCGTTCCGCCTGTCCCTTTGAGCGTGTGGAGCCAGCGGTATATTTCATCGTTTTCAACGGTGTCCCGCATTTGAAACGCCTGCCACGTCTGCCGTGTCTTTTTTAAAAACAGTGCTTGATAATTCTCCATTACCTTCCTCCCGAACCAAGTCCTTATACAATAATTTACAATTTGCTGTGACTATTACTCTATTATATCTGAATTTAGTTCTCCTGTAGAGTAATTAATTGGTAAAAAGACAGGTCCGGGAGTATAGCCTTATAATATAAAAAAAGCGCCCATAAAATATTATGGACGCTTTCTGACTAATCTTATGAAAAAGTAACCACTTTTCTGCCGCGGATTTTCCCGGAAATAATTTGTTCCAATGTTTCCGGAAGTTCATTAAGAGTAATATCACTGCCAATTTCTGATAGTAAATCTTCTGTTTTTAAATCAGCTGCCAGGCGGTTCCATACTTCCCTGCGCCGTTCCATCGGGCAGTTTACCGAATCAATCCCGACGAGGTTAATACCCCGGAGAATAAACGGAAAGACGGTAGTTGGTACTTTCGTTCCGGCGGTAAGTCCGCTTACGGCCACCGATCCCCCGTACTGCAGGCAGCTTAAAATGTAGGAAAGGGTTTCGCCGCCGACCGGGTCGACCGCCCCCGCAAATCGTTCTTTATCGATCGGCCTGATTTTTTCAGGCACCAGGTCTTCTCTTGCAATAATTTCTTTTACACCGAGCTTTTTTAAATAATCGTGCTCGTCGCTTTTTCCTGTACTCGCCGCTACGTCGTATCCTAGTTTGGAAAGCATGGCAGCCGCCATGCTGCCGACACCGCCCGTCGCTCCCGTTACGAGAATGGTTCCTTTATCAGGCGTAACGCCCTCTTCCTGCAGCCTCATGACAGAAAGTGCGGCTGTAAATCCGGCGGTTCCATAAATCATAGCTTCTTTCAGCGACAGGCCGTCCGGCAGGGGTACGACCCATTCGGAAGGAACTCTTGCATATTCACTATACCCTCCGTAGTGGGAGACACCTAGTTCATAGCTTGTAACGATGACTTCCTGGCCTTTTGAAAAAGCCGGGTCACTCGATTCCTCGATCTTACCGGACAAATCAATTCCCGGTACCATCGGATATGCATTAACGATGTTGCCATTTTCCATAGCAGCCATCCCATCTTTAAAGTTCACGCTGGAATAGTGGACTTTTATCAATACATCACCCGATGGCAGATCTTTCTCGGAAAGCTGCTGAATATCTTTTGATACGTGGCCGTCTTCTGTCTGGTCGACGACCAGGGCTTTAAATGAGTTCATTTTTGTTTCCTCCTTTGGCTGGTTGATGCTTTCTCCGCTTCTATTCCCTGAGAAAATCGTTTCTAATCAAAAAAAGCACGCTTCCAGTGGAAGCATGCTTTTTCATTTATTCACCGAGAAAGGCGAAGTAAGCAATAAATACAAAGAACAAAACGTACATAATGGGATTGATTTCCCGGCCGCGTCCTTTAACGAGCATTGTAATCGGATAAAAGATGAAACCGATGGCAATACCTGTTGCAATACTGTAGGTCAGCGGCATCGCTACTACAGTTAAAAAGGCGGGAAGTGCAATTTCAAGTTTGTTCCATTCTATTAACCGGAGCGATGAGGCCATCAGCACCCCGACAATAATAAGGGCCGGCGCCGTTACCGTCTCGGTGACGACCACAAGCAGCGGCGAGAAGAACATAGCCGCTAAAAACAGCATAGCCGTCACGACGGAAGTAAAACCGGTACGTCCGCCTGCGGCCACTCCTGCCGAGGATTCAATATACGCGGTCGTTGTAGATGTACCAAGAATAGCTCCAATAGACGTTGCAGAAGAATCGGCAAGCAGCGCGCGTCCGGCACGCGGCAGTTTATTGTCTTTTACATAGCCTGCCTGATTGGCTACCGCATATAAGGTTCCCGCCGTATCAAAGAAATCCACGAACAGAAACGTTAAAATGACGATAATCAATTGTACAGTCAGCTGGGTTGTCCATTCCACTTCTCCTAAAATGCTGAAAGCAGATCCGAAAGTCGGCGCAAGACTAGGGACAGCTCCTACAATGCCTGAAGGCAGTTCGATAAGACCGAAAATAATACCGGTAACCGCCGTAATCAGCATCCCGTAGAAAATCCCGCCATGGATGCCCTTTACCATCAATATTGCCGTGACGATCAGTCCAAAGCTTGCCAGCAGCGTCAGCGGGGAAGTAATCGAGCCGAGCCCGACGAGGGTGGCTTCATCCCCTACTACAATACCGGCGCCTTTAAGGCCGATAAAAGCAATAAAGAGGCCGATACCTGCCGCTACCGCATATTTTAGTTCTGCCGGTATCGCATTAATTACTTTTTCTCTTACCCCCAACAGCGTAATGCAGATAAAAATGATACCCGACATAAATACGCCAAACAGCGCAAGCTCCCATGGAATGCCAAGCCCGATGACCACCGTGTAGGCAAAGAACGCGTTGAGCCCCATTCCCGGCGCAAGCGCAATCGGATACTTTGCAATAATTCCCATGATCAGTGTACCGACCGCAGCGGACAACGCTGTTGCCGTAAACACAGCACCCTGGTCCATACCCGCATCTGATAAAATCAACGGATTGACAAACAGGATGTACGCCATGGAAAGAAAGGTGGTTAACCCCGCCAGGCTTTCTTTTTTTAACGTAGTGCCCTGTTTCGCAAATTCAAAATATCGATTCATTTTCTATACCCCTTATTCTCTGTTTCCGCATGCGAGCGGTTTTATATAGTAAAGAAAAAACTCCGGCAGAGGAACCCTCTGCCGGAGCTGGACATAGAAAAAGACAGCGCAGAAAAAGCGGATCGCTCCGCTTGCTGCTGTCCCTTTCGTAGCCAAGCTGTTCATGGCAGCTGGTAGAAACCTGCGGGCCTTATTCCCGCAATTATACGAAAAGAAGATGAATTATTCCCACTCGATAGTGGAAGGCGGCTTAGATGTTACGTCGTACACGACGCGGTTTACGTGCGCTACCTCATTTACAATACGGGTGGATATTTTCTCGAGCACATCATATGGAATACGGGCCCAGTCTGATGTCATGCCGTCAATAGAAGTTACTGCACGGATCCCTACTGTATAATCGTAGGTTCTCGCGTCTCCCATAACGCCGACACTTCTCATGTTGGGAAGTGCGGTAAAGTACTGCCAGATTTCACGGTCCAGTCCGGCCAGTTTGATTTCCTCGCGGAGAATCGCATCGGAATCTCTGACGATCGTAAGCTTTTCATCCGTTATTTCTCCAAGGACGCGGATACCAAGGCCCGGTCCCGGGAAGGGCTGTCTCCAGACAATTTCTTCAGGCACGCCAAGCTCTTCACCGAGCTTACGCACTTCATCTTTAAACAATGTTTTTAACGGTTCGATTAATTCAAAGTGCATATCTTCCGGAAGGCCGCCGACATTGTGATGGGACTTAATCGTCTGGGCTGTGTCCGTGCCGCTTTCAATAATATCTGTATATAACGTTCCCTGCGCAAGGAAATCCATATTTTCCAGTTTCCCGGCTTCTTCTTCAAACAGGTAGATAAATTCGTTGCCGATGATTTTCCGCTTCTGTTCTGGATCGGATACGCCGTCCAGCTTGCCGAGAAAGCGGTCTTTGGCTTCAATTTTAATAATGTTCATGGAGAACTCGCCAGCAAATGTTTCCATCACGCTGTCCGCCTCTCCTTTTCGAAGAAGGCCGTGGTCGATAAACATGCACGTCAGCTGATCACCGATCGCCTGGTGAATCAATGCCGCTACGATGGAAGAATCCACGCCTCCGCTGAGAGCGCACAGTACATTCTTGTCTCCTACCTGCTCACGGATGATATCCACCTGCTCTTCCACGAAGTTTGCCATGGACCATTCACCGTGGGCGCCGCAGATTTCAAAAGCAAAATTCTTGAGGATGTCGTCGCCGAACTGGGTGTTGCGCACTTCCGGATGAAACTGTACGCCGTACATTTTCCGGTCGGCATCGCTCATTCCGGCTACCGGACATGACGGATTGACAGCGTCCACTACAAATCCTTCCGGCGGAGCCAGGATCAAATCGCCGTGGCTCATCCAAACGGACTGCTCTTTCGGAAGATCATGATAAAGGGAAGATCCGTTCTGAACGGTAATCATCGCTTTGCCGTACTCTCTGTGATGAGCCGCTTCCACTTTCCCTCCGAAATGATGAGTCATCAGCTGCATACCGTAGCAGATCCCAAGAATCGGAATCCCCATATCGAATATGGCCGGATCGCAGCTCGGCGCTCCTTCGACATACGCGCTGTTCGGCCCTCCGGAGAAAATAATACCCTTCGGATTGAGTTCTTTCAGTTCGTCTGCTGTGATTTTGTTGGAATGCAGTTCACTGTACACCCCTAAATCTCTTATTCTTCTTGTAATCAGCTGGTTGTACTGGCCTCCAAAATCGAGAACCACAATTGTTTCATGTTCTAATTCCACACCTGCCACCCCATTTTCTATTAGTACAATGCATCAAGACATTCTTAAAGCATAAAAAAATCCGTAACACCCCTTCATTATACATAGAAAACGAAGGCAGTCTTACGGATAGCGGAGCAGTAGCTGCTCTTCTATAAAGACGGCCTTCGTAGTCCAGTCATTAAGGTGCCCGGGTAGATACTCCCGGACCAATTACCGGGGATATACGAAGTATTTATTGTTTGTAATACGGTTCGGCTGCAAGCCGCTGCGTACGATGAAAACATGCCTTTCATTTTATCAGCAGCCTTACAAGCGGTCAAGGCGTTATTCGATGAACCATTTCTTTCCATGTGCTGTTTGCTTTTTCAATGTCCGCCAGTTCCGCCTGTCCCCCATAATAATATTTTTCGAATTCCCGGGTTAAAAATCCCATATCATCTGTCTGGTAATGGTGGTCCATTCGTTTGGCATACTCACGCAACGTCTCACTGTCTTCTTTTTTCCAGCCGGCATAGCCGAGAAGCCAGAGCAGCGAATAGAAAGATTTCACAAAGGTGCCGGTATCATCCACGTGCCGGTATTTCGCTAATAAATAAGCCGTAATTAATTTCCTGCGAAATACAAATCCCAGCACAGCAGCAATCCCAGCCAGGAGGAAGAAAGGCCAGACCGGCATCATAAACGAATCCCCGGCTGCCTCTTCCCGATCCTCCTGCTCATCCTGCTCTTCTAATTCCTCGTGATCTTCTTCTTCCTCCGGTGTTTCCGCTTCCGCTTCTTCCCCGTCAGCAAATTCATAGTCTGCTTCTGCGTCAAATCCGCGGGTCGGTTCAAATGGAACCCATCCCGTTCCCGGAAAGTATACTTCCACCCAGGAATGGGCATTGGCATTTGTTACTTCGTAGACTGATTCATCTTCCGAGGACTCCACTACTTCCCCGCTCGTATAGCCTTTCACCCAGCGGGTTGGGATATCGAGAGTCCGGAGCATGACGGCCATAGAAGTAGAAAAGTTATCGCAGTACCCGATCTGTGTTTCAAATAAAAATTGTTCCACATAGTCCGTGCCTTCATCCGGTACCGCTACATCCTGGGTATTATACGCAAAATCCGGGCCGCGCAGATAGTTTTCTACGGCTTTCACCTGGTCATACCGGTTATCTTCTTCTGCCGTCAATTCCTCTGCCAGTTCTCCGACGGAATCCGGAAGGTCAGCCGGGGTCTGCAGAAACGCCTCATCCACATCGTCCTCATCATCTTCGGTTACCTGCCTCATTTCCTCTACCGGAAATGAAGCTTCCTCGTAAACTACGTCATAGGAGGAGAGCGGAAAGCTTTCTCCGTTCCGGCTTGCGTCTGCCCGGCCGGTATAGCGGTCAACGGAGAAAGATACCTCTTCTTCGGGAGCGTTTATCTCTTCAGCCGACCCCGGATAAAAAGCAAAATCATTGGTCCGCCCTTCTGCCATCGTAACGCTCATCTGCTGTTCTTCTGTCGGTGCTGCGTCATCATAAAAAGAGCTGGCAAGCGTTCCTTCCGCAGAAGTAGAAGTTTCCCAGCCGAGGCCGGTGTATTCGTCTTTTGATTCACCCCGCCAGTAGCCGCTTCCGGTTCCAACAGCTGTAAACACCGGACTGTCATCCATTTCAAAACCGCCGCCGAGGCGTTCATCGTTGGCACCGTATCCAATCCGCTGTGTTCCGCTTCTATCTTCCGTGTCTCCGTCCACGCCGGTTCTTGCCTGAAGAAACGGCACAGGATCCGCCCACTGCGGCTCTGATTTTGGCGCGGCAATACCGATACCGGCCGCGGTTACAAGGACCGCCAGCGTAAGCGCCGCCCAGCGGAGCCAGACTTTTCCTCTTTTTTCCCCTGGAAAGTATTCCGAAAGACGATCCCACTGCAGAAGAGCCAGCAGAACAAACCCAACTGCAAAAATGCGGATAATGGCACCACTCCCATTATAAGGAAGGAAAGTGTCCATAATACCTATATAAATTATCGTGAACACAAAAAAGAATAAAATACGTTTGGCCTGAATCACCCAAAAATAAACGAGGTAGCTCATTAACGCAAGCAGCAGCAGAAACAAAAAGGTCCGGAATGGATCTGTCAGTGCCTGCCACTGCCCATTGAGCATCGTCTCGGTGTTTACCGAAAGCTCATTCGAAAAATTGAGCCACCATGCCGGACTCAAAAAGCTTGTTTCAAAAAACACGGCGTGAAGCGCGTATAAAATACTGCCTCCAATAAGCATCAGATGCAGCCACCACGGAAATCGAAAAAACGTAACAATAAAGAAAAAAGCCGAAGCGGCCATAAACATTGGAACAAATCCTGTATCGGATATTTCAGGAAGGGGAAGCAGCCATTCCATTAACAGAATGTATCCGAGTACATACATAGCAAACATCTTTGGTGTTCGTTCGGAAAGATTCATGCACTTCCCCCTTTATATGAGTTTAATCTCGTCCGCCCGGGGACGCGCAATAAGGACACGCATCCCTTGTTTTCTAAGACTCGTTAACATATCACGGCTTTCCTCTGTACCAGCGATGCTTGTTTCCACAAGACAGATCGTCACTTCGCGGCCGTACCATAAAAAGGACTGCAGCTCTTCTATTCTTTCAGAAGTCAAAGAAGACGTAACGAATAACAAAGCGTTGGAGGAAGGAACCTTTTTAAAGAAAGGGGCACCGCCTTTTTTACCTGATTCGATACGGGCTACAGCAAGCCTTTCGTACATGGCTTTAAAATGAGACATTCCTCCGGCTTCCTCCATGGCGGCATTCGGCTCGGAAGAAAACGCCAGGCCGAGGGAAATGCCTCTGCTCCGGTTTTCATCTGCTAACGCAGCCGCGCATTCAATAACGAATTCAAATGCCTCCTCGTCTTTCTCCTGAAGCATATTTTCAACAATCAGCAGGTAACCCTGTCCTTTCTGGGATTCAAACTCTTTTGTAACAAGCTTTCCTCCCCTGGCTGTTGCTTTCCAGTCAATGCTTGTCATCCGGTCCCCCGGCACGTATTCTCTTGCACCTGCGATGGAATAAGCTTCCTCAGTTGTGCGGCGGGATACCGCGACATCATCGGACTGTTCATCGGACGACGGCTTCCATCCCAGCAGCGGCTTTATTTTCGGAAGAACAAGAAGATTGCTTTTTACCGGGCTTTCATAATCCTTCGTGAAAAAGCCGAACAAGTCGCCGGCCTGCAGATGAATCTGCTTAAACCGGTACTCCCCACGGCGTACACCTTTTACATCGTACTCGTAGGAGACTGTTTTTGCCATGGAAAAAAAATAAATGGTGCCGGAGGGCTTGCCCGTCCCTTCCAATCCGTAAGGCACGTGATCCCATATGCTGATAAATACGAGCGGAAAGGCAAATCGTTTCGTCATCGTCAGCTTCACAGTAATCTGTTCCCCGTGGGCCAGTGTTTTTTTGCTGCACATCCGGTCTATATCAATCCACCGCAGCGGAAACAGCACAAACAGGAGGTTAAATAAAATAACCGTTAAAATGCTGTAAAACAAAAACCACGACACAAAGCCGCCCTGAAACATAGCGTACGCATATAAAGCTCCTGCCAGCACAAGCACAAACAGAAGCTTTGCATATTTAATTACTCCATACCAGACATTCGTCATTTATTTACCGTTTCCGAAGATGACGTTGGAACACGGAGCTTGGAAAGAATATCCTTAATAACATCGGCTCCCTGCCTGTCCATGACCTGCAGGTCAGACCGCAGCATCATCCGGTGCACAAGTGCATAAGGAGCCAGGTATTTCACATCATCCGGCACGACGAAGTCCCGGCCCTGGAGATAGGCATAGGCCTGCGATGCTTTCATCAAAGCGATCGATCCCCGCGGGCTTACGCCAAGGTACACTTCCGGGTGCTCTCTCGTTTCCCTTACCAGATTAACAATATACTGCTTGATCGATTGATCCACGAACACCCGGCCTGCTGCATGCTGCATGGAAAGAATTTCTTCCAGCGACAGTACGTGGTCCAACTCTTCGATTGGATGGCGCTGTTCTACTCTATTTAATACCTCAAGCTCTTCGCTGCCTGAAGGATAGCCCATTCTCATTTTTAAAAGAAAACGGTCAAGCTGCGCTTCCGGCAGGGGATAAGTACCTCCGTGTTCAATTGGGTTCTGCGTAGCCATAACAAAAAAAGGCTCATGGAGCTTTCTTGTTTTTCCATCCACCGTTACGCTGCTTTCTTCCAGGGCCTCCAAAAGAGCCGATTGGGTTTTTGGCGAGGTCCGGTTTATTTCATCCGCCAGTACGACATGGCTCATAATTGGTCCCGAACGAAACTCAAATTCCATCGTTTTTTGATTATAAATAGATACCCCCGTCACGTCCGACGGGAGCAGATCCGGTGTAAATTGAATACGCTTGAATTCGGCACCGATCGAGCGTGCAATAGCACGTACCATCATGGTTTTGCCGACTCCCGGTACATCTTCAAGCAGAACATGTCCTTTAGCTAATAAAGCCGTTAAGCTGAGTTCAATTTCTTCTCTTTTCCCAACGACGACCCGTTCTATGTTTTCCATTACTCTATTTAAGGCGGCGCGCTCTACTGTCACGTTCATTCCCCCAATACTTTACAGCTTCATTTATTATCCTGTATGCTCTTTTATAATATCACAGATACGGTTTCCAGAGATAGAATCACCCTGATACGGCACTTGTTTCAGACTACGGATGAGAGGGAATATTATTCTAGCTGCAGCATACATTTTGTACAAGGCTGAAAGGAGTGATTCGATGATCCGGGGATGCCTTACTTTTATAGGAGCCTGCGTCGTAATAGGGATTATTCTTTTAATAATTCTTTTATAGAACGAAAAAAAAAGAAGCCGTCTCGCATTTCGAGACGGCTTCTTTTTTTTTAAAATAATCCGATGGAACTAAGGAAAATCAGCAAAATCGCAATTGGTGCAATAAAGCGCAGAATAAACAGCCAGATGTACCCAATCGTCGTCTGTCCGAAATCGGATTCGCGCAGTGCATCCACCGTCTTCCAACCCCAGCCTACAAACAAAGCAATAACCAGGCCGCCGAGCGGAAGGAAGATGTTAGAAGCAATAAAGTCGATTGAGTCCAAAATGCCATTTTCTCCAATAATGGTTACATTTGACCAGGGGCCAAAGCCGAGGGAAGAAGGAATACCAATGAAGAAAATAATTGTTCCAATAACAAGAGCGGCACGCACCCGGCTCCAATTGAACTTTCGCATGAAAAAGGCTACAGCGACTTCCAAAATGGAAATAGCGGAAGAAAGAGCTGCCGCGGCCAGCAGAAAGAAGAAACCGAGCCCGACAATTCCACCGGCTGCAATGTTATTGAATATATCAGGAAGAACCATAAATACCAGTCCCGGCCCCGAACTCGGATCAATGCCAAAAGCGAACACGGCCGGGAAGATCATGACACCCGCCAGAATCGCAAAGCCCGTATCCAGTCCGGCTACGCTGAAAGCAGCGCCCGGGAGCTGTTCTTTTTTGGAAAGATAGCTTCCGTAAGTAATCATCGTCCCCATACCCAGACTTAAAGAGAAAAACGCCTGGCCGAGTGCTGCAAGGTAAACCGCCGGATCAGAGAAAGCCGACCAGTCCGGTGTAAACAGGAAGGACAGTCCTTCCGAAGCGCCTCCGAGCGTCAGGCTGTACCCGGCTAACACAATTAACAGAACCCCAAGAAGCGGCATGAGAATTTTATTGGAAAGCTCTATGCCCTTTTTTACTCCAAGCATAACGATAATGATAACGAGTGCCATGAAAAGGAAATGCCAGAGAATTGACTGCGAAAAGCTGCCGGTAAAAGATACAAAATAACCTTCGTACCCTTCAGCCGGGGCACTCCAGAAGCTGCCGTTCAAATACTGAACAAAGTAGTGCATGATCCAGCCGGATATAACGGCGTAAAAGGACAAAATCATAAATGCTGCAGTTACACCCAAAAGCCCGGCATACCGCCATGCACCTCCGGAAGATAATGATTCAAACGACCCAACAACGTCCTGCTGGGAGCGCCTGCCGATAGTGAATTCGGCCATAATGATCGGGATACCGATAATCAAAATACATAAAAGATAAATCAGAAGAAAGGCGCCTCCGCCATTTTCTCCGGCTACATAGGAAAAACGCCATATGTTGCCCAGCCCGACAGCCGATCCCATTGCTGCCAGAATAAATCCGGTCCTCGAAGCCCACTGCTCCCGAGGTTTGTTAGTATGTAGTGCCACCGTCATCTACTCCCCTTTTTGTATGTGCCCTATTGAGAACCTGCTTCATCTCATTAACGCATTTTATCTTTCCTATATTAAAGCATTAGAGCGCCTTTTTCAGCAATTATTCAAAATAATTTTCTGATTTTTTACGTTTTTATCCAACTATTTTTCCCTTTTAGATACTTTGTACCCATGACTTTATTATATTTTATTGTATACTTTGAGAAAAGATAAATGTTTGGAATAGGAGGAATATTATGGAATTCGGTACAATAGATCCTTCTGCATTGAAGCTCGCTGAACGTTATGTACTTTGCAGACTGCTGCTTGATACAGAACCGAAACCTGTCTCCGCTGCCCTGTCCCCGACGTCTTTTTCTTATTTAACCAACAGCAAATCAGCCTTCCAGCCTATGCTCGAGCGCGACACTTTAGAACTGAAACGGACACTCGATCATTTACAGATTGCTGTAATTATTGACAACCATGTAATCAGGCGGGCTCTGCTGTTTACTGTTGTGTACCGTGAATGCGAAGAAAAAATTATTATGCAGCATGAGATATTAAAGCAGAAGCTGGCTGAACTCGCCAGCTACTACACCCAGGGAAATAACGGCTTTTTTGTCAACCTGCATTCAACTTCCTGATATTTGTAATTCTAAAAAAACCGGCCGCCGGCAATTCATTCTTCTATTTTATGCTCCGGCACCTTTCCTGCAAGAGCGGCCGCACATTGTTCGGCTGCATCCTGGTACATGGCTTCTCTTGTCTCCCTGGTAGCAGATCCAATATGCGGAAGCGTGATGGCAGAGTCCAGGGCAAGCAGCGGATTATTGGGATCGATCGGCTCCTGTTCATACACATCTATGCCGGCTGCCAGAATTTCTTTTGTTTCCAGCGCTTCTATAAGATCTTCTTCCTTTACGACGGCTCCACGGGCAGCATTCAAAAAGACTGCTGTCTTTTTCATTTTCTGAAAATGTTCTTTTTGAATAAAGTGTCTCGTATCTTTCGTCAAGGGAGTCATAACAAGTACAAAATCGGATACTTTCAGCAGCTGATCAAGATCAGCATATTCAGCGTCCACGTTCTCTTTTTCGCGCCGGTTATGATACAGCACGTTCATATGAAAGCCGGCAGAAGCTCTTCTGGCCACTTCTTCGCCGATCTTCCCCATTCCGATAATACCGAGCGTCTTATGGTGTACATTCACTCCAAAAAAAGAATCGTCGCGTTTGTCTTTCCAGCGTCCTTCTTTGACGCCTTTGTCTGCCTGCGGGATTCTTCGGGCCGCAGCAAGCATCATTCCCATAATAGTATCTGCGACAGTATCAATAAGTACGTAAGGTGTATTGGTGGCCATAATGCCTCTTGCGGTAAGAGCCGGTATGTCTAAATTATCGTAGCCCGTGGAGACGTTGCTGACTACTTTCAGGCGTGGCGCTTTTTCCAGCAGTTTCTCGTTAACCGGATAGCCCGCTCCAATTAAACCATCCGCTTCCGGAAGCGCTTCGAGGAATGCTTTCTCGTCTTCATGAGCAGGATGTACTTTTACTTCTGCATGTTTTTCCAAATAAGCCAGAACATGTTCCGGCGGCTTCGTATACGCTACAATTGTCGGCATTTTGTTTTCTCTCCTTTTTTCTGCTTGCTATAGCACACTTTCCATAACCAGCTTCTCTATTCCTGCTTTTTAGGTTATCTATTTAAGAACTTAGTACTATCTGTGCTTCAACAAAAACAGCCTTCCTTATGAAAAAGAGGAAGGCTGTGCTTATGAAAAACAGTGCTGCAAGTTATTTACTCGTCCACTACGCCTTCTTCCTCATAATACTGTCTTGCTCCTGCATGAATATTTTCTTCCGGATTCACAAGACCGTGGTAGCCGGTTTCGACATCAAAATATTCTCCGCGGTTCGGCTGTTCTTCTACAAACCGGTCCTCGTTTTCCCAGAGCGATCGTGTTAATTCGTACACTGTTTCATCGTCTACTTCGTCATGAACGATGAGCATTGCCATCGTCGATACTGTCGGCGCGTCTTCTTCCTGGTTCGAATAGGATCCGGCTGGAATACTCATATCTATATCATATCCATAGTCCCCTGCTCCCAGCTCTTCCAAAGCGTCATCCGGGATAGGCAGCGGCTTAATAGCATTAGTGGAGTCTAGTTCATTCAACCCTGTAACGTAGGGAGATCCTCCCTGCACTACCATATCGATGCCGCCATCTCTCATTTGATTATTGGCATCCCCATAGCCATTGTACGTTACGCTTCCTCCATTCGCTTCAATATCTTCAATGGTGTACCCCATAGCTTCAAACACTCTTTCTGCTGTCTGCGAACTGGCATCTTCGGCCTGGCCGGGTACAATGTCTGCTCCGCCTTCGAGCGCTTCTTCAATGGAATTATATGGACTGCTGTCCAGCACAGCAAAGTTCCAAAGAGTCGGGTACAAAACAGCGATTCCCTTAATATTTTCCTGTGGATCTCCTTCAAATGCCCCTCTTCCTTCGACAGCATCAGCGAAATCAGAGGCAAAAGCCATTCCTGTTTTCATTTCAGAACCATCATTGACATCCCGAATATTGCTGATGGCACCGCCTTCAACGACCGTTACGCTGGCTCCTTCAATATCGTCCATCCATATGTCCGTCATCAGTGTAGATAACGGGTACCATCCGGAGGCAGTCGGCCCGGATATATGGGAATGCATTAAATCATCGCCTCCGGTTTCGCCTCCGCCGCCTCCACAGCCTGCGAGTACCGCTATTCCTGTCATTCCAATAAAGTATCTCCATTTTTTCATGTCATTTTCCCCATTTCCTTATTTTTATATATTCTGCTTTTCCTCACTCAGCCTGCGCCGCAGTATTTTCCCTACGCTGGTTCGGGGAAGGCTTTCTCTAATTTCAATTTTTGCCGGTACTTTATATACGGCTACATATTCTTTTAACCACTCTCTTAACTCTTCAGGGGTCGTCTGCGCGTCTTTTGTTAACGTCACGGCGGCATATACGGTTTCTCCTCTGTACGTATCAGGTACTCCAAATACGACTGCCTCCTTTATTTGAGAATGAGTGTATAACACCTGCTCAATTTCTACAGGATAAATATTGTAACCGCTTGCAATAATCAGTTCTTTTTTTCTTCCAACTATATAAAAATAACCCTCTTCATCCATTCTGGCTAAGTCGCCGGTATACAGCCATCCATTTCGTAAAGCCTGTTTTGTTTCTTCTTCTCTGTTCCAATAACCCTTCATCACCTGGGGCCCTTTTATGATAAGCTCTCCTACGTCTCCGGCAGCTACCTCCGTTTGTTCATCTTCCCGGCTGACAATCATACAGTCTGTATTCGGAATGGGAATCCCTATACTTCCTATTTTTCTTTTGCCGCTCGCAGGATTCCGATGCGTCGTCGGCGATGTTTCAGACAAGCCGTACCCTTCCAGAATAACGGCACCCGTTTTATCCTGGAACTGTTCCATTACTTCTACAGGCATCGGCGCCGATCCGCACATACACAGTTTCAATGACTGCATCGTTTCCGGTACAGCAAGAGGATGCTGAAGAATAGCAATATATACTGTTGGAACAGCTGAAAACAACGTTGGTTTTTCTTTTTTGATAAGCTTTAAAAAGGATTCCGTTTGATACCTCGGCACACATATAACGGCGGAACCTCTGAAAATACCAAGCAGCAAAACAGCTGTCATCCCATATACGTGATAAAAAGGACTCACTCCAAGCAGCTTTTCCTTTTCCGTGCTGATATTTTTAACTGTAAAATGAACATTTTGATATACATTGGAGAAAATATTTTGATGGGTCAGCATCACCGCTTTCGGCAGTCCCGTGGTTCCTCCTGTATACTGCAGGACGGCTGTTTTGGTGTCCGGATTATATACCGGCGGATCCGATAATGGCCCCTTCCCCTGCTCTATTAAACGTTCAAGACTTGCAAAACCTGCTGTGCTGCTTTTTGAAAGGACACATTTTGTTACTAAACCAGCGGATGCTTCCACGATTTTCTTCTCCTGGTCCGCCGTTCCAAATGCCCATTCAGGCTCAGCATCTTTAAATATCCCGGCTGTTTCAGCTCTTGTATAAAGAGGATTCACCTGGACCACAGTCCCTCCTGCATAGAGCACAGCAAAATAGGTGACTATGTATTCTTTTGTATTGAGGAAAAGAAGAGCAGCCCTGTCTCCTTCTTTAAATCCTATTTTCTGCAGACTGTCCGCCAGATCAATGACGTTTTGATAAAGAGTTCCATACGTCCAGCGAACACCTTCTTCGATTACTGCCTCTTTTTGTGGATATTGAAAAGCAGATTCTTCCAATATCGAAAAAAGTGACTTTTTTGGAATCTCAATCTCATATTCCACATCGTCCGGATAATAGGCTAACCAGGGTTTTGTTCTCATTTGTCTGCTCCTTTCCTGTATTACTGCGGGAATCCCTTTCATTTCCCAGGATTCCCGCCTTTCCGTGCCGATACTATCCAATTGTTAATAAAGATCAGTAAGAAGCACGCTTTTCTTCTGAATGAATGATTGTCTTTTCTGTTCTATTTGGCCATTGAATAACAAGAATTCCGACAAACAGGACAACACCAATTACATCTGTAATCGGGTCGAGTACGACCAGCAGCACAGCTGAGGTCAGAAACACCAACCGCTGCCATAAAGACGCATGGGTCACAGCATGCCCTTGAATGAAGCAGGCAAAAGCCAGAAGACCTATAGTAGCCGTCGTGATTCCCAGAATAATCGTCAGCACCGTGTCTCCTTCGAGCAGAAGGGTAGGGTTATAAATAAACATGTACGGCAGAAGAAAAGCTGCAATGCCTATTCTTAACGATTGAAAGGAAGTCTGCATCGGCTGTCCGCCTGCAATACCTGCTGTAATATAAGAGGTGATAGCGACTGGCGGCGTAATACCTGAAAATATTCCAAAGTAGAAAACAAACAGATGTGCTGCCAGCACCGGCACGCCAATCTGTGTAAGACTTCCTACTGCAACAGTCGCAAGAATGACGTAAGCCGAAACTGTCGGCATCCCCATTCCTAAAATAATTGAAGCTACCATTATCATTAAAAGCATAGGAAGCAGTTCTCCACCGGAAAGATCAACCGCCATTCTGGAAAACCTTGTGCCCAGGCCGGTCATTATAACCGAACCGGTGATGATCCCCGCTCCCGCACATGCCATAACAGTCGAAATCGAATTCTGAATACCTGTTTCTATGGCCCCAAGCATTTTTAAAAACGACAGCCTTGTTTCTTTGCGGATTAAACTGATGAGAAGAAGGGATATGATAGCCCACATTCCAGCCCGCATGGGACTGTAACCCTGTACCATCATCACGATAATCAGCACCAAAGGAAGGATTAAATAGCCTCTTTTCAAGACCACATTCCAAAAATTAGGAAGCTGCTCTTTCGACATTCCTTCAAGCCCCTGTTTTCTGGCCTGCAGATAAATCATGACACTTGCCATGAAAAAATATAAAACAGCTGGTACAAGTGCATAACCGGCGATTTGAATAAAAGGAATGCCGGTGTATTCTGCCATAATAAAAGCGGCTGCCCCCATAATCGGCGGCATGATCTGCCCACCCTGAGAGGCTACTGCCTCTACTCCGCCTGCGAAGTTTCGGGAATAGCCCACTTTTCTCATCAGCGGAATCGTAAACGGTCCCGTCATTGTTGCATTGGCTACACCATTTCCTGTAATGGTTCCCATCATTCCGCTCGACAGCACGGAAGCAAGTGCAGGGCCGCCGCGAATTCGTCCGGTCAGGGAAAAAGCAAAATCAATAAAAAACTGGCCGGCTCCTGTCCGCAGCAGGATGGAAGCAAACAGCAAAAACATAATAAGAACGGTGGAAGCAATATAAATAGGATCAGAAAAGATACCATTTGTAGAAATAAACATCGTATTGATTAAACGATCGGTTCCAAAACCCGGGTGTCCGGCAAGGCCGGGAAACCACGGTCCAATAAATACATAAGCGATAAAAAACAAAGTGATGGCAGCCATGGCTGTACCAATCGTCCGCCTTACACCTTCTACAATCAATCCCATCATGAGAAATCCTGCTGTGATGTCATACCATTGCATGGAACTGCCTCTAAACGTAATATCCGGGTAGGCCAAAAACGTAAAGATGACCAGCATACCGGATAAAATAAGCGGTACGATGTCAAACAGAGGATGCATTCCTTTTCTGTCTTTTTTGAAAGGTACATAGCTAAAGCACAACAACAGTGCAATAGAGGTAAAAACCGCTCTGTGCTGCCAGGCAGGCATCCCGCCAAAAGCAGCCGAATAAACAACGTAAACAGCAAGCCCTATACTGACGGCTGATAAAAACAGGCGCCAGATCCGAAAGAGAGAAGTCCATTCTGTTTGTTTATCCAACGCTTTTTCCAGGTTGCTTCTTTCTTTTTCCGGTGTATCCAAATCTATTTTTTCATGAGAAGCCATTTTATTCCCCCCTCTATGCCTGTGCTATCTTGCTTTTTTTATATACTTTCAACCATCATTGCCATTCCCTGGCCGCCGCCTACACATAATGTAGCTATTCCTAAACGCTGTTCACTACGCTTCAGCTCATGAATCAAAGTAGTTAGAATCCTGGCGCCTGTCGCTCCCAGAGGGTGTCCAAGAGCTATCGCTCCACCATTAACATTTACTTTTTCCGGCGGGAGATTTAATTCTTTCATTACAGCAAGAGCCTGGGAGGCAAATGCTTCATTTAACTCAACCCGGCCTACCTGATCGAGTGATCTGCCTGTCTTTTTTAATAACTGCTGTACAGCCGGTACGGGTCCTATCCCCATGATTTCCGGGCTTACCCCTACTGCGGTCCAGTCAATAATTTTAGCCGTCGGTTTTAACCCTAGTTCTTTTGCCTTGGACTCTTTCATCATAATCAGGGCAGATGCGCCATCGTTTCTTCCACAGGCATTTCCCGCAGTCACCGTTCCTTCTTTCCTAAAGGCCGGCCGGAGCTTTTCCAATGCTTCCGCAGTAGTGGATGGCCTTGGATGCTCGTCTTTATTAAAGATCAGAGTGCTTTTCTTGTTCGGGACTTCCACCGCTGTGATCTCTTCTTGAAATATATCTTTTTCCTGGGCTGCGGCTGCTCTCCGCTGGCTTTCCAGCGAGAACGCATCCTGTTCTTTGCGGCTGATATGATAACGCTCCGCTACATTCTCCGCGGTCATTCCCATTCCTAAATCCGGACCGTATGTTTCCATAGGCTGCTGTCCATTTTCTGAATTCGGATCCACTAAAGCAGGGGGCCCGTCTCCAAATCTGGCCTTGCGAAGGTAATGAGGCGCATCGCTCATGTTTTCCGTACCGCCGGCTGCCACTATTTCGGCGTGCCCGGTCATAAGCTGCTGTACGCCGGAGCCCACGGCCTGCATGGAAGAGGCGCACAATCTGTTGATTGTAAATGCCGGCGCTTCCACCGGAATGCCTGCACGCAGGGCGGCTACTCTTGCCACGTTGGAAGATTTCGTCGTCTGCCTCACTTCTCCCATAATTACTTCGTCTACTAATTCTGGTGTTAAAGAAGCTCTGTTCAACGCTTCTTTAATAACAATAGAAGCTAAATACCCCGAGTCGAGAGACTTCAGAGAGCCTCCATATCTTCCTATGGCGGTTCTTACAGAACTGACTATTACTACTGGATCATTTCTCATTCTATCCCTCCTTATGCTTTAGGTCCGCCTGCGACATAGAGAACCTGTCCTGATATAAATGAACTTTCTTCTTCTGCAAAAAACAGGGCAGCGCCGGCAATGTCCTCGGGTTTCCCGCTTCGTCCTACTGGAATCACCTTTGTTTTTTCCTGCACGAATTCTGCAAACGGCACCCCCAGCCTTCTCGCTGTCGCTTTCGTCATATCTGACTCGATAAAACCAGGAGCTATAGCATTACTCGTAATCCCAAACGGTCCCAGCTCCAGGGCTACCGACTTCACAAATCCCTGCAGCCCTGCTTTAGCCGTGGCATAGTTCACCTGGCCTTTGTTCCCAAGTGCCGATACAGAAGAGATCGTAATAATTCTTCCATAGCCGTTTTTAACCATTTGTTTCTGCGCTGCCTGCGTACAATGAAACGCTCCATTCAGATGCACGCCAATAACGCTCGACCATTCTTCCTGGCTCATTCGAAAAAGAAGCTGATCTTTTGTGATTCCTGCATTATTGACTAGTATAGAAACAGGTCCATACCGCTCTTCCACGGCCTGAAACACTTCTTCTACTTTTTTTTGGATTTTCACATCTAAGTGATGACCGCTTGCTGAACCTCCCCGGCTTTCAATAGCGGTAACCGCTTCTTCAATTACACCGGAGTCCCGGTCCATGATGCAGACATGCGCTCCTTCTTTTGCAAACCGTTCGGCTATTGCGCGTCCGATGCCTTTTCCGCCCCCTGTCACACAAGCAACATGGCCTTCTAATGATTGACTGGAAGAATGCGCCATCAGCTGTATTCCTTTCGAAGCTGGCCGCTTATAATGTTTTTCTGAATTTCGGAAGTACCTTCATAGATGCGGGTGATTCGGGCATCACGATAATACCGTTCGATAGGATACTCCTGCATATATCCAATTCCTCCATGCACCTGTACCGCTTTATCCGCTACCCGCTGGTACACTTCTGACCCAAACAGTTTCAGCATGGCTGCTTCCTTGATAACTTTCTGCCCCTGGTCCACCATCCATGCAATACGATAAGTGAAAGACCGCAGGGCCTCTGTATCCATCGCCATTTCCGCTACCATATGTGCCACCGCCTGATGCTCAATGATCGGCACATGAAACTGCTCTCTTTCTTCTGTGAAAGCCATCGATAAATCAATTAACTTCTGACAGGACCCGAGATTTCTTGCGGCGAGCCCAGCCCGGCCGTTGGCAAGAATTTTCAGCGCATTGATATACCCTTCTCCTTCTTCTCCGAGCACATTTTCCAGAGGAACTTCGCAGTCTTCAAAGATTACTTCTGCTGAATAAGATCCTTTTAATCCCATTTTCTTCTCATTTGAACCAATCGATATTCCCGGAAAGCTTTTCTCAACCAGAAAGGACGTAATTCCTTTAGCTCCTTTGGAAGGGTCCGTAACCGCCATGACCGTAAATATATTGGCGATAGGGGCGTTGGTAATATAATGCTTTGTGCCGTTTAAAATATATTTACTGCCTTTTTTTACAGCTGTCGTTTTTAAATTAGTGGCATGGGAACCGGCAGCGGGCTCTGTTAAGCAAAAAGCCCCGATAGAGTTCCCTGCTGCCATATCCGGCAGATACTTTTCCTTTTGCGCCTCGTTTCCCATTTCGACAATGCCTACCGTTCCAATCCCGGTATGCGCACCTATCAGCGTTGTATAGCCGTTATGCGTTTTTCCTATTTCTTCATAGAGAGCGCACTTGCCTACCATTCCTATCCCCAGCCCGCCATACTTCTCAGGAATGCTCATTCCGAACAAACCCATTTCACAGGACTGTTTAAACAAGGAGTCAGGAATGGCGTCGTTCTCTTCGATGCTGTGGCTCTGCGGATCCACCTCTTTTGAAATAAAGTCTTTTATATTTTTTTTAAATAAAAGAATGTCTTCATCTAATTCAAAGTTCATGCTTTCCCTCCTTTCTCATACTCATAAAACCCCCTGCCGGTTTTTCTTCCCAGCCTGCCTGCTTTCACATACTTCACTAATATCGGGCAGGGGCGGTATTTTTCCCCGAGCGTTTGATGCAGGTACTCCATATTGCGAAGCCGCGTATCCAGGCCGACTAAATCAGCCAGTTCCAGCGGTCCCATAGGATGGTTCAAACCGAGTTTCATTGAGGTATCCACATCTTCAATCGATGCGACTCCTTCCATCACCATCGTCATCGCCTCATTGCCTATCAGACAATTCATCCGGCTTACGGCAAAGCCTGGAAATTCATTCACTTCCACAGGTGTTTTGTTTAATACTGCGGCCAGTACCTTCGCCTTTTGAACCGTTTCATCAGAGGTTTCCAGCCCCCGAATCACTTCAATCAGCTTCATTTTCGGCACTGGATTAAAGAAATGCATGGCCAGGCACTGATCCGGCCGGCCGGTCTGCGCTGCCATTTCTGTAGGACTCATCGTTGATGTATTAGACGCAATCACTGCTTCTGCAGGGGCGTATTTATCTATTTGCTGAAAGATGGATATCTTTAGATCCATCCTTTCCAAGACTGCTTCAATCACGATGTCTGCATGCTCCACCGCTTCTGACAAGGAGCTGGTATAATGGATTCTGGACCGGAGCGTTTGTGCTTCCGATTCGCTCAGTATTTCTTTATCAACTGATTTACCGGCATAGTAGTCGGTGTAGTCGGCGGCTTCCTGGAGAGAGGAATCAGAAACGTCCTGCAGCATCGTCGTCATTCCGGCTTTTGCCGCTTCAAAGCTGATCCCTCTCCCCATCGTTCCAGCGCCGATTATGGCGATCGTTTTCATATCCGGACCCCTTTCTTAAAATTTTAAAGGTTCCGCTTCCGGTAGCCAGCAGAGTGCCGTGTTGATCTTCCATCACTGCTTCACACACAGCCAGCTTGTACCCTTGTTGAATTACTTTTCCTTTTCCTATACATGTTCCGTCTTTAATCGCTGCTAAAAAGTGAACGTTCATGGTAACGGTGACAATGTCTGCCGGCACCATCCGGCGCAGTGCTACACTCATGGCATTGTCGATCACCGTAGCGTACACTCCACCGTGCAGGCTGCCATTGGCATTAATCAGTTCCGGAGTTATTGGAAGATGAATTTCCATGTCTCCGTCTTGATCGGTGATTAAATGACATCCGGTATGCTGGAAAAAAGGACTTTCATTGAACCGTTGTTTAATAGCGGACACATCATTCATCGGCACGGCCTCCTATTTTCCTGCAAACTCAGGTTTCCTTTTTTCCAAAAAGGCGTTCGTTCCTTCGTTTTTATCTTCGGACCCGAATAGAACCGCCTGCGCAAGCTGTTCAATTAACAGGCCTGTTTTCTGGTCTGTTTCATATCCTGCATGGATCGAAAGCTTTGCCATTTTCAAGGCAAGAGGGCCTTTGGATAAAATGGTTTCAGCAAGTGCTTCGACCGTCTGTTTGAGCTCTGCGGCAGGGACTACCTGACTAACGAGTCCGAAGCGTTCTGCTTCTTCTGCTTTAATCATTTTTCCGGTCATAATCCATTCCATCGCTTTTCCTTTTCCAACGAGCCGCGACAGTCTCTGTGTTCCCCCGGCACCCGGTATGATGGAAAGATTCAATTCCGGCAGTCCCAGCTTTGCGTGTTCCGCAGCTATTCGAATATCACAGCTCATGGCCAGTTCACAGCCGCCTCCCAGTGCGTATCCGTTGATCATAGCGATGGTCGGCTTAGGAAAGCCTTCTATATAATCGTATACTTTCTGCATGCTTTCCGGATTTAAAGCATCCAGGGCACTTTTTTCAGCCAGTTTTCCTATATCCGCGCCGGCCGCAAACGATTTTTCTCCTGCTCCTGTAAAAATTACGCATTTTACGGAATCGTTCTTCTTTATATCTTCCAGCTTCTCCACCATTTCTTCCAATGTAGGCTGGTCCAGTGCGTTCCGTACCGGTTCGCGGTTTATCGTAAGATAAGCCAGCTGGCCTTCCTGTGAAACAATCATGTTAGAATCCTTCAATGTATCCCACTCCCCTTTACGTATAGCTGTAAAAACCTTTTCCGGTCTTACGTCCCAGCTCACCTTTATTTACTTTTTCTTCTATTATTCTGGCCGGCCTGTCGCTTTCGTCACCCGACTCTTCAAAACGCTGCTTCCGTACATGATAGTGAATATCCAGACCGGTCAGATCAATAAGAGCAAAAGGTCCGATTGGATGATTTAACGCTTTGGTGCAGGCTAAATCAATTTCTTCGGCGGTAGCATATTCATTTTCGTACAAATACAGCGCCTCATTCATTAATTTTCCGAGTATTCTGTTAGCTATAAACCCTGATATTTCTTTTTTGAGCAGAATAGGTGTTTTTCCAAGAGTCCGGGCAAGCTCCATCGAAAGATCTGCCGTCTCCTGGGAAGTGTGTGGTCCTTTTACGACTTCTACCATTTCCATCACTAACGCCGGGTTAAAAAAATGAAAGTTGCACACTTTGTCGGCTCTGTTTGTCGCATCCGCTATTTTAGAGCTGACAATAGTAGAACTGTTTGTTGCTAAAATGGCATGGGCCGGCGCCAGCTTATCGATTTGTTCAAACAACGACCGTTTGATTTCCACATTTTCCACGACTGCCTCAATAACGTAATCGGTCTGTCCTACCGCTTCGTCCAAAGCGGTCGTCCACGTTATCCGCCCCCAGGCCGCCTCTTTATCTGCATTCGTAAGCTTTCCTTTTTCCACTCTCCGGTCCAGCCGCTTGAGTAACTCCTGCTGTGCTTTCTCAAAGGGTTCTTGTTTCACATCGTAAATATGAACATTAAATCCTGCTAAAGCAGCAACCAGGCCTATCTGCGAACCCATCACTCCCGAACCCATTACACTGATATGTTGGATAGTCACTACATCACCCCTTCGTTTGAACCTCTTTTTTAATTTCTTCTTCTATCAGCTTTCTTCTCAAAATCTTACCTACTGTCGTTTTGGGAAGTTCCTTCCGGATACTGATTTGTTTTGGCACTTTATACGCAGCCATTCGTTCCTTACAGAAAGCAATCAGCTCTTCTTTGTTAAACACCGTGTCTTTTCTTGGAATGACAGCTGCATGCACCGTTTCCCCCCGATAGGAATTGGGGACGCCGAACACGCAGACTTCCAGTACTGCCGGGTGCTCATATAGTACCGCCTCAATATCAGCGGGGTAGATATTAAATCCGCTGGCAATAATTAAATCTTTTTTTCTGCCGACAATGTAGAAATAGCCATCTTCGTCCATTGTTGCGAGATCTCCTGTGAGCAGCCAGCCGTCGTATAGCGTTTTGGCCGTTTCTTCTTTATTTCTCCAATAGCCCTTCATCACCTGCGGCCCCCGAACGAGAAGCTCACCGACTTCACCGGTGTTCAGCGTCCGGTGGAGGTTCTCCTGGTCTACTATTTTCGCCTCGGTATTCGGGATCGGCAGGCCAATGCTGCCGGGCTTTCTTTTTTCTCCCATCGGATTTCGATGAGACACCGGAGAACACTCGGACAGGCCGTACCCTTCAACTATGGGGGCTTTTGTTTTTTGTTCAAATTCATTCATTCGTTCGAGCGGCATAGGCGCCGATCCACTGATACAGATTTTTAAGCTGCCCATCACTTCCGGGGTAGCTTCGGGCTCATTTAATAAGCCGATATACATTGTAGGGACTCCCGAAAACATCGTCGGGCGCTCCTGCTTAATAATTTCGATTAATTTCCCGGCTTCAAAACGTTCCACACAAATAATAGCCGCTGCTCTGAATACGCTTACATTTAATACCGTTGTTAATCCATACACGTGAAAAAAAGGAGCCACCGCCAGTACTTTTTCTCCCGGTATTTTTAAGTCTCTTACTGTAAAAGTAAATGTCTGGTACACGTTAGCGATAATATTGTAATGAGTAAGCATCACGCCTTTGCTGCGTCCTGTCGTGCCCCCTGTATACTGTAAAATACAGACATCTTCCCGTGGATCAATCTCCACTTCAGGCACTGCTTCCGGCAGGAAAGGTCTGTCGATCATCGTCCAAAAATCATGCCCGCTGGAAGCGGCTTTTTTATCAGCCGGCCGGACATACACAAAGTGAATACCCGACACGTCCAGAGAAGAAAACTTCGGGCTTTGCTGCTCGTGTAAAATAAACCAGGACAGCTGGGAATTTTCTATTAGATACTGAATTTCCGACGATTGGTACATAGGATTAACCTGCACAACAATGCCGCCGAGTTTTTGAACAGCAAAATATGCAATAATATATTCAGCCGAATTCGAGAGCATCAGTGCTGCCCGTTCGCCTTTTTTAAAGCCTTCTTCTCTCATAGAAACCGCAAGGCAGACGGCATCTTCGTACAGCTCTTTATAGGACCATCTCCGTTCGCCATCTATAATAGCTGTATATTCCGGATAATCTTTATACGAGCGTTCCAGCAGTTTAAAAACTTCCATCGTTGGAATTTCTACTTCTGCCGGTACCCCTTCTCCATAAAAGCGGTGCCACGGCTGAACTTCCATGCTTTCCCTCCTTACACTTCGTTTAATACCTGCTTCGCTACGATAATCCGCTGTATTTCGTTTGTTCCTTCATAGATCATTGTTATTCTTGCATCCCGGTAAAATCTTTCAATTGGATATTCCGCAATGTATCCCATACCTCCATGAATTTGGACCGCTTTATCCGCTACGCGGTTAAATACTTCGGAACCGAACATTTTAGCCATTGAAGCTTCTTTGATCGCTTTTTTGCCTTCATCAATTAAAGAAGCGGCTTTTAATGTAAGCTGACGAGCTGCTTCGGTTTCTGTTGCCATATCAGCAAGCATCCATTGAATGCCCTGATTTTCAGAGATAGGTTTTTTAAATTGGATTCTTTCTTTCGCATAGGTCGCGGACATTTCGATTAGCTTATCGCATGAGCCGACCGCTCTGGCTGCCAGTCCAATGCGGCCTTCTGCAAGAATACGGAGGGCATTGACATATCCCATTCCAACTTCCCCGATCACATTTTCTTCCGGAATTTCACAGTCTTCAAATATAAGCTGGCACGTGTAAGATCCGCGGAGGCCCATTTTTTTGTCCTGCTTTCCGACAATATAACCGGGAAAATCCTTCTCAACGAGAAAAGCTGTAATTCCGCCTTTCGCTCCTTTTTCACGGTCTGTTAAAGCAAATACCGTGACTACATCGGCTATAGGGCCATTGGTAATGTAATGCTTCATTCCATTTAAGATCCATTTATCTCCCTTTTTTTCAGCCTGCGTGGATAAATTGGTAGCATCGGATCCGGCACCCGGCTCCGATAAAGCAAAAGCCCCTAACAGTTCCCCGGTCGCCATGCGTGGTAAGTATTTTTGTTTTAATTCTTCTCCCGCCATTTTCACAAGCCCTGTACTTCCTATCCCTGTATGGGCACTGATTAAAGATACAAAGCCGTTATGCGTTCGTCCGAGCTGTTCTAATATAATCGCTTTTCCTGTTGAATTAAGCCCAATGCCGCCATATTCTTCTGGAATGCTGATACCAAACAACCCGAGTTCTTTTGCTTTTTCTACTAAATGGTCTGGAATTCGATCTTCATCTTCTATCTGCTGGGCAAGGGGTTCCACTTCGTTTTCTACAAAATTCCGAATCATTACTTTCATCTGCGCTACTTCTTCAGCGATTACTGTCAAAATAAAGCCCTCCTTTTTCTATCTGCTCCTTACTAAAGCAAGTATTATGCCAACTTTGTAAAATCAGCAGAAGAATGGTGGAAAACTCCCCATCTGACAGCTTTTCTAATTTTTTGCCCCATGTAAAAAAAGGAAGCCGGGTAAAGGCAGCTTCCTTTGTTATCGTTTCATTCATTCACTATTGAATTAATTACCAATGTAAGTGCTTACAATACATAAAATTCAAAAATGAATGATAATCCAAATATGAATCATTCTATGGTTTACGTGGATAAATTGTATTTATGAAGCTTTCTTACGATCGTTGCCTGACTGGTTTTTAAATAAACCGCTGCATCATACGTTGTTCTGCATATATCCAGCGCTTCTTTTAACACGTTGTATTCAGCCTGCTCGACGGCTTCCTTTAACGACATTCCTTCTGATGACTGCATAGAAGGTGACGTTGTATGATATTCTTCCGGCAGATCATTAATAGTCAGTTCTTTTAAAGGCACTGTTAAAACCAGTCGTTCGATCATATTTGATAACTCTCGTACGTTGCCGGGCCAATGATAATAATAGAAATAATCTTTTAAGTCTTTGGAAATCACTTTTGACATATTATACTTTTGGTTATATTCATGCAGAAAGTGATGAATAAGAGGAAGAATATCGTCTTTTCTTTCTCTTAATGGCGGTACATTCAGCGGAATCACATGCAGCCTGTAGTATAAATCTTCCCGAAACTCCCCCTTTTCCACCATGTGCTTTAAATCTTTATTAGTGGCTGTGATTATTCTTGTATCCACCTGAAGTGTTTTGGTTCCTCCTATTCTCTGTATTTCTTTTTCCTGCAGCACTCTGAGCATTTTCACCTGCAGAGGTTCAGGCATTTCCCCCACTTCGTCCAAAAACAGCACACCCTGATCTGCTTGTTCAAATACGCCGGCTTTTCCTTTTTTTCCTGCTCCGGTAAAAGCCCCCTGCTCGTATCCAAACAGTTCCGCCTCCAGTAAATCTTTCGGAAGGGCGCCGCAGTTTATTTTGATAAATTCACCCGTTTCCGCCCTGTCGCTTTTTTTATAAAGGTGTTTAGCTACAATTTCCTTTCCCACGCCTGTTTCGCCGCTTATAAAGATAGTCGCGTCTACATCCGCGAGTCTATCGGCCGCTTCAAAAAGCTCTATGATTTTATTGCTTTTCAAAACAATATCAGGATCCCGGTTCGATACCTGAATAAGCTTTTGAATTTCCTGTTCGTATTTTTGATTCAACTCTTTTGCTTTGTTTAATTCATCATGAAGTTCATTCAGTTCCGAAAGATCGCGGATATTGGTTACAATTTTTTCTACTTCCCCATTCGTGTCAAAAATAGGACTGCCCGTCAGCATCGTTTCTTTTTTATTAAAATTCTCCTGGACTATATTCACTGGTCCCTTTGTTTTGATGACTTTATCGCTGACAGACTCTTTTAATATCCCTCTATTGATTAAGTCATGGATGTTTTTTCCTATGTAGTATTCCTTAGGAATGCCGGTGATTCGTTCAATTGCCGAATTGGTTTTTAACGTGTTTCCTTTATTATCTGTAATATATATGCCGTCATACGAATTTTCTATAATAGCATCCAGTGCCCTGTTTGATTGACGTAACTGCTCTGTTTCTTCCAGCAGCGCCGTGTAGTCTTTTCCACAGAAAAACAAAATATACGTCATTTCTTCAAAAGTGTTCACTTTATACAATAGAACTTTGCTGTCTTTTATTTTTCCAAATGACCAATTATCTGAGAGCTGCTTTTCATACACGATCAGATCATTCCACCATTTATCTTCTATGGATGTCTCATCAAACCAGCCGGCGGCTTCTTCATTCGCCTGCATCACTATTCCGTCTTTAGATACGAGGGTGCAGGCCAGAGGTATACTATTTAAGTTTGTCATATAGAGACTCCTTTTGAACATATTATCTTTATTAAACCGGTTCGAGAGGTACTGTATAATCTTTCAGATCGTTTTTCAGCCTATCATCATGGATACTCTTTTATATTATAACGCAATACTCCCCTGTATATGAATCCGCTTTCAATTATACTGGTTGATTCCTGTAGATTAGAGACAAACAAAAACACTCCGTTTAAAGGAGTGTCTCCGTTACATGCGCTTTCCTTTTTTAAAGAAATACTTTTCCATGAGCTGCCGGGTCGTTTCTTTCCGCTCTTCGGTGTATCCCCGCATATAGAGGACTTTGTTTGTCTTTTTCAGGCGGTCCGGATGAGTTGGCGGCTTCTGCTTTTCGGTGCTCACCATCGATTATTCCTCCTTTTATTAAGACAGCTTATTTGTTACCGTTCGTCCTGTTTTCTTAATTTCATTTTACCGGAGCGGTTCGGCGTTTACAAACAAAATATTCTGAATATTGTCAGGATAGGAATAAACGGAAGCGGGTTACAAACACCAACAGAAAGGGAAACTAATGTATAGTATAGAAACAAAGGAGATGGCTCACCATGAAGGCACTGCTTTTTAAAGTTCCTGAAAAAACATATTCCATTCAGATCGTCGCAAGACTGTTCCGCCCCCAGACACAGAAAAAGGGATCATTTGATGAAGAAGGCGTCTTTTCATTTGAAGACGGACCTATGCTTCCCGGCCGGATTTCTTTTCTGACTTCAGAAAAACTCCGCTATGGATCCACTTATTATATTCAAATGAACAAAAAGGTCTATGCTTTTGAACCGGAAAAAATGCGCGAGCAGGGTTCTAAGTATGTAGTAACCGGCCTCTACACGCATCTCGACCGATGATACTGCGCAGCCGGAAGAAAGAAGAGCCCATTACCCACCCCGAAACAGCCGGTAAATTAAACAAAGCCCGCCGGAAGAAGTCACCTTACTTTGTAATCGAAGGCGGACTCGCTGAAGAATTTAAAAAAGTGCTGCCCTTTCAGAACATAAGCAAAGAAGAGGCAGATACGCTTGATACGAGCTGGACGCCGCGCCATACAGTGAAAAAAGTGACCGGCACTGCTGTATCTGTCCAGGACATTGTCTTTGTCATAAAGCTGAAGGGATTTACCGGCCTGCATAAGCTGTTTACTGCCTACCATATTGACATAACAGAACAAGAAAGCGCCCCGGTTATTACGTTCACACGTAAATAAAGGGGCGCTTTACTTTTCTTCTTTTTTCCATTCTTCCTGAATCACTTGCAGGTCTTCTTCTGCCTGCTTTTGATAATCTTGATGAGCACGCTGCAGATCCCGTTCGAATTTCCTTTTTTCATTCCAGGATAAATAAACAGAACCAATTCCGGCCATAACCGCACCGGCTGCCATTACTATAGGCTTTCGCATAATAATTACCCCTTTCTATTACCAGAATACCCGCTTTTCTCCTTTTTTTAACACTTTTTCCACCTCACTCGTATTTTCAAAAGGAAAGGCAGGAATCTCGTCTCGTTTTTCATTCGGTATTTGATCCGGATAGAGCGACTTCAGCGCCGCATCCATTCTTACTTCTCCCATCCACAGGAGTACGCCAATTTCCACTTCGTTAAATGCATCCAAATCAGTCCGCAGATACCCTGCACGTTCTTCTATCTCTTCATATTCTTCTAAATCCCACGCCTGGTATTGGATTTCCGATTTATAAAGCTGTTCTTCTGCAACCTCTTTCATTTTCTTTTCTAAAATAAGCTGTATCCCACGCCTGTCGTGTTCTTTATCCAATATTTCTCTTCTTAAATAAATCATTTCACTCATGCTTATATTTAGTATTCTCAGAGTACGCGTGGGAAAGGTCGATTTGTATTCAACAGGCCAGACCTTAGCCCTGTCGCTTGCATCCATCGTAATAAAATCCCCATCCTCCTGCAGAATACTGTCCGTTCCTAAATTGTCAAAAACACCGCCATCCGTGAGATACAGCTTGTCAGGAAGCCTTCCCGGATAGCTCGTCGTTCCATCCGTATCGATAAAAGAAAGCTGTTTCGTGGAGAGACGCACGGGCGCAAAAATCATCGGAAAGGCGGCGGAAACCGCTACAGCAAAGGCAACAGAAATGTTGTCAATATCTGTACTGCGCCCTATCTTCTCTCCTTCCATTGAATAAGCATTAAAATAAAAACCTTTCATTGTATTCAGGCAGGCCGCATGGCAGTTCCATAGTGGAACCCGGGGAAGATCCACCATTTTTATATTTCCGTACAGCTCTTTTTTCAAGACGTCCGGAAACATAGTGCTCAGGTTCAGACGGGGGGCCCACAGCTTATGAGGCCGGCGCAGAATCCTCCAGAAAAGCTTCCGTCTTATATTCTTTAATCCCACGTCAATCATAGGTTTCGTTACTCTTTTATCAAAATCATCCACCCCTGTAAAAGGGCCGGATGCCAGTGCTGTCATGATCGCCCCCGCCGTAATGCTTCCACCGGAAACAGACGTAATACCCTGTACTTTATGGTCAAGTCCGAGCTCCACCAGCCTCCGGTATCCACCGAGACAGTAATAAGAGGCACGAAAACCGCCTCCGGAAAACCCTATGTTTAAGCCACTCTGTTTCATCTGCTGCCGCCTCCTCTACCGGTGGTGTATAACCTAATTATACCAGTGCTGGTTTGAAAAAGGCAGAATATGATGCAGGGAACATAAAGAAGAGCGGCACTCCGATTAAAGAGTCCGCTCCTATATTGGTCAGATTCCTCTGCGTCCCCTGAAGGAATGCCCCGATGAAAGCTGCCCTTCAGGCACAATGATCGAATACTAATTATCTTCTTTTACGAGGCCGTGCTTAAATGCATATACAACGGCCTGGGTGCGGTCATGTACATCCAATTTTCCGAGGATGTTGCTCACATGAACCTTTGTTGTTTTTAACGCGATAAACAGCTGATCGGCAATTTCCTGGTTGCTCTTCCCTTCCGCCATGAGCTGCAGCACTTCCTGCTCCCGGGCCGTGAGTTGTTCATACAAGTCGGCCTGGACCGGCTTTCGCATCTTATGCAGCATTTTCTCGGTTACTTCCGGTTCCAGAATGGATTCCCCGCCGTAGGCCGCACGGACAGCTTCTGCGATCCTGCCGGCTTTGGATGTTTTCAGCATATAGCTCATTGCTCCTGCTTCCAGAGCCGGATACACTTTTTCATCATCCAGAAAGCTCGTAACGATAATAATCTTTGCTGTCGGCCACTCTTCCATGATCGCTTTTGTTGCTTCAATGCCGTCCATATCTTTCATCACCAGATCCATTAAAATGACGTCCGGCCGGTGTTTAAAAGCTTCTGCCACCGCCTCTTTCCCGCTGGACGCCTCAGCGACTACTTCCATATCAGGCTGTGAAGATAAGTAGGCCGTCACGCCGATCCGTACCATTTCATGGTCATCTGCAAACAGTATTCTAATCACCGATCTGTTCCTCCTTCCGCAGCTGCGGCACTTTCACTTCTATTCGGCTGCCCTCGCCTGGAATGCTTACAATTTTACAGCGTCCGCCCACTTCTTCTGCCCGTTCTCTCATATTCGTCAGCCCATAGCTGTCCGCCCGCGCTTCTGTCGGCTCAAATCCTACACCGTCGTCGCTGATCCGCAGAATAATCGTTTGATCTCTTTCAATCAACAGCACGTGCAGCGTCCGGGCGCCGGCATGCCGGAGCGTATTGGATACCGCTTCCTGCACGACACGAAACAGCTGATCCTCGACTCCTTTTTCAATCGGAAACTCCTCCGTCTTCACGTGAATATCGAGGGGGACTTTCTCTCTAAGCTCTTCTACGAGCTTGGTGACCCCCGTCTGCAGGGATTGTTCCTGAAGAGCCGCCGGCCTTAGGTGCAGAAGGAGTGCCCTCATTTCCACCTGGGACTGGGTAATCATGTCCTCTACGAGCATCCAGCGCTTTTTGACAGCCTGCGTCATTTCTTTTTCCTCATCTGTAATAGCAGAGACCATCATAGATGCAGCGAACAGCTGCTGGCTGACGGAGTCATGCAGTTCTCTGGCAATGCGGGTGCGCTCCTGCTCAATTACTTCCTGCAGGCTCTGCTGCCGCTCCTCTGCTCTTTCGGTGGCGAGCTTCTGGCTCCGTTCGGCCTGGAGGTCCGCCTGTGCTTCAAGCTCTCTGTAGGCTTTCTGAAGCTGTTTTAATTCAGGCAGTGCTTCCTGATCCAGCTTGGGAAGCCTCTCTCCCCGCACCAGTGAGGATGCTTCGATGATCGCTTTCTGCCATTTATGCTGCCAGTATAAGCCGGAAGCCAGGCCGATAGCTACTCCCGCCGTAACGAGCACAGCAGGAACCATTAATGCATAAGGCAGATCCGCTATTCTCGCCTCCCAGAGAATTCGGAGCGACACAGGCTCAAACACGCGGAAAGTTATAACGAGAATGAGCAGCCCTACAAGTAGCGATACCGCAATCCCGATAACCATCTGCTTTATCAATAAGGTCATCTCCGCTTCACCTCCAGGTCTCCGGACAAAATGGAAGTAAAGATCTTCAGATGCACCGCTTCCGTTTCCTCTTCTTCGGAATGGTAGATCATCGATTTATTAAACAACCGTTCTTTTTCTCTTCCCGGTACAAACACATGCCCGAACACCGCACTGTGGTAAAGGCTGAATTTCACTTCATATGGCACATAAATCGTCACTCTTCCGATGCCGTGCCTGACCACAATAACGGCTTCGTCGGGCAGAACCGTATTTGTTGTATCAATGATGCGGTCCCCAAGGCCTCCGGTGATGTTGATATGCTTCCATCCATACGGCTGCTCGAGTGTCCTTTCCCGGCCGAGAAACCTGTTTTTCAAAAGCGGCCGTTCGGATTCTTTCTGCCTTTCCGGCTTTTCCTGAAAAAAAGATGGCGATAGTTCATCCGGATGCTCCCGGGTTTTATAGTTTTGAATCAGCAGCAGCACTAAGAAGGCAACAATCGCAAATCGTATCGAAATCGTACTCAGTGCCGACAGTCCGAGGCCGACAGCCCCTATCCAGAAAACAATTTTCCCCAGCGTTCTTCTCAGTACCCTTTTTCCTAAAAAAAGAAGAACGGCAAAAAACAACAGGGAAAAAATAATGCCGCTGTCTGTAAACAACAATTCTACTGCTAAAAGAATGACAGCAATCAGGCCGACTGTGTTTATCGTTGTAGTTGAAATTCTGGAAAGCATCGCCGTTCTCCTCTCTTTAAGTTGTTATGTAGAAAAAAGGGAGCACTTCGCCCCCCTTCTGACTATTTGTCTTCCAGCCTCGCTACCCGTTCGTCAAAAGACTGTTTCTCCTCGGCTTCCTGCTCCCAGTGGGCCAGTCCGTCCAGGTGCCGCTCCATGTCGGAGAAGTAATCGGCCGCAGCGTTTTCTTTTTCATTATACACTTTCTGGCTGTTGTAATTGACCCGGTATACATTTTCTTTTCCCATTAATTCCAGCCGCTTGATATGCATATCTTTAACTTTATGCTTCATGTTTTCATATTTGGATTCAATCTGCTCCAGCTGTTTTTCTGTTTCTTCTTTCATAGCCGCCAGCTTTTCCGTACGGCTTTCATATTCTTCTTTTTCGCGGAGCGCATAGGCATAAAAGTCGTCATTGCCTTTTTCTTTTACTACCTCCGCCTGATAGGTGCGTTTTTCCAGCATGGCGGACGCTTCTTCATATTCTTTTTTAAACGTCTCGACCAGCTGCCGCTGTCTTGCTAAGAGAGCGGCCGTTTTTTCTGTTTCCCTTTCTGCCTGCTTAATGTAGCGCTGCAGCATTTCGGCCGGATTGCCTCTTTCCTTTTTTTCCTGCCAGTACTGCATTTCCGTATCCATCGATTCTTTCATTTTCATCCATAGCGTACTCATTTTTTATCCTCCTTTATTTTTGAAGTCGGGACCATTCCCGGTCAAAGCTTGAAAATGGATCATGCTGGTCCTTGAAGCGGCGGGTCTCGTTCAGGTCTTTGTATTTCTCCCAGCACCAGTACAGCAGCCATGCAGCCAGCGCTCCCAGAATCGCATAAATGTTGGAGACTGCAAGGACAATACCGGTAATGCCCAGCAGAACCCAGAGCACCCTTCCTCCTGTACTGAAGCTTGTCTGATACTGCACATAGGCGGCATACGCGGCAAACACACCAAGCCCAAGCAGCAGAAGCGGACCGAGGTTAGCCAGCAGGACGACGATCGCGAACAGGGCAAGAATAATCAATCCAAATTTTTTCATTTTTTCTCCTCCTTTCGTTTCGTTAGTTTTATCTTACGTGCAATATTCATTCTGCATCAGCAGCCTCCGCCATATTTATGTCTAAGCCTGGAGGCGTATTTTCATCGTGTTTTGGATAACGGATATACGGGAACCCTATTTAGACGAGCTTGACTACGAAAGGGGATTTTTAAATGAGTAAAACGATATTTATTACAGGGGCAGGAACCGGCCTTGGAAAAGGCACGGCGATTGGCCTGGCCAAGAAAGGCCACCATGTGATTGCCGCTGTTGAGATTATTTCGCAGGTAACGAGCCTTCGTGAAGCGGCGGATGCGGCCGGCGTTAAGCTGGAAGTAATTAAGCTTGATGTGAAGAGCAAACGCGATCAGCAGCTGATCGAGGAATATGATTATGATGTATTTGTAGCCAATGCGGCGATCGGCGAAGGCGGTCCGATTTCGGAAATTCCGGTGGATCGTGTGCGTGAGGTATATGAAACAAACGTATTCAGCACCTTGGAGAATGCCCAGATTGCAGCGAAAAAATTCGTAAACAAAAAACAGGGCAAAATTATCTTCCTCAGTTCTATCGTCGGTATTGTAGCGATGCCTTACCTCGGCGCCTACAGCTCCTCCAAGCATGCCATCGAGGCAATAGCCAAAACGATGAAAGCAGAGCTTGAAGAATTCGGTGTCCAGGTAGCTACAATTAATCCAGGTCCTTTTGAAACAGGATTTAACGACCGGATGTTCGAAGAAAAGTGGAAATGGTACGACGAGAAGGAAAAATTTACAAAGCGGTCTTCCATTGAAGAAACGGAGACTATTCTGGACCAACAGTACGATCCGGAAGACATGATCAGCAAAATGGTGGAAGTTATTGAATCCGACCACCATGCCTTCCGTACAGCCCATCCTCAGGAAACAGAAGATACGATGAAGCAGACTGAAAAAGATAAATGGGAAGAGCGCGTATAACCCAGTAATATAAAACGATGCCGGCTGTAAACCGGCATCGTTTTTTTATAGCGGGTCTTTCTCTTTGCCAGCCCTGTTTATATTCAGTACAGTAGGAGTAGATGATTTCCAACGGGGGTGGCTTATGGCACTAAGGCGAATTGCAGTACTTCTTTTTTATGCGGGACTGTTTTGGCTCATTTATCAATACGGCGGGTCTCTATACAACTGGCTTCAGGTGAACAGCCGGGATTATTTCTTTTTAACCGCAGGGGCAGCTGTTCTGTTTTCCCTGTTTCCGATTATTCCCTATCCGATTATCGGGGGCATTATCGGCGCGGCTTACGGAGCGGTTCTCGGCTCGCTTCTCGTCTGGTTCGGCTCTGCAGCGGCTTCCATTATTATGTTTTTACTCGTCCGATATGGATTTCAGGACGTGGGACGGCGCATCATTAATAAATATGCGGCCCTGGAACGTATAACGGTGCTTTTTGAAAAAAATGCGTTTTTTACGCTGTTTGTCACCCGGCTGATTCCGGTTATTCCAAGCATCATCGTGAATTGTTACGCGGCATTAAGCAGAATCCGGCTGCTTCCCTACGCCGTCGCTTCTTCGCTCGGTAAAATACCGTCGATGATTCTGTTTGCAACAATCGGCACACTTATCACGACGAACCCTTCCCAGCTTCTTTATGCCGCACTGGTGTATGGGGTGTTTCTGATCGTGTTCTACCTGGTCTACCGCTGGTTTAAAAAGCGGGCAGCCGCGGAAGCCATACTTAATAAACCACCGAAACAAAATCCTCCCGCCTCTTAAATACATGCTTATAAGAAAAGCCGTCCGGGGCACCCGGGCGGCTTTTTTGCCGTGTCCTTATAGAAGTACATTATTATTGGATATTAATTTTCTAAATATTATGTTATTTTTAACCCATCCCCTGCTGACGCATCCTTTATTTCCAAAAAAGGGAGGCATGCCATGATGAAACCACACGTTCTCCGCTTTTCTGCCGTTACTTTATTTTTTCAAAAAAAACAGAAAAAAATTCAAAAAAATCCCTTGCTAAAGTTTGTGAAATAATGCACAATTAACTTGTGAAGTAATTCACATAAGAAATAATGAGGAGTGATTTAGATGGATACAATGAAAAAAGAAAAAGTGAACCGTGTGGTACTAATAGGCGCAGGTCTTGTCGGAAGCAGCTATGCTTTTGCCTTAATTAATCAGGCAATTACCGAGGAACTGGTCATTATTGATGTAAATCAGGAAAAAGCGATTGGGGACGTGATGGATTTAAATCATGGAAAAGCGTTTGCCCCATCTCCTACAAATACATGGTACGGCGATTTCAGCGACTGTAAGGAAGCAGATATTGTCTGCATCTGTGCAGGTGCCAACCAGAAGCCCGGCGAAACCCGGCTCGATCTGGTAGAAAAAAACATGAAGATTTTTAAAACCCTGGTGGATCAGGTTATGGAAAATCATTTTGACGGTATTTTCCTCGTTGCCACCAATCCGGTTGATATTCTGACCCAGGCCGTAAAGATGTTCAGCGGGTTTCCGGCATCCCGTGTAATTGGCAGCGGTACGACGCTTGACACTGCCCGATTCCGTTTTCTTTTAAGCGATTATTTTAACGTATCCGCAAGCAACGTTCACGCTGATGTAATCGGTGAACACGGCGATACCGAGCTTCCTGTATGGAGCAGCGCAACAATTGGCAGCGTGCCGATCACCGACTATTTAAAAACCAACCCAGCCTACAAAACAGAGGATCTGGACAAAATTTTTGAAAATGTTCGTGATGCCGCCTATCATATTATTCAGAAAAAAGGCGCCACCTACTACGGCATTGCAATGAGCCTTGCCCGCGTCACTCGTGCGATTCTAGGTAACGAAAACTGCATTCTTACTGTGAGCGCCTACCTTGACGGAGAATACGGAGCAACAGACGTATATGCCGGCGTGCCGACAATTGTAAACCGCCAGGGCATCCGTGAAGTTGTACAGCTGGCTCTTTCCGAAAAAGAACAGAAGCAGTTTGACCACAGCATAAAAACGTTGAAGGATACGCTGGAACCAGCTGTCAAAAACCTTACTAACTAATTACACTACACCTTACAGAAGAGAGATGACCCTCCATGTGGTACCAGCAGTATGACCCTTTTGGCAATGAATGGATCAGTGCGCTGATCGCGTTTCTCCCTATTCTTCTTTTTTTGCTGGCGATGACAGTCTTTAAAATGAAAGGCGTTTACGCTGCCGCTCTCTCGCTGGCTGTATGTACCGCTATTACTATTCTGTTTTTCGATATGCCGGTGTCCACCGCTGTGTCTGCAGTACTTCTGGGCTTCGGCCGGGCGCTCTGGCCGATCGGCTACATTGTGATTATGGCCGTCTGGTTGTATAAAATTGCAGTGGAAACCGGTAAATTTGATATTATCCGCGGCAGCATCGCTAACATTTCCCAGGATCATCGTTTGCAGCTCCTTCTGATCGGCTTCAGCTTTAATGCTTTTCTCGAAGGCGCCGCAGGGTTTGGGGTCCCGATTGCTATCAGTGCTGCACTGCTGGTCACCCTTGGCTTTAAACCTTTAAAAGCAGCCGGTCTCTGCCTGATTGCCAATGCTGCATCCGGCGCATTCGGCGCCATCGGTATTCCCGTTATTACCGGCGCTCAGGTCGGAGGATTGGAAACATTGGAACTTTCCCGTATGCTCGCCTGGATCCTTCCCGGCATCAGCTTTGCCGTGCCCTTTATTCTTATATTTATTCTTGACGGCCGGAAAGGAGTAAAGGAAGTTCTTCCTGCTCTGCTTGTCGTAAGCGGTACGTATACGCTCGCACAGACCATAACTATTGTGTTTATGGGACCGGAGCTTGCCAATATTCTATCCTCTTTGATCAGCATGGTGGCCCTTGCCTTGTTCCTCCGTATATGGCAGCCTACAACCATTTACCGGGAGCCCGGTGCAGAAGCGCTTCCTGAAAAAGCACACTACAGCTTTAAACAAATTGTCGTGTCCTGGTCCCCGTTTTACATTTTGACTGCGGTTATTGCCGTATGGAGCCTTCCTTCATTTCAGGCTTTGTTTGCAGAAGGCGGCCGATTTGCTTTCACTACTTTAGCCATACAGATGCCGGCTCTTCATCAGCAGGTTATGCAGCTGCCGCCTATTGCCGCCGTTGAAACGGCCATGGATGCGGTTTGGAGCGTGAATCTTCTGTCTGCGACCGGAACCGCGATCTTTGTTTCTATCTTGCTCACAAGTACACTTTTCCCTTCCCTTAATGGCTTTCAGACCATGCGGGTCCTGGGAAAGACGATTAAAGAACTATGGCTTCCCGTGCTGACGATCTGCCTTGTAATGGCTTTTGCGAACCTGTCCAACTATGCGGGCCTCAGCGCCTCCATGGGATTGGCTTTATCCAATACAGGCATGTTCTTTCCATTCGCAAGCCCCGTGCTTGGCTGGATTGGCGTATTTCTGACCGGTTCTGTTGTGAATAACAATGCCCTGTTTGGAAGCCTTCAGGTCGTAACTGCCAACCAAATTGGGACAAGCCCTGCGCTTCTTCTGGCTTCAAATACAGCAGGCGGCGTCATGGGCAAATTGATTTCCCCACAGTCAATTGCTATTGCAGCAGCTGCGGTGCAGCAGACCGGTAAAGAGTCTGAGTTGTTTAAATTCACACTCCGCTACAGCCTTGCTCTCCTATTTGTTGTCTGCCTGCTCACTTTTATCCTTTCTTTCCTCTTTACCACGTAAAACGCAGGATACAATACGAATAAAAAAAGAAGCGGGAGTGTTTTCCGCTTCTTTTTTTACTTATTCCTTTGTAAATTCTTTTGTGCTCCGTACAGTATCTATTGGACGCACCATTTTTTCGATGTCTTCCCGCTTTGGCTCAAGCATAGGCGGAAGTGACAGTTTTTCTCCAAGCGTTTCATACGGCTCGTCTCCCATGAAACCCGGGCCATCCGTCGCAAATTCAAATAAAATATCCGGTGCCACTCTTGTGTATAAGGATTCAAAGAAGTGACGGTTCACGTAGCCGGAGTGCTGAAAGCCAAACTGATCGAGTCTGCTGATCCACTCTTCGAGCATGGGCCGGTCATCGACGCGGAGAGCCGCATGATGGACGGTTCCATACCCCTGGCGGGCCGCAGGAAGAATTACATTGTATTCTACGATAATCTGGGCCCCGTTTCCGCCCTCCCCTGTTTCAAACAAGTGAAAAGCGCCGTCCTGCTCCGTTTCTCGGAACAACAACACCTTTTCCAGTACTTCTTTCATCTGTTTCACGTTATCCACTCTTACATAAATCGGACCAAGTCCGGTAATCGCATGTTCCAGAGGAACCGGTCCGTTCTGCCACGGTGTTCCTGCGGCCACCCCTTCATTCTGTTCATCGGAGACCAGCTCATACTGCTGGTCGTCAAAGTCTGTAAACGCCAATCTTCTTTTTCCGAAGCGCTCTTTTATGCCGTGATGTTTGACGTTCAGACGGTCAAACCGCTTTACCCAGTAATCGAGCGCCTGATCATCCGGCACCCGGAAGGAGGTTTTGGCAATTTCATTTGTCCCGTGCTGCCCTTTCGGAATTCCCGGGAAATCAAAAAACGTCATGTCTGTTCCGGCACTGCCTTTATCATCTGCGAAAAAAAGATGGTACGTCTTAATATCATCCTGGTTCACTGTCTTTTTCACGAGACGCATGCCAAGCACATACGTGAAAAACTCATAGTTTTTCTCTGCACTGCTCGTAATCGCAGTGACGTGGTGCATTCCTGTTAATTCTTTCATCAGTTTCAGCTCCTTGTTTATCTATCCGTTCTCTATAGTACCCTACCCGGTTTCTTCTTCCAACGAATCAGCCCTGACAAAAAAAGAAGCCCGGAGGCTCCTTTTTTCAGCTTCCATACCGTTCTTTGACAAGCGGCAGCAGGCCGTTCGTTTCCAGATAAGGACGTGGCGCCAAGAATGTTACCGTCACGACTCCCGGGTGGCGGCCGATTTCAATCGATCCCGTAATAGTCGAACGATTCATCACTTCCGGCACTTCAATACCAAACAGTTTAGCGGCACGCTCCATGCCATTGGTTGTGGCTTCATTTAAGTCCGCGCCCGTGCCGACAAAGGAAATTGGATAGGATTCTTCCAGCTCTGCCACCCCCCATTCACGGCTTAGCGCCAGCGCTTCCTGTTTCTCCTGCTCGCTGAATGGCTTGGCCAGATAAGGAAGGTCTTCTGTGACCGGCAGCAGCACCGGTCCTTCAAGCGCCAGTCCTTTCATCACATGTACTTCGAGAGTAACGATGCCGGAGACGTCCGTCGTATGGCCGGCGATCTCGCCGTCTCCCTGCATCGCGTGCATGTCCCCTAAATATACGCCTCCACCCGGTACTTTTACCGGACAGATGACTACCGCTCCTTCACGCACCCGGTTAATATCCATATGGCCGTCGGTGCGCTCCTCGAGCTCTTCTTTTGTGACCGCAAACTCGTGTGGTGCCCCAATTAAAAACTGACCGAAATCGCCCGCGTTGTGGGAATCCGGCAGTGCCCGGGAAGGCGTGGTGCCAAGCTGGCCGAGAAACGGACGCAGCCGTGCCATCGCTCCTACCAGATCGTGGGGAGCAAACGTAACGACCGGATTCTGGATCGAGTTCTCCGGGGTGTTCATATATTCTTTGGCGCTGCCTGCAATCTTCTCAGCTGCTTCCTGAGGAAGCGTCAGCCCCATCGTTTTCTGCTGGTTAAATGCTATCGTATAGGCATTCGTAAATACGAATGGCGTAATATCTTCCCCGCACGTATTGCAGCGGACAGCCGTCTGGCCTATGCCATCAATCGTTGTCTCCGGATGCATTGTGCCGCACCCCGGACATTTCACCGCCACAAATGGATCTCCGACAAAACGGCCGTCCACCGGTTTATCGTTTCCGGAAGCCGTTGCTGCCGACGTTACTTCAATCGACTGGATCCGGATGACAATCGCATCACCTTCTTCTGCGCCCTCTACATAAACGGGCCTTGTTACTTCATGCCCGCCCCGCAGAGCCGGCGTAATCATCGGTCCCCAGCAGCCAGGCGCCGTATTGGCAATAATGTGCCCTCCATCTTTTACGATGTATTCCATTTCTCTTGCCGGATCCAGTACCCCATCTGTAAATGTATTAACATACACTGTCTGTTTTGCCTTCATCCCTACCCGCTCCTTCTGCCAAAAGTATATAATAATGAAAAGTAACTATCCTTACCTATTCGCTTTCTGCGGCACATAGTCCTTTTCTTTTACCCAAATCCATTTTGGAAAAAAGAAGCTCCCTTACAATAAACACAAAAATACCCTGTCCTTCAGAGGACAGGGCGTTTTATTATCTCGGTATAGTAAGAACCTGACCGACACGGATCACATTGCTGCTTCCAATCTTGTTGGCTGTTTTAATTTTAGTGACTGTTGTATCATATTTACGGGAGAGGCTGTAGAGGGTGTCTCCTGATTTAACGGTATATTTCACCGTAGTCGCTGGAGTCGTTGGAGCCGGTTTAGCAGGAGTGACTGCTTTGCCGGGAATCACAAGTTTCTGGCCGACGCGGATCACATTTGCATTGGTCAGCTTGTTCGCGCTTACGAGCTGGGAAACGCTCACTTTATACCGGTTGGCAATGCTGTACAGCGTGTCCCCGGCTTTCACGGTATAGGTGGTGCCTGTACCGGCAGGCGGAGTGGAAGCTTTTAATTTCAGCAGCTCGGACACGGTGACGAATTTATATCCCTTTGCTTTAAGCTGCTTGATGATCTCCGGCAGTGCTCCAGGAGTTCCGGAGGCACCTGCTCCGGTATGCATTAATACAATAGAGCCTGGTTGAATATTTTTTACGACACGGTTGGTAATATCTGTTTTGGAGTTACCCTTCCAGTCCACAGTGTCAATGTTCCAGTGGATAGTGTGGGTATACCCTGCATCTCCCACTGCTTTTAATACAGAGGAGTTGGTAGATCCAAATGGGGCGCGGAACAGCGGCTTTGTAGACTTGCCTGTTGTGTTCTTCACAATGGTTTCGGTACGACTGAGCTCATTTCTCATTTGAGCGGCGGTCAGCTTAGTGAAATCCGGATGAGTGTAGGAATGATTGGCCAGCTCATGCCCCTGAGCAGCTATATTGCGAATAGCCTGCGGATGATGATTCGTTCCTGATCCGGTCAGGAAAAAAGTAGATTTGATATTGTTCGCGGACAAAGTATTCAGAATTTTAGGAATATTAGTCCCGTCCGCTCCATCATCAAACGTTAACGCGACAACCTTGCTTGATGTGTTTCCTTTCGTCACATACTGAGAGCTGGCAGCATCACCGGGAGACGCAAACGAAAACAGGGTAACAAACAGCAGAAAGAACACCGCGGCGGCCTTCAACAGTTTGATCCACATGACCCTTCACCTCTTTTATTATTTATGCTAAGGGGCATTAGCATATGTAAAAAAGGAGTATATACTTATATGTGTTTTATAGTTCTATTATACTCCCGCTTGTTAATATATTGTATGTATATTTTTGTTTTTTTGTAATAAATATTTGTCCGAAAGACAGGCCGTTTCAGATACATTTACTGTCGGCGGTTATGCAGGAAAACCTATAAAAAAGAGCCCGCCTGTTATAGCTGAGCCCTAAAACTCCCCACATTTATTTACACTCTCAGGGAACCGCGGAAACCTCTTGCAGTATAATAGGAATCCGCTCCATTATGGTATACAAATACAGTGTCGTAGCGGCGGTCACAAAAGAGGGCCCCGCCGAGCTTTCTGATGGCGGCAGGTGTCTTTATCCAGCTCGATGTTTTTAAATCGACGTTCTCCAGGTGCTGCAGCTGCCGGTACTGCTCTTCTGTTAAAAGATCAATCCCCATAGCCTCTGCCATGTCGACCGCGCTGTTTTCCGGCTTGTACTTTTTCCTTGCCTCCAGTGCTTCGCGGTCATAGCATGTTTTTCTGCGGCCTTGCGGGCTTTCCTTTGCACAATCATAGAACATATACTCATTTGTCGTGCTGTCATAGCCGACTACATCGGGTTCGCCGCCTGTTTTTTCCATTTCATACAGCGCCCATAGTTTCTTTGCATCTGCTTCGAGCTTTGTTTCTACATCAGCCCATTTCATTTCCTCATGCCGGTTCATATGTTCCTCAAATCGGGCTTTCAGCGTTCCCATTAGTTCTTCGCGTTGTTCCAGTGATAACTCTTTCATTGTTTCCGTCATAGTAACCTCCCTTTGTGTTCATTCCCTGCTTGCTCAAGACGAAATGGTCAGGCCTGTTCATATGCCTGCTTTAATTCTGCAATATTTATTTTCTTCATTTGCAGCATCGCTTTCATGACTGCTTCTGCTTTATTCGTATTCTTATCCTGAAGCATTTCCGTCAGCACAGCCGGCACGACCTGCCAGGAGACTCCGTATTTATCCTGAATCCAGCCGCATTGATCTTCTCTGCCCTCCTTGGAAAAATAGTTCCAGTAGCGGTCTACTTCCTCCTGGCTGCCGCAGTCGATGACCATGGAAATAGCGGGAGTAAACGTATGGTAAGGCCCCCCGTTCAGCGCCATAAACTCCTGGCCTTCAAGCTCAAAAACAATAGTTAGTACGTCGCCGGTGTTACCGGGACTGCTGTCATCGCGATAGCTCGTTTCTTTGATTTTACTATTATGGAAAATCTCCAAATAATAATGCGCCGCTTCCTCTGCCTGTCCGTCAAACCATAAGCAAGGAGTGATTTTTTGAGATGCTGTACTCATATCGGTACATACCTCCTTTCTTTTTATTATACTGCGGAAAGTCCCGTCTGTGGTCGAAATCCACTATTTCGTTTATGCTTAATGTATACGTAAAGGAGGGCTTTTATGACCACAAAGCCTTTTCAACTAAAGCTTGCCGTGATGATTGCGGGCATTGCCTGTGCTCTAATTTATTCCAATGTGCTTTATATTGCTGCGGTCTTCTTGATTAACGCCTGGATTGATATTTCTTTTTGGCGGAAACGAAAAAAGGCCGGCGGATAACCCGCTTTTTCCTCTTCTATAGTTGCTGTTTGCGCTGTTTTTGTTTATTCTTTACCAGATTCGGAAATACTAATAGATAGAATAAGATAGAAGGAGATTTTGCTATGTATACCCTGCTTTATACAGAGGACCCCTCTACGATCGCTGTAGAAATTGAAGGAACCGTAACAGAAGAAGATGCAGAACAGCTCGATGATCATGTGGAAGAACATTTTGGAAGCAGCAGCACGTTTAACGTGTTTGTTATATTTACCGAAGTCGATCGTGCTTCTTTGAAACAAATCGTGGAAGGAAGCACATTCAACCAAAAGCGCCGGGACCAGTTCGATAAGTTCGCTATTCTCAGCGACAAAACATGGCTGAAATTTGCGGCTAAAGCAGGCGGCCTGCTCCCCGGACTTTCCATGAAACATTTCGACAAAGATGATACCGATAAAGCCTGGACCTGGCTTCAAGAATCATAACGCGGGACCCCCTTCCTAAGGCAGGAAGGGGGTTCCTTCGTCTTTAGAAAAACGATGCTGCGTGATCAAAATCAGCAAAAAGGGAATCTGGATAAGGAAGCACAAGCTGCGGAATCTCACAGGATGAATAATAAGCAAGCGTCCCTGCTTCCAATGCTCCTGCATCAAGACGCCCTCCCCGTACGACGCATTCAAAACAAAGCATCACATATTCCACCTGATTACCATTTTCATATGTATGCCTGAAATCCTTTCCGGTAAACACTCCCTGCAGCTGTATTGGCTGGACGTTCAGACCCGTTTCTTCCCACACTTTCCGAATTAATGTCTGAGAAGGCGTCTCCCCCGGCTCCATTGCTCCTGTAGGCAGGTCCCACTCCCCGTTTTCTGCCTGATGAAACAGAATATCATTGTTTTCATTACGAATAACTGCCGCTGTACTCGGCATGTATATCAGCTCTGCCCCTACTTTAGCCCGCAGGCTCTCATAGTACTCCAATGCATCCATACGCTTTTCCCTCCATTTATTATTCCTTTTTCTACATTCCATATTCTTCAGTCTACTCCTTCTTTTTCATCATAATTAAATAAAAAGAAAGTAAATCCAAGTCAATAGATTTAATGACAAACCCCTTGAACCGGGAGCACCGGATCAAGGGGTTTTTTTATGAAGAGAAGGTATTGATTTGCTTTTTTCATTCAGCAGCCTGTTCAGCGCTTTGGCCTGTTTAATGGCCCCTTCATTTTTTTCAACATCTTCCGGCTGGCCTGCTTCGGCAATCAAATAGCCATTAAAGTCCATTTCTGCGGCCCGGCAGATATACTTAAACTGCTGTATGATCGGTAATGCTTTCTTATGAGGATAGTCTTTTCCTGTGATGATTAAATACAACTGCTTTCCACGCATGGCCTTCATAAAGTGTCTGAAAGGATCTATTTCATCAACTATCGGCCACCTGTCGACAAAGGTTCTCATTAATTCGGACACTCCATAGCAGTACATCGGAGTAGCAAGTACGAGCACATCGCTTTCAATCATTTGATCAATAATCCGATGGTAGTCATCTTCTCCAGGAGACTGAAGTACTTGATCGCGGCTTTTCATATTATAATCTCTCAAATAAATTTCTGTTACATCCGGCTTTCCTTCAATTACATACTGTGTAAGCACTTCTATGTTTTCAAGTGGTGCTGCGCTTCCGTAAATTACACTGATTTTCAATACTTTTTCCTCCTTTTTTTACCCCTATGGTTATTCATGCATGTAGATGAGAAAACTTCTGTTTTTTCATCATTTTTATCTCTCTTTTCTTTATTTTACCATTTATTCGAATGTTTTGTGTAATTTTATCCATTTTTATGGGCATTTTTTCTTGTTGCAAAAATAATTATTAGTTCTTTAGTCTTTGTTTATCTTTTGCTCTTATTTTATACAGAAAAAAATCCTGCAGGATGGCCAATACCGCCCTGCAGGACCTTTTTTTATTCTTTGTCATGCTTAAACTTCACGGATTCTCCATTTTCATATTCTACATCTATATCAAAATCCTGTACGTCTTCTTCGTTCAGCCCGAGCTCATCAAGTACTTCCTGTTTCATCTCGTCGATCGAGCGATCCATCGTAATGGAAATGTTGTCCAGCAGTGCTTCAGCTTCCTCCACTGCTTCCTGCCCTTCTAATTCTCTTCCATCGCCCTGCTCTATTTCGGCTTCAGGCTCATCTGCTTCATAATCATATTCCCAGTTGTCTCCGTTTGTCAGATCGATGTCCATATCCAGCTCCCGTGCGGAACCAGGATCTCCTCCGCCCGCGGTTTCGTGATCAAATTCAATCGTCTCTCCACCATCATATTCAATTTCGAGATCCATGTCTTCGAGCTCATCTTCAGGCACATCCAGCGTCTCCAGTACTTCCTGTTTCATGTCCATCAGCGGGCGGTCGGTCGTGATATTGATTTGTCCAAGCAGTTCTTCAATTTCAGCTGCTGCCTCGGCTCCTAAAATAGTTTCTTCCCCATCCCGGTCGATTTCCATGTCTTCGCTGTCATCGCGCTCGTATTCATATTCCCATTCTTCATCATTTAAGAACTCAAGGTGAAGGTCAAACCAATATACCCCGGACGCCTGGCCTTCTGTTTCAGCCGCAGAGTCCACCTGTTCTGCTGACTCTTCCTGTTCCCCGGCTGCATCTTCCTGGCCTGCCTGGTCGTCTGCTTCTGATGCTTCCTCCTGGGCGCCCTGTTCTTCACTTCCTGACGATTCCTCTTCCATTTCTACGACTTCATCTCCGCAGGCCGCCAGTAGAAAAACGGCAGATAATCCTACAATTGCTTTTTTCATTTGAAATACCCCCTTTTGTTGTATAGGTGTATCGTATCTTTTCAAAATGAACCTGTCATGAGATGAAGATTAGAATTTGATGAGAAAAAAGAGTCCACGAATAATAGAACCACATCTGTTGTAAATATAATACAATATTAGTAAGAGATGATTCATAAAGGAGAAATGAGGATGGACTGGTTTTCCTGGGGTGTAAATATTCTTTTATTCATTAACCTCGCATTGGCTGTTTTTCTTATTTTTAACGAACGCCGCGATGCTGCGTCTACGTGGGCATGGCTGCTTATCCTATTTTTCCTTCCAATTATCGGCTTTCTATTGTACTTATTTCTCGGCCGGCAGATGAAACAGGAGAACTTCTACCGGCTGACCCAGGAGGAACAGGCCTATCACTCCGGCCATATTCAAACCCAGCTGCGTCAGCTTGATGACCCGGCACCCGGGGCGAAGCTGCAGGTCCACTCCAGCTCAAAGTACGATTCACTCGCTGCGATGAACCTTCGCGGAAGCAAAGCCCTGATCAGTTTTCATAACCGAATTTCCCTGCTTCATGACGGCAACCAGAAGTTCAATAAGATGATGGAGGATATGCAGCAGGCCCGGTCCGAGATTAATATTCAATACTTCATTATTAAGCGGGACCCGCTCGGGCGAAAGCTTCTTGACATTTTAACGGAAAAAGCCAGGGAAGGCGTGAAAGTCCGGATTCTCTATGACGGCATCGGCTCGATGCATTTGAAATCCTCCGATTTTGAAGAGCTCGCCTCCTATAAAGGGGAAGTCCGCGTCTTTTTCCCTTCACTGTTTAAGTATATTAACCTGCGGATTAACAACCGCAACCACCGTAAGCTATGTGTTATTGATGGAAAAGTCGGCTACATCGGCGGCTTTAATGTCGGCACGGAGTATCTTGGTGAAGCCGAGAAATTCGGCTACTGGCGCGACACGCACCTTCGTTTGGAAGGAGACGCTGTCTACCAGATCCAGGAGCGCTTTATCATGGACTGGCATTATGCCGGTTCGGGACGCCCGGATCCGGAGGAATGGTTTGAATTTGCGCCGCACGCGATCGAAGATACGGCGGCTGTGCAGATTGTTGCAAGCGGCCCGAACTCGCGGACGGAGCATTTAAAGAATGCGATGATTTATATGATCTTGAGGGCCGAACGGCGGATTTACATCCAGACCCCCTACTTTATTCCGGATCAGAGCTTTATCGATGCCTGCAAAATGGCACTTCTCTCCGGTGTGGAACTGCATATTATGATCCCCGGGAAAAAGGATCATCCTTTTGTAATGTGGGCTTCCTGGTCGTTTCTGGGAGAACTGCTTGAGTACGGAGCACAGGCTTATTTATATGACGGCGGGTTTCTTCACGCCAAAACCCTCGTTATTGACGGTGAAGCTTCTACCGTAGGAACGACTAACCTGGATGCCAGAAGCTTCCGCCTGAACTTTGAAGTGAATGCCGTTGTGTACAATAACAAGCTGGCGCTCGAACTGGAATCTTTATTTGAAACTGACGCGGCTCAGTGCCGTATGCTCACCAAAGAGGAATATCACAGGCGTGCCTGGCATATAAAAGCAAGAGAAGGATTTGCCCGGCTGCTGAGTCCTATTCTTTAGCTTGAACATAAAAACCTTTCACCCGCATAAAGGAGTGAAAGGTTTTTTTATCTGCTATCCCATGCTTGTCATCTTTTCTTTCACATTCACTTTTGCCATTTCTTCATCGGTTAACAGGCATGTATCCAGTGATGCTTCCAGCCAGCTTTTATCCAGGTCAATACCGATAAACACCGTTTCTGTCTTCCGGTCGCCGTAAGGCTCCTGCTCCAATTCTTTCTGCACCTCCGGATTATCTAGCAGCGTCTGCACCTGTTCTGCTTTTGGCAGGGCATCGACCCAGTAGGCGACAGGTTCCACCACCACGCTTCTTCCAGCCTGAGAGAGCGTCAGCGCCTGCGTGTTATGGGAGCTGATCCAGACAATTCCTTTTGCACGGGCGATTGCATGACCGTTTTCATCGAACCACTGCGTCAGCCGCTCCAGCTGAAACGGCCGGCGCCGTCTGTATATCATGGAGCTGATGCCATATTCTTCCGTTTCCGGCTGATGCTCCTCCTGTTCGAGCTCCTGCAGCCATCCCGCTGATTCACTGGCCGCTTCGAAATCAAACAAACCTGTGCCAACTACGTTCTGAAGAGCAATCTGCCCATAGTTTGTTTCCATAATTCGTGCCTCCGGCTGCAGTTTACGAAGCAGAGCCAGGAGCTGCCGGCGGCCTGGTTCCGGCAGACTGTCGATCTTATTTACAACAAGCACGTTGCAGAATTCAATCTGGTCTATTAGCAGATCTACAATCGTGCGGGTGTCTTCCTCATCTGTCCCCTGCTGTCGGCTTAACAGCGTATCGTCCGATCCAAAGTCTTCCCAGAAACGGGCAGCATCAACGACGGTCACCATCGTATCGAGCGTGCAGACCGACGTTAAATCAATGCCGCTTTCTTCATCCACGTAGCTGAGCGTCTGGGCAACCGGCACCGGTTCGCTGATACCGCTTGACTCAATTAGAATGCAGTCCAGCTCTCCGTTTTCTGCCAGCCGCTTCACTTCAACAAGCAGATCCTCCCGCAGCGTGCAGCAGATACAGCCGTTGGATAGCTCCACCATTTTTTCTTCCGTACGCGAAAATCCCCCCTGTTCAATTAAAGCCGCATCCACATTTACTTCGCTCATATCATTAACGATAACGGCTGCCTTCAGCCCTTCCCGATTGGAAAGAATGTGGTTCATCATCGTGGTTTTCCCGGCTCCCAGGTAGCCGCTTAATACAGTCACAGGTATTTTTTTCATTTTGTTTTCCTCCTTTTATAAATCGTAATAGTTACGATTTGAAAAGTGTACCACAGTTTTTCCTCGATTTGTACCCGCTTCCGGTGTTTGGTTATTTCCTCTAAGGGAAACGTCTGTAATAAGCGGTCTAATAAAATAAAGGGGACGATACGATGTTTACATTTCTTCCGAGTGAAGATGCCCATACAATAGCCGTAGAAGTAAAAGGAACGATTACCGGAGACGATGCCAGAAACCTCGACGCATTTGTAGAAAAACAATTTGGCAGCGACCAGCCTTTTAACGGATTCGTTATTTTCAACGACGTGGACAAAACGACCCTCAAAGGAATTATAGAAGGCAATATGTTTGATGCCAAACGCTGGGGCCAGTTTCAAAAATTTGCGGTGCTGAGCGATAAAAAGTGGATGGAAACCGCTGTCAATGCAGGAAACGTGCTCCCCGGCATTACCGTGAAGCATTTTGATAAAAAAGACATGGCGAACGCCTGGGCATGGATTAAAGAAGAGAACGCCTAGGTTACACTCTCAGCAGGAAAATGGAAAACCAGCGATTAGAATCAAACAAGGAGGAAAGAAAAATGAAAACAAAACAGATTAAAGAATACAAACCATCTGGAAAAACAAAGCAGGTTCTAAAAAAACTGGAGGACCAGGTGATTGTCATTACGGGAGCTACGAGCGGCATTGGGCTTGCAACGGCTAGAACGGCAGCTGCCCGCGGAGCAAAGGTGGCTGCTGCTGCAAGAGATGAAGAATCGCTGAAAGCGCTCGTGCAGGAGCTTACAAGCAAAGGACAGGATGCTATTTATGTACAGGCGGACGTAGGAAAACAAGAAGATGTTAAAAAAATAACCGAAGCTGTATTCCTCGCCTATGGAGGCTTTGACACATGGGTTAATAATGCCGGTGTAACCATTTTTGGCGAAGCAATGGACGTTCCAATTGAAGACATGAAGCGTTTGTTTGATACGGACTTCTGGGGTGTCGTTTATGGATCCAAAGAAGCGGTGGCGCATTATAAAGAAAGAAACAGCCCCGGCGCCTTAATCAATATCGGCTCCCTCTTCGGCGGTACCGGTGCCACGCTTCAGTCCATCTATTCCGCCGCCAAATTCGCTGTTCACAGCTGGACGGAAAATATACGAAATGAACTCGCTGCTGCTGACGCTCCGGTCTCCGTCACACTTGTGCATCCGGGCAGAATCGATACACCTTATAACGAGCATGCGGGAAACTACATGGACAAGCAGCCGGCTCATGTTGGGATGATGTATGCTCCCGAAACCGTAGCTGAAGCCATTTTATATGCCGCCGAGCATCCTAAACGCGATGTGTTTGTAGGAGGTCAGGCAAAGGCGCTGGAACTGATCGGCAATCTAATGCCCCGCCTCTACGACAAAATGGCACAGAGTCTGCTCAGCAGAACCCAGCATTTGGACAGAGAGCCGGACGTACGGGGCGCCAACACGCTCCGGGAAGCAGGCGGCGGCCTCAAGGAGAGAGGTCATCATGCCGGCACGGTACGCTCAACCAGCTTTTATATGAGAGCATCCACCTCCCCTTTCCTTACAATAGGCGCAGGAATAGGGATAGGCGCCGCTGCTGCCGGTGTTCTTCTGAAAAACAAATAAGAAACCACCTAAAAAGCCGTTCTGCGGCTTTTTTTGTCTTCCAGGTATATAAAAATAAACCTTTCCGCTATTTATTTCCAGTGCTATACTGAAAATGAGGTGGATAAATATGTATAAATTTATAGTAATTGGTATCACTGTGCTGCTTATTGGATGTTCCAATAACAACAGTCAGGAAGAAAAAAAACCGGAAGAATCAACTGCTTCAGAAAGCACGAAGGAAACGCAAGCCGAGCCCGAATCAACCGAAGAGAACACGGAGGATAATTCCGAGGCGCAGGCCGATGAAATGGTGAATGAGGCGCGCATGCTTATAGAAGAAGGAGAACTTACAGAAGCACAGTCCCGTTTTGAAGAAGCCCTTACGCATGAGGAAGATCAGGAGGAAGCGCAGGAATGGCTTCATCTGCTTGAAGAAAGGCAGAGCCTTCAGACTGAGACAGCCGAGGAAAACTGGCCGTCTGCACGAAAGACTGTCGAAACGATGAACGCCTCTTCTTATTATGCTTCCATTGAGCCCTACATAGAAGAAGAACTCGCTGCCCTTGCTCTACAAAACGAGCAGGAAGAAGAAGTAGAAGAACAAATTGATTATCTTTATACATTGTATGACCCTGATGATCCCGAATCTATTCCAAATGAACTATATCTCGTCCGGTCTGAACAAACACTTGAGATGCCGGGTATTACGGAGGAACAGATTAATGAAGTGAACGATTACCAAAGTGCTGCCGAGAAAAAAGCAGAAGAAGTAATGGCCCGGATGGCTGAAGAAGAAATGGCCTACGAAGAAGAGGAACCGGCAGTCAGCGCCGAAGAAGCGTTTGATATTATATATGAGTACTACGATCACAACCCGGAGACTTCCAGGCTGCATACGCAGTTTGAAGAAAATGAAAACGGCGATTATGTATTCATGATTAACCAGATTATGAATGAAGGGGAAGAGCCGGATGAGGACCAGCAGGCAGCAGCCGGAACGTATATCGTCGATTCCGAAACCGGTGAAGTGAAGCTGGCTGAAGTGGAATAATCCTTCTTTTAAACTATTGCTGCAGCAAACAACACAGCGGAATTCCGCTGTGTTGTTTCATGCCTATTTATAGACAGCTATTTATTTCAGGACAGCCTGGGCCGGTGCGACGTCGATATCATTTTTTCTTAATTGGTAATGAATCGTTTTCGCCAGCTCCACGGCTCCCGGGGTGTCCCCATGGATACAGACCGTATCGGCCGTAACATTTACGTCGTTTCCGGTATGTGCGGTGACTTTGCCTTCTTTTACCATGCGAACGACCCGTTCGGCCATGGCTTCCACGTTAGACGCCTCGGCTCCTTTCCTGGTCATAATAATGGATCCTGTTTCTGTATGCTCCCGGTCGGCATAAGTTTCTTTTGCCACCCACACCCCCATCTTCTCTCCCATTTCGGCTACGGCTGAATTATTCATGGCAAATACAATCATATTGTCATTCACTGCTGCGAGCGCTTCAAGAATAGCTCTGGCTGTTTTTTCGTCTTCCATCGCCCGCATGTACATCGCGCCGTGCGGCTTGCAGTGTGCAACAGGCCGCCCGTACTGGCTCGCAAACTCCCGCAGCCCGCCTAATTGATACGTAACGTAGTCTTTAATTTCCTGCGGGGTGCAGTCGAGCTGCCTGCGCCCGAATCCCATCAGGTCCGGGAAAGCCGGGTGCGCTCCGATCTGGACCCCGTGTTCACCCGCCAGCTCCACTGTCTTCCGCATCGTCCCGGGATCCCCCGCATGGTAGCCGCATGCAATATTGGCAGAAGTAATATACTGCATCATCTCTTCGTCGTTTCCAAGCTGATACATGCCAAAGCTTTCTCCCATGTCGCAGTTCAAATCCACTTTCATTTCCTCACTCCCTCCCTGCTTTTCTTGTCTGCAGATAGTTTGTCGTGTAATTGCCCTCCCGGAAATCCTTTTCGTTTACGAGCTGTTTGATTAAAGGGAGGTTGGTCGTAATCCCCTCTATCTCAATTCGGTCTAACACACTTTGTAACCGGTCCAGGGCTTTTTCCCGGTTGGTTCCACGGACAATGATCTTGCCCACCATCGGATCATAAAAAGGAGACACGGTGTTTCCTTCTTCATACGCAAAGTCAAACCGCCCTATGCCTTTTGGCAGCTTGAGCTTTGTCAGCTTGCCCGGTGATGGGAAATACGTGTCCGGATCTTCCGCATACAAACGGGCTTCTATCGCATAGCCATTCCTTTTGATATCTTCCTGAGCGAGACCGATATCCTCTCCTGCGGCAATTTTCAACTGCAGCTCCACGAGGTCAATGCCGGTAATTTCTTCTGTGACAGGATGCTCCACCTGCAGCCTTGTGTTCATCTCCAGGAAATAGAAATCTCCGGACTCATCGTCAAAAATGAACTCCACCGTTCCTGCATTCGTGTAGCCGATCTCTTTCACCCCGGTGACCGCCGTTTCACAGAGCTGTCTTCGCAGTGACTCTGTTAAAAAAGGCGACGGACTTTCTTCGATCACTTTTTGATTGCGGCGCTGGATCGAGCACTCCCGTTCAAAAAGGTGAATCGTATGCCCCATATGGTCTGCGGCGACCTGGACTTCAATATGGCGTGCATGCTCAATGAACCGCTCCAAAAACACCGTATCATCGCCGAATGACGCGCCTGCCGTCTGCTGGGCGGAAGAGAAGCTTTTTGTGAGCTCTTCTTTATTGTAGACAATATGCATGCCGATGCCGCCTCCTCCAGCACTCGCTTTCAACATCAACGGATAGCCAAGCTCCTCAGCAATCTCCAGCGCATGCTCGACGGAATTCAGCTTGCCGTCCCAGCCCGGCACTACCGGGACCCCGGCTTTCTGCATATGACGGCGCGCTTCAATTTTATCCCCCATCAGCTGAATTTTCTCAGCGTTCGGTCCAATAAACGTAATGCCGGCTTCTTCACACAGTTTCGTGAACTTCGTGTTCTCTGATAGAAACCCATAGCCGGGATGGATCGCGTCTGCGCCTGTATCCTTTGCTGCCTGTATGACTTTCTCCATATTAAGGTAGCTCTCTTTGGCCTGTGAGCCTCCGATGTGCCGGGCTTCGCCTGCCTCTTTTACACATGGCGTATCCGTATCGGCATCCGAGTAGACCGCCACCGTTTCAATTCCCAGTCGATGGCAGGTTCTGATAATCCGGCGCGCAATTTCGCCCCGATTGGCAATTAACACTTTTTTAAAATAACTCATACCGCCACTCCCCTGTATGTTATTCCAGTTCTGCCACCACTTGTCCGGCATCCACGACGGCTTTGTCTTCGACTTTAATGCTTTTAATCACACCGTCCGCTTCTGCTTTAACTTCCTGGAAACTTTTCATAACCTCAATCAGCCCGATAGTATCCCCCGCCTTGACTTCATCTCCTTCTTCAACATATACAGGCTTCCCCGGTTCCGGTCTTCTGTAAAATACGCCCGGTAATGAAGATACGATTTCTTTCATCCTTTGCTTCCTCCTTTGGTTAACTCGACTGAATCATTTGTTTCACTTGTTCAAGCTTCCGGTTGTTCTGCTGTCGCGCCTCCATCGCTTCTTCCAGGGTGACAGCAGTAAACTTTATCGTTTCATTCGTTTTTGCCTGGCCGATGCGGTTCAGGTCTGTGCTGATGATTGTAGCCACCGGCGCATACCCTCCGCCCGTTACGGCATCATTTAGCAGCGCAATCGGCTCAATGCCGTCCGGCACTTGAATGGAGCCGATCGGATAGCCGAGATCCACTACGTTGGACGGATTGCTTCCCGCCCCAAATGGCTGCTCGCGCGGCACAAAATCAAGACGCTCTCCCTTTAAACGGTAGCCGACCCGGTTCGCTTCGGGCGTAATCGTCCACTCGATATCCAGAAAGCGCTGCTTGCTTTCTTCAGTCAGCCTGTAGCTGCATAAACCGATAATAACGCGTATCTCATGATTTGCGGAGAACTCCGGAATGTACCCGCCGGTCACCCGGGTGCCCAGCTTAACCTCTTTCTCCTGCATGTTTCCGATCGAGAGCACGTCGCCTTCCTGCAGGGCCCGTCCATCATAGCCGCCAATCCCGCACAGCGTATAGGTCGACCTTGAATCCATGATGACCGGCACTTCAATTCCACCGGCTACCGCCAGATAGGCTCTGGCACCCTGCTTCACAAAATCAAAGGTCAAAATGCCGCCTTTTTTCACTTCGATTGTTTCCCACATCGGGACTGCTTCCTCATTGATCTGCGGCGGAATGATGCCTCCCGTCACGGCAATCACCGTGTCCTCCTGAAACTCAAGGGCCGGCCCCATATACGTAATTTCGAGCACGGCTGCGCCTTTTTTGTTTCCGGCTAACATATTTGCGACGGCATAGGAATACTGGTCAACGGCTCCTGAGGGCGGCATCCCCGTTTCGTAGTACCCGACTCTTCCATCATCCTGAACCGTCGTCTGCAGACCGGGTTTTAATACTTTAATCATGATATAACCTCCCCAGAACCATTTCAGAAAATGCAGCAGGATCTTTCAGCACATCATCCGGACGGAACGTAAAGTCTTTTTTATGGTAGGTAAACGTGCCGGCTTCCACATCGGCACGGACGGCGTCATATTCTTCACGTGTAATATCGCGGTAGCGGAAAATATCTCCCTGGCGGGGAAAAACGATCGAATCCTGGAAGTCAGGAAGCTTCTGCTCTTTATCAAATACAGGGGACGCCGAAATGCCAAACATCTGGTATCCTCCCGCGCCCTGGACCGGATAGACGACCGAAAACCCGCCGCCAAATCCAAAGCATCGTTCCGGCGTGAAGGTGCGGGGCCGGACGTACTTCGGTACTTCAATCTGCTTTTCCCGCGGCACAATTTGAAAACAAAACGGCAGCCCCGGCACAAACCCGATCATCGATACTAAAAACGGGGAACTCGTCATTGCCTGGATAAAAGCTTCCTTTGACTCATAACCATTAATTCGTGCTGCATACTCGAGATCGGTTGATTCAGGATCCTGGTGCCGGTCCCTGAACTGCATCACGGCGTCATGCGTCCACGGATCCTCGAACAGGACGGGCACATCGACAAGCCGGGAGTTAATGACAATATCGTCGAGGTTCTGAACAGAGCTTTCGAGACGTTTTAATTCGTCAATCAGCTCCGCTGCCGGAAGCTCGTCCGGGTTGTAGCGGACCATGTAGGACGCATTCGACGGGCAGATATCCAGAATGCCGGGCATCTGCTGCTCTCTCAGCTTTTTCGTTATCGCCATCGCATGAAAGTTCACTTCCAGACTCATTTCTTCGCTGAGTTCAACAAATATAAATTCGTCACCGCCGTAGCTGTAGCGTGTTGTAAAGTCAGTCACTATCAGTCACCTCACTCAAATTTTTCAATGGGCCTGTTTGTCATCAGTTAAAAAGAGAATTCTGTTTGGATAAGTCATGCAGCGTAGATAATAAATGTGCCTTCACGGCTTCCGCCGCCTCATCAGTATCCCGCCTGCGAAATGCTTCAACCATCCGCCGATGTTCCGGTATCGACTGTACTTCCCCCACTGGCGTCCTGTAAAAATCGTCCTTTAAAATCAGATAGCCGTCGGTCCACTGGTTCAACCTTTCAATCTGCTGAAGCAGATAGAGATTTCCGGACAACCAGGCAGGATAGGCATGGATTTCCCTGTTTATCCGCATAAAGCCTTCAAAGTCTTTCGTCTCATAAGCGGCTTTTTCCTGCTCGAGCTGCCGCTGCATCTGCATAATGTCTTTGTCTGTCACAGCCGCAGCAGCCAACCGGGCGGCATACATTTCCAGCACAATTCGGAGATTAAACACATCTTCAAGTTCTTTGTTGGACGGGTTATAGACCACCGCGCCTTTGTTGGGAACGAGTTGAATGAGCCCTTCGTTTTCCAGACGCTTGAAGGCCGACCGTACTGGAGTCCGGCTCATGTTTAACTCTGTACTAATCCACGTCTCTGTCAGCCGCTGGCCGGGAAGAAGTTTCTTAAACATAATCGCCTGCTTTACTTTTTCATAAGCAAGTTTTTCGTTGTTCGGTTTATTCTTCATCACGCAACCACCATTGTATTCATAAATTGTATACAATATTCTGATTTATAAGAATTTTAACGCAGTTCTCCTTTTATTTCCAGTTGTTTTTAAGAAACTATCCTTTTTTCCCATAAAAAAAGAGAGACGTCTGCCTCTCTGCTAACCTTCGCTTTCATTGCTTATAACGACAAATATGTCCGGCTCTGCTTTTTAAAAAAGTTGTCCCGCTCCATTGAAAACTGCAGATGCTCCAGGTCTTCGCGGCTGACCGCAATCAGCACTTCATCAAATTCGTAATGCTTCGCATGGGGGATAATGGCTTTATTCGATACAATCATCGGGTAGGAGCCGTCTTTTTTCAGACGGTACCCTTTCATCATGACAGAATCCATTTTGGCCTTCCTCCTTTTTATACAGCATATACGAACATTTGTTCTATTTCAAGTGGTATTTAACTATTTTACATAAATTCAGCCTGCAGAAGATAACACCGATAAGCGGACTCTCTGCCTGCATGGCTGTTATTCTGTAACAAGGAGGTGAAAGGGATGAATCAGCTGAATGATTTAAACAAGGCGTTGACGTATATAGAAGAAAACCTGGATGGCGAGATCGATTACGCAGCCGCTGCCCAAAAAGCACTTTGTTCCGAATTTCATTTTAAACGCATGTTTTCTTTTCTGGCCGGCGTTTCCATCTCGGAGTATGTCCGACGCCGCCGGTTAACGCTCGCCGCGTTTGAGCTGAATCAGAATGCGGTCCGCATCGTGGATGCCGCTGTCAAATACGGATACAGCTCTCCCGATGCATTTACAAGAGCGTTCCAGCAGCTGCACGGCCTTGCCCCGTCCGAAGCCAGACAGAACAGTCAACTGCTGAAAGCTTATCCGCCGATGACCTTTCAGCTTTCTATTAAAGGAGGAGAATCAATGAACTATCGAATGGAAGAAAAATCAGCATTTTATATTGCAGGAATCCACAAACGGGTTTCTATTGTGTTTGAAGGAGAAAATCCGGAAATTACCGCGATGTGGAAATCCCTTTCTAAAGAAAAAATTCAGGAACTGCAGGCTATCAGCAATACCGATCCGAAAGGACTTATTCAGGCTTCAACAAACTTCTCGGAAGGACGCATGCGGGAGGAAGGCGGACTGGACCATTATATCGGCGCCGCTGTCTCAGAAAAACCGGACGGCTCTTACGATGCGCTTCACGTCCCTCCCCTGACCTGGGCCGTGTTTGAAGTGAACGGTCCTTTTCCGGAGACCCTGCAGGAAACATGGGGCCGCATTTATTCGGAATGGTTCCCATCCTCTGTGTATGAGCAGGCCGAAGGTCCGGAAATTCTCTGGAATGAAAACGAAGATGTTGATTCTACGACGTTTAAAAGTGAAATTTGGATTCCGGTTAGAAAAAACCGGTAACAAATGAATGCCTGAAAAAAGACAAGCCTATGCGCTTGTCTTTTTGCGGTTTATCTATGATTTCCAGCTACCCGCCTGCTTCCGTTTGCAGCGCCTGCAGAATCACTTGCTTTACGTAGGGTGTCATGTCCCGTAACTGCTCTACCGTGTACACTCCGATAAAATAATGGATCACCATGCCGTCTACGAAAGCAACAAGAAACGATGCGCCATGTTTATTATGCACCGCAGGATACGCCTGTTCGTGGTCGAGCTCCTGCAGCTTTACCCGGAGATGATCAACCATTTCATTAAACGCGCCAATAAAGGTAGTGGAATACACTTCCCCCATGCTGTAGCGGCTTAAGACGGTTTTGATATTCTCAATGTTCTCATCATTATACGTCCAGGAATCATACAGAAACTGCTCCACAAAGTCTTCTACGCTTCTGCTTTCGTTCTCTTTTACTGCTTTTATATAATCGTCTTCGAGCTTTTTCAAAATCTCGTCCATTCCTTCGTGTGAGATGCGGTCTTTCATGTAGACGTCCTCCTTGTATTTCTCTTTATCCCTGCCCTTCCCTTTATCCAAAAGAAATAAGCAGGTTACAGATTCATTGTCAGAAAATTTGCAACGATCGTTGTTTTCTTATTTTGCTTCCCTTAACATAAACAAATACATACAATACTGACTAAAATCTAATGAAGGAGGAATTGCATGGAAGACACGCTGCTTTATCGTTCTGCTTCGCAGCTGGCCCACATGATTCAACAGCGGGAGCTTTCTTCCCGGGAGTTAATGGCAGCCTCACTTGCACGCACCCGGGCAATTAACCCTCATATTAATGCGATCGTTTCGCTCGATGAGGAGCGGGCCCTGAAAGGAGCGGATGAAGCCGACCGAGCGCTCGCTTCTGACGCTCCGACCGGTCCTTTTCACGGGCTGCCAATCGCAGTAAAAGACACCCACCACGCCGAAGGATTCCCGACTACTTTCGGGTCTCTTGCATTTAAAGATCACATCTCCACCAGCGATGACTTGATCGTGGAGCGGTTAAAACAGGCCGGAGCCATCATCATCGGCAAAACCAATGTGCCTGAGTTTGCCGCCGGATCCCATACGTTTAATAACGTATTCGGCACGACGCGAAACCCCTATGACCTTACAAAAACCGCAGGCGGAAGCAGCGGAGGCGCTGCCGCTGCGGTTGCTTCCGGACTGGTTCCCTTTGCCGACGGCAGTGATATGGGCGGATCGCTCCGCTTTCCTGCCGCCTTTAACAATGTTGTAGGTATGCGTCCCTCTCCCGGGCGGCTTCCAATGTATCCAAAGGCCACCCCCTTTTCGCCTCTTGCAGTCCAGGGACCGATCACCCGAAGCACCGAGGATGCTTTCTTTATGCTCTCCACGCTGGCGGGTCCTGATCCGCGCGCGCCTATCTCTATTGAGGAGCCCGGCAGTGTATTCACAAAGCCGCTTCACGATGACATCTCCGGCATGAAGATTGCCTGGTCGGCAGATTTTGTCGGGCAGCTGCCGGTCGAGCCGGAAATCCAGCGCGTTTTTAAAGAGCAGCTTTCTATTTTTGAAAAAGACCTGGGCTGTGAACTGGAAGAAGCCTGCCCTTCTTTTCAGGAGGCAGAAGAAGCCTTTCAGATTTTAAGGGCCTGGGAATTTGAGCTCACTTATAAAGACATTGTCAACACCCACGGAGAACTGTTAAAAGACAGCTTCATGACTAACTTCCAAAAAGGACAGCGTCTCAGCGGACCGGATATCGGCCGGGCGGAACAGCTCCGCCATAACCTTTACCACCGGCTCCGGCTGTTTTTTGAAACCTATGACGCGCTTTTGCTTCCCGTCAGCCAGGTGGTTCCCTTTTCCGCTGATATTGAATACCCGTCTTCCATTAACGGCCTGCCAATGAATTCCTATCTGGACTGGATGAAGTCATGCTATTACATTTCCGCGGCCGGCAATCCCGCCCTGTCCATTCCGGGAGGATTTACGGCAGACTATCTGCCAACCGGACTGCAGATAGTAGGCCCTCATCATGCGGATTACGAGGTGCTCCGGATCGGCCAAGCTTTTGAAAAAGCCGCGGCCTACGGAGAAAAACGTCCGGTCTTTCCTGCCGTCGCGAACGAATAAACCAAAATAAGGAGCTGTTATGATGCTGGATCCATTATTTAATCAACTCGAAGATCTGCTGCCGGAAATGAGTGCATTCCGCCGGGATCTGCACATGTTTCCCGAGCTGTCGCACCATGAAACAGAAACGCCTAAAAAAGTAGCTGCCTATTTAAGCGAACTGGGACTCGAAGTAAAAACCGGTGTCGGCGGACGGGGAGTTGTCGGCATTCTGCGCGGCGATAAACCCGGAAAAACCGTAGCACTGCGGGCTGATTTTGATGCTCTGCCGATTCAGGAGGAAACCGATGTCCCGTACAAATCACGGATTGACGGCGTGATGCACGCCTGCGGCCACGATATTCATACCGGGGCCCTTCTCGGAACTGCCGCCGTACTGTCTAAAAATAAAGACACACTGGAAGGTACTGTTGTATTTTTGCACCAGTTTGCAGAAGAAGTCATTCCGGGAGGCGCCAAATCCATGATTGATGACGGCTGCCTGGATGGGGTTGATGTGGTCTACGGCGCTCACGTTTCTTCTCTTCATTCGCTCGGCACCGTCGGCCTCAAGGAAAAGAATGCCATGGCATGCGGCGACACGTTCGAAATCGAGATTTCCGGGCGCGGCGGCCATGCGGCAACACCCCACTTAACTATCGATCCATTAATAGTGGGAAGCCAGATGATGATCAACCTTCAGCAGATTGTCAGTCGGCAGGTGGATCCCGTTAAACCGGCGGTCGTTTCGGTTACCGCCTTTAACGGAGGCGAAAGCTATAACGTTATCCCTGATAGTGCAAGAATTCAGGGCACGGTACGCACGTTTGATAATGACGTCCGCGATGCAATTGAGAAATCAATGGAGTCTATCGTCACCACTACCGGCGAAGGCCTTGGAGCACACGTGGACTTCACGTACACGAGAGGCTATCCTGCTGTCTAGAACCACCCGGAAGAAACGCATCGCGTGGAGAAGGTCGCGCAGAATACGCCGGGCGTGGAACAGATTGAATACATTCAGGAACAGATGGGGATGGAGGATTTTGCCTACTACCTGCTTGAAAGACCGGGAACGTTCTTCTGGGTAGGCGGTGCTCCCGCCGGCGAACCTATTTATCCGCATCACCATCCGAGATTTGATATTGACGAGCGCTCAATGGTCGACATTGGCAGGCTGTTTATCGGTACGGTCTATCAGTACCTGTCCGGAGTGGAAGAACCGGCGCAGCCTGAGACCGCCCGGGCGGAATAATACTTGCACCGCTGACAAATAAAGGAGGAGAACTCCATGAATAGTGATGTAATGGCTCTCGCCAACAGCGCCCCGCTTTGGATTATGGCTTTTATTGTAGTAAGCATCGTCATTTTTCAGGGCATCGTGTTTTTAAGGCTTTCGATCAAAACGGCTCCCGACATTGGCATGAGCTCCGACGAAGTAAAAAGCTCCATAAAAACAGGATTCATCAGCTCGCTTGGTCCCTCCTTCGGTATTGCAATCGTTGTTGTGTCGCTGCTCGCCCTTCTCGGTTCTCCGATAACGCTAATGCGTATCGGTATTATCGGCTCCGCGGCTACAGAATCAGCCGCCGCAGGAATCGGGGCGGACGTGTTCGGCGCCGATCTCGGAAGCGCTGCTTTTAACGAACAGGCCTTTACAACGGTGGTCTGGACAATGTGTATCGGCGGTATGGGCTGGCTGATCTTTACCGCCCTGTTCACCAAGTCTCTCGGATCGTTTCAGAAAAAAGTCGTAAACAAAAATGCAAAAGCGATGGGTCTTGTCTCCACGGCCGCGATGCTTGGCGCTTTCGGGTACCTTGCAAGCGACTCAATGACCGGCGGCATGAGCTACATTGTAACCGGCACGATCTCAGCGGCTGCAATGATGTTTCTCATGTTTGCCTCGCAGCGTCTCGGTATTAACTGGCTGAAGGAATGGGCGCTTGGGATTGCCTTAGTGATCGGCATGACCGGCGGGTACTTTACGAGTATTCTTTAAAAAACGAAAGGGGTATGCACGATGGGAATGAACCAGGAGCATATTGATGCCCGCTCGGTGCCGGAAACGGCAAAAGCAGGTGGCATGGATCTTTTTCACGAAAAAGCCCACTTTTGGGGGCGTATGACGCTTTGGCTGTTGATTGCTGCCTGCCTGCTGCCACCGCTCTATTTATCTTTTGTGCTCGGCTACCATCCGGGCTGGGGCGTTATATTAGCCGGTATCATCGGGTACGCCGCTTTTATCGGTATTATGTGGGTGCTCGAACCGATCACCTATTACCCGACGCTTGGCATTGCCGGGACCTACATGGCGTTTCTGACCGGTAATATCGCGAATATGTGCCTTCCCTGCTCGGCCGCCGCTCAAAACGCCATTGGAGCCGAGCCCGGCACGAAAAAAGCAGAAATTGCCGGAGCTCTTGGCATTGCGATTGCTTCATTAGTGAATATTACTGTTATTATCAGCATCATTCTCGGCGGCTCTTACATTATTACGATGCTGCCGGCTCCGGTGGAGAGTTCCTTTGCTTTCGTGCTTCCTGCTATATTCGGCGGAGTGCTCGGGCAGTTCGCCTACAAGAATCCGCTGTACGGTGCAATTGCCCTTGCGATTGGTGCAGCTGTTGTATTCTCCCCGATTTTCAGCTTGATTAAAATTGTTATCTGCGTCGTACTCACGATTGCAATTGTGCTGTTTTTGGAACGGAAGAATTTAAAAGAAGCTTAAATTGAAAAAGAGCTGTTTCTATGTGATATAGAGACGGCTTTTTTTCTGTTTTTACAGAACACCTCTCAATAGCTTCCGCCTCTTTTCAGAAATCTGCTGACGAGTGTATTAATGGCGAGCAGTACAATAATAATGAAGATTAGTCCTATTAAATACTCTCCAGTCTCGAAAAATAACTTTTTAATGATCTATAATACCTACTAATAATTGTAAAAACAAAATATTGCAGCATTACATACTTAATAGTATACTTTTTTATAGGTATAAATACTTAGTTATAAAGGAGCGTGTTTTTATAGTGGGATTTCTGGATAGCTTTTTATCTAAAAAAGATCAAGAAGGACTGGCTGCCTTTTCCAAAAAAGCTAAAAAGGAATTATCAAAACTTCCCGTCATTTCTGCAGTTGGGGATGCCGTACAGGGAGCCTCCGGGTTAAATGAACTTCAAGAGAACTTAAACAGATACCCAAATGATCCGAAAAGCTGGCTGTATTATTATGAGGGCCACATGATGTACAGAAAAATTAATGGCGGCACCAACATCGGAAGAGCGGTTATTAATCCGGTCGGTTTTGCTGTCGCAAAAGGAGTTTCCACCGGGCTTAATACCCTCGACGATGAATACGAGAAATTCAATCCCAAAAAATGCCTCGGCATGACGATTGCCTTAGTCATGAAGAAAATAAAAAAGGAACATAAGAAAATAAAATCTGCAGATCTGGTGTTATTAGCCAAGGCGTTAGGCTATTCTTCCGCTTTTTCTCATTCCAAAAATAAACAAAAATTATTAAACCGTGCCATTCACTATATAACACTTTCCATTGAATTGGAGGAAACAACCTCCGCAAAAGCCGAGTATTTCTTTTATCTCGCTCAGTTCTATAAACAGGCCGGGGACGAAAAGAAACAATTGCGGGCTTTAAATATTTCAAGAAAATCAGGGTTTCAACCGGCTGATGAACTGCTGAAAAGTCTCTTAAAGAAAAGAACGGAAGATGTTGAGATAAAATCCGGCCTTACTCAATTTATATCCTCCACTCCCTATCAAAACTACCAGTTTACTTATTACCCTCAATTGGGAGATCGTTTCGGAAACGGCTGGAACAATGTTAAAGAGAAGCAGACAGAAAAATTTATAGAGACGAAAAATAGATTGAGTAAATTCCTGTAAAAATATAAAGAAAAGAGCTGATGGCGTATGGCTTTTGATTTAGATGTTTTTGATATTCTGGATGCTGATCAGGCTATGGAAATAGATGCAGCAGAATTAGAGTTATATGAAATACCAAATGAGTCCACATACGGTATTACCGATACTGATCACAGCCTTCTGATGGATAATCTGAATGCTTCCCTGCCCGACTCTTTGTTGCATCAGATGGATGCTGATGCAGGCGGTACGATGCTGAACCAGTATGAATTGGACTATCAGATTTCGGGTGACGGAAATGACAGTGACTATATTGACGAGTTTCTACATAAGGAAGGCGTTGTCGATTCAGACTACACGGCTGAAGGGGAAATAGAACAGATTGATACGATCAATGACCATTTGGAAGGTACGGCTGAACCGGTAAGCGGCATCTATTATGAAAGCAATACGGTGGACATGCCGGACGGCTCAACGATTGAAGGAGTTTTCCCAGTCTTTGATCCTACCTATGACGCTGTTATACCGCCGGAAGACTACCTCTCCAGCTCCTATTCTCATGAACAAATTGCTAACGAACAATTAGCCGCTGCGGTGGAACAAGACCCCGACGTTCAGGGTCAATTTGACGCCACACAGCTGGAACAGATTTCCGATGGCGAAACGCCCGACGGCTATACCTGGCATCATCACGAAGAGCCCGGTAAAATGCAGCTCGTTGAAACGGAAACACATGACCTCGCAAGACATTCCGGCGGCATGAGTTTATGGGGTAAAGGATATTAATACACACGAGGAGGCATTTTTATGGAATGGAAGTACAGCAAAGGACAGGCAGAAGACGCTGCTATTGCAGAAATAGAAAATCACTTCAACATCACTTTTCCCGAATTCTATAAATCGATAGTAAAACAATACAACGGTGCCAGACCGAGACCGCACAGCAGCTATACGGAAGCAGGAAAAGAAGTAAATATCAATTCATTCTTACCGATAGGCCAGGAGTATCCGGAAGATATAATTTCTGTTAATAATCGTTTGAAAGAAGAACTTCCAAAGAATTTAATTGCTTTTGCAAATGACGGCTTAGGTAATTATTTCTGCTTTGATAATAGATACGATGAGAATAAAGAAAAAGAAGTAGTGTTTTGGGATCACGAAAACTCTAAAATCCATAAAATTAACAAAATGAACCTTATATAAATTGATTAAAAAAAGCTTCCTCCGGGTCATGCCCGGAGGAAATTTTTCTCTATTTCATTAAGCAGAAACCGCTTTTCTATCCTGCACCGTATGCATCTGTTTCATCACAAACCGTGCAGTCGGCTGCGCGAAAAGGATCTCGATCCAGAAGGCTATACCGAAATTGCGGGGCCAGATGTGCAGAAACCGCTGCAGCGGATCGAGGCTGATCTGGCCGGTGCCGACCCACATCCCGATGAACGTCATCAATAAAGAAATGATCGTCACATTCAGCACAATCGTCAGCAGGACCCTGGCGTTGAACCCGTCTGCTGCGTCGGCAAACACAGGCATCAGCCTGCCGACAAGGGGTTTGGCGATAAACAGGACAACCAGCATGACGATCGCCCACATCAGCGGCAGAATTAACAGCGTTTCTTTATAAACCTCGAAGGAAAACCCACGCTCCAGCCCGACCATGATTGGGGCAATCGTATTAACGGATAGAAACGAAACAATCAACATAAAAAGAATGCCTTCCTTCGCATTCTGCGGCAGTCTTGCTTCTTTGTGTGCACGTACGGACACAATTCCAACTCCCTTTCTCTAACTGCTTTGTCAGTATAGCGGGATTGGACTTGTCTTCATAAGTGAACATTATAGAAGGTTTTTCATCTTTTGAAATTATACTTTTATTTCAAATGCTTTTGAGCCTCTTCTAATATAGTCTCTCCATCATAGTTAACGTAATGTTCTCCACTAACCATAACAACAGGAATATCATCTGTTATATTTGCCTTTATTTCTTTGAATCTGGAAGCCACCGGCGGGGTCAGCAGTACTAAATCTACAGGATCAGATTCAACTACTTCATATAAGTTATCCAATGCCAACGCTCGTATATTAATATCTAAATTCTGTTTCTTTACACTTTTCATCATATCTTTCACAGTAAATGCTGTAGTAATACCTATCGTACATACTAATACTATTTCTTTCATGATTTCCTCCTTAATCTCTCTTATCTATTTAAACTCGTTAAGCTGATATTCGTCTTGCATCATTATTCTATAAAAAGCTTACATCTTTGTATTGCATATGTATGCTTTCTATTATATTTATGTATCTATTCTCTTCAAATAACTTTTTCAGCAGCTTTGGCTTGCGTTAATAGATAGGAAAAAACAGCCGCCTTCCATAAAGTAAAAAGAGCCACCAAAGGTGCCCCATTACTTTGCCAGCTTTACTATTCGTCTCGTCTTTTATTTAAAATTCATATTTTTGGCTATTAGTCCTGCGGCAAATTTTGGATTTAACCGGTTAAAAACATCAAGCATTTTGGAATCTTTGCCGGCAAGTACTCTGTATTTATCCCTTTCCATTCCGTCAATAATAATGTCCGCTGCTTCTTTCGGGGTAAATGGCTTTACTTTTTTATTGCTGTTGGCTTTTTTAATGGAATCATAGGCGTCCCCTTCTGCTCCCGAATTTTTAATAATGTCAGTCGCAACGGCACCCGGAAAAACGATCGTTACGTTGACGTTAGTCCCTTTAAGTTCTGAATAAAGCCCTTCTGTCAGCAGTTTAACAGCGGCTTTGGAAGCTCCATAAATCGACTGACCGGGAACCGGAACAAACCCGCCCATGCTTGATAAATTTGTAATGTGGGCTGTTGGCCTTTCCAGCAGATATGGAAGAAAAACCTTCGTCATATAAAGGGTTCCGTAAAAATTAATATCCATCACTAGTTGAATTTTTTCAATATCCAGTTCACTTATATTGATAAAAGGCTGGATAATTCCTGCATTGTTTATTACGCCGTCTACAGTACCGTGATGAGCAATCACCTGTTCAGGCAGCGCTTCTACTTCCTCCCGGCTGGTCAGGTTAACTCTATGTGTGGAAAGGTATTCATTTTTTTCTCCTGCTTGAGTAACGAGCTTCTCTAATGCTTTTTCATCAATATCTACAGCAGCTACACGGGCACCTTTTGATAGGAGGTTATGCACTAAATTGCTTCCTATGCCTCCTCCTGCACCGGTAACAACTACCACTTTGTTTACAACTTTCACGACCAACACCCCCTTCTCGTTTTATCCCTGTAAATCAGGCTTATCCTGTACGTTTGCTGATAATAACGGCAGTCCTGACTTTTTTATATTTCCTAAGCAGGACAAACTTTTCTTTGGATACCTTTTTTGAGTGGAACGATCGACAGCTATTAACCCGAAATGCTGTTCATAGCCAAGCTGCCATTCGAAGTTATCCAATAAAGACCAGTGCGTATAGCCAATAACATCGATCCCGTCTTCTATACATTCATATACACCCTTTAATGCCCGTTCCATAAATTCCACTCTTTCCTCATCGTGATCCGTGGAAATACCGTTTTCTGTTATTAAAATAGACTTACTCCAATGCTTTGAAACAAATCTTAGAACATTTCCCAAAGCTTCGGGATAATACTCATAGCCCATTTTCGTGACCCGTGTGTTTTCATCCGGTTTCACCACTCCGTTGGGTCCATGGATCTTTCTGGAGTAATTCTGCACACCGAGAAAGTCATCTTTTTGGAGGTAGGGAAGATAATCAGTAAAATCATCCGCCTGTTCCTGTTTAACTGCTTCTTCCCCGCCGGGTAAGGCCTGGTGGTCGTATAAAGATAAAGTAAGGCCTACCTGAATATCAGGATTGACTCCTTTAATAACGTCTCTTGCTCTTTCATGGCATTGCATAATAATCAGCTCTCCCACTTCCGTACGAGGGGATAAAAATGTCTGCACTTTCTCAGAATCTATACCAAATACTTCACTTAACGTGGAATAATAGTTCATCATTTCAGGATTTGTCTCCATATTCAAACCAACCTGGACACCTGTATCACTTTCGGTATTCGATGATTCCTGCTTTAGAGAGCCGGTCATTTCTTTTATAATTTTGGCTATCTGCTTTCCCATATTTGCTTCGTTTATCGTGCAGACGTATGGAAGGAAATCTCCTAATTCTGTTACAACATGTTTGGCATATGCCTCGAAATAATCAACAGTATGAACACTCTCCCATCCTCCTTCAGAAATCAGCCATTTCGGTGAGGAGAAATGATGCAGGGTGACAATGGGTTTAACGTTGTTTTCGTGGCAGTATTCGAGAACTTCTTTATAATGCGCTATTTCTTTTTTGTCAAAATATCCTTTTTCCGGCTCCACCCTTGCCCATTCAATTGAAAAACGATAAGCATTGCAGCCGGCTTCTATCAATAATTGAATATCTTCTTTATATCTGTTGTAATGATCAACAGCATCCAGGGAAGGCTCTTTATACATAGTGCCCGGGACATTTTCCATTGCCCAGAAATCACTGTTCACATTATTTCCCTCTACCTGGTGTGCAGCTGTTGCAGCTCCAATTAAAAAGTCACTTGGAAATTCCGGCATGTCTCTGTCACCCTTTCGTTTGTTCTTTGATTAGAAGAACATATAATACGAAACCACAGTAAGTTATTACTTTTGATTCATTTCATCAAACAGTGAATTCAGGCCGCTTTTAGATAAATCCGGAATAAATTCAATAATGATACTTACAGGCAGACTCATCATAACTTCCGTTCCACCGAAACCATTTCCCTGTCCTTCTGAATCAGCAATAAATTTTTTAACATTTTCATCGCTCACTTCATCTCCCGGCTTTATGCCCATCTCATCGAGCTGTTCCTGCTTGACCATCCCGCTTGCAGCCAGACCGGTAAAAAACCTGCCAATGTTTTCGTCCCAGAACTGTTTACCTGCCGGGTGCTCAATGAACTCACCTAAAGTAGAATTGGCGTTATAATTTTTGCTGCCGAGATATGGTTTTGCTGTAATATTTATTGTTTCTTCACATACGATCTCATGTGAAGATTTCCCAATTTGAACAGCATGCTTTCCGCTTTCCATATACCAATCATGAGCTTCCGTATTCCAGTACGCAAAAGCTCTCCTGCTCAGTTCGAACGTAACAGTCTGTGTTTCCCCGGGCTGCAGGCTGACCTTGTCAAAGCCTTTCAGCTCGCGCACCGGCCTGATAATTTCGCCCTTTTCGGGGGCAATATAAAGCTGTACGACTTCTCTGCCGGATACACGGCCGGTATTGGTTACATCCACACGTACGGTAAGCGTATCTTTGTCGGTCATCTCTTTTTTATCAAGCTTTAAATTAGTGTATTCAAACGTGGTATAAGACAGGCCGTGACCGAATGGAAATAATGTTTCCATTTTTTTGCTTTCATAATAACGATAGCCTACAAAAACTTTCTCATTGTATTCCACCCGGTTTCCCTCGCCAAAATAAGACAAATAGGATGGATTGTCTTCAAGCTTCTTAGGAAATGACTCCGCTAACCGGCCGCTTGGATTAACTTCTCCGAAGAGTATATCCACCACAGCTTCTCCCACGGCCTGGCCGCCGAGATAGGTTTCAAGAATAGCTTTAGGCTTGTCGACCCACGGCATTTCAACCGGCGCTCCGTTATGCAGTACGATGACGGTATTGGGCTGCACGGCGCAGACGGCTTCAATTAGTTCGTTTTGGCAGGCTGGCAGATGCAGATGTTTGCGGTCATACCCTTCAGACTCCATCTGTTCTGTAAGTCCAACAAAAAGTACGGCGGTATCCGCTTTTTTTGCAGCAGCTGCCGCTTCTGCCCGCAGCATTTGATCTGTCTTATCCTCTTTAATAGAGTAACCCTCTGCATATTCAACATTTATTCCTTCAGCAGCAGCGGCATCTAATGCAGAAGCAACCTTGAAGCTGTTGATCAGGCTGCTTCCGCTCCCCTGGTACCGGGGAGCGGAAGCAAATCTCCCGATAAAGGCAACGCTGCTCGATTTCTGCAGAGGCAGCATAGAATCTTCATTTTTCAACATAACAATCGACTGGCCGGCTGCTTCTCTCGCAAATTTATGCCCTTCTTCATAATTAAACTTCGTTTCAGGTGCCCGGTTTTCAACCCCCATCATTGTCATCATGAGAATATTTTTACAGGCCAGGTCCAACGCGCGCTCATCGAGCGTTTTGCTTTCTACAGCTTTTATGATTTCCGCGTCGGTTTCAATTTCAGCAGGCATGGTTAAATCGGTTCCGGCTGCCACTGCAGCCACACGATCATGCGTAGCTCCCCAGTCACTGACGACGAGTCCTTTATATCCCCATTCTTTCCTAAGAATATCAGTAAGGTAATGGGTATTTTCCGTAGCAAAAGTACCATTGATTTTATTGTAGGAAGCCATGATGGTCCATGGTTGTGCGTTTTTAACCGCACCTTCAAAAGCAGCCAGGTATATCTCGCGGAGCGTACGCTCATCCACCTCAGAGGAGTTTGTCATCCGGCGGTGCTCCTGGTTATTTGCTAAAAAGTGCTTTAAGCTTGTTCCGACTCCTTTGCTTTGGGCTCCTTGTATAAAGGCCGCTGCCATTTCCGATGCTACGAGAGGGTCCTCGGAGTAATATTCAAAATTGCGTCCGCATAACGGACTCCGCTTAATGTTAACGCCCGGTCCGAGGATGACCTGCACATCAGCTGCCTGGCACTCATCACCCAGAATTTCTCCTTCTCTGCGCAGCAGTTCGCGGTCAAAGCTTGAAGCAATGGTGCAGGCTGTTGGAAAGCAGACAGCAGAAATGCTTCCGCTGGCAAATCCTTTTTCTTCTCCTGACTGGGTACGCAGCCCATGAGGCCCGTCACTCATGCGAATGGCGGGAATCCCGAGACGCTCTACTCCTTTTGTAAACCAATTATCGCGGCCGGAACAGAGCCCCGCTTTTTCCTCCAATGTCATTTGACTAATTAATTCGTTTATTTTTGTTTCTTTCATCATAAACTCCTTATCATTTCAGATTTTTTACGTGATGAACAACTTTGGATACATCGCCTTCGGTTATCCCTTTTTCATTAAACGTATCAACCCTTACATAGACCGGCTGTCCTTTGACCAGGGCTCCTATATTTACTTCATTGCTGCCAAAAACCATATGGCTGTGATACAGCTTATCCGGTGCAAATCCCCAGAGAACATTACACCCTGTGGATGCTGCAGGACTCCATTTCACCAGCAGATCCAGCTCACTTACTAATTCCAGCGTAACTCCGGCTGCTTTCTCAGGACGTTCAACATCCCCGGTGCCAAAAACCCTCAATCCGGAAATACACGCGGTTTGATTGTAAGGAAGCTCCCGGACTGTGCATCGTATAAACCGTGCTTTCACCCCATCTTCTTTTACGATCAGGTCATGGGATAAATCTGTATCCGCCTCCTGCTTATCTTCTATAACGAAATACTCTTTCCCATCCACTGAACCTTCCAGCAGCCATCTTGTGTAGTGCTGTCGTTCATCTATATACCTTTGTGTGTAGGTATCTCCATGCGGCACTGCGCCTTCCGGAAGGCTGAGATCCAGATTATCGTCTGCAAAATTCAATTGAACCGCATGCACGTCACACACATGATTAAGGTCTATTTCAAGCCATTCTCCGCTGGCATTTCCAACCGCCTTCCACCATGTCTGTACATTTTCATCTGCTGCTTTTGAGGGAGCTTTTTCTTCTGCGAATGATGAAGCTGTCACAGGTTTATTATAGGATAGCAGCATCCACTCCGGGTTCTCCCACGGATTCATGGTGGATTCTTCGATTTTCATCGGCCAATCTCCATAACGCTGGTTGCAGAACAGCTCACCGTCTGTGTCAAATCCTGCAGGCCATATACCTAATCGTCTTTCAAATCTATCATTAACCGAGATTCTCATCGTGGAAGTATGCCAGAGGTTTCCCTGCTTATCTTCCATAGTGGAACCATGACCGGCCCCCGGCATAAAGCCGCCCGGTTTATAGGAATATGGATTGTTTTTTGCTAACGAAAACGGGCCAAGCGGACTGTCGGAAATATACACGCCGTCTGCATACACATTAAATTCTGTGCCCGGTGCAGAATACTGCAGATAGTACCTGCCTTGATGCTTGTCCATCCATGCCCCTTCCATATATGGCTTCTCATTGCCGAGATACATTCGTGTCGAATCGATCATTTCCTGGGTTACATCCGGCGTACTGTTAATATAGTTGTTAATGATTTCATCTATTTCTTCCGGGGTTCTGGCAGGCTTATGATTTTCACCATTTCTCTCATAGCCGATTTCTTTTTCGTTTGCAAAAATCAGTTCAAGCGGTTTATTTTTGGGCTGCATATTCGTTGGATCAAGCTCTACCCCGTAAATGGGATCGATACTCGAACATCCCCAATAGAAATATATCCTTCCGTCATCATCCACAAATAGATTAGGATCCCAGAATGGGAAGGTTCCTTCTATTTCTTCAAACCCGCCGTGAATGGGATCTGTTGTTCTGAAAAAAGAGCAGTTGCTGTCTTTTTTTGATGCAGAAAAGTAAATATATTCTCCGATAACACGCACATCCGGCGCATAATCGTAAATAGGCAGCGCCTTTAACGGGTGAAACTCCCAGGATGCTAAATCATTGCTGCTTAGAAATCCCGCAGTCATCGATGGAAAAAGATAATACTTTCCTTTGAACATAATCATCGAAGGATCAGCGGCTTCCCTGTTAACAGTTATCTGTTCATCCCGAATATTAAATTGATATTTGTATTCCATATTTATAGGGTTACATACGTGTTTCATTGATTTCCCTCATTCCAATATTTAGTGTGCTGCTCCTTTAACAAACGGCCGGTCTTTCATTTCAGCAACCGCTTCCATAAAATTCGTCTTTAAAGCTGCCGCTGTAATCTATAGCTTACTATTATTCTAGTAAACGAATACATTTCAGTATTTCATATTTGTGCTTTTCATTATATAATTGCATTATATTTTAAAAGGAGCTTACTCTATGACTGATATTACAAAATTTTGTGAGTATCTGTATAAATCCTCATTTGTTCCGGTTTATTTATATGAAAACAATAAATTGATCAGCTGTTATCCAGCTCAAAAGGAAGAGACCCTTCCTCCTGACCAGTATGTATCACACCTTACGAAAACAGACAAAACGGTAACATACATATCGACCACCTTTTACTCCTATTACGGGTCCATTCAGATAGAAAACAGCAGTTCCTTTATTGTTCTTGGACCTGTCAATGATTTTCCTTATTCCCATGAATCTTTAGTATTAATGAGTAAAGAATTTCCCACAAGTCAATCCAGCATGGAAGCATTCTCTGAATTTTTTCATGGGATACCTACAGAGAATCTGGATACTTTTATTAATACTCTTTTGTTTATAAATTACACGATCAATCATTCCGAACTAACCAGGAAAGATATTGAAGATGACATTAGTATTCCATTTGAAACATCCATTGCTGAAAAATACTCCATTGAATCTTTTCTTTACAAAGAGGAAGGGTTTTTTGACAACAATTTTCAAATAGAGCGCGAGTTTATACGATATATTGAAACAGGAAATATACAAAAATTAAATGAAATTCATACGATCTCCAGAAATACGAAAATAGGCGTTATTGCCAACAATAAACTCCGTCAGTGGAAAAATACGTTCATTGTTACGGTTACTTTATCCTCCCGGGCAGCAATGAGAGGCGGCCTCGCTCCAAGCATTGCCTATCAGCTATCCAATATTTATATTAATCAGGTGGAAAGGCTGACCGAACTCGACGCCATTATGTCTCTTTTGAGCCAGGTTCAATTAGACTACGCCAATAGAGTCGCCAATTCCATCGTTCCGGCAACAGCAGATGTGATTCTCCGGCAGGTGATTCAATATGTTTATGAGAATACAAATCAAAATATTAAAACAGCGGACGTGGCCGATTATGTCGGCTTCACCCGGTCGTATCTGTCGCGTAAATTCAAAAAAGAGATGGGTATGGAACTAAATTATTTCATCAGAAAGTGTAAACTTGAAGAATCCAGGGATCTGCTTGCCTTTTCCGTTAAGACGATAAGCGAAATAAGCAGTGACCTCTGTTTTTCCAGCCAAAGTCACTTTCAGAAGTCTTTTAAAGATATGTATGACGTGACTCCCCAGACCTACAGGAACTCCTTATTATAAAAAACATTCACCAAAAACCGTTTCCCGGATTTGTTCAGGGAAACGGTTTTTGGTTGTGTCAGATGAAGAATACCGCCCATTTTAAGCGTTGATCAGCGTGCCGCCATCTGCATGAATGTTCTGTCCTGTAATCCAGCGGCTGTCATCCGAAGCGAAAAATACGACGATCGGAGCTACATCGTGATAAGGATCACCTGCCCGTTTGAATGGATTGTCAGTAAAAGCATTCTCCGCCCATTCCTTCACGTCAGGTTCGAGGTGATCAAACCCCATCTGGCAGTTGTCTGTCAAACCATTTGGACACAGCGTATTTACGCGGATATTGAACTGTCCCCACTCTCTGGCAACGACGCGGGACAAGCCCCGCACGGCCTCTTTGGAAGCGGCATACGGCGCAAATGAATCCAGCCCTGCCACCGCTGCTTCTGATGCAAAATTAATAATAGAACTTCCAGCGCCGGGCTTATCTTTTAAATACGGATAACAAAGCTTCATTAAATGCCAGTACGCATACACGGAGCTGTGCATTTCTGTATCAAGATCTGCAATCGGCTTTTCCAGGAAAGGCCCGGGATTGGTCACAGTATGAGCATTGTTAATCAGAACATCAATTGTGCTGAAGCGTTCGACCGTCTTGTCGACGAGCGTTACTAAGTCATCATAATTCATAATATCAAGCGCCATCGCAAAAACGTCTGCGCCTCTTTCTTCACACAGCTTCTTTGTTTCCATCAGCCTGCTTTCCGTTCTCGAACAAATAGCCAGCTTCGCCCCTTCTTCCGCCAGTCGAATGGCCTGTTGTTTACCAAGTCCGCTTGAACATCCTGTAATTATAACTACTTTTCCATCTAATTTCCCCATATGAAGTCCTCCAATTATAATAAATACTGCTGGCGGTCTGTCTGTTATTTCAAAGGCAGTTTTGATTCGTTTTCTTTTGCATGTTTGAGCAGTTCCCCGGGCACCCGTTTTTCCAGTTCGTCGATTGTCCAGATACCGTCAGCTTGTTTGATTTCGTTTATAACTTCAGAATCCGACCAGACGCCTATTTCCCCATTGGCAGCAAGCTTGAATAAGTAACCGGAGATACCGGCGGCGCTGTCGGATGCAAGGTAAGCCAAAAATGGCACCATCCCTTCGGGTGTTTCTTTCATTGCCTCAGGAGCTACTGCTTCCACCTGTTCCTTAGAAACGCCCTGAAGCCTGTACGTGGCAACAGCGTTGTACCATGCACGTGTTTTAGCAAGCGGGGTATACGCATTAACCGTGATGCCGTGACCGGCAACATCTTTTGCTGCCGCTTTTGAAAGAGCCACCAGTCCGGCATTGGCAGCACCGTAGGCCGCATAGCCTTCCAGCCCAAGAAATGCGTCTGAAGAAGAGTTTAAAATGCGTCCAAATCCCTGTTCTTTCATGTAGGGAAGGGCGTGGTGCATCAGGTTAAATGCCCCTTTCAGTTTCGAAGCGACGCTGGTATCCCATAACTCTTCGTCCATTTTCATAATATTTCCTACCCAGTTCGACGAGGCGTTATTTACAATAATATCGATACGTCCATAATGATCCACTGCTGTTTGGACCATTTCTTCAGCTGTCTTAAAATCACTAACGTCCCCGTAAAAAGGAACAGCTTCTCCGCCTGATCGATTAATTTCATCGGCTGTTGTCTGCGCATCTCCTTTAAATTTCTGAAGCTCTTCACGCTCTTCATCGTTAAATTGAAGCGACGTTTTTTCAAAAGCATTCAAGGAAGATCCCGGCCTGCGGTTGTTTGTAACCACCTTTGCTCCAAGCTTTGCCATGCAGAGTGCAATATCTCTTCCAATGCCCTGCCCTGATCCTGTAACTACAGCTGTTTTGCCTTCCAATAGTCTGCTCATTTTCTTACCACCTCTTCTTATCAGGTATTAAAATCCGTACACTCTTTTTTGCCTAATCCAAACCATCAATCGCTGAACGCTGCACCGGTTAACGCTTCGCTGAGCTTCCACAGGCGTTCTGCGAGATCAGGATCAACAGCATGTTGAAAGACAGCATCCGGCATATCATCCATAGAAGACGCCGCTTCAGCAATATCGGCATCTGTGCAGTACACGCCGCCTTTGTTATTCAGCTGAGGATCAGTCGCACACCATACACTCGTTGCAGCCCCTTGTTCCTCTGTTTTAAAATCAGTAATGCCTCCACCGCCGGTTTCTTCTTCTGATATATATCGAAACAGCTCTGTCTTAATTCCGCCGGGATGTACAGAGAACGCGCGGATGTTATTCTCATAACCGAACCTATCTAGGGCTACCGTAAACAGTGCATTAGCCGATTTTGATTGAGCATAGGCCAACCCCTTGTTATATTCGCGGTGTTCAAAGTTAGGATCCTCAAAATTAATGCCCCCATACATATGAGCAGCCGAAGAGACGGTAACGACCCGTGCCCCGTCTGCCTGCTTCAAAGCCGGCCACAAACGTGCGGTCAATTGAAAGTGCCCTAAATGGTTGGTCGCAAATTGAGACTCATAGCCCTTTGCATCTCTCATTAACGGCGGTGTCATAATGCCGGCATTATTAATTAAAATATCAAGCGGCCGTTCCGAATCAAGAAAACGGTCTGCAAACGCATCAATAGACCCGGGATCCATTAAATTAAGTTCCTCTATTTCAACCTTTGGAATATTTTCTAAAGCAGCTTTAGCTTTATCCAGGCTTCTGGCAGGGACGATAACCGTCGCCCCTTTGTCTGCCAGAGCGCGTGTTGTCTCTATCCCGATGCCGGAATACCCGCCGGTGACAATAGCCGTTTTACCGGTCAGATCAATGCCTTCCAGCACCTCAGCTGCGGTCGAATCTTTGCTGAATCCGGATGAAATCGGTTTTTGCGGGGTTATTTGATAGCTTTTTTGGGTGGTCACATTACCTCTCCTCATATTTTATTCAACTAAAACTGTTTCTCTTTTATGAACGGTCCATGATTCATTCACCGCTATCTGCACTTCTGCCGGTTCGCAGCCTTCCGCCGTAACGTATACTTTTATTGTCCCGGGATCTACAGCGGCACGAACAATGGCCTGTGCCCGTCCCCGGTATGGCGCATGCGAACCGGTCAAGAAGCTCTCCTCTGTATATGGGTTGGCACTGCCGAAGGCAATCAACTCTCCGGGTCCTTCCACTTCAACTGTTATCGTTCTGTTTTCGAGCACCTTCACGATTCCCTGATCGTCTGTAAAGGCAATATTTATATAGCCCAGATCCTGGCCGTTGGCATACAGCGCACTTCTTTCTGCCTCAACGCGTAACATTAAACTGTCATCAGCCGACTTCAAATAATTAGTCGATAACTCTTTACCTTTTTTGTCTTTGCTGACAGCTGTCAAGGTTCCCGCTTCATAGGAAATGTTTTTAAAGACGGCTTTATATTTATTTGCTTCGCCGGCTTTTTTAGTGCCGATTGATTTTCCATTCAAAAGAAGTTCTACCTGCGGGGCTGCGCTGTATACTTCCACCGTCGCTTTTTTCCCTTCACAATGATCCCAGGCCCAGCTCGCTGCTCCATCCGAATGGCGCCACATCGACTCGATCGGTTTGTCCGGATAATAATGAACCGGCTCCACGGCAATGATTGGGTGGTCCACCAGTCCCCAGACCACTTTATTGTAAGCGGCCTGCGGTGTCTGGTAACCCGTTATATCAATCACACCGCCGCCAAATAACAGCCACGGATATGGCTTTGGGTTGCTGTTTTTCTGCCCTGGATACGTACTGGCTCCTAACCCGGCTTCTCCGAGGTAATCAAACCCGGTCCAGATGAAATCACCTATGAGATAAGGGTATTTCTTCACCATTTCCCAGTTTTTAGCTAAGTCGCCCGGGAATGTTTCACTTCCTACTATTACACGATCCGGATGTTTTTTCCGCTCCATTTTATAGCGTCCACTGCCGTAGTTATAGCCGGCTACATCCACTTTTGCAAAAGCATCTCTTGTCGCTTTGTCCACAAGAGGCAGACGTCCGAAATTATTCATAAATGACCCCATTGCGGTCATCATATTGTTAATAAATTCGCTTCCGCTCGCTTGCTTCTTTTTTTCTTTTTGGGACTTTTTGGGTTTTTTCTCCTTTTTGTCTATCTTGTCTTCGCTGTAAATGCCCATTCCAAGCTTTGCGAAACCATTTAGAAAAAGGTTGATTCCAATCGTGACGGGCCTTGTCGGGTCAAGTTCACGTACCTTGTCCGCCTGCTTTTCAGTAAGCTCAATTCCTCTCTCATCTATTGTTTCGCTGACTTCATTGCCAATTGAATACATAATGACGGATGGATGATTATAGTCTTTTTCCACCATAGCTTTGGTATCCATTTCCCAGTCTTCTTCAAATATAGAAGCGTAATCGTATTTCGTTTTAGGAATATACCACTGATCAAATGTCTCATCGATCACATAGAGCCCGTACCGGTCACAGGCCTGAAGAATGGCTTTGGATAAAGGATTGTGGCCGGCCCGTACAGCATTAAAGCCAGCTTCCTTTAAAATGCTGATCCGCCTTTTTTCCGCATCTTCATACGTAGCTGCGCCCAGGATGCCATTATCATGATGAATGCAGGCACCCCGCAGCTTCACTTCTTCTCCATTAATACGTAAACCATTTCGGGCGCTGACCGAAATGCTGCGAATACCAAATTCTGTTTCATGGCTATCAAGCAGTTCTCCATCTTCCAGTAAAGAAATGCGACAGCGGTATAGATTCGGAGACTCCGCACTCCATTTATTAGCATGCGGAACATGTAATAGCTGCACACCGCTCTCCATCGTGCTTGACGTTACAACCAATTCATTATTATGAAGTATCTCCGTATGCACGCTTATATTCTCATTGTTTGATATATAACGTGTTTCTACAGCAATGTCTTCCGTCTCCGCTGTAACCTTCACTTTGTTTGGGGGAATATACGCCCGGCCTCCGGTAAATAAATGCACAGGGCGGTAGATGCCGCTGCCTGTATACCATCGGCTGTTTGGTTCTTTGGAATTATCCACCTTAACGAGTATTTCATTGTGCTTATCCCGGTCTGTATAAATAAAGTCGGTAATGTCTATATAGAAATTGGTATAGCCATAGCGGTGTCCTCCCGCCTTTTTTCCATTAATAAATACCTCGCTGTTGCAGTAGACACCTTCAAATTCCAACATAAAATGTTCCGCTTTCCATTTTTCCTCAACCTTAAATTTCTTCCGGTAGAGATACTTCCCCCCGGGAAAATAGCCGGTGTTGGCTCCGTTTCCGCACTCGGGATCTCTCGTTTCCGCCAGCATCGCATCATGAGGCAATACGATGGAGGTCCACTCAGCTGCTTCTTCCTTCTTAAACTCCCAGTCAAGATGAAATGCATGTTTTTTCACGATTAAATCCCTTCCCATTAGTCAAATTAATAAAATAATGTACGTATTTGATATTTATTTTGAGATAACAAAAATTCGTTTCGAAATGAATGCCTTATTCCGTCTGGTTATTTCGTTTTTCCAGATCGGCAATAATGGATGGATAGATTTTATACAGATCATAACGGGCTAAGGAGATGATCATAATTACATACAGTATGGCTGGAATGTACGTGTTCATAGCGATAATCATATGATTGGCTAAGTCAGGCTGAGCGGCCTGGCCTTCGGCGTATCCCCCAAAAGCAAGAGACCATGCAACGATAGCCGTTCCTATACCAACTCCGGCTTTTGTTACGAAACTGTTGAATCCATTTACAGTCGCTTCCATCCGGACATTGGACTGCCATTCCCCGTACTCAATCGTATCGTTAATCATTGGCCCTATCAGTGCAATTAAAGGAACCAGCCCTATCGAAACGATCAGCATGCCGGTCAAGCCGATGGAAATACTATACGGATCAATTAACCGGACAAAGTTACCAATGATCCCCATAATGGAACCCGCTATAATGACATGCTTTTTTCCGAATTTCTTAATAATAGGAGGAAGCAGAAACAAAACAAAAATCAAAGGCAGAAAGGTTACTCCGCCTATCACCGCTACGAGGTTAACATCCTCCCAGATGTATATAGCGTAATAAACGCCTGCCGCTGTGTTGATGTTAAATAATGTATTGATAAAAATCCCGGTCAACAGTAATTTAACTAAATATTTGTTTTTAAATAAGATTTTCACTTTCTCTTTGTACGGAATCTTTCTTTCAATCTCTGATCTTTCAACCGATGTTACAACTTCTTTCGACGTTTTAAACGTAATCAATAATGTCACTACTGCGATGCTGCTGATAACGATAATGGCAATCGTCCACGTCTGCTGGCCGCCGCCGAATGCTGCGAGAATTGGAATCAGACCGGCACTCATGATCATTCCGGCAGGAACATTAAATAGAGCACGGGTTATTCCTAATAAGGAACGATCATGGTGATTTCTAGTCGTAAGGGCCATTAGTGAAAAGTACGCCACCGTTAAAATGGTCATACAGATAGAGAAAAATATAATATTGGTTACGAGTATATAAACAGCCTGGCCGGTAGAACCAATATCCGGTACATTAAATAGGGCGATGGCTGCTATCATAGCCGGAAAGACCATCCAGAGTATCCACGGACGTGCTTTTCCGTGCTTTGATTTCGTATTATCAATGACGTTACCCATGAATAAATCCGTAAAGCCATCGGAAAAACGAGCCACCAGAAGCAATGTACCAACTAACCCTGCAGATATACCAACTACGTCGGTATAATAAAACAGCAGGACGGCTGTCAGCGTACCAAGCAGTGTCATACCAAACTGTCCAATACCGTCTCCCAATAACTGCTTGAAAGGCATCTCCCTTTGATTCATCTGTTTTTGAGGCTGCATTTCTTCTTTTTTTATCGCTTCCATTTTTTTCTCCTATTCTAAAATGATAAATTTCATTTTTTTGATATTAAGAAACCCCCGTATGACAGCGGTATCATTTTTTAAATCAACATTCGTATCCGCCTGCAGATTGATCCGTTGTCTTGTATACCCGGCCGCCTGATGGAAATCGTATAGTTTTTTTAACGATATAGATGAAGAGCACGAAAAAGTATTCGGTTAATGAGAGCACAAAATTTTATACTCTTCCTCCTCTCGTTATGTTCGTTAGTTCGATTTGATATAACCTCATTATAGTAAGCGATTACATAACGGTATTCTAACTATGTGTTCTGTATTATATAATTGCGTCTTCTTTGCTAAGTAATACGTGTTATACATCCTATTGCAGAAAAACACGCAAAAAAAAGACGCCGGAGCGTCTTTGGGTTCTTTACGATGGGTGGTGCTGGTATCACTTAATAACAACACATTCCAGATCGACAAGTTTTGCGTAGGTTACTATTTGGTCTGTCGTCAGGTTCAGCGACACGACAGTGTGGTGGCCGCCGCCATTTTCAATCCAGGCTTTAACGCCGTCCTGAAAATTCGGCTTAATCTCCCAGAGCACGCGGGCGGTTGGAAGGTTGGGCGCGGAAACGTCCGGCTCAAATGCAGACACTTCGTTAACTAACAGCTTGTAGTGCGTACCAAGGTCTATCATGGAGACAACTACACCATCGCCTGCTTTTCCATCAAAGACCAGACGCGCCGGATCTTCTCTGCCGCCGATATCCAGTCTGGATACGACAATTTTTGGTTTACCTGCTGCCAGGGTTGGATCCACTTCAAGCATATGCGATTGAAGCACGGACTCCTGTCCAGCAGACAGCTCATATACATAGTCTTCCATAAAGCCGGTTGACTGGTTGTGACTCATCACTTTGAGAAGACGGTCGAGAGCCGCCGTTTTCCAGTCTCCTTCAGCTGCAAACCCATATCCCTGCGCCATCAAGCGCTGTACAGCAAGACCCGGAAGCTGCTTCATGCCATGTAAATCCTCAAAATTTGTCGTAAAAGCGTTGTAGCCCCCGTCCTCCAGGAAACGCCTGATCGCAATCTCATACCCTGCCTGTACCTTGACGCTCGCTTCCCAGTCTTCTTTTTTATATGACCCATACTCGCATATATACAATTCCTGGTATTCTTCCAATAGAGCCGTTATCTCTTCTTCTTTCACCGCTTTCACATACTCCACAAGGTCCCCGATGCCAAAGTAATCCACCGTCCAGCCAAATTGAATCTGCGCTTCTATTTTATCCCCTTCGGTTACGCCGACGTGGCGCATATTGTCCCCGAAACGGGCCACTTTAATGGTAAAGCTTTCATTGTACACTACGGCGACGTCCATCCATTCAGCAATCTGCCGCTGCACGTCCTTTCGTCCCCAGTAGCCGACGACCACTTTATTTTTTTTGTTCAAACGGGCATTGATAAAGCCGTACTCGCGGTCCCCGTGGGCTGACTGGTTTAGATTCATGAAGTCCATATCAATCGTATCCCAGGGAATTTTTTCATTGAACTGGGTGGCCAGATGGAGCAATGGCTTTTGTAATAACGACGTACCGCGGATCCAATTTTTCGCAGGGGAAAAAGTGTGCATCCACGTAATAACACCGGCCACTTTATCCTGATAGTTCACTTCTTTCATTATGTTTGTGATGTTATCTGCGCTCACCGCCAGGTCCTGCAGCACCAGCGGATATGGCAGCACGCCGCTTTCATTTAACGCATCCGTTATTGTCTGGGCATTCGCTTTCACTTTGGCTAACGCCTCTTCTCCGTAAAGATGCTGCGAACCTACGACAAACCAAAATTCCTTCGGCATAGTATTCCTCTTTTCTCTAGTTAAATTAAATTATTTCTGGCCGTAATAGGCATTTTCTCCATGTTTTCGTAAATAATGTTTGTCTAAAATATGCTGCGGCAGCTCTTTGGCAAAATGATTTAATTCCCGTGTGTACAAATTCAGTTTCGCTACTTCGTCCAGCACAAGGCTGTTCAGAACCGCTGCCGCTGCATCTTTCCCCCACGTGAATGGGGCATGGCCGTGAATTAAAATGCCCGGCACGGCCAGAATATCGAGCCCGCGTTCTTCAAACGTTTCGATAATCAGATTTCCGGTTTCCTCTTCGTACCCGCGGTCTACCTCTTCTTTTGTTAACTGGCGGGCACAGGGAACGGAGCCGTAAAACGTGTCGGCATGCGTCGTTCCCATCGCCGGCACATCAAGGCCTGCCTGCGCCCAGATGGTTGCCCAGGTGGAATGCGTGTGTGCAATGCCCCCAATTTCCGGATAATGCCTGTACAGGGCTGCGTGCGTCGCTGTGTCTGAGGAAGGATTCAATTTCCCTTCTACCGTGATGCCATTCAAATCAACGACTACCATATCCTCTGCTTTCAGCGTTGCATACTCCACGCCGCTCGGCTTAATTACAAACAATCCTGTTTCCCGGTCAATGGCACTGGCGTTTCCCCACGTGTGTTTTACCAATCCGTGTTTAGGCAGATCCAGGTTCGCCTGAAATACTTCTTGTTTCAGTTTTTCCAACACATTAACTCCTCCAGTTTCCTGCTACATGATCTACCGCTGCCTGTTCCACCGCTAATCCTTTTTTGTACCTTTCGATATATGTTTCAAATCCTTTCACATCCGTTTCCTCTGGATAAACCTTCTGCTCCTCTACGCTTTCAAACACTTTGTTATCAAGAAAATCTTCCAAGCTTTCCTGTTGGTCTTTGTTTATCATATACGAGGCGAGAACCGCACTTCCCCATGCCCCGCCTTCGCCTGCTGTTTTCATGACGGACACCGGAGCATTCATTACAGCCGCCAGTATTTTCTGGCCGACGAGCGGTGTTTTAAATAAACCGCCGTGAGCCAGTATTTTATCAATGGCGATATTTTCTTCTTCAGCCAGAATATCCATGCCTATTTTCAATACGGCAAAAGCAGTATACAGATGCACTCGCATGACGTTTGCTAGGTTGAAATCACTCTCCGGGGAACGGACCAGCAGCGGCCGTCCTTCCTGAAACCCTGTAATCGTTTCACCCGAGAAATAGCCGTAGCTGACCATTCCCCCGCCCTCCGGTTCGGCCTGCAGTGACTGTTTCAGCATGACCTCAAATACGGTATTCATATCTGCCGTGTGACCCATGGCCTCATAGAATTCTTTAAACAATGTCAGCCAGGCATTGATATCGCTTGAACAGTTATTCGCATGAATCATTCCAACCGGTCTGCCGGCCGGCGTTGTGACCAGGTCAATTTCCGGGAGGACTTTTTGAAGTTCTTTTTCCAGCACGATCATGGCAAATACGGACGTGCCTACAGACACGTTGCCGGTACGCTGCCTCACGCTGTTTGTCGCCACCATCCCGGTCCCTGCGTCCCCTTCCGGCGGGCAGAACGGAATACCCGGCTGCAGCTTTTTCGATGTATCCAGCATCCCGGCTCCGGCTTGTGACAGTGTTCCTGCCTGCTCTCCTGCCGTATAGATGGGCGGAAGAATATTTTTGATGTTCCAGGAGTATTGGTCTGTAAGCTCATCAAACATTTTAATCATTGAATCGTTATAATCCTGCGTCGAGGCATCAATCGGAAACATCCCCGAAGCCTCGCCGATGCCGATTGCTTTCGTCCCGGTCAGCAGCCAGTGAATGTATCCGGATAACGTCGTCATAAAATCAACGTGCTCCAAATGCTCCTCTTTATCCAGAACCGCCTGGTAGAGATGGGCAATACTCCAGCGCTCCGGGATGTTGAATTGAAACGTATCCGTTAGCTGTCCGGCTGCGACACCGGTAGTCGTGTTGCGCCACGTACGAAACGGCGTAAGCAGTTCACCTGCTTGATCAAATGCCATATAGCCGTGCATCATCCCGGAGATCCCGATAGAACCAATTACCTGCACAGATATTCCGTACTCCTTTTCCACCTGCATTGTCATGTCCCTGTAGGCTGCCTGCATGCCGGCCGTGATATCCGCCGGATGGTACGTCCAAAAACCATTTATGAAAAGATTCTCCCATTCGTGACTCCCCGACGCGATCACGTCAAAATCGTTAGTCATTAATACCGCTTTAATACGGGTGGATCCGAATTCTATTCCAAGTGAAGTGTTTCCTTCCGTAATGGCACGTTTAGTATCTAATGAATTTGCAATCACATACCCCTCCTTATTGACAGCGATTTCAAAAAAACATAAAAACTTCAGCGCTTTTAATACGTTCATTGTATTTTTTGTACGTACATATGTCAATATTAATATTATTTATACGAACAAATTAAAAATACAAAAAAGAAATGGATCCGCTGTGGTATCCATTTCGAGTGTGTATTTTAGTCGTGACTTTAGGATAACTTTTCATTTAATCACTGCCGCGATATAATATGTCCATACAAATCGTTTCAGCTGATACTTATACGAACCAACTTTACAGAAAGATGTGAGCCGATGAAACCAAAATACCAGGAGCTGTTTGAAGATATAAAAAGCAACATCCTTACCGGCGACTACGAGGCCGGCGAACGAATCCCTACTGAATCCGTCCTGCAGGACATGTATAAGGTAAGCCGCCATACGGTCCGCAAGGCTATTCTTGAACTGGCGAACGAAGGCTATTTACGAAGTGAAAAAGGCTCCGGCACGTATGTAAGCGACCAGTACCAGGCAAAGGCCCGGGTGACTGCCAACAACAAAATAATCGGCGTGATCACGACGTATATTTCGGATTATATATTCCCTTCCATCATCCGCGGAGTAGAAGGGAAATTAAATGAGGAAAACTATTCCCTGCTTCTCGCGAGTACCAACAACGACGCAGCGCAGGAAAAGAAAGCGCTGGAAATGATGCTGTCCTTTGGCGTAAACGGACTGATCGTGGAGCCGACGAAAAGCAATCTGTACAACCCCAACCTTTCCTACTACTTATCGTTTAAGGCCCAGGGAATTCCGTTCGTTATGATTAATGCACACTACGAGGAATTAGAGGTGCCCTTCTTTTGCCTGGATGACGTGCAGTCGAGCTACCTCGCCACGAAAGAGCTGATTTCCAAAGGCCATACGCAGATCGGGCTCATTTCCAAGACAGATGATCTGCAGGGAAAGTATAGAATGAAAGGATATATCAAAGCGCTCGGGGAATACAGGCTGCAGTTTCAGCCGGAGCATGTGCTCTCATTCAATACAGAAACGAAAGCAGAACTGCATACTCATCTGGAAACGTTTTTGGCTGAAAATAAAGAGGCACTGACCGCGCTCGTCTGTTATAACGATGAAGTGGGATTAGAGGTGGTCACGGTATGCCGAAAGCTTGGCATCTCCATTCCGGATGAGCTTTCCATTATTGGCCAGGACAATTCCTATATTGCGAAAACGGCCAATATTAAGCTGTCAACGTTAACCCACCCCCAGGAACAAATGGGACGAGAGGCAGCCGATTGGATTATTAAAAAACTAAAAAACCACAAAGACCTGCCCAACGAAACCTACTACCAGCCGGTACTTATTCCAGGAGAAACAATCAAACACATGGAATAAGTATGGTACGCTGCAACGGTTTATGAAAGCAGAAAAGATCTCTTATTGACGTGTTTCAATAAGAGATCTTTTTTGGCTTTCAGCATTTATTCCTTACAAAACTTTTCTATAAATCAATCTGAAATCATGCTCCCAGGTCACCCCGTCGTATGCTTTTTCCCAGACGCTTTGAATAACATCCTGGGATGCATTGATCTCGCCCGTAAAGCGCTGGGAGAAATCCAACGGGGAAAAGTCCGAAACCTCTCTCCACAGCTTCCACGTATGATGAGCCAGACTCATCTGATAGAGACGCGTTACGCCCCGCGAATCAAAATAATGCTGCAGGTACGTACCTGTCTTTGGGTCGTAGTCATAAATAATCGTACTGCCCGGGAAATCCGGTTGATCAATACGGATGCGCTGCATCATGTATTGCTCTTTTTCCATCCACTCAAACACGGTCCTCCCGGAAATAGCTCCCAGATGCGGGTGTATGACTTCCAGTTTCCATTCCCCTATGAAAAAAGCCAGCTGCTGTATGGCTGTGTCCCGATTCATTAAGAAAAGTCCCCTTTCATATGAATTTATATGTATCAACATTACGATAAAGGGCCCTCTATTTTAACGTTTGTTTTTATATAATATTCTGATCAAAAAGGTAATAAGCAAAAGTACACCCATAAACGCCGTTGTTTTCCAATCCGGCGATTCCTGTATCAAATTCAAACACAATATGATTAAAAAAAGAGACAGAAAAAGGTACATCAGATTGGTTATGGATTTCCCCACAACTTGTTTCCGCGACTTTTTGCCACTGTCGGCTTCATTGAACTGCGGCGCTAAAAACACTCCAATGAGAAGCCCAGCTACCGTTTGTGCCAGCACAAGATTTTGATCAAATTTGTTTTCTATTATGTAACTCATTATTGTGCTTATGCCAAAGAATGTCGCCATATAAATAAAGGCTAATTTTAACCTTTTCATCGAATCCCCCTTTATTCTTATACAGTTATATCCCCCACCAAACAAATTCGAAAACGACCATCTGTAGTGAAGAAATTTTCGCAAACTGCTATACTCGTTGTATCTTCATACACTGGTGGGAATATCCCGGTGGCAAAGTAGAAGCCGGAGAAAGACCTACAAACAGCAATTGAACGTGAGATTAGCGAAGAACTGCACTGCAACATTAAAGCAGGCGACGTTTTTATTTTCCGATACTATTTATTTCTACTCTTCCCAAAACTAATTAAGAGCCATTTCACACATAAACTATTATCTATCCGCAAGCCTTTCTTAGGCTAGATATGATTAAAACAAATCATTATAATACTAACGCTAAAGCAACTCCCAAAATACAATTTGATTCATAAAAAAAAGGTCCGGCCATCAAAATCCGATGTCCAGAACCCTTTTTTTAATATTTCCGGCTCGTTATGTCTAGCTTCAGAGATTTTAAGAAAACGAACAAACACAAGGAACCGTATTATCTTGCACTTTCAAGAATTTATCAATTCCTTCTCTATCCATTTGCTCACGGTATTCTTTCAGGGTATATGGTTTACTATCTTTTTTTAGAATAGACACGTTCTTTTCAAAATGTTCTCTAAAATTATCTTCCATCTTTTCTTGTTCCTGATAACGATCAGGCCAAATGCTATATAATTGAGCATAGTGTTGGAATCCACCACGTACGCATCGGCCTGCACAATTGGCATGACTGAATCCTAGCGCATACATTCTTGGCAGTTTAATTTTCCATTCGTTTTCAATGATAGATTTTACATCTAGATCTTCCCTAAACGTTTCAATCATGGGAAAACGGGTTTCGATAGGTTCAATTGGATTGTGTTCGTAGAAGTCTTTAAGATTGTCGGCACGATGACTTTCATGCGGTCCAATTCCAAAGTAAAGAATAGGTTCTAAGTTTTCATTATCCCTTAACTCTTCTAAGAAAGTAATGGTTTGATATACCTTTAACTCTTCAGAGCACTTTGCGAGCCTAGAATTTCCTAAGAATTTATGGTCATAGAAAACTTCCTCTGGCGTTCTTCCATCGACTCGTTCTGTAATTTCAATACCAATGCTTTCAGAGATTTCATTCATAAATCTATAATTATCTTCATCTTCCCATAATGTATTTGTGAAGAATAAAATTGAATTCTCTTTTCCATGCGTTTGTACCATATGGTTTGCTACATAGGCACTAGCCGCGCCGCCACTAAACATAGCAACATGTACTTTCTTCCTCATAACTTTCCCACCTCATTACTCTACAAATTCATTTACCAATTTATAAATTATATATTCTACTTCATCACGTGGTATTGTTCGTCCAGCGTTATTAATCATCCTGTAGACGTTTTCGTAGATGGTTTTTGACTTAGTAGATAACTCTGTATCATTTTTTATAATAACATTTTTACCATCTATTTGTAATTTATGTGCCTGGACTTCTTCGCCTAAGTTTTGAATCGATTGAACGTCTCTATCAATTTGTTTCTTTAACATCTCAAATGTAGCATCCGACCAGTTCTCGATGGATACGCCAGTGTAATTTAGAATGAATTTTCGAACCCAATTCTCTTGATTTTGTAAAGATAAAATACTTTTAACTGTTAAATTTTGCTTCTTAACTATTCCATCTTGATTTTCAGCCCAAATTACTAGCTCTTTATATGACTCGGTCTGAGTGAGACTTAATATTACATCCATCACACTTAATAACTGTTCGTTAATGAATTCTTCAATAGCACGAGCACATAGTAGTAGGTTATCAAAATCGTTGTTATATTTTTCAAATAGAAAGTGGATAGTTGATGTTGGATCTACCTCACTGCGTTTAATACTGTCTTTTAAGTCCAATAAATTTTGATCCATACTTGCCGTAACTTGCGCATACTTAGGAAGTGATCTAAACCAACCAATAAGAGCACTACTCATTTGTATTATCAAAGGTTGCCTAGATACATACTCGCTTTTATATTGACCAAAATGTTTGTCTATATTTTCTAAAAATGGTTCTAGCTTTGTATTAAAATTATAAAAGACATACTCATACTCCCTAGGCTCTTCAATCATCTTATAAAGCTTGTCACCATCGATGGCTGGAATGTACATATCGTTCCTATAGAACATGACTTGCCCCCATAGGTCCCGAAGCAATGCCACTAAATATATAGGTGCGAGAGGTTTTCTAATACCAAATGGAGATTTTGTAAGGATGGATAACATATCATTCATTGTTCCTTTAGTATTGGTCTTAACCTGTTTTACTAAAGCGTCCCTCATTTTTTTAAACTCATAAGGTTGAATGTTTTCTAAATCTGAGATAGAAAGGTTGTTGTTCTTAAATATAGTTGCGTATACTAGATAATCAGGACCGTTCCCAGTAATATTAAACTGTTCCTCATAAGGAGATTCTAGAATGTGATCCACCACTGATTTACCTGCTTTTAACTGTACGTTATTGATTTTTCTCCTATTAATTGAATCATTTCTTACCTCTGGAGTTAGTGAATAAAGATCATACATAATTTCAGATAGTTGATCCTCTAGACTAATCTGGTTAAGTATAGTAACGATTTCACCATTATAAAACCAAGTTACTTCCTTAGTAAAATCTGTCCAAACCCTGTTAAATTCATTTATTTGATAAAGCAAATCTTCTTGTACTAGAATGATTTCACTTTTTATATTTTCATCCTGTTTTAATAGTTCTTCGTCCTCGAGCATTTGTTTAATAATAATTAATTTATCAACAGTTTTTTCAATATACTTCATAGAGTAATCTGATCTGGCGTATATTACACCTTGTTCGGCATGCTTTGTTAATAAATGGTCCAATTTCTTTTTTTCATCACTATTTTCCATTACAACAAAATAAATGATAGCATCGTTTTCTTCGCTCACTTGCATTTCTTTATCTTCTTTTAATTCAGAACTTAACAAGAATTTTGTAGAGGCAAAACGAGTCATGCTTTTATCATCGTTATAAGAAGTTGCAAGGTAAAATCTTTTATCTAATGCTGACTCTAAAACTATTTTACGCTTTTTAGAATCAATAGAAGTTTCCTCTAGGCGTAATTGGATTTCTTCATCTACATTTATTGAACTGCCTTGGAAAAGTTCCCAGTAACCAAGGATTCGGTTGTATCTAACCGCTTTATAACCCTTTAGTTTATTTAAAGCACCCGAGATTTGCTCATCACTACGATCTAAAGCAAATGAAATTAATTCAGTATCTAATTTATGAGTAGATTGCAATCCTGTGATTTCCCACAGCGTAATACACTTTAATATATCCTTCTCAATATCATCTTTTTTACTTGATGTAGGAACCTTTTTATTTATTTGCTTATACAATTTAACAATATCTTGAACATCATCATTTATATCAAGACTTTGGTCTTCTGAGAAGAAATAATCAAATAATTGATTGGCTGAATAATAGCCGTTTTTCTTTTCAACATGATTTAATAGCCCTTCTGTTTCATTACTTTCTAAGAATGTAAATAGTGTTCGCTCGTTCTGACCAAATACACTTGAGAGGTGAGGTAGTAAAAACAATGTGACAGGATGTATAGGATAACCTCCCTCTACTACGAGGTTCTCTAACTCAACTTGATTTAATGTCGGGAAGAAAGAATGTCTTCTTAATACGTTCAAAACCTCATTCTTTTTTGAAGTCGGAATAGAATTCATGATATGAAACTCATTTAAGATAGATTGTGTTAACCGTATAAAGGTGGATTGATCACTATTTATATGGTATGTCTTAAATCGTTTTTCAATTCGCTGGAATTCATCCTTGTGCTCACCTTTAAGCAAGTTAAAATACTGTCGTAAGTTCTTGTGTGTAATTAATAAAATATGAAAATAACTAGTATAATGGTCTGCTAATTCAGCAATATCCTGCAAGTCTTGCATCGTTTCATGAATTAATTCGCTATCTAAAGTTTGCAAGAAACGCCCGAACTCATCATAAGTTAAAAACAACCCGATATTTTTCTTTGATAATTCATCAATAATCATCTTTATCTGTTCAATAAAGTCTTCTTTATAATCCACCACAAACTCAGTACCTGAAGTTAGACTAGGGAATATAGACTTAAACCACTCAATCTCTTCCACGTTACTACTTAAAATTTCAATACGCCACAGTTGTATATCTTTCTCCTCAGCATTTAATCGCTTCAAAAACTGCTTATAAGTTTTAGGGTATTTTTGCTCCCATTTTTCTATGGTTGATATAACCCTAGAAATAACTCCAGGAGTGACGATTTGCACACCATTTTCTTCGAGCTTTTTCATGATCGCTGAAATAATTGAGACTCTAAACCTACCTTCATTTCCATTTAGAACTATAGGTAAATAAGTCATGTCTTGTCCCTGGATAAGGCTTAACTCTTCATAGATATCGTCATCGACTTTTTTAAATTTATTTTGCAAATTTTTCACTGTTTCGCTTGTTGCATTTTTCGATGTAATACTACTAATAATCGTTCCAATTAACGATTTACCTGTTCCATAAGGACCTATTATTATGTGAGACTTAGGAGCACTTGAATCATTAAACCCCTTTAATAGTCCTTGGAGAGCATCCGCATGGGCTGGTGTAGGTAAGTAACGCTTAAAGAAATCTTCATTACCTAAGTCAAACTTGATATTTACACTTGATTTAAAAGCAACCGCATTGTAACTCATGAATGTGTATGCACCTTCCTTTTATACTCTTCTTCTAAGAATGAAATAGGATCATTTTGTGGAATCTGAACAGTATCAAGATTATTAGTTCTTGTAAAAATGATTGGGTGACGCTTATGACTAGTTAAGAGATGAAGAGCTTCAATCGTTAAGTTTCGATTCATATTAAAGACTTTACCCCATAACCCCTCTCTGTATATAATTTCTTCTACAGATACTACAAATACATCATTTTTATGACAATAATCTAGCAAGGTATAATATAGTGCAATTAAACCCAAGTCCTCTATACTATTAGGACTCTTTTTATAAATTATACCGTTTCTCTCGGAAAGCAATGACACTTTATTTATAGGGCTTTGAATAACCTCTTCAGGGTCTAGTGCATTCTCCCCGGATGTATAGAGCTTTATTAAACAGTCAATGTCTCTCTTTAAAGATTTATTTGAAATTTCCTTTTCTTCATTGTCATCTACCCATTTAACAAACTGACTAATTAACTCCTCTTTGCTGATCGCTGTTTCATCTAGCAAATTGAAAAACCAATACCATACAGTTGAGGGTTCTTTTTCATTGCTTAAATAATAGTGCAAGAGCGCCGCTGTATCATAATATTGTACATGCCTATCATACCTGTCAATAATATCCCCGAAATCCGTAACGTGATGAACTTTCTTTCGTTCATCGTTTGTTCTTTCTTCGACCATGTTCGTTGCAACTACCCAAAATCTTAATGACTGAACCATATTTTTACCTAAACCAATTTTCTCAAATGCCTCTTTATCATAAAAAAATCTACTATCTGTTCTTAGTTGCTTAATTGCTTTACTTAACCACCTGTCTCTTAAATAGAAACTTTGATGTTGACCATATGCCATACGATTTCCTCCTAATTTTACTGGAGCAATCTTTCCAGTAACTATAAAGCACATAATAATGCATCTAGATTTAAATCTAGATGCATTATTATTTAATTGTTTAAACTTGCGAAATACTTTAGTAATGCTCGTTTTACCTTAGGTGTTAAGAAAGGGCTTTTACCACGAGTGACTTTATTACCCCCTGTTTTAGCCAAAAAGTCTCCTTTCCCTCCTAAATTTTCAGCACCACCGTCTCCTAAGATTACTGTAGATGCCGTAGCATCTGTAGCAGCTAATGCTAATCTAGCGCCTAAGTTATTCCTAATGTTGGTGTTTATAATGTCTGACTTTGGGTTTTGAGTACAAATAATCAGATGTAAACCGGCGGCCCTTGCTTTTTGTCCTAGTCTAAGAATTGAGTTTTCTACTTGTTGCGCTGTTTCTTTATCTTGGCTCATAAAGTCAGCGAACTCATCAAATACGATAACAATTCTAGGTATTTTATTTCCAGTTAATTCCACGTACTCGTCTAAATTACTCACATACTCGTCAGCAAATAACTTATAGCGACTCTCCATTTCTGCTACTAAAATATTCAATGTCTGCACAGCTTTATTAATATCTGTCACTACATCCCTAGTATGTGGAAGACCTTTGTAAACTGTAAATTCAACCTGCTTCGGATCTATAAATACAAACTGGAGTTGGTCAGGACCATATATACACATACTGCCTAAAATAATTGAATTTAACGTTACACTCTTTCCGCTACCTGTTGTACCTCCTGTTAATAAATGAGGAGTTGAAGGATCTGAAAAGTCAATGCTTATAACATTATTTAAAGGATCAAATCCTAGTGGTGACACTAAATTTGTGTTCTTCACTTTTCTACTCAATTGTTCTCGAGAAATTCTCATGAATTCCTCAAAGAAAATAGTTTCTGGGTTTTCTCTTGCAATATCAATGTTCAATCCATGCTTGTCGATAAACATGTGTGGAGGTTGATCTAATCCCAACCATAATTGAATGTCTTGCTTTCTCTTTAATACTTTATCAGAGTTTAAAGATGATGGAATGTGAAGCATTAATCTAATAACACTTGAACCTATCACCGCTTCTTTCACTTTCACATTTAAGTTATTGCGATTGAAGTTATTCTCTAGTTTACTGACGTAATCATTCTTGAGAGACTCCTGATCTTCAGAACCTTCTGGTTTAGCATTTTCAATACCTTCTAACGCAACTACTTCAGGATAGTCAGAACGCACTTCCTCATTATCACCATAATGTAGATCTTTATTAAGGTGGTCAGGAGTGTCTCGTGGATGTTCCTCTTCCAAGTACTCAGTAGTATCAGGTTCTGTATCTTCACCCCCAAAATCTTCATATGTGGTTGGTGCACTTAGATTTACAAGATTGTCTTTAATTTTATTAGGTTCATTAGAATCTTTAGACATATCATTCTTAGTATCATTTTCTCTAGCATTTCCTCGAACCAATTCCAATTCAAAGGCTTTTTCGCTCCCCTCTAAATCTGCATAGTCAGGTTGGTTGGCCTCTGTGGCGCCCAAATTATCTAAAATGAAGGATCTTGAGAACATATAATTAAGGTACTCCCCCTCGATCTTCTCAAAATAAACTCCATCCGAGAGTTTCTCAAAACCTTTTTCTTGTAAGTTAGATGTATAACAATACACATCAATAGACGTATTAAGTGTAACGTTAATATCTGACATATTCCTGTCCTGTAATTGCTTTAGAATATGCGCTTTTTCAGGAGAATAGGAACTTCTTTCAATAAAGTAATGAACCAGTTCCTCACGCCAAAATTCTGCATCCGTTTTGTCCTCATTAAATCCGAATAGTTTCTCGTAAATGCTTCTCCCAGCTTCTACTTGCTTAATTGCGTCATAACGTTCTTTTTCAAAGATAGAACTTCGAACAAACTTTAACTCTACCAGTTCAAAATCTAAATGTAGCTTCTCGTCTTCTTCCCTCATTGTTGTAATTACCAAATCAGGTCTTCTTTTATTGTTTGAGAACCAAGGTAGCTCGTCACATACTGACCAAACTTGTAATACATTGCTTTCTTGCTGCTCCCTGAATTTCTTACTGAGGTAGGTTGCAATCATTTCGTGGGAATATTTCCCTGGTCCAATAGCTTTTAATACAAGAGCACCCGATATTTTCTTAACTTCCTGAACTGCATCAACCATCTTCTCTTTTGTAATGTTAGGATTCTTCATAATCAGTCCTAGCTTCTTAGTTAGGCGGTCGTAGTATTCGTCATCTTGTTGGTTACTTAACTTACGGATATATTCTGAAGATGAGACAATTAACTTGTAATTATTATTAGACCCTGCTTTAGATTTATATTGAATAATCTGCGCTTTCCCTGAAGTCTTTTCTAACAAAGATTTATCTAGATATCGATCCATAAAGATAATCCAGTTGAAGTTCTCATGCATAAAATCAATTAGATCATTATTTAAAGTCGATAACGAAACCTTATTCTTAAGCACATATAATTCATCCGCATGAAGAATTTCCTTTTTCTGAGAGATATACTGCAGTTGATAGAATGACTTTAGAACTGGTGGAAGAGCTTCACTCACATAAGAGATTCTTTTCACAACTTCGTTATCCAATAAAGGTTCTTTGTACACTACTTCGAACCAATTATCAGTAGGATAGGAATTAATTTTGTCGAAGCCATATTTAATTTGACTACTTTGAGCAAAGTAATCCGCTAGAACAACTAAATCTGTATCAATCATATGACTATTAATCTGTTTTGATATTTCATTCACGTCATGACCCGATATCACTTTTAATTCCAATTTTGGGAAGGTACTAGCCCCATCAGGATGGCTGTACTCTTCTCTTCGTTGAACCCATTGATTCAACTTCATGTGTATTGGAGCAGCGTGAGTACTATGAACAGTGATCTTCAATTTTTTTAAATCCTTGTTTTTCTTGAACAAAGCATCAACAGATTCGATAATAATCTCAGCGCTTTGACAATACAAGAATAAAATATCTAAACCATCTTTAGCGTATGGATACACGTCAAAATAACTCTTCACACTTGTAAGTAATTCTTTAGAAAGATCTTTTGCTAAGTGATCCATCTTATCAGAACGAGTAGTGTTTAAAACATAGTGTCCTTCACCTAGTGTTTCGCTTACTTCTATCAGAAACGAGTCATCGCCTTCACTTGTGAAATATCTTGGTGCAAGTTTCAAAGTCTTATCTATTGCATGATTTAAATACTCTTCTAGGTTTGTAACTACAAGGGTATTTTCTTTAGACTTATTTATCCATTCTTGGATTTGCCTATTAATTTCTTGGTACCGATGTTTCAAACTTAATAAACGGACAGGATTAAGTATGGTTAACATGCGTTCATAACTATAACCTATTTCTCCAAAGTTTACGTCTAAATAGTCAATGGCTCCAATAATATTAATATACTTATAAATTTTATTCGTAATGGATACTGATGTGGTAACACCTTCTAAAAGAAAGGATAATTCTCTCTCATAAGTATCAAAATCTATAGAGAAAATGCCTTCTTCGTATGCCTTTTGCAAAATATCAGAATACGAGTTTTTAAAATTCAAAAAAGCATTATGATGCTCTTTAATTCCAGATTCATCAAGTAAGAGCGAGCTAGCCACGTCGTTTTTGACAAGTTCACCTATATCGAGCTTTTCAACCTGGTCATCTTTATAATTCTTCACAAACGGCAGAATGCCTTCGTGAACGGAATCGAATAAACTTAGTAGATTTAAAGCTTCAAGATCTAATATTTTAAAGCTTTCTTTTCCTAACTGATTCCCTTTACTTATTAATTTAAGAGCTAATGTTACATCAGAACTGTTCACGGTAGCATCTTCGGTTGTATTAATGATAGAATCATTCTGAAAATGAACAGATGGTACAACATTGCTCATATTCTTTAACAAAATTTCTGCAATTTTTTTAGTAGGTGGATTCAACTTATTGTTCACTACTTCTAGAGTAAATAACGGCTCTTCATTAGTAAACTCTTCATGATTTTCTTCTATGAGCACAAAGGTATGGTATAGAAGCGCCTCAGATAAATCCTTATAATCTTTAGGATGTCTTACTTTTTCAATTTTTCGACTTATGGTCTTTACTAGTCCAGAGTCTTTGGCCATGTCTCCTTCAAACTCATCATAAAACTCCTGCATATCGTCAGCATCATCGGCCTTTTCAATAGCAGATATGCCTTCTTCAACACTTTCTTTTTGTTCCTTTGTGTACTCTTCGAGAGGTAACACATTTCTTATTTTATCCGGAAGGAGTGTTTTTACTTTAAATTTAAATATAGATTGGATTAAACTAAAATCATATTTTAGTAATTCTAAACTTTTCTGGCTTAAAAAGTTTATTGCTTCTAATTCGAAGGTATCCTGCGTTGTTTTATTCCACAATTCACTAGGATAACTATTTTTCTCTTCGGATTCCAGGAAATCATATAGCTTATTTTGAAGATCCTCGGGATCAAGGTCACCATTAGTCTTTTGTAAATTAGCCAACAGGTGATTAGCTTTTAAACTCTTTTGGCCTTTAGGAATGAGTAGGTCATTATCCTTAAATAGGTTCAATTCTGGCAAGCTAGTCTGAATACGCTCTATTATAGATGGAGAATTGTTATTTATGATTGCTGACATAAAACGCAGCACAAAACGTAGCTGAGGGTCAGTTAACTGATTGTACATTTCCATGAAGTTTTTTACTGTATCAATTTCTTCTTCCGCTAAATTGTAATGGTTAAAAAGTAAGAAATACAGCCCTTTAAATCCTTCTTCAGAAAGAAGATAAGCTTCGTCTATTGAGAATATATTCTCTAAGCTTTGACCTTCAGGGGTATTCTCATTAATTATCATGATTAGTGCTTGATTAGTAATTGTGTAGTTACGAAGTCTAGTAGAGGTTTCTATATCTCTTAGTCTATACTCATCAAACCCTTCTACAGGTTTAATCGTACGAATAACAGGAGAATAGTATCCTTCTAGTTTAGATTTGTTTTCTCTCAATTCGTGCAATACAGCTTCAATATTCTCTTGAGTTAACCCATTAATTTTTATGAAGAGCTTATTGGCATTTTCACTATTTTGATTATCGAAATGATTATTTAAAACATAATAAATCCATTTTCCTAATAATTCGTTATGCTTTTTCATTTTACCACCTGGACTTCTACTGCTTCGTAAGGATTTCGAATCATTGCTGTTGCATCTGAATATTCAACTAGTAAACCATTCTGACGTAATTTTTCACGTAATGCATATTCGTTTTTCTGAAAGTAACTAATATTTATTTTAGATTTTTCGTAAATACCATCCCTTTTAGCTTCAACTTCTCCGATGATAAACCCAAATCTATCATAGATAGCTTCTAGGAATTTGTTAAACTCCATTGATCCTTTAGGTTTTACAGCAATATAAACCAAAACTTGTAAGAAATTGTCAGTCATAAAATAACGGTATTTACTTCCCGCTTTGTACCCACCAAAACCACCATCTCTCGTTAAACTCCTAACTATATTTAGTTGGTGTTTCTTGAGCTGATCAGAAATTATATCCTTAACTACTGAGTAAAGTTTTGTTGATAAGTCTTGATAATCATTACATTTATTTAAAACTTTAAGTACTTTATTCTTTCTCACTTTTGATAAACGTTTTAACCCAAGGAAAGCCAAGAAGTCATCAGGGTTTTCTTTCCATTTAGCAAGATTATTATTCACATATTCTTCATCTTGAATCTTCTCTGAGAAGATGTTCTCAAAGAAAGACTCAAACTTATTTTTAATTAGTAGCTCATTTTCACTAAAGGACCTTCCAGATAAAGTTTGTATTGGTCCTATTCGTCCATCTAGACAGTCAAAGAAATGGGTTACTTTATTTTCCTGTATATTATTCGCTCGATGTAGCATATACCGAGACAATTGGAAGGTTATAAGACTAGTCATAAGCTCAAACATTTCATAAATATCAATATTTAAAGAAATGAGTTGATGAAGTTCCTTCGCGAAATCTGTGTAGATAGGATCATCTATTACAGGTAAATGTGGATATTCTTTAGTCTTCTCGTCTACTTTCCTTAATGGATAAAAATCTTTTTTCTCTTGTTCAGCCTTGTCTAACGTCTCTAAAAGTTTCGAGACAATATTTTCAACTTGCTTATTCCGTTGTAGTAGAAATTGAAGCCTTATCTCAATCTTTTCTCTTAGTTCTAAATTATTCTCAGTGCCATACCCAAGCATTAAGAAGTAAAGCTCCCCACCTCTCGCAAAAAAATTCCGTTCGTACGATGGTTCACCATTTTTTGTTCGTAGTTCAAAAAATAACATGGATTCATGCAATGGATATAATGTTTTTGCATACCAAGACCTATTTGCAGCTTTTCCTTTTCCGTCGTGCAGTGGTACTTCAAGATTCCTGAAAAACTCTCTAATAACACTAATCTGTTCACGATCTGATGCCATCTCATATAAATGTTGCTTTTCTTCAAGAGTCAAAGAAACAACGCCATCTTGTGCGCCTTCCTTCTCCCCTTCAAATATAAATTTACGTAGCCCTGTAGATTTTTTTCTTTCGTAGCTATCCGCACCTAATTTGTAGTGTGTTCCACTTAATACGTTCAAAAACTCAAGAACATACTCAGGCCCTTTTTGGCCGTCTTTAAATCTATGCCCCCAAATTTGAGCAGATAATTGAGTAGAAAATTGCTCCACGTCTGATATTTCACTCACTGTATACCCTCCCTTAGCTTAAGCTAATTTCATCTTCAATAAATAGTCCTTCTTCTCTATCGTAACGAAGTATATTTAATTCATATTCATCAGGTTCACTTAACGTAATGAGCTCGTTTTTGAATGTATAAACTAATATTTCAGCGTCTTGCTGAAGGATGTTATGAGTTCCTCCACCAGTTGCCCTCATTAAATATTCGAATATAGCCAGATTGACTTTCATTGAAATTTTACCATCCACATTCAAAGTGAATTTAGATGGCTTTCTATCTAAGTCTGTTCTCTCCAACTCTTCTATTAAATTTAAAGATTTCCTAGTCTTGAACGACTCATAAATCATTAAGTTCTTATTTGTAGCTAATAACTCTTTCATATCAGTAGTTAACCGTCCAGAAAATATACGGTTTAAACCATTCGTAAGTTGTTTTTTTACTGCCGTTTGGTTTTTAGGGTTGCTGAAAAGAGACTTATAGTCACTAAGGTATTCATATGGTAGTAGCTGATCTGTAGCAAAACCAATCTCTTCTTGTAACTCATAGAACAGTTTTCTTCTTAGCTTTGGAATCCATTCTTCAATTAGTGAATGATCATTGTCTACGTTATAATCACGGTATAAGGTTAATCTTTTTTGGAAATAACCTAATTCTAAATCTAGTGTAGGACCGAATATATCTTTATGAACCCTCTCAATTTGTTCATCACCATTAATATCTCCGTTTATTATAAAATCATCAATTGATGAATGAGAATAGTTACCTGGGTCAAAAGTCTTGAATAATTTCAAAGCATTCATTTCTGAGAAAGCATTCTCACTTAAATCACGTCCGTAGAAATTCTGATAATATGGACGTTTTATTTGATCTTTTAATTGCTTGTAATCCGCCTTTAAGACATCATCACAAGTATATCCTCCCGTCAGCATAAAGCTATTATGGATGAGCATTTCACGCATAGTGATATGGGTATCTAAATAGTCAAGAAGCTGGTACTGTTCCACAATCTTTTCTTGAATATGAGGTTGTGATGTTCGTTCATGATTCATATAAATAATACACCTATCTTTCTTAGGACAGGCTAGGCATGCACTCCAATTCTCTTCTCTATTCCATTCTTCTAGTACTCTGCTAACATAAACCGAAGAAGTCACATCTAATAAGTTAAAAACACTGAATCCTTGTGAGTTATTTTCATAAGATTCGAACCGCTTCAGAACCTCTTCATTAATGAGATTTAAGTCATCACGTTGAGATAAGAATTTAGTGAGTTTTCCTTCGTTAGCTGCAATTAAGTAATAAATTTTATCAGCGTGATTGTTTTCTATATTCTTTTGAAGAGCAGCAAGCTCTTTTTGAATGACATCTTCCTTAAGTTCTGATAAATCTTTTACGATCCTTAATATCCCTTTAGGAAAACGAAAATCAACTATCCCTTCTGCTGGCCAAGTGGTTAAATCCTCATCGTTAAAGTGATTATATATAATTCTACATAACCTAGTCTTTCCATCCCCAGCGTTGCCAGTAAGAATGACACTTTGTGGATTATTTTCATATACTTGTAATAAAGTTTCTTCTATTTGAGTATGTATATTAAATGTAAAGTTTTTCTCATCACTAGAATCGTGTGTGTATTCATCATAAATTTTTGAGTGATTTGGAGACAAAACATTATATTGATCCAAGTAATAAACAAATGGATTACCTTTCAATTTGCTGATCCCCCTAATAGTTAAAAAGCAACGATTTTTTACGTCCCTGAGAATAGATTGCTAAATGAGTTGATTCCTTTTATTATTTCATAAGTACTATATAACTGACAACAACTGTAAGATAATTCATTTGTACTACAACGAAGTGATTTATGTAAATGAACGCAAATAATGTAACCACATATTACACTACCGCTTATTCTTACTACTTAGCGGATGCATCATTAATGCATCCACCTCTAAAAATACCTTTTCAAGTCAATCACATTTGACTGCGTAAAAGAATTTTCGAACTGACGCTCTATTAGTAACAGGCATGACCTCTCCATCTATTTTGCCGATCCGGGAACATCTTCCCAGAATGGGTTAAACGAACGTTCAAACGGCCTGCTTCGAAAAGAAGGACTGTCTAAGCAATATGCATTTTCGATAGGTAGAGCAACTATATATATATCTGCTGTAGCCTTCAAAAAAATAATATTCCAAGAAAATCGTTAGATTACCATTCCCCCTTGGAAGTATTTAAGAGGTACATGGGAACCAATACATTCTCTAACTTAATTTGAAACTTTAAAGAATCTAATATTAATGGGAAAAGTTGTAAAACACTTGCATGATAAGAGCCTCCTTGAAAAATAGGTAAATTGTACATGAGGTATTTCTTAAAAAGTGAGTAAAATCATTTATCAAAAAAGTAGATTAGTTCGTTTTTTAAAAATATTTTGTTAGATTAAACTTTTTCTATATATATCGTCATTTTACTTTTTATTTCCAGTCTATTTGTCATTTTCTAATAATGGTTAATGCTTTTGAAGCTTATAAAGTATTTCTAAATGAAGAAAAGCCCGCAAACTGCTATACTCATGGTATCTTCATACACTGGAAGGAATGACTTACTTATGCCTAAAAAACAAATCAGCGTTGTTGCTGCTGTTATAGAAAACGAGCAAAATGAATTACTATGTGCGCTTCGTAGTCCCGATATGGCCTTACCTAACCTATGGGAATTCCCTGGTGGCAAAGTAGAACCCGGTGAGGACTTACAAAGCGCGATTGAACGTGAGATTAGCGAAGAACTGCACTGCAACATTAAAGCAGGCGAGGTTTTCCATCGCCATGTTCATGAATACGATGCTTTTATCATTGAGCTTATTTGCTTACAAGCCGAGCTCGTTTCCGGAGAACCAGTGGCTACAGAGCATGCCAAACTTCTCTGGCTAACGCCTGATCTATTCTCTTCTTTGAACTGGGCACCAGCTGATGTACCTGCAGTAGAAGAGCTAATGGCTAAAGCTTCTCTGTCCTAAACTTTCTCGGTAAGTTCTCTATATAGCTGAGAAGGAATAGGATGCTGCAGCTTCATTTGAAACATCACCGGCTTTTCATTTTGAAAAGACTCTACGTTTAGTTCTCCCAAATAAATAAATGGTTCTACGACACTGTTTTCTATCGTTTTATATTTCCGCACAAATAAATGAAGCCTATTTCCTTTTTCTTTATGCTCTATAATGCTCGTTCCACGTCCAGAGTTTTGCGCCATATTATTTGGACTTTCCCACTGAAAATCAGTGGGACTTTTTATTTCATCTTTGTACATTAACCGTTCTTCCGTACCGGCGTCTTTATGAAGGTCCACAAATAAGAATAAATCATTTCCACTCCGAAGCAGACCCGAACCTCGGAAAGAAGAATGAGTGACTGTCGCATTCGATAATACCGCTGTATCTCTCATTTAATATTGTTCATGTAGCTTAAAGAAAGGCGTACCGTAGTCTTTTTTACCAAATTCTCGCGCGTAGCGATGCAGTCCGTATTCCAGTAAGTCGATTAGATACTGCTTATACGTATTGCTTTGCAGCAGCTCTTTTAAAATTGAGCTACGTACAATGGATTCTTCATACCACTCCACCAATGCTGGCGATCGATCTTTTTCGCGTTGGTCTAAAAAGGCGTGCGCCACATTTTGCATCGCGTGCTGCACGCTATCCCTATTTACTTCCTCTATCCAATGACGAATTTCATATGCTGCCTCTTCTATAGATAGTGTGTCTTGGTCGAGAAGAGCAAGATATAAGCTAAACTCATGCGGCCGTTTGATTGGTAGCATCTTAGAAATTGTTTTGTATACGCTAGCCCAAACTTCATCTTGGAGCAACGATGTTATAGACTCTTCTTTTTCCATTTTCATGAGAAAATGAAGATAGCTACCCTCTTTTTGAATAAACTTCACCGGATCAGGAGCACCGTCATACGTGTAATAGTCCATCAGCTTATAGGGCGTCTTTCCGTGACGAACTTTCTTAAATTCCATGTATTGCTCTTTTAAATAGGCCATACTGTAAAAGGACTCTTGATCAATCTGGGCTAGAATTCGCTCTTGCGAAATCTTATCCATTTGAATATGAGTAGCACCCGGTACGTGAGCAAACTCAGTAGATACAGCTACCTTTAAGCTCTCTTTATCGTAGTAGCGCTGACCGTTTAAAGCGATCGCAATCAAGAAGCTCTTCGTATGATTGCCGATAAAGTCTAGAACGGTTAAAAATTGTTTTCCAGGGTGCTTACGCAGTCCTCGTCCTAGCTGTTGGATAAATACAATCGGCGATTGAGTCGGCCTTAACATCAGTACGAGATTCACGGTCGGAATATCAATACCTTCGTTAAAAATATCCACCGTAAACAAAAACTCCAGAGGATGAGAGGCATCTTCTAAATTTCGAATAGCCGCTTCTCTGACTGCTCCGTTATCTTCTCCTGATAAATACTGGCTAGTAATACCTTGTTGATTAAAAGCTTCTGTCATAAATGCGGCATGTTCCCGGTTCACACAGAATCCTAGCCCTCTTCGCTGCTCCCCATCAAAGCCATAAAACGCCATTTGTTCTGCAATAAAATCTACCCGCTTATGAACCTGCAGCCTTTTCGCAATTTCCGCTGTATCTTCTAGCCGGACGTCCGTTAAATCAATATCTGACAGATCGGTAATGCCAAAATAATGAAACGGAGCCACAATATCATCCGCTAGTGCCTCATGTAGTCTTACCTCTAGAGCGACATTATGATCAAATAGTTCAAACACAGACAGCTGATCGCTTCTTTCCGGTGTAGCCGTCATGCCTAATGTAAATTGGGGCGTAAACCAAGCAAGCACCTGTTCATACTGAGAGGCCGTCGCGTGATGAGCTTCGTCTACCACAATATAATCAAAAGCCTCTGGCTCAAACGACGTATGATGATTTGCTAGCGTTCGGATATTCGCAAATAAATAGTCGACGTCCCAATCTTTTTGGGTTCCTGTTAAAACCCCGAAGCTGCGCTGAATGGCAGGCATTAAATGTTCAAAGGTTTCTTTCGCTTTTTGAAGAATTTCTTCTCTATGTACGATAAATAAAAGCCGTTTAGGCCGAACCCGCTTTACATCAAATGCCGACATATACGTTTTCCCGGTTCCAGTGGCTGCAATCACTAGTGCTTTTGTTTCTTCCAAGGCACGCAGTCGATCTAAGTTATCAATTGCACGGCTCTGCATCGAATTCGGCACCACATATTCCGCTTTTTCATAAACAGCACTGGCTGTAAAAGCTGCTCTTTCTGTATTACGGTATAGCTCCCGATAATCATGTAGAAATTCCTCTGTCGCGATAATGCTGCGGTTCCAGAGCTGTTCATACTCTGCCAGCACACGTTCTACAAAAGCAGCATGTTTCTTTGAGACAATTTCCACATTCCACTCCACGTTACTTTTCAAAGCAGATTGCGTGACGTTGGAGGAGCCAATTATAATTTTGTACGAATCAGGATATTCGAAAATGTACGCTTTTGTATGGAATCCTACCTGTTTGTCCGTGACAAACACTTTTAAATCAATATGCTCAAATTCCTTTAACCGCTCCAATGCCTGAGGATCGGTGAAATTCAAATAGGTAGAGGTCATGATTCTTCCTCGAATCCCCCGCTGTTCTGCTTCCTTTAACGTATCCAAAAGCAGCTGCACGCCGCTAAAATTAACAAAAGCGACGCCAAAATAGAAGCTATCGCACGTTTGCAATGAACTGGTAAGTTCCTTTAATAAATTATCCGACTCTGAGTTGACGACCAAACGGTGCTCCATGGCTAGGGTGCCTCATTTCTATATGTAAGAATATTGTTCACTATAGTGTTTCTATATTTTACTATATATTCAAAAAATGTATGTAAATTATTTTATTACATTAATAAATTCAAAACATAAACTAGTAATTTTTTATGCTTTCGCTCCTTGTCATACAAAAAGCCCCTTGGATATTCCTTTGTCTTCGGAATATCCAGTGGGCTTATATGGTGACTATTTATATCACTTACAAATTCAACTGTTTCTCTTTTTTCAACGTGCCGGCTTCGAATTCATTCAACAGAGCCCGGACTTCATCCGTCGTCTCTGTGGTCATCAATTGATTGCGAAGTTCTCCGCCCCCGCGGATGCCGCGGATATAGATTTTAAAGAAGCGGCGGAGCGGCTTGAAGGAAATCGGCTCAATTTCGGTGGAATACTTGTCATGCAGATCCAGATGCAGGCGCAGCAGATCAAACAGCTCCTTGCTGCTGTGCTCTCTGGGCTCTGTTTCAAACGCAAACGGATTCGTGAAAATCCCGCGTCCGATCATGACGCCGTCCACCCCGTATTTCGTCGCAAGCTCCATCCCGGTCTGATGATCCGGAATATCGCCGTTGATCGTAATCAGAGTGTCCGGTGCTATTTCGTCCCGGAGAGCCATGATGTCCGGAATCAGCTCCCAATGCGCCTCGACGGCACTCATTTCCTTTTTCGTGCGCAGGTGAATCGACAGGTTGGCGACCTCCTGCTTTAATACGTGCGTCAGCCAGCCTCTCCACTCGTCCACGTTCGTGTAGCCGAGTCTTGTCTTGACGCTTACCGGCAGGCCGCCCGCTTTGGCAGCCTGGATGATGTCGGCTGCGTTATCCGGATAGCGGATCAGGCCGCTCCCTTTTCCTTTGGCCGCCACGTTCGGTACCGGGCAGCCCATATTAATATCGACTCCCTTGAAGCCCTGTTCTGCCATACCGATGCTCATCTCCCGGAAATGCTCGGGCTTGTTTCCCCATATGTGAGCTACCATTGGCTGCTCGTCTTCTGTGAACGTCAGGCGTCCCCGCACGCTGAAGATCCCTTCCGGGTGGCAGTAGCTTTCCGTGTTGGTAAATTCGGTAAAAAACACATCAGGCCGGGCCGCTTCCGCCACCACATGGCGGAACACAACGTTCGTCACGTCTTCCATCGGCGCCAATACGAAGAACGGCCGCGGCAGGTCACGCCAGAAATTTTCTTTCATACTCCCATTCCAATCCTTTCATCTACATATTCTCTATTAAAAACAGATCTATTTATACTGGTCTTTTATTTTTCTTAGCCCTATATATTTTACACGACTCATGCGTTCGTGCAAAGAGACAGGTTTCTTTTAATTCAATACAAACCTCGTCTCGCTGTATCCTTCTTTTGTCTTTTTCACTTCCAGGGTCGCAGGAATCACCTGTTTCATCTCCTGCACGTGGGAAATCACGCCAATCATGCGTCCCGACTGCTGCAGGTCAACGAGCGTATCGATCGCCTTCTGCAGGGATTCCTCATCAAGGGAGCCGAAGCCTTCGTCAATGAACATCGTTTCAATCGAAATACCGCCTTCGTACGCTTGGATCACGTCTGCCATGCCGAGCGCAAGGCACAAGGAGGCGTTGAACTTTTCGCCCCCGGACAGCGTCTTTACGTCCCGCACCTGTCCGGTATAGTTATCGAGCACATCGAGGCCGAGCCCGCTCTGCCTGCCCCGCTTCTCCAGACGGTCGCTGCGCATCAGGTAGTACTGGCCGTTTGCGAGGCGCTTCAGCCGTTCGTTGGCCGCATGAATAATCTGTTCGAGAAATTCAATCTGCAGGTAGCGCTCAAAACTGATCTTTTTCGTATTCTCCCCGCGCACCACGTCATACAAGTCTTTAATCAGCTGAAACTCCTGTTCTACGTCCGCCAGTTCCTTTTCGGCAGCGGCGATTCTCTCCCTGCCTAGTTCAGCGTTGTTCAGATAGCTTTTTGCCTGCTGATGCGCCGTTCTCGCCTCTTCCATCTCCTGCTGGAGTGCATGCAGTTTTTCCTGTAGTTCATCTACATCGATTCGTTCCTGGTCTTGTAATGCCTCCTGCAGATCTTTCACCTGAACCGCAATGGTCTGCACGGCGGTGTGATAGTCCTTTACTTCCTGCTGCAGCGTTTCCCGCGTTTCCCGCGGCAGCTTGGCTTCCTGATAGGCGGCTTCCGTGGAAAATCCGGCCTTCTCCAGCGATGCTTCATAGGTGTTTTGCACGTTTCTCTGCTTACTTTGTACCTCCTGGAGCTGTTCTTGTGTATGCTTCACGTTCGCTTCTGCGGTAAGCAGCGCTTCCTGAGCCTGCTGTCTCGCCTCCTGAGCCCGCTTCCACTCGCCTTCGAGCTTTTCGTACGTCGCGGTTGTTTCCTCGATTTTTTGTTTCAGATGCGTAAGAGAACGCAGCTCTTCCGGAATGGAGGCAATGCTCTGCTCATACAGCGATGTTTCCGTCTTATAATCGGCACGCAGATTGGAGAGCCGTTCCGTCATTTTTGTCTGCTCTTCTACCTTTGTTTCAAGCGCTTTATCGTTTTTTCTAATTGTTTCCCTTAACTCATCTATCGTTTCCTGATCTTTTTTCAGCTGCTGAATACTCTGGTTCAGCTCAATGCCCTGTCTGGAAATGGTTTGAAAATCCTGTTCTGCGCTTTCGGGATTATAACCATTATCGATCAATTCCTGCTTTTTTTCGTTCTCCTGCTCCTGTATCGCATGTGCTTTCGCCTGGGCGTTCGTGAAGTCCGCTTCCTTCTGCTTTTTCTCGCGGCGCTTTGCTTCCAGCTCGTCTTTACCTGGAATATCGTCTGTCAGAACCGCAGACTTCGGATGTTCTTCGCTTCCGCAGACCGGGCAGGGCTTGCCATCGTGCAGATGATCCGCCGCCAGGATACTGGCCTGTCCATTGAGCCAGCGCTCCTCCAGCTGTTCAAACGATTGTTCTTCTTTTTCATAAACGGCCTTAAATGCGGATACTTCTTTTCCTGCCTCATGCTTCGTCGCCTGTTTTTTTAAGTATTCTTTCATAATCGTAGCAGTTGTACGGAGATCGTTTAATTGTTCTGTTTTCTCCTGAAGGGAGCGGACGTTTTCTTCGAGCGGCTCCAGCTCTTCCCGCTTTTTGGTCAGCTCCGCTCTTGCCTGCTGAACATCCCGTTCACCCGCTTCTGCCTGTTGGGAAAGCGTTTCTTCCTCGGTTTTCAACTGCCGGATTTTCTGCTTTCTGCTTTCCAGCTCCTGTACGGTGGGCAGGTGTGATTCAAGACGGTCCCGTTCTTTTCTCGTATCTTCCCGGAGCTGCGCTTTGTTTTCTTCTTCGGTATACACCGCCTGGGCGGCCTTCTGCTTTTCAGCAGCACTGTTATACGCGATCTCTGCGTTTTCCCGCTGTTTTTGTTTACGTTCTGCTTCCTGCCGTATATCCACTGCCTGCTTTTCATATACTTCCAGCTGCGCGGCTTTTTCGGCAAGCTGGAACTGCTTTTCCTTCTCTACGAACTGCTCCTGCTTGTCTTCGAGCTGCTGCTGTTCGTGCTGCTTTTCTGCCAGCGTATCGATGCGCTTGTTCAATTCCTGCGCCTGATGAAACTGCGCTTCAACTTTTTTGGCGCTTTCTTCTTTAGTCTGGAACGTTTGGTAGGTGTCCGTCTGCTGCTGCTCGTAAAACGAGATTTCCTGATCCAGTCCGTCCAGCACCTGGTTTGTGTTGTAGTGCTCCTGCGCGAGAACGTTAAAAAATGCCGATGCGTCCCGCTGCGGCAGAGACGCTTTCACATTTTCAATATGTATCTCTCTCGTATGTTTCTGGTTGTCGAACTGCTTTTGGATGTCTTTGCGTTTGCCGTCCAGATGATCGACGACCCGTTTGTAAAAACTCGTCTTGAAAATTTTTCGGAGGATTTCTTCCTTGTTTTCCGTTTCCGAGGTGAGCAGTTTCCGAAACTCCCCCTGCGGCAGCATCACAATCTGGCTGAACTGGTCTTTCGTTAAGCCGATAATCGACTGGATTTTTTCATTCACCTGGGTTGCGATAAAGCGATCGGTTAACGGGATTTCCTGGCCGTCCGTAATTTCATAGAGTTCATACTTGTCCCCGGTGCCGCTTTTGTTTCCCTGCTTCACATGACCGAGCTGGCGGAATACCCGGTAGGCACGGCCTTTGAGTTCAAACTCAAACGTAACGGAGGTATGCAGGTCGTCCTCGGCAAAGTGGCTGCGCATCGACCGGATGTCGCTGCGGTCTTCGCCGCTGGCATCCCCGTAAAGCGCAAAGCAGATGGCGTCGAAAATCGACGTTTTGCCGGCGCCGGTTTTTCCGGAAATCACGAACAGCTTGTGATCCTGCAGATCGTCAAAATCAATCACTTCCTGATATTTATACGGACCGAAAGCGGTCATTTTTATTTTTAATGGCTTCATTTCCGCTCCCCCTCTTTCACATTCAGCGCCTGCAGCGCATCCTGGAATAACTGCTCGGTCGCTTCCGTTGCTTCCGAGCCCCGCACTTCTTCGTAAAATGATTGAAAAAGCGCGAAGTCACTCATCTTCGTACGGTCTTTCAGTGTACTTTCCGAATCGGTCACAGACAACGTAGGAAATTCCCGCTCCACGTGCATGGCGTTCGGATAGACCGAGCGGATCTTCTCCATTGCCGAGAGCACCACGGTCTCGTCAAGCAGTTTCACAAACACGTAGTCTTCACATATGTCGTGCTCCAGAATATCAGCGATATAACCTACCACGGCATACATGTCGCGCTTTGGCTCCAGCAGCCGCTTTTCTACTTCCACCGTACCGTTGGCAGCAATGTCCACCACCAGATAGCCTTTTTTGTGCGTCTGTTCGGAAAGGGAATACTTCAGCGGCGAGCCCGCATACTGCACCGTCTGCCGGCCGACAAAATGTCCCTGATGCAGGTGGCCGAGTGCCACATAGTCGAACCCGTCCAAATACCCGGCGCTCGCCTGATCCGCGCCGCCAATCGAAAGCTGGCGTTCGGACGTGCTCGTGTTTTCTTTTTCTTCCCCGTGCGACGTAAGAAACGCGTGGCCTACAAATACGTGGCGGGCATTTGGATCTTTGGCGGCTTCTATTTTTGCCGTAATCGCGCGCAGGGCGTCGTCGTGTGTTTTTACCGTTTCGTCCTCGAAAGCAAGCCGCACCTGGCTCGGATCGGTATACGGCACTAAGTGAAAGTGCACCTCACCGGCGTCATCGTGCAGCACGACCGGCTGAAACGGCTCGCTCAGTTCCCCGGTAATATGAAAGCCGGACTGTTTCATTACTTCCCGGCCAAAATGCAGGCGGCTTGGGCTGTCATGGTTGCCTGCGATCGCAAGCAGCGGTGTGTTCAGCTCGATTGCAATGATTTCCAGCACCCGGTTTAACAGCTGCACGGCCTCGGTAGGCGGCACCGCCCGGTCGTACAGGTCTCCTGCAATAATGACAGCATCCGGTTTTTCTGCTTTGACCGCTTCGATAAACTGTTCCAAAATGTATTCCTGGTCTTCGGTCATATACACGCCCTGAACCAGCTTTCCTAAATGCCAGTCCGCCGTATGGAAAAATTTCATCCCTGCCACTCCTCTTTTCTGATGTATGAAATAAAAGCCTTCTATGTAAAGAATGTATGTTCTCTCGTTAGAATTACTATACCAAACTGGAAGATGTTTTTGTATGGCTAGCTGCAATGAAAAAAGCCCCTTAGAAGGTCACTGACCTTTTAAAAGGCTTACCCGCTTTCTTACTGTTGGGTGGCAACACTCCATATATTGCCTGAGAAGTCTTTAAATGTACCTCTTTTGTCCGGGTCTCCTTTTTGAACAGGCCTTTCCATTGACGTGCATCCTGACTGAATGGCTGCATCAAATACCTCGTCCACGTCCGGCACATACACATGCAGCAGATGGCTCACAGCCGGAAACTGCTCTGAAGCGTCTGCGATCATCATTACCGAGTCATCAATCTGGATCTCGGCATGCATGATGGTTCCGTCCGTATTATCATAGCGCCGCAGTTCCTTTGCATCAAATACCTTTTCTAAAAACTCCATCAGCTTCTGTGCATCGTCCACGATTAAATAGGGGGACAGCGAATTGTAACCATCCGGTTTGAACGTCTGATTCATTTCAAACACCTCCATTTGCTTATCCTATGCCCGGTTATATGAATAATAAACAAAAAATTCCAGCTTTGTTTTGACGGGAAGGCTATGGCTGTGCAAGGTTTTTCTATATAATTTAGATAAAAACAGGGAGGAACGTTCAATGAAAGCTGTCGTGCTGGACAGGTTTGGAGGCCCTGAAGAATTGGCGCTGAGGGAGGTCCCGGTTCCTGACGTTGGTGACGATGAGGTGCTTATAAAAGTGGCGTACGCAGGCATTGGACCGTGGGATATTTTCGAAAGAGAAGGTGGATACGATGACATGCTCGGGCTGCATTCTGAATTTCCGTATATTTTAGGATCGGAAGGATCAGGGGTTGTTTATGCAAAAGGGAAAAATGTAGATGGACTTACTGAGGGAGATAAGGTATACGCCCCAGGTTTTCTCAATCCGAAGGGCGGCTTTTACGCCGAATATGCGGCGGCAGCTTCAAACAATGTTAAACGCATCCCCGATTCTCTTACCTGCAAAGAAGCAGGTGTGATCTTCGGCATTGGCATAACGGCCCTGAGAGGACTTGAAGACGTATTAAAGCTTCAAAAAAATGAATCTATTATGATTTTAGGAGCCGGCGGAGGTGTGGGCCACCTGGCTGCACAGATCGCCCAACAGATGGGAGCCAGAGTATTTGCGATTGCTTCCGGCGCAGATGGGATAGCTCTCTTACAGACACTCCAGGTGGAATCTGTCGTAGACGGACGCAAAGACGATGTGATTATGGCCGCAGAAGACTTTGTACACGACGGATTTGATAAGGCGCTGTTTACGGCCGGTGGGGATTTTGCAGATTCTTTAATTCAGTGCCTTGGCAATGGCGGGCATATAGCCTATCCGAACGGCGTGAAGCCCATCTCAAATGTCAGATCCGACATTCGTGTCACCGGCTATAACGGCGATCCCGAACCGGACATTATCGACAGGCTGTATAAACGGATCCGCTCAGGGGATATTACGGTTCATATAGATCAGGAGTTTGCATTGGGCGATTTTTATAATGCCCATCTGGCTCTTGCCGATCATTACGTAGGAAAGCTCTGCTTTAAAATAAACGACTAAACAAGAAAAGCGCCGTCTCCATTTAAAATAGAGCAGGCGCTTTTGTTATCCTCTGTATTTGATCGCTAATCCTTTTAGGAAGTTTCTCGCATACTGATCCCCAAACTGGCGGTAATTCTTATGCCCTTCCTTCCGCAGGAGGCCGCTTACTTCCCCTTTGGTGATCGTAACGTCAGCATTGGCCAGAATATCCACAATGTCCTCGCTCGTTAACTGCAGGGCGATTTTTACTTTTTTCAGCATCACGTTATTCACACTCGAGTAATTTTTAATCGACCGGTCCGGCTTCATCGGTTCGCCGTCTTTAGAGGTCTGCGACCCACGTTTGAACGTGATCAGCCCATTTAAAAAGGACTCGAGCATGCTGTTTGTGCATTTGAGGTGATGGTCATCTTCATACACTTCGTCGTCTTCCTCGTCGTCACTTTCTTCTATTTTCGTAAGTACCTTCCGTACTTCATCTTTGGAAAGATCCACCCCGCCAAGCTTGAATATTTCCATTACGTCCTGATCTCTTATATCCAAAGCGTACCGTATTCTAATGACGATGTCGTTGTTATTCATTCGTAAACCTCCATACTGTATCTATTCCAACTGCTTTCCCTTTACTTAACGGGTTCGATTCAGGGTTTCCCGGTAATATTCTTTCAGCTCCGCTGCATTGTCTTTCCATTCCACCGGCTGTCCATAAACCAGCTGGTGAAAGGCATCCAGGCACACATGCCAGCCTGCCGCGGTCTCCACTGCCCACGCATCGTCGTCAAACGTATGCGTGAAAATCATGCGGCACCCTCTCTCTTCTTTCCATATTACAATGCTCAATAAATCATCCTCTTCACGGAAACCAAATACATGGGGCTGTTCCAGCTCTGTAATAACACCATTGTATGTTGTTCCTTCCCCGTCATCGAAGGCAAGGCCGCCCCCCACTCTCAGACCCATTTCCCCTGTCGCAAACGGATACCACCGGGAGAAGGCATCCGGATTTGTCAGAACACTAAAAACCTCTTCCGGAGTGTAAGGCAAAAACCGTTCAAACCGTAACGCATAACGCCCGTTTTCCTTATGTAGTGTACCATATTCATTCATCGTTTCATCCTCCTTTTCTTCGCTTGTCGGGTCCAGATTACCATTAACCGTACACTCATTATGGCATACCTGTTTTTGTGTGTTTATCGAAACAGAAAAAAGAAAGGCAGCAAATTTCACTGCACTTCCTTTTCATTCATTTTCTCCGCCAGCTCCACAATAATTCCTTCCGGTCCGTGAACGTAGCATAATTTGTACATGTCTTTGTAATTTGTGATTTCTCCAAAAAGTTCTGCGCCTGTCTTTTTCAATTTGGCCGTAATGCCTTCAATATCTTCCACAGCAAAAGTAATATGCCGGATGCCCAGCGTATTGGCAAAAGACGGCTGCATCCCCTTTTCATCCAACGGGCTATAGAATTTAACCAGTTCCAGGTTGGCCTCCCCGCCCGGCACCCCCAGCATGACCACCGTCTCTCTAACATCCGTCAGCCCGATTATCCGCTCCACCCATTCGCCTGCCACTTCCGTTTCCCCCAGTACTTCCAGTCCGAGCTCCAGAAAAAAGGCTTTAGCCGCTGGAAGATCATTAACGACCACACCTACATGATCCATTCGCTGCACCTTCATATTCCACACCTCCTCCGTTTAGACCGGCCCAAACGAATATTGAATAGTACAGTACACTTCTCCTTCCCGGACTCTTTTTCCTTTTAAAATAACCGGCTTTGGCAATCAATTAATACCTTTTCAAAAACCTCCCTCTACCGTCTGCATAAAATCTCAAACAAAAAAGCCATTTTACAGTTATTTCATTGCAAAACGGCTTTCCACCATCAGTTGTTTATTGATACAGTCTGTTATCATTCCGGATGGTTGCCCGGCTCATCCCCTGCTTCAAACGGAGAGTGGATGCCTTCGTACCCCAGATGCATCGTCATGCCAAACTGCGCATGCGTCAGGTTATGGCAGTGATCCATCCACATGCCCGGATTATCTGCTTCAAAAGCGACTTCATAAGTCTCTCCGGGTTCGACATTCAGCGTGTCCAGCTTGATCGGGCTTCCGCTAACGGCTTCGCCGTTTTTGCTTAATACCTGGATGTGATGCCCGTGTAAATGCATCGGGTGCTCAGCAAAGCTGCGGTTCACAAACGTGGTTTTCACCATATCTCCTTCCTGGACCATGAAGCTTGGCGTGTCCGGAAACACTTCTCCGTTGAGCGCCCATAAATTCGCAGGCTCTCCTTTATAATTACCAACGTAGATATTGTCCATGATCATGGTAAATTCCCGGTCGTATTCCGTTTCTTCGGTAAAAGGGGTCTCCTTTGATGTTCCGTACGTGGTCATATCAAAGACTTCTAACTGGTCCGAGGCCGGTGCGTCCACTTTTTCCCCGTTTTCTCCAAACGTCAGGCTCACGTCATTGTGCCCGCTTTCGACTTGAAGACTTACCGGTGCCTCCGGCTTCACGAAAGTTACATCATACCTTCCGCCGGCAGGAACCTTTAACAGCTGATTCTTTAATTCGGTGGGTTCATTAATTTCCTCACCGTCCAGCGCTTCGACTTTAAACGGGGTGCCGTCCAGCGTGAAGTTTTTGGTTCCATTGCTGCTGTTAACAAGCCGCAGTCTGACCGGCGTTCCCGGCTCTATTACCTGGTATTCCTCCTGATCACTTTGGTTAAGAGTTGTCACGGGGTCTTCTCCCACTTCCCAATCATGAACGATGGTCGTAATATCGGTTTCCTGCTCCACGCCCTCCGCCGGCAGAATATTGAATGCTCCGAACAATCCCCGCTTTACCTGCTCAGAGGCCTGCTGGTGGGAGTGGTACCAGTGCGTGCCGGTTTCTTCCGCTTTAAAACGGTACGTGTACGATTCGCCCGGCTGGACGGCGTCCTGGGTCATGCCCGCCACCCCGTCTTCTCCGTTTGGCACATCTACTCCATGCCAGTGGATGGTTGCTCCTTCCTCGATATCTTTGTTGATCAATTCAACCTCCACCACGTCTCCTTCCCGGGCGGTCAGTTCCGGTCCGGGGTACTCCCCATTAAATGTCCAGGCTTCTATCACTTTTCCCGAGCTCAGCTCCACCTCTTCCTTTTGAGCTACAAGAGTGTATGTCTCATCCGGTTCTTCGTCAGTGGGTCCTTTCAAGTCAGCAACACTAACCATTTCATAACCGGCGTGCGCGCCGTGGCCTCCCATATTAGTGAACGGCTCACCGCCTCCGTAATCAACTTTTTCATTCATCATATCGTAGCTCTCCGGCAGCTCGCTGGCCTGCATCGATAAAAGAAAAGCGCTGCCTCCCGCTGTGGTTAATAACACAAGCAGGCCGGCAAACCTCGTGAGCCTCATAAAAACTCCGGAAGACGTCATCCGCTGGTACCGCCACTTATGATAAAACCAGCTGCCCAACGTGACCCCTGCTGCTATCAATAAGTACATAATTATTTCCGTAACTTTAGGAATGGCCGGGGGTGCCATAAAAACAATATACGTAGCAATGACAGAAGCCGTGAGCATGCTGTAAACGGGTACTATTTTTTTTAGATAGTCCGGCCCGTTCATTTTTTCGTGTTTTGCCCTAGGCACGGAAAAGATAAGAACGAACAGCATTGGAATGACAAACAGAGGCAGAATCGTCGTAATCCTATCCATCGCAAACAGCCAGCCTAACGTTAAAAATAGAAGCAATATAACCGCTCCGTACAATGCAACCAGTACCATTCCAGTCCATAATCCAATCCTGGATATAATCCGCTTCCATTTATTCCATACCCCATCGTTGTACAGCTGATGGCTGATCAGCAGCCCCGTTACGGCCCATACGACAGACAAAGCCAGCACCAGGATCACTTCCAGACCAAGCAATGCTTCAATCATCATCTTCCCCTCCATGCTCATAATATGCCTTTAGACCCTTCTACTCCTGCCAGTGACCATTAAACAGATGAATCTCCGCTTCTTATTACTTATAATGTTAACGGAATTTCTGCCTGCTACATTCGCTCTTAAGAGGTAATTTTCAATAGAACTTGAGACGTATATTGTTAAAAAAGAAACAACAAAAAGCCACCAGGGGCTTGCCCTGATGGCTTAGATTATTATGTTTATTACAAACCGACCTGGCCGGCAGCGTATGCTGCGTGCTCTGTGCTGAATCCTTCAAACGTTAATTGATCAATTAACCCCTGTCTGGAAAAGGAGCTGTAGTCCATATAATCTTCAGCGCTTTTAACCGCCTGTTCCTGCCAGTCAACGCTGATATTTTCTACACCATGCGCGGCCTCTGAGGAACTGAACCCTTCAAACTCTAACTGTTCAATCAATCCTGATTTGGAAAATGCCGAGTAGTCCAGATAGTTCTCGGCCTGCTTGACCGCCTGTTCCTGCCAATCAACGGTGATGTTATCTACCGCATAGGCGGCATCTTCTGCGCTGAAACCTTCATACTCCAACTGCTCGACCAATCCTGACTTTGAGAATGCCGAGTAGCTCAGATAATCCTCTGCCTTGCCGACTGCCTGCTCCTGAGAAACAGATCCGCTGGATTCTTCAGCCTCTGCTTCTTCTTCTGCCTGGCGCTCTTCCTCTTTGGCTTCCTGCTCGGATGCTTCCTCTTCAGCCTGGCGTTCTTCCTCTTCTCTAGCTTCCCGCTCGGCTTCTTCTTCCGCCTGACGCTCTTCCTCTTCTTTGGCTTCCCGCTCGGCTGCTTCTTCTTCTGCCTGGCGTTCTTCCTCTTCTTTGGCTTCCTGTTCTGTTTCCTCTTCAGCTTTGCGTTCTTCTTCTTTAGCCTTCTGTTCTTCTTCCTCTTCATTACTAGCTTGTTCATCCGTTTGTTCTTCCTGCGCAGCCTGTGTTTCTTCCTCGGCCGCTGTTGCTTCTTCTGTCTCTAATTCTGTTACATCATCCGCCGTATTTTCCCCGGCTACTTCTGGGGAAGGATCAGACGGATTTACTATAGCCATTATAATGAAAAAATAAATAACAGAAGCTGTAATCATTTTCCACTTCGCACCAGAACGATATCCCGGTATCCGCTGATACCATTTTTTCTTTTCTTGATATCTCAATGAGCTGCCCCCTTTTTACATTTATTGGTTATAGCTTACCAAGAATAAGTTTCACTGACAATCAACAATGAGGGCACTTTCAGATAATTTTAGTTATATTTCAAAACCCTTGATAAAATGAATTTTGACGATTGATTTTCCTTTGTTTTAATAACCGCGGGACATCATTTCCTGCTTTCGTTTTTCCATCGTGGAACCGGATTCCTTACGCGCCATTCTTCGTAAAAGTCTTGGCACAATGAGAAAACCTACGACAGTCCAGATTCCAAGCATTCCAAACATTTCAGCATATCTCCAGGATTCACCAATCTCTGCTAACACGGCTGTTTCAGGCAATAAGGCGGAGCGCATTCCTAAGCCCAGCCAATAGACAGGAAAGATCTGCCCAATAATCTGTACCCAGTCCGGCAGGCTTGTAATCGGATAGAAAATACCGGAAATCGCAGTGATACCGCCAATTGGTAAAAAGGTAAGATTAAAGGAGGAAGAGGTACTTTTTACTACGGAGCCAATCACCGCTCCCCAGGGGAGGGTTGCTAATGTTCCGAGAATAAAAATAACCAGCAGCATCAACCAGCCTGTCCACCCCGTGTCCGCTAACCCCCGGATCAGGAATAAACCGGGAACCAGCAGCATGACAAGACTCACTAATGTATAAGTAATGATACTAATGACTCGGCTGATTAAATAACTGACCATCCCGTTTGGCGTTGCCTTCGCCCGCAGCAGTGTCCCATCTTCTCGTTCAAACGTTAAAGTAGTCGCAGCTCCCATGAAGCCGCCGAACACGACGAGCATTCCCAGCAGACTTGGAAGGGTGAACATCGCCAGTGCCATATCCGTACCTTCAATCATCCTGTTGCGTTGAAAATACAAAACAATCAAGAACACAATGGTCATGATCACATTAAAGCCGAATTCCTGCGGATTTTTCAGCATTTGTTTGAATTCAATCCAGCCTCTAAGTACACCTAATTTGGCAGCGTGCATAATAGGATTCATTGTTGTTCCTCCTCAAAGGTGAATACTGTCTTTTCCAATTCGCCGGTCTCATTGATTTGCTTAATCATTTTAATATATGTGTCTTCCAGACTTGCTTTTTTCACTTCCAGGTCAGCAATATTGTCTCCATGCTGTTCAAAAAGCTGCTTTACGAACGTGGTAGGTTCGGCTGTCTCCTGCTTAAAATGGTCGCCGTTAGTGGACCAGCGGACTTCCGATTTGCCCGCTACCTGCCTGGCCAGCTGTTCCGAACTGCCATTCGCGACAATTCTTCCTCCTGCTAAAATGATGATACGATCGGAGAGCTTTTCCGCCTCATGCAAATCATGCGTCGTCAATAAAATGGTCGTGTCCTCAAACTCCGACAAGCGCCGAATAACCTCGTGAAAATCACGCTTCGCCTGCGGGTCAAATCCAGTCGTCGGTTCATCCAGAAAAAGAATCTCCGGATTTCCAATTAAGCCGATCGCCACATCCAGCCTTCTCCGCTGTCCTCCGGATAAACTGCGGATCTTCTGTTTTGCCTGTTCCTGCAGCCCTACCTTTTCAATTAACTCGGCTGCATCCATTGGCTTCGAGCGGGAATCCGTCGTATAAGGCTCGTAATATCTCCCTAAATGCTCAAGCAGTTCCTGCACTCTCCATTTCGGGTGGTCCCGCCACGATTGCATGACAATGCCTAACTTGGACCGCCACAGCTCATCTCCATCTTTAGGCTGCACACCAAGCACTTTAACATTTCCACTTGAAGGCATGCGAAATCCTTCTAAAATCTCTATAGTCGTGGTTTTTCCAGCACCATTTGGACCCAGCAGTGCCAAGACCTCGCCCCGCTTCACTGAGAAATGCACATCTTTTAATATATCTGTCGGTCCATAACTCATTTTAAGTGCTTGAACATCAATGATTTCTGAATTAGCATCTGCTGGATTTTGGGTCTTTCCGTCCATCATCTCACCTCACTTCTGTATTTGGTACATACTGTTAAATACAGTATAAAGGGTATCTCTTTCTGCTTCATCGTCTGACTAAAATAAGTTACTTCTTCTTTATCGAAACCCATATTTCACTCTTTTGGCCTTCACTAGCGAGTAATTCTGGTCCTTCTGCCAGCTCATAAGAGGAAGACGGAAGCCACTCGGAATGAATTCGCTGCCAATGTTCGTCAACTTGCTGCCATTCCCCCTCTACCTCAAAAATGGCCCATAGTAAAGAAGGCACGACTAAGGTGGCATCTCCTTCCCCCTCTTCCTTCGTCGTGACGGCTCCTATATATTGATTAAAAGTGGCCTTTCCATCAATATCCTCCGAATAATTAGCAGATACATGAACAACGCCGAAAGGTTCCCGGTTGGCAAGGCCCTCCAATTCTTTCATCTTTGAATCACTAATTGCGGAGAGCATTTCCTCGTAATCAGGAGAAAGAATTTCATTTTTCATTTCAACATCATACTTTACCCCCACCACTTTGAACGCTTCCTTTTCAATAATCCGATACTTCATTTCGACCCCTCCCTGAATAGTTAATTGAAAGCTTAATCTTGGATATGCCTTCAATTCCTGCACTGGATTACTAGCTAGTGAAGGAATAACCCCATGAAATTGTTGAAAAGCTCTTGAAAAAGCATCTGGAGATTGATATCCATATTTGACAGCAATATCGATTACTTTTAATCCAGGATCTTTCAGATCCAGAGCTGCCGCGGTCAATCGCCTTTTACGGATATATTCTGATATCGTAATGCCTGACAGCAGAGAAAACATTCTTTTAAAATGATACTCAGAGCAATAAGCTCTTCTCTCAATTTCTTTCAAGTCGATCTCTCCGTCCAGGTTTTCTTCTATATACTTTAACGCCTCATTCATTCCTTTAAGCATATCCATAGGCTGACTCCCCTTTCACTTATAGAATATCAATTTCTATAGTGATCCACCCGACTTTATCTGCTTATTTCGGTAGGTTCCGATATTCTTATTTAGACCTAATGAAATGTAGAGATTTTTTGTGGTTTCTAATCATATCTTTGAATTCCACTAAAAACCTTTCATATTCAAAATTTAAAAACGATAAGTATTTCAATGAGTTCAAACATAATAAAGGAGCAAACCAATAATTTAGTTTGCCTTTTTTATTTAAGAAAAATCATTTAATATATAAACGTTTTATTAGTTCTATAAGATTTTTAAGTTTCTCTATCTTCCTAGATTTCTTTTTCTTTCAGCACTTTTTTTGCTTCTTTCAAATCAATTTTTGCGTTATGTCCATTTTTTTGAAGAAGATGAAGTAGGTTATTACCATAAAAAACTTTTGTCCCAATGCTGATACGGGCACACAAATAATAAACAGGCAGGCCGGCTGTAATTACAGCTGGCCTGCCTGTTTTTTGTAACGCACGATGTTCCTTCACCACCGTCATTTTTTTGCTTTCTTTTTTTCAAGGTTTTCGGCTGCACGAAACTGGACAATCCGGCGAATCAAATCATATGGCATCGGCTGATCGAGCGGAAACTGGACCGATCCTTTTCCCTGCTTGTACGGGGCCAGCTCTTGCTTAAACGCTGCGATACCGGTTGGCACTGGATAAAATCCGATATGGTGTTTAAATGCCGCAAAATGTACCAAGTTACCGTTCAAAACAAACGTTGGTATGTTGTACTTAATTGTCTCTTGAGCTTTGGGCGCTTCTTCTTGAATGACACGCCGCAGCGTCTGTAAAACTTCTCGTACGTCCTCCGGTGCCTGCTCGATGTACTCATTGATCGTCTGGACAGACATTTCATGAACCTCCTTTCCATGCGCTGCATGTTCAATTCTTTCCTTCATTTTACTCCCTTTGATTAAGACCGGTCCATTTCTGATTCTCCTGATCTTGTTGGATGAGCTATTTAAAAACATCATAGTGATATACCAGTAAAAATGGAAGATCGACAAAAGAAATAGAAAAAAGCTTCCTCCAGGTTCAATGAACCTGAGGGAAGCTTAGACTATTATTGATATATACTTTAAGCATGTTTTGGGACTTTTATTTACAACCTTCAATCATTTTTCTTTTACTTTTAGAAAATATCTGCCTTCTTTAAGGAGCACTATCCATCAAAAGGCTGCTTTCCTGCTCTGTGGCTTCTCTGCCTTTTTCCAAAAGCTCTTTTTCATTAATTTGATACATAGATGGCTTATTTTCCTTTGGCTCACCGTTCTGCACGGTAAATCCTTCTGCGTTGCTGTACCACAATCCGTTATCATCCTGTCGCACCTTTGTCTCAATCACTCGAAATAGTTCTACTAAACCTTTGGATGGGTAGGGCAATATATAATCATGTCCTTCTTTAATTTCCATGTGTAAACCTCCTTGATGTCGGTTAACTATTTGTATGGCTGCAAGAACCGTCTGACTTTCGAAACGATTTTTCCTAAAGAAAATCGCCTTACTGTCTATTCCCATATAAGCTTGTAAAAAAACACGCCAGCTTTTTTTCAGTCCGGACCGCTTTGTTCTTTTTTCCATGGATCACCCGGAATATAAGTACCGGCAGGCTTACCGGCCTTCTAGTATTCCGGATTCATTTCCGCTTCCTGGACGTCTGAATAATCCCGTCGATATGATTTTCCCTTCCACAAAATAATCAACGCAATCACCAGGCCTGTAACGGCAAAGGCCAACATGATGTTTTGAATATCAAACCCATTCGAAACAAACAGCGTAACTCCTGCATACGCAATAGGATCAAACCCATTCATGGCCAGGAAGATGACGCTCATCACACGCCCCATAATTCTTCCATCAATTTTTTCATGAACGGAGGAAAAGAACGGGATGTAAACGAAAGTCATGAAAAATCCTATCAAGAAGGCAAGTCCCGCTAATACATAAAGATTTGATACCTGGCTGAAGGTAACAGCCACCACCAGTATGGCAAGAAGTCCGATAATGGATACAATGCCTCTTCGGGTGATTTTCACTGCTCCAATGATGACTGAACTCAGCAGCATTCCTACCCCTAATGACACTTCTATATAGCTTAAATTGATCGGGGAGCCTCCGTGTAAGTCGACAAGGATGGGAATACCAATCTGGATGGCGCCGAAGGCAAAGAAGTTCAGCGTAATCAGGACTAAAATTCCTGTCATTAAAAAGCTGCTGGATTTGATATAGGAAAACCCTTCCTGCAGATCTTTTAAAGGGGTTTGTTTCACCGTATTTTCTACATCCCCTTCTTTTAGAAACGGAGGAAACATGAAGAATGCAGATAAAAGGACGACGATTACAGCAGCGAAATAACCTGTTGTTACATTGGAAGCTTCCATGACAGCCCCTGCTAAAATGGGACCCGCGATAATCCCAATCTGGCTGGCTCCCTGGTAAAACGCGTTTGCCTGCTGAATCTGCGACTGCTGCACAATCTTCGGTATCAGAGACGCACTGGCCGGTCCCGAGAACGCGTCCAATGTTCCAAAAAGCATCCCAAACAGGACCAGGTACCACATAGACATAGTGTCCGTGCTGTTCAGCAGGAAAATGATGAATAAAAAGATGCCCTGGGCCAGGCTCGTACTAAACATAATGGTCGTTTTCTTAAATCTATCTGCAAGGACGCCGCCGAAAACCATCATAACTAATCGTGGTACCGTGATGGCGATAAGAACTATACCTAATGACTCAACAGATCCCAGTTCCGATATAACATACCAGGTGGTCGTCATGAAAAACATCGTATAGCCCATCACCGCCAGAAATCCGGCAATCAATATAAAAATAAACGTTCTGTTTCGAAATACAGATGGCTGTGCCACTATCATTCACCTCCATTTCTCTTAGTGAATTCAATAGTAGCCTGTGACGTAACGTCCTCCGCAAGTGTTTATGGAAAAGTTATTTAGCACTTGAGCTATATGTAAAAATCCGGCATAAAAAATGTCCGCAGGAAAAGGCAAAAAACGCTTTTAAATCAACGTTTATGTCTTTTTAAATGTTCCATATACTTTTATATTCGGAAATTTCATTTACATTTATGGTATATTTTATTAAACACTTACTGCGTTATTAGGAATAAATGAATGAGGAAGAAGGTCGACTTTATGGGGTTCTGGTATTTCCTTATATTGTTTATAGGCATCTTTTTAATTGTTACGGTTTTTCTCAAACGTTCCATGAATACGGTAAAAAAACTGCCTTTGTTTTTAGTAGGAACTTGTATGATTGCATTCTCTTTATTTATGTTCCAGGATGGCAGTGCAGAAATCGTAGATAGTTTATTAAAATCTTTTAATATCCATTTGTAAAACACTCTTTATATCTTATATTGAAACCTTTAAAGCTCCCAAAATCATATTTGGGGACTTTTTAGTTTAATATTATGAATACATAAAAAAGCATCCGATGAATTCTCAACATCAAACTTTAACAAAGTTATTTATTTAACAACACCTCAAACGCTTCGGTAAGAAAACGGACCATGTGCTCCGGCAGTAAGGACGTATATGGCTGCATTCGTTCGTGTAACTCTTCGTTCGCTTCCTCGTCCTCGGTCATCCACTCTTTTAAATAGCTGTTCCGCATCAACTCATCCAACTGCTCCTGCACGTGATCGTCATCAGGGGAATAACCATGGATGACGGCCTGATTAATAACTGTCAGTAACTGTAGCGAAAGCCTGTCTAATTCTTTTTGCTTTGATTTATCTGTTGGGAAGATTTTATCGACAACCGCTTTCGGGTAATACTCCTTGAATATATCTCGTTGCACGTCTTCAAAAAGCATGGAATTCATAAGCAGCATCAGGATCTCCGCATCCAGCTCTTCCTTTCGTTCGCTGTCTTTTACAGATTTAATCCGTTCAATCATTTCCAGCGATGCCTCAATATTGTCCTTTTTTCTTACTAATACTTTTTCCTGCACATCAATCATTTTTTCAAAAGAATAATCCGGCTCCTCAAACCGATCTTTAATTTCTTTTAAGGACAGCCCCAGGCTTTGCAGCAGCCTGATATTATGGAATATTTTAAACTCTGTAGTCGTATACACGTTTTGCCCCTTCTCATTTTTTTCGGTCGGCACTAAGATACCCAGCTGCCGATAGTGCCTTAACGTCCGTACCGTCGTATCAGCGATTTGTGCAAACCTGCTTATGGTTAATTCCATGGTTTATTTATCCCCAATCTATACTGAAAATGTAGTTTTATTATAACAGCAGTCGGAATGGAACGACCCCGTTGGCAGAGCTGAATCCAGTCAAAAAACGCCCCTTATGTTCAATGAACACAAGAGACGTTCTTATTGTCAAACCCATCTTCCCTGCGCTAAAGAGCAACGTTATTACTGGGGGAACATCTTCATCGATCGAACCGTCGAAATCGAAATGCGTTAAAAAAATTTAAATATCTCGTCGAAGAAGCTTAAATAGAAACATTAAATACCGAATATTCACTAAGAAAATTTTCAACAGGTAAAGTCGAGGAGAGCACTACAAAAAAAGCTTTAGAAATATTGTACACTGCTTTAAAATCCGAAAATAAAGGTCATCAATTCAAGGCTGCAACTTAATTTCTACGATATGAAAAGTAATAAATCAAAAGGTAAAAAATTCAACACCATTACGATCTCAACTTTTGAAGCTTCTTTTTTTCTTTTCTTTACTATTTGATTGTTACACAATGCCGGTTGGGCCAGCACAATGGCCAAAATACCACTTTCTTACTTCAACGTCATACTTTAGCTGAGTGGAGGTCAGGTATCGAAATTAAAAGCTAAAATATTAATTAGAAACCTTATTTAAGGACTCAACTTTGCCATCTATCAATTCAATAATCATTGTTCTTGGAGGGATTAGAATCGTATTCTTTAATTCTTCTTTCGGTGTTATTTCCTCTAAAAAATTTAACATTTCTTCCATTTTACTTTTTTGACCAGAAATGTGTCCTAGAGTCCTAAGCTTCGCCTCGAAAAATCCAGAGTAGTCTTTACCCTCTTTAATAACCTTATTTGCTATACTTGCATTTTCTTGGATGAGCTCATTAATTTTAGTGAGGTTTGAAGCCACTACATTTTCAGGTTCTCCACTTAATTCGCAGAATTTAATATAAACCATCAAATTTCTAAAATGTTGAGTTTGATATTGTTGTACCTTTTCAAACTCTTTTGCAATACTTGTTAGAGCATTAACCTGTTTTTCAGTTTTCCAAAAGACAGAACCTTTAAGCTTTTCTATATCATATGAAAAAGTGTTCGTCATTTTAATTAAGGCTCGAACTGACTGCAATGACTGTACATAGATCTGTTCTAACTCGTTTTGTATTTTTTCTGGTATAGTATTGGTCTCCTGATAAAATGAACTAACACGTTGATAATAATCTAAAGCCCCTTCTGCTAAAGCATAATGTTTATCCAACTCAATCGCTTTTAAAGATTCTAAACCAATTTTAATTGTAGTTAATTCTTCTCGAATTTCTTGAAGGTGTTCTTGTGAAACAGCAACTGTTAGAGCATTTGTTGCTATTCCCTTTAAGTTCTTATACTTACTTAAATTACCATGACCCACTATTTTCCCTTTATGATCTTTAACAATTGTTCTTTTGGCCCCTTGTATTTGGTTTGAATCCATTAAATTGTATTTTCCGTTTTTTAATCCTTCAAGAATCTCGGGAGCAAATTTTATTTCAAACAATTGTTTTCCAGTAGCTTTTTTGAGTACGTGCGGTTTTGATTCTCTTATAATATCTTGTACTGTTTGTTTTAATCTTGAGTTTAATAAAATTTCATTACTAATTGTAGCAGGTATTGATTTAATTTCTTTTAGTTCCCAAGGTGTGATCTGTTCAATGGATTGATGGTCTTCATGTGTTTCTTTTATGGGAGAATCTAATCCTCTTTTTTGTATCTCTTTTTTACTAGTTTTCGCACGAGATATCCAAAAGATAGCTGTGGATACAAATAGAAACAGAATAACCATTAATAATATATCCAAAAAATTCACCTCTTTAAAATTAAAATGAATAAAAATTTTTACAAATCTTCCCATATTATTCTAGTCTAATATAATTTTCAGATATTTAGTAGTTGAATTTATCATGTTTTTTATTTTTAAAATTAAAATGGCACTTCCAAATATATATGGGATTAGATCCATCTACTTGGAAAAAGAAATTCACATCTAAAGAAGGGATGAGTGAGTTTAAGAAACATTTAACTTACCAGAAAGAGATAAAAATGGCTTAGGGAAATCAATACAATGATTTTGGATTTATCTTTGCAAAAGAGATCAATAACCCTGGTTATCCAGATTTTATAAAGACGGTTGAAAATCGAATGAAACGTTTATTGAAATTAAGTAGTATTAAAAAAAAGGTAACACCTCACTCTTTCAGGCATACACATACATCTCTTCTAATTGAGGCAGGCGTCGGGACAAAGGAAATCCAGCAAAGATTGGGTCATGGAGATATTAATACTACCATGAACATTTATGCACATATAACAAAGAATATGGAACAAAAAGCATCACAAAAATTCAGTGAACTTATGAAAGGGGCGCTGGATTAAAATTCAACCGCTGTTTAAAATGGATTTTATTATAAAAAACTGCCCCATAGACTTAACTTAATTTTAGAAATAGTAAATGGGGCTAAAATTAATTAAATAATCCTAATTAGTCTATTTAGAGATTCTAACTGTAATTCTTTCTGTATTTCGTTCAGGTAACTAATATAGTTGTCATTAAGCATAACTACTAGCTTATCTTTTCCCCTTGTAGTTGCAACATAATGTTCGTTAAAGTCTTTGCCCTGGTTTAATTTAAAATCTGCTGCAAATATAAATACTTGTTGGAATTCTAATCCTTTCGATGAGTGCAATGTCATAACCTTATTCATGCTTTCTTGGCCATTATACGCAATATCATATTCATCTGTTAAGATAACACTGAAAAAAGGACCAAGTTCTTCTTCTGCAAAGTTTAATTGAAGCAATTCCGATAATTTTTCAAGTATAATAATAACCTTTTCTTTATCCATATCAATGTTTTTTAACACTTTTATAGTATTATCCAACTCACTAATCTCGCTAGAACTTAAATCAAGTCCTAAGCTATTAACTAAATGATAAACGGAATACCTTTTATTTTTGACATATCTAGCTAGCTCAATTAATATAGAAGAATTTTTGGTATTATTGTCTAGAGGTGTTCGAGGAATATAAGTAAAATTATGTCCTTCTTCGTTAAGAGAATTAGCTATTTGTTCTGCAAAACCTCTTTTCCAAGTTAATATAACTAATTCTTTTTCAGGATTAATGATGTTATCTTTATATAGTTCTTCTAATGAATATTCATTTCTCACACCAATAACATCTTCTACCTCCCCACCCTCCATATTAAAGTGGTCTTGAGTCTCTAAAAAGAATGAATTGGAATAATTTTGGATGTCAAAGCAACACCTGAAATTTTCAGTTAATTCATAGATATTAAACCCGCTATCAGTTTGTAACAAACCTTTAAAATTTTGAGGCTCAGCTCCACGCCAAACGTATATAGACTGCTTAGGGTCTCCAACGATAAAAAGTTTTATGTTTAAATCGTCCTTAATAAACATAAAAAAATTGTGCATATCAGTATCACTATCCTGATACTCATCAATAAATATCCTACTGTACTTGGCCTGTAAATATTGCCTACAGGCTTTTGATTCAACTAGAATTTTCTTTGCTAAATGGAACTTGAAGTTTCTTTTTTTATTATAATAGGTACCTAGTATACTTTCTCTTTCTAAAACTTCAAGTCCATCATAAAATGTGCTAAACTTCGTCTTAAAATATTCGGTTTCGAACTCCTGAGAAAAGCTTTCTCCAAAAGCATCCTTTATAAAAGGTCTAATAATTTCTTTTTCAATAAAGCCATCGTTAGTACCGAAAAAATTTCCTTTTCCAGCCTTCCCAGCACGTTCTTTTAATTCATTTGCTGCTTTATTAGTAAAAGTTATTGCAGCAATTTTATAATGAGTTCTATCATTCTTAACTTCTGATTTAAGTTTATTAATTAATAGAGTTGTTTTGCCTGAACCTGCTCCAGCACTCACCACGATATTTTGTGAATCGTGATAAATTCTTTCTCTTTCAGTCATTCATCACCATCCCCCTTAAACACTCAAATTCATCGCTATAGAATATACTCTCACATAAACCGTGATCAAGTTCATTAATAAACTCAGCCATATTATAAAGCTTACTATCCTGCAGATATGTAACAATATCATAATCAAATTGTTGACCTATCACGTTACTTAGATCATTTTCTAAATCAATCTCAGAAAGGTAAATCATATGTTCTTTAAACCTATAAACCTTATCCTTTTCTCTTTTGAAAAGTCTTTTTTTTTCATCATTTAGTATTTTATTTTTTTCTTTTTTAGAAGCTTTGGTGGGAATATCAATAATCATATTATCCATTTTAGGATTCTCCAATAGACTTAAACATCTATTGATACCCAAAAGCTCATATTCATTTTCTGATCCTTTTCTTTTTTTTAAATCATTATCTGTCTTAATTAATACAGTTATTCCTAATTCCTCTAAGGTTTCTACATATTTAGAAAAATAAATACCACCTACCTCTAATAAGAGGCTGCCATGTAATTCGTATTCGGGATACATTTCATCCAAAATTCTTTCAAAGAATACTCTCTCGGAAGGCCCTTCTACTAAGAGAACTTTACTAGAAAACAAGGCTGAAGATAGGTCCTTGTTTAACTTTCTTTTAACGTTCTTATAACGATCTTCAACGTTGTATAAGAATGAATCACAAATAATTCTATCCTCTGAGTAAATTCTTATTAATCTAGTATTATCCATTTCATATAATAGCTCCGGAGAATGTGTAGACATAAAGAAATATTCATATGTGTCTTTTATGAATAGTTGTTTTGATAATGCTATTTGCATAGACCGGTGCAAACTATTTTCTGGCTCTTCAATTAGATTTATTACGATTTTATCCTCGTGTTCTTTTTTAGTAACATAGTTTAATATAGAATATGAGAGCAGCTTCTTCCTGCCATCTCCAGAAGTGGGATAATAATTGTCATCTCCATTACGCTTTATGTATGGAATGAGATCAGAGTAAAAACCTTTAATTGCCATCTCTGATTTCAGTTCTATTGACACTTCTTCGTCTCTAAATGTTTTGTATTCATCTGTTATACTACTTTGAAATTTTTTTATAGTGGTCATATCACCTATTTTTTTATTAACTTCATTTGTTAACCCTTTAATTTCATCTATCAACTGTTTGTCATTTTCATTTTCTTCGGATCTATCAAAGAGTGCCCTTTTGTTTTTATTAAACAGGTTATTTAAATCAAGTAGTGGATTAACATAGACCACTTTGAATATATTGTCTAACGTGTACGATATACCACGGGAAGGCACTTCTATTAAATTATCTTCATTAGTTCCCCAATATAACAGCGGTTCACCATATCCTTCACTTTCATTATAATCGGATATAATCCTTATATAGAATTCATCTGAATCATCTGAAGTCCTTGCATCTTTAACCCCAGCTACAAGTTTTTTTGTATCAGTACTTTCCTCAAAATCCGATAAATTTAATTTCACTGTAATCTTTATTTGTTTACTTGTATCATTTTGGTAGAAATCACTATCCATAAATCCATTTCTTCTTAATTGTTTATCAAATAAGAACCTTATTGCATACAAAAAATTTGTTTTCCCAACATCATTCATCCCAAAAACTACATTTTTGTTACTTAAACAGATTTTGGAACAATAAAAGTTTCTGAAATTCTTAATATGAAGCTCTTCAAATATCAGAATAATCCCTCCTGAATTTAATATAGGATAATTATACCATCTATAGATATTCCTCTCATCATTCAATTCTGATATTCCAAGAAGATATAAATCCTATTAAAAAAAGCTTCCCTAAAGCTCAAGGAACTTTAAGGAAACTTTTTAAGATTTAACGTGATTTCAGAAAAATCCAGTCAATATTCAGTTATAAGGTTTCAAATCCTTGTGTATCAAAGGGTCTTAGGACAGCTTACATCATGCCGCCCATACTTCTTGATAAAAGAAAGAAGTTCATTGTTTTGTATTATGGTTCATTTAAGTTGATATATCAGTTGTTAGAGTAGTTCACTAGTTTATTCTAGTGAACGCTTTTTTATGCTATTTCATTTAACTGTGTGAGCAAAATGTGAGCATATTCTTATTTAAACAGCACATCAGTTTGAGACTGAGATTATACACAAATTTAAAATGGAATGTCTTACTTTATAAAAAAATAAAGATCACTACATTATAAATTCTTATAATAACTATTAATGATATTTCAAAAATTATTCTATTAGAGACTCAATATGGTCTTTAAGTTCTTTTTTATAGTTTCGACTTGATAAAAACAAAAATCTTAAAGATTCCTTTTCATATTTCTTCTTAATATTACTTATCTCAGTATCATGAAAATCAATAAAAGCTTCAGGAATCAAAACTACTAAGTAATTAGTACGGCCAGTTTGATTATTATACTCGAGAATAGTCTCAAGAAATTTATTAACTATATTTTTCTTTTCTATTTGCTTATAATCTCTATAGAATTTCACTTCGAAAATAATACTTGGTTTTTTTTCATCAGTATTTGATTCCATTATCATATCAAATATAAACTTATTAAATTCTACTTCCTTAAGAACTTGATATTTCAAATCGTCAGCTAAGGATTTAATTTCTGTGTATATTCCTTCTATTATAAATTTTTCACATAAATACTTAATATCTTTCGAGTACTTATTGATTAAATTAAATTCGTCTTTCGTAGAATCTCCGTGGACCACCTTATTTCGAAACTCTGTAATTTTTTTTATTTTTTCATTCTCTTCATTGCTTAATAAGTGACTTATTTTCCCTTCTTTTAATATAGAGTTTATCTTTATATGTCTTTGATTTTTTTCTGTTGAAGATGTATGACGTATCCATTTTTCTAAAGTAATAAAGTTTTTTAAAAAAGAAGATGTTCCAGTTTCCCAATAAGTTTCAACTGAATTATTTTTGATAGTTGCTCTTTTACTCCATTCGTAGTGTGTTACATCATCAATCATTGTACTTTTTAATAAATTTTTATTTTCTAACTCCTCTAAAAATTTATGTGTTATTGATTCAAGCATTGGAAAGTATCTATCGGGATGATCAGTATGATAATCCTCTTCTACATTATGAATTTGATCACTACTAAATATATCATTTTTTCTAGTTTTCATTCTATGCACCCAAATGTGCAATTGAGTTATTAAAAAATCCATAATAGCCTCATTATAGTTTTTACTAATAAATTCCTCATCTATAAATTTATCAATAGTTTTCAAAATCAGGGCATCAGTCTTGTACTCTTCTTTCGATTCATTAAGAAGATATATATTTGTCTTTTCTTCTTCCCACTTCATATCTTGTCTAATTAAATTATAAAATTTTCTTGGTATTCTATTTGAATTTAATACTTTTGAGCTTACATAATTATCAATTAAAGTATTCTTTTTTATTGTTTCAATATCTGAAATATCTACAAATAACTTATTAAATTCACTCTTTGTCAGCAAGGAAACGTGAAACGTTTTTGAAAAAACATTATTTATTAAAGCATCATCTATCACATGAGATTTCTCAAATTTATAAAATAAACTTTGCCCAGAAACGAAAATAAAATCAGCAAAACCCGAGAGCATTAACGGTTTTAATTCTCCTACTATTAACTCTATATCTTCTAAACTTTCTATTTTATCCAATTCGTCTATAATGAATATAGGCTTTAGTTTGTCTTCATTCATACTTTTTAAAATTTCTAAAAGAGCATGCTCTGATATTTCATCATCATATAAACTTTTCACAATCAATTCTTTAGTATGTGAATTTATATTTTCATTTGTTTTTCTTATTTTCAATCCTTCAATACTCATCCATACGGCAGCAACGGTTACAATAATTGCATTTATACTCAGAAGGTTTAAATTTAAAATTCCAATTATCCCTAGACCAAATGCTGATAGAAACCTTTTTATATTAAATTCTTTATTAATGCTTTTAGTTTCTTTTTTCATAATACTATTCAAGTAAGTATTTTCTACATTATTGAAAGTTTGAATATGTAGTAACTCTAAATCTTTAAAAAATGGGTATGCCTTCTTAGTATCATCTTGTAAGTTTTTTAAAGCAAAAAATAAACTTCTTATTAATTTTCTTAATATATATGAGTGCTGTTCATACTTAGGAATATTAACTTCAATAAAAAGCGGATAAATAACATTGTTTTCATTTTTCTGGTTACGCTTTAGATTCGTTTCTAATTGCTTTATAAAAGACGTTTTTCCGACACCTCGATAACCAGAAATTAAAATATTATTGAAGTTAGTATACTTAATTTCTTTTTCAAGTTCATATAATGCTTTTTCATATTTTTTTAAAATAAAAGATGCTTTGTCTTTGCTAGCAAAGACAGTGATTTTATCACTATTAATATTAATTCTCATTAGGACTCCTTTCTTACATCAGCGTAACATTGAATTAATTAAGTATTTTCTTCAAAAAAATTGAATTTTTCATTTTTTTGAAGAAATTAAGTTATACTAATAAAATTTTCTGATGAGGAATTTAAAATAATGTTTTGAGTATTCTAAAAAATAGGGTGATTAAATGTCAAATAGCTTTTTAAATTTATTTAGTGCTTATGAATTACAAGCTCGAATTTTTCCAGCCTTAATTACTTTGGTACCTTTAGGAATATCAATATTAATATGGTTTCCAAATCTCTTAAGTTTAGAATCTAGTTTTATAACTATATTTGTTTTTATAATAGTTTTATTTTTTTTAGCAAAACTAGCAAGAGAAAAAGGAAAAGATATTCAGAAAGAAGTTTTCTCTGAAGAACTTCCCTCTATAACTTATTTAAGACACGAAGATTCTTCTATTAACCCTATTACTAAAGCTAGATACCACAAATTTCTTAATAAAAATATTGAAGGCTTGAAACTCCCTCTTACTGCAGAGGAGGAAAATGAAAATCCTAATAATACTAAAGATAAATATCAATCTGCGATAGATTGGCTTTTAGAATATACCAGAAATCAAAAAAGCTTTCCATTGTTGTTTAGCGACAATATAAACTATGGTTTTAGTAGAAATATTGTTGGTATAAAAACCATAGGTATAGTATTGACTAGTATATCAATCATCATCAATATATTTGTCATATTTAATCAAGAGTTCTCAATTTTTAACACCCCATTAAAAGCTATTATATCTTTAATGATTAGTTTTTTCTTTTTGTATTTATGGATTTGTTTTGTGAAGATAGATTGGGTTAAAAGCGCTGCTAAAGCATATGCTAGAACTTTACTTTCTAATTGTGAAGATATTAATGATGAGGGTTCTAATTAGAACTCTCATCATTATTTATTGCAGAGGGTATAATTTGTCATCTTCGTTATGATTGTCTTGCACATACATAGTTAGATCACCTTCATATGAGATTTCAGCTACTATGTTTCCCCTAAACCTTGTAGAAAGTACCTTTTCTTGCGTATACGCATTATATTTATTCGTAGCATCTTGAGATGGTTTTTTACCAACAGAACAAACAGTCCATGTAGGTTCCATTAAAGATACAGCTTTTTGGCTATAACCTGAGTTTCTTCCATGATGAGATGCTTTTAATATTGAAACGCCTTCAAGCGATTTTTTGTCTCCTTCTGATAATTCGTCCCAAATCTCAGCATCAGCATCGCCTCCTAAAATTATTTTATGTCCTTTATATTCAATTAAAAGTATATAGGAAAGTAAGTTCCAATTAGATTTTTCATTAGCTTTATCTATTATTTCTTTTGTAGGTGATAAGATTTTTATATTATCTTCTATAAAATGTTCTCTTTGTTCACCTTTTAAAACATTTAATATAGTAGTGTCTGTGTTGCCTTTTCTAATTTCTTGATATTTTTCCCAATCTTTATAATCAAATCTACTAGGCATACCAGCTCTTTCAATAGTTTTATTGTTCTTAGTGTCCCAAAAATTAATTAAATTAAAATTTTTATCTATAAGATTATAAATTCCACTCATATGATCCATATCAGGATGAGTTAAAATAAATCTAAATATAGAAGTAATGTTCGTTTTGCTTTCAATATATTCAACCGGATCAACTGGAAGTGTAAATTCGCTTACTCTCTTCTCAATATACTCATTTAATTCTCTACGTTCTACTAAACTCCTATAATCTAATTGGGCTTCATTTACTAACTCTTTAGCCGTTTCTTCATCAATATATTTTGAATTGTTTATATCAATTATTGCAGCTCTTCCGTTTGGAAACTCTATTAATGTACAATCCCCATGACCCACATTTAGAAAATGAATTCTTAACATTTTAATATCCCCTTTATTATAGATTTGAAGTCATATTTCTTTGCAATTAATATATCTATTGTTTGAATTTGCTTTGTTTCTTAAGTTTAATTCTTTCAAATTGATTATTTATTTTTTTTTGTTTATCTATTGTTTTTGAATTATCTTTTTTTAAATTATTCACTTCATCATCTAATAAATTGATTATCAGCCACTCGCCATTATTAGTATTTTTGGGTAACATATTTTTATGAACTACATATTCCTTACCAATTTCTTCAGTCAATATAACCGCGTACTTATCATCTTCAATCCGGTCCAATACCCCTTTTACTTCCATCACTTACCCTCCTATACACGCGAGTCCTTCTGCTTTTATCTCATCCACCCGAGCGGGACCTATTCCATTAATACGTTCCATATCATCTATAGAACTAAAAGGTCGTAGTTCTTCTATTTGTTCTGCACGTTCTACTCCTATTTGATTAATACTCTGCAGCTGCTCACTCGAGGCAGCGTTAATATCGATACACTCTCCCTGGGCTTCCTCTTCTGCATTCTCATTAGAACTATTTCTTGAATGTTCAGACTCATTATCAGATGACATACTATCTTTAGAAGTACGTTCTTCCTCTTTCATGGTCTGAATACCATACGACTCTCCATCACTCGTAACGATAATCGTCCCGTCTACACTAGTACCGTATACCTCCGTGCCCCGCTCTTCTAATGCTTCAAGTACCGAATCATGCGGATGACCGTACTGGTTATCTTCTCCGGCTGAATAAATGGCTACTGTAGGATCGACTTCATCGATAAAAACCGATGAACTGGACGTATCTGACCCATGATGACCGAGTTGCAAAATATCTGTTTCTAATGTGTATCCGCGGCTTACAATCTGTGCTTCTGTCGCTTCTTCTACATCCCCTGTAAGCATCACAGAAAAATTATCTCCATATTGAAAACGAGCGGCTAGAGAGTTATTGTTCTCGTCGCTATCCAGGTTTTCCGGATTAATCATTTCTATCTGCAGCGGCCCTACTTCGTATATGTCTCCCGCTCGTGATTCCTCGTACCCTACATCATGATAATCAATAGCATCGATGACACGTTCGAAGGTTTGGGACGTTTGAATTTCGCCGGACATAAATACTTCATCTACCGAGAAATCTTCGATAATCCTGTCAGCCTGGCCAATATGATCGGCGTGCGGATGACTGAGCATCATCACGTCTATGTTTTCAATTCCTTCCGTGTTCAAATAATGGACTACATCGTCTTGGTTCCAATCACCCGCATCAAAAAGGACAGCATAGTCTTCGTCACCTTCACTGTATTCAAATAACGTAGCATCTGCTTGTCCAGCATCAATAAAGTGCACTTTAATATCCTCTATAGGCTCTGTTTCTTCGTTTATCTGATCTTCATTTATTGGCTCTTCTTGTGCCATTTCTACTGACTGAGTTGCCTCTTCAGACGAGCTGGCTTCCGCTTCTCTAATCCCATTATGAGTTTCCTCACTATCAACTGCTTGTTCACTACTACAACCTGCTGCAACTAATAAAAAACTACCAAGTAACATAGATATGTACTTCATTTCCATACTAAATACCCCCTTCTTTAGTTTATCATTTTAACTGGGAGTGAAGGAGGTAAATATCACAAAATTGTATATTGTAATCTTGTTTACTATTAATACTAATTGATAGCACTATATTCCAGCCTTGACACTGGGACCCTGCCCCCTTTGGAATCCCTAAACCTCGAAGCAACTTGCTTCCTTTTCTGCTCCTTCGTCGCTGTATGTTACCAAAGGGGGCTCCCCTAGTATAAAGGCACGCTTCGCTTGGAATAGTATACATAGAACCGTTATTAATTATAAATTTCTTAACTATGTATAGTAACTTTATCTTGGATAATACGATTTGAATTAGATGAGTTTGAATCAGTAAGAGTGGTTAATGCTTTTCGAAGGATTGCTACGTCCTGAGAAGTTAAAGGCTGCATATGGCATACTTTATTGCGGATAGATGTAGTATGGCGGATCACTTTCTTTTCTTTTTGGGATAGCTGCAGGAAGTTATAATCCAGCGTTAAGGTGATGAGCTGCCAGTAAGATGGTTGGTTGGAAGTAAGAAGATCTGGGAGTAAAGAAAGTAGATGGTTTCGAAGGGTTATTTCAAGTTCGTAGAGTTGTGAATAGGCTTCTAGTAATGTTGCTTTATGCTGTTCCATAGCTCAGCTCCTTTACTATAGATTGTAATGAACTAAGACTTAACTATCAACTACTTTATTCCATAATTAACAATTTTATAGTGATTAAATGTATAATGAGTAATATTATAGTTTGTTACGTTTATGCCGTAGTCTTTTGGTGATGAAGAGTCCCTCAAATATACTCAATGAAGTAGGCCCTCCAGGGCAAAAAGAACCTGGAGGGATCGCTTCAGGGAGATTGAGGGACGCAAGGTTCGGCACCAAAAGGAAACGGAATAAAATATTAAAATTCAATACATTTAATTATGAAATTCTTTGTGTTTTTTTTCTAAAAAGGGAAGCATTTTTTCAAAAAATTTAATCACCTCTTGAACGTTCACTTTTCCACCTATAGTATAACCGTCTTCATCTATTGTGCTTGAAGTAGCATCCGAGATATTACCATTGCGCTCAGTTAGAAAATCATTTTGTTTGCGACCCTTACCTTTGAAATATTCAATTTCATGTTCTCTCATATTCCTTATATCTTTTATATATGGAAATTTAGTGTCTATATTATCCACCCATTTTTGATAATCTTCATCATGATCAATTGCTTCCATCATCCAGTCTCTTGCTTTACTCATAGAAATCTTAAAAAAATATTCGATTATTCTTTGTTCATTTCTTGATTCATTCATTTCGTCGAAAATAAGTGGTGATATTTTCTCTCCATTTTTCATTTGTTCAAAAAAAACATCTTGCTTTTTAACACTTTCAATAAGACGTTCTCCTTCTTTTAAAACAGTTTTCGTCCAAATATATGAATCCCTAGCGCTCATATATTTCATATCATTTTCTTCGCACATAATTATCCCTCCATTTTTATTTCGATTTCACCATAAATTCCCTTTAAAATTAAAAACTCCTTTATTTAAAGGAGTTTTTAAGAATACTTCGATTCACTTTGTACTATATCCATCAGTTGATTTACTTGCTCTTGAGTCACTTCATTTTGTTTAGCGATTACTAGGGTTAGGCCGGATATAGATTTTTGAAAGTCTTTCACGATAGGTTCAAGCCGTATGAGTAAATAGGAAGCAACTGCTATAGGAAAGCCAACATTCGATATAAGTGTGATAAATTCGTCCATGATCCTTCTCCTTTCTTGTCTATGTATAAAGGCAGCCAATCCCCTGGCTGCCTTGTTTGTTTATTGAATAGTAATATCTTCTACAGCTCGAGTAACGACGCGGGCACCGATTTTTTGATTAATAAAGTAAGCATTTCCGCTAAAGACTGGATTAGCGAGCATCGTATCCATCGCAGCATTTACTTCTTCGGAGGTGATATCAGCTCGTGGGTTAGCTATACGGATCGTTACTATTTTATCAAGCGAGTTCTTGAATCGTAATTCCAGGTTACTTGTGGACATATTAAGCTGCTCCTTTCATTTGTATTTTTAGTTAACGGACGGAGGCACAACAACTGTAGTAGAACGCAATTCACTATTTTCAACAAACATAAATTTAGTTGATGGCCATGCGCATAGAGAAGCTACCGTAGTTGCCATTAAATGAACAGTCTCTACTTCTGCATCTGTTCTGCATTCATAGTTTGCTCTCTTAGTAGCGCCTTCTCCATCCGTACCACCATTTTCATCAAAGTACTCAATTACTAGGTTTGATTTTACCAACTCTTTATTAATCATTTACCTTCCTCCTTTTCTACATTTTATTTTCTTTTTCGTTAGTATAAAAATAAGGAAAATCAGGGCCGGTGAATTGCCCCTATCTCTATAAGAACGAAAAAAAGCCGAGGGTTCCCCCACCGGCTATCTTTATTATAGTATGCTCTATGCACTGACACAATAACATTTAGAAAATATTACCATTAGTTATAAATAGCTGAAACAGTATAATGTTTAATGTGAACAAGAAAGCTTTTTACATTATTATTAATTGTATTTTTTACTTTCTTCTCTAATCATTTCACGCATCGTTTTCGGTTCTAATCCTTCTGGTAAGTAGTCGGGTACACCCGCTCTTCCACCACTAACTAAATGATCATGCCAACCTTTTAATGTTAATTTATAAATATCCATAAATATATGCTCATCATATTTAGCATGAGATCCAATTATATTCGTATAAGGAGCAAATATCTCTCCTCTAAACGGATACCATTTTATATCATCAGTACTCTCTACTAGCTTCACTTCTCCATCTTGATTTACAACTAAGCGGTTTGCTGTAGTTTCATCTGCTTCATACATAACTTTAATTAATTCTTCTAAAGAGAATATATGGCTCGGTGGTTTAACTCTTTTTATTCTAGCTGTTATATGCACATCATTTATTATTTCGTTGTTTGAGACAAAAGAAAGAAGATAACGATATATTAATTCCTCAATTCTTTTTGCATCTTTAGCATTCTTAAATAAATAATAGGGATAAATATTAATATCTCTTTTTATAAATTTTTCAAGAGACGATATAGACGACCCATTAGATTTTTGAACTAACTTCAACTCATTGTTTAAATAAAATTCTATTTCATCCATAGGAAAAAAGTCGATATCAAAATAGTAATTTAAAGCCTCGTTTTCTGCAGTGCAAGAAGTAATTTCACAATTTAGAGGATATGTTTTTAAATCATCAAAAAGTTTTCCTTTTTCTTTATCAAACTTTTTTAAATACCTTACTCTCTCTATTTCTTGCTTTTTTTTCTTTTCTATTTCTTTTTGATCTTGCACCTTTTTATATTCGTCTGCGTTTTTTAACATCCAATCCTTAGCTTCGATTAATTTGATAATGAAATTCCTAAAATTGCTCGGCCCCTCATACTTTGTTTGGAGAGCACTGTAAGCTGCAGATATATTATTGTAATCAGAAATTTTAGGAAAGATGATATAATTTCCTTTTATTCCGAGTGTGATTTCTCTTTTTTCTTCAGAAAGTGGTTTACCTTCATAATTTCCATAGTATAGATATTTAGGGTCTAAAAAATCCCCAGAAGGTAAGTCGATGACCTCTTCAGAATAAACTAATTCATTATCTGGATATTGATAAATACCACTTAAATTAATGTTTTCAACTTCTAAATAAAAATAATTCCATTGAGAATCATCGAACCTTTCTAAATATAAAGCTTTTGGCTTTAATAAAGTTATTGTGCCATCTAAATCTAATTCTAGGAACTTATCACGAAAAGAAACATTGCAATCAATAAGGTCTGCTCCTCCACCTCCCGGAAGAAAAGTATGATTTAGTAATTTCATAGTACTTACTTTTTTTAAAACGTCAGCAATCTCATTTGAATCTCTCCATGTTAAACTACTAGCTTTTGAAGCAGAAATTTCCCTTAATAAAAACTCCCATTCAGATTGCGAAGCTAATTCTAGGTTGTTTTGGATTTGCGCCCACTCGCAGTATTTATCAAAAAATTCTTTAGCATTAGGTCTTTCTGCAGGTGAATTAGCAGTCGCTTTGTGAAGTAGATCATGTAGCATCGACCAGTAAACATTAGTTTGTTCAAATTTTTCTAATGAGATTTCTTCATCATTGAAGGTATAGTTGCCATCAAAACCTTGCCATTTTTCAGTTATTAAAATCCAAATAGTTTTTGATAAAGAATAAACATCTGCCTTGTATTGATCGGCATTTGTAGGGTCTCTTCTCATTTCTGGTGCAATAGTAGTCCACGGGCCAAGTTTTTCTTTAGGACCGGTTAATCCTAAATCTTCAATATTAGTAGCCAAACCAAAGTCTCCAAAACAATATTCACCTTTATAGAAGTATAAATTTTCAGGCTTTATGTCTCTATGAGCAATATTTTGGTTGTGTAAGTTCATCAACGTTTCTGCTATTTTTTTTAAAGCTGAGATTTTAATATGTATATCCTGTCCCGCTAATTGCTTATTAATAGTAGTAGCTATAGGCATCACGTAAAATGGAAGGTTATTTTTATTTAGACTATCTGGTATATAACTCTCAACAATATTTAGCACTCCAGGAGTTTCATTTTTAATACTTTTCATGATTTTTATTTCTTGTAAAAACCGTTTGATCTTTTTTGCTTTAATTCCTGAAGGTTTGGATCCATTTTTCGGAAAAATATTATTATTCAATGTTTTCAATGCATACTTAGAACCCTCTTTATCTTTAACGCGATAAACAATTCCATTACCTCCAGAACCAAGCTCGCCTTCAACAATATATTCAGTATTTTCAGTCTTAAATTGTTGCATACGTATCCCTCCTTTAATACAATCACAAGTTTGAAAATTAAATTAATTGCTATTTTTCCGTATTATAACAAATTATAGTTTAATTTAGTTCATAAGATTCGTTACAATGGACCTAACAGTCAATAAATACTAGATTTTTTAGATGAAGGAGAATTTTATGGGTTATCAATCAGAAGCCGAATTAGAGAAAAACATGCTACAACAGCTTCAGACTCAAGGATACGAGGGTGTGAAAATTTCAAGCTATGAGGAACTAGTAGCTAACTTTCGTGCTCAATTGAATCGGTTTAATGAGAAAAAACTCGAAGGCACTCCCCTAACAGATGGAGAACTTGGACGTCTTTTAACACAAATTGATAATAAAAGTGTATTTGAGTCTGCAAGGTTATTACGGGATAAGCAACTTATCGAGCGTGATGACGGTTCACAGTTGTACATAGAACTATTTAATAAACAGGAATGGTGTAAAAATCTTTTTCAAGTAACTCATCAAACGACAGTAACGAGTCGCTATACTAATCGATATGATGTAACAGTTTTGATCAATGGTCTCCCTCTCATTCAAATAGAACTTAAGCGCCGGGGTCTGGACTTTAAAGAAGCATTCAACCAAATCCAACGATACCGCAAAGATTCTTTTAAAGGCCTCTATCGTTATATCCAGTGTTTTATTATTAGTAACGGTGTAGACACAAAATACTTTGCTAATGGAGACAGTGAGCTTTTATATAGCCATACGTTCTACTGGTCCGATGCAGATAATACGATTATTACCAATTTAGAATCATTCACTAAAGCATTCCTAGAAAAGTGCCAGGCAGCAAAGATGATTGCCCGATACATGGTTCTGAATGAAACTGATAAAAACTTAATGATTATGAGGCCGTATCAAGTATACGCTGTTGAAGCGCTAGTGCATCGAGCCCTAGAGACTAGAAACAATGGTTTTATATGGCACACAACCGGCTCTGGAAAAACCCTTACTTCTTTTAAGGCTAGTCAAATTCTCGCTAATGAACCAGCTATTGATAAAGTTTTCTTTTTAGTGGACCGGCAAGACCTGGACAGCCAGACCATACAGGAATTCAATAAATTTAAAAAAGATGCCGTAGATACTACAGATAAGACCGATGTTCTTGTGAAACAAATACAGGACCCAACGACCTCTTTTATTGTTACCACCATTCAAAAGATGGCAAATGCGGTAAAAAATGATCGCTATGCTTCTATCATGGAACCGTATCGAGATAAGCGTGTGATCTTCATTATTGATGAGTGCCACCGCAGTCAATTTGGCCAGATGCATACCAATATTGCTCGGCATTTTCAGCAAGCTCAATACTTTGGCTTTACAGGCACCCCACGTTTTGAAGTGAACAAAAGCCAGGATGACCGCACTACGGCTGATTTATTTGATAAGTGCTTACATACTTATTTGATTAAAGAAGCAATACGAGACGGGAACGTACTAGGTTTCTCAGTCGAGTATATTCGAACGTTTAATTCGAAAATCGATGAGGGAGATCAAACTAAAGTGCCCGGGATCGATACCGACGAAGTATGGCATCATCCGAATCGTCTGAACTTAGTTGTCGATCATATTTTGGAAAACCATCCTCGACGGGTCAAAAATAAGGGGTTTACGTCCATTTTCACTGTAGATTCTATCCCTACCTTGATTCAATATTATGATCTGTTTCAGCAAAAAGATCACAACCTGAATATTGCAGCAATCTTCTCCTACGCTGCTAACGAAGAAAGTGAAGGCCGAACAGAATCTTCTCGCGATGCATTGGAACGAATGATTCAGGATTACAATAAACTATACGGAAGTGACTTCTCGACGGACACGTATCCACAATATTTTAGTGATGTATCCAGACGCAGCAAAGCCGCTCAGATCGATATCCTATTAGTAGTTCGCATGTTTTTAACCGGATTTGATAGTCGGCCGTTAAACACCCTTTATGTAGATCGTATGCTTAAACACCATGACCTTTTACAAGCTTACAGCCGTACTAATCGCGTTCAGACTAGTACCAAGCCTTATGGAAATGTGATCTGCTATCGTAATTTAAAAGAAGAAACCGATGAAGCAATACAGATCTTTTCGCAAACTGATAGTATTGATGAAGTTCTTATGAAAAGCTATGAGGAGTATTTGAAACATTTCTTAGCCGCTCAAGAGCGCGTTAGAGAGCTAGCCCCTACTCCGGAGGGTGTAGATCTACTGGAACGAGAAGAAGACCAAAAAGCCTTTGTATTGGCCTTTAAACAAATGAGTAAAATGCTCCTACGTCTACAGAACTTCTCTGACTTTGCTTTTACCGAAGATGAGTTAGGAATACAAGAACAAACCTATGAAGATTACAAAAGTAAATATTTTAAGATCGTAGATCGCACTAGGGAACCTGGAGAAAAAGTATCCATTTTAGAAGACGTCGATTTTGAACTGGAACTTATGCATACCGATCGTATTAATGTAAGCTATATTATGAATTTGATCCGTCAACTGGATCTAAATAATAAAAAAACACGAGACCGAGACATAAACTTTATTCAACAAGAAGTAGAGCGGGCTTCGGACCCACAGCTTCGTTTAAAAATTGATTTAATTCAAGGTTTTTTAAAGAAAGTTGTGCCAGAGCTCAGTCCTCAAGATTCGGTAGATGACGCATATAATCAATATGAGAAGCAGGTTCGAGAGGAAGAAATTCAAGACTTTTCTCAAGCAGAGGGATTAGAAGACCATAAAATCAAATCGTATATTGCTAAGTACGAGTTTACTAACCTCATCGATCAAAAAAGGCTTATGGATGATTTTTCCGGAGCGGGAGGATTTCTTCAGAAGAAAAATAAAGTAGAAAAAGTAAAAACATTTATTATGAATATGACAAAAAAGTACGCATAATAGAATAAAAACTGTTTCTTCACTTAATTAGATTGAAATACAGTGAAGTATTCCACCATTCTTAACTATAAAAAAGAACATTCATTCGCTCTTTTTGTTTCGAATAGAAAAAAAAGGGCGTATACTATATGAGAGTTCCCATAAGAAATAAGGAAATCTAATAACATGAGATAAAACGATATAACAATATGGAGGCAATCGTATGACCCCAACACAGATTCACCAAGCAGAATTACATAAAAAACTTTGGGATATGGCCGACAATCTTCGTGGCCAAATGGAAGCTAGTGAGTTCAAGAATTACATTTTAGGACTTATCTTTTATCGATATCTTTCTGAGAAAGTAGAGTCTCGAGCAAACAAACTACTAGCTGACGATGATATTACTTTTTTTGAAGCTTGGCAACAGTCCACGTATCAGGAAGCTCTAAAAGATTATCTGATTGATGAACTCGGTTTTGTTATAGAACCAGAGTACCTTTTTTCTACTATGGTTCAGGAAATTTCCAAAGGGGAAAATGGTCTTTTTGATGTAGAGATGCTACAAAAAGGAATTAACTTCGTAGAAGAATCTACGCTCGGAACTGATAGCCAGGAAGACTTCCAGCATTTGTTTGACGATATGGACCTTTCTTCTTCTCGCCTTGGTCGAACAGTAGAGTCACGCTCGAAACTAATTGCAAAAATCATTGTTAATATTAATGATATCCCCTTTCTTCATGACGATGTGGAAATAGATGTGTTAGGCGATGCCTATGAGTATATGATTTCTCAATTTGCAGCTTCTGCCGGCAAGAAAGCTGGAGAATTCTATACGCCTCAGCAGGTCTCTCGTATTCTTTCAAAACTAGTCACGGCTGGTAAAACTGAAATCAAAAACGTTTATGATCCTACTTGTGGGTCCGGCTCCCTTCTTCTCCGTGTAGCCAAAGAAGCAAAAGTAGGAAAATTTTATGGTCAGGAAAAAACATCGACAACTTATAACTTAGCTCGAATGAACATGTTATTACATGATGTAGAATATTCTCGTTTTGATATTCGTAACGATGATACGTTAGAAGATCCTCATCACTTGAAAGACCGTTTTGAAGCAGTTGTAGCTAATCCTCCCTATAGTGCCCATTGGAGTAATGATCTTAAATTTTTGGATGATGAACGTTTTAGCGCCTACGGAAAGTTGGCTCCTAAGTCGAAGGCAGACTTTGCATTTGTGCAACACATGATCTATCAGTTGGATGATAATGGAATGATGGCCGTTGTTTTACCCCATGGTGTTCTCTTTCGTGGAGCAGCGGAAGGAAAAATTCGTCAATACTTAATCGAACAGAAAAACTACCTTGATGCTGTAATTGGCTTACCATCTAACATTTTTTATGGAACCTCGATCCCAACTACGGTACTCGTATTTAATAAGTGTCGAAAACAAGATGATACTGTGCTGTTTATTGATGCCTCGAATACATTTGAGAAAGGAAAAAATCAAAACTATCTTACTGATAAGCATGTTGAAACTATTATAACAACTTACCTTCAACGAGAAACTATTGATAAATTTTCGCATACAGCAACTTTAGAAGAGATCAGAAAAAATGAATACAACCTTAATATCTCTAGATATGTAGATACATTTGAAGAAGAAGAATTAGTTGATTTAGAAGCTGTATCAAAAAAAATTAATAAAATTGATGAGGAAATCGCTAAAATTGATGATGAACTCAAGAAATACTTTGAAGAACTGGAGGTATAAAAATTGAATGTTCCTCATCTACGTTTTAAATCCTTTTCAGAATTATGGAATGTATATAAATTAGAAGAAATTAGTGAGATAGTAATGGGGCAATCGCCTAAAGGTTCCTCTTATAATGAAGATGAGAAAGGTAGTCCTTTGATAAATGGACCTACAGAGTTTGGCGATCAATATCCTATCCCTGTTCAATGGACAACTCAACCAACAAAATATTCTTACCCAGGTGATATTTTATTATGTGTCCGAGGAAGTTCTATTGGACGGATGAATATTTCTGATGAAATTTATTGTATAGGACGTGGGGTTGCTGCAATTAGAGCAATGGAAAAATTTTCTGAAGCCAACTATCTAAAATTCCTTTTAGAAAAACAAGTAAAAAAAATATTAATAAATAGTGTGGGATCTACTTTCCCAAATATATCTAGTCACGAATTAAAAAAATCTATAGTAACTATCCCACCTTTAGAAGAGCAATATAAAATAGGTGAATTTTTTTCTCTTATTAATATACGTATAAAAAAACAAAATGAAAAAGTAGAACTTCTAAAAAACAAAAAGAAGGGGTTTTTACAGGAGATATTCAAAATTTATTTAGATAAAGTAAAAGAAACTAATTATAATGTTAAAACTCTTGGATCTCTTACACAAAAAGTCGGACCTCCTAATAAGGAAGATAATACTTTTCCAATTTGTTCTGTTAACAATAAACAAGGATTCGTACTACAAAATGAGCAATTTGACAGTAAAAGGCTAGAAAACCTAGAAAAAACTGCTTATAAGATAGTAAAACCTTACGAAATATCATATAATCCCGCTCGTGTAAATGTTGGGTCCATAGGTGTACAAAAATTTAATGAACCTGTATTAGTAAGCTCTTTATACGTTTGTGTTAAGTGCAAGAATGAAATTTTACCAGAGTATTTCGAACAATTTACTAAAACATCATTATTTAAAAAAGAAGTTTTAATGAATTTAGAGGGAAGTGTTAGACAATATTTGTTTTATGAAAATTTTTCTAGAATAAAAATTCCTCTACCTCCTATTGCTGAACAACAGAGATTCATTAATTTCTTTTCTTTATTGGATAAAAGTATAAAAAAAGAAACAGAAAAGTTAGACCTTTTAATGACTCAAAAAAAAGGTTTTATGCAAAAAATATTTGTATAGAGTTATAAATAAATTATTTCATAGTCATTAGTTCACACTTTCATTCGAAAAAAGCACATCACAAAAAAGAGTAGAGCTCATTCTTTAGCTCTACTCTTTTTTCTATATTTTAAATTCTTTCTGTACATACTCTCCTTCTTTTAACTCCATATCCCCTTCTTCAATGCTAAATAAATCATCAGCATCTCCTTCATCTTCATTCCCTGCTCCGACTATGCTTCCTTCTGCAATCGCTGTCTTTTCTTCAAATAAGCTGATCTGAGCCGACTCTATTGATACGTTTACCATTTCATCGGGCCGGAACCTTCTCAATGCAATAAAGTTTTCGTTATTTAGCTCAATATCTCCTAATATAATTCTTACCGACTGCTGCCATTCGTCTTTCTTTGTTTTGTTCACTATTTCAATTTTCTTAATGCTTGCACTTAGTACCGACTCTCCCATGAAAATCCCTCCTATAATTGTTGTACTTCAATTTTTGTAGCTGTTTTTAAATGTTGCTCTACCTGGGCCAATACATTCTCTTTTTCTTTATAAGCTCCTATTTGTTTATCGTTAATAAGGACCCTGTACGCTCGTTCTCCTTTAAAAGCAGGAGCGGGACTTGTACGTGTTGGAGTGAGTCTTAATAGCTTCATCAGGCCGTTAACGTGCCCCTGGGCGATGGCCTTAAGAACAGTGGCGTCTTTTAATCGTAAGCTGTCTTTTGGATGATCAATAAATAAATTTTCTGTTAGGACAGCGGGCATTTTTGTGCTCCGTAGTACCGCAAAGTTTGCTTCTTTCCTCCCTCTATCTTTCTCGTACAACCGAGTCGCAATTTCCTCATGCACCGCCTTCTGATATTCTTTCGTTTTGCTTCCTGCTTTCGTAAAAGTAAATGTCTCAAACCCGCTGCCGCCTCCAGCGTTAATATGAATCGATAGAAAATAATCCGCTCCCCAGGCATTGGCCAGCTCCGCTCTTCCCTCTAATGAAACAAAGGTATCCTTTTCTCGAGTCATTCGTACATCCACATGGTAGTTCTGCAGCAGTGTTTGCTGGATATGCTTCGCTATCGTTAACACTAAGTTCTTCTCCTGGAGGCCGTTAGCAACCGCTCCAGGATCTCTTCCCCCGTGTCCTGGATCAATCATAATTTTTACTTTTTTCATGTGTTAGTCGTTCCTCTCATTTTTAAATTGGCGCAAGCGGTGATCCGCTCCGTTTAGTGTTAGAACCTGGGTATGCTGCATCATCCGTGAAAAATTCCGCTCGCCTATTTTCCGTTGGAGATCTCGGCCATTTAGGTTCGTCGTGAATATCGTATGTTTTCCAATACGACTATCTACGATCTCAAACACTTTCGACGTACTCCAGCTTCCACTGTGGTCGGACCCGTGCTCTGCCCCTATGTCGTCCAGTACTAAACAGTCTGCTTGCTCCAGCACGGTTAACAAATCATCTTCTGCGTATTGGCTATTCTTGTTATAAGTCGCTTTTAGTTTAGTCAGTAACTTGGGAACCGATATAAAGATGCCCGTGTGCCCTTGTTCCAGTACCCTTTTTAATACCGAGACTGCTAGATGCGATTTACCTAAGCCGTATGAGCCTGTTAACAAGAGATTGCCTGGAGCGGTTAATGAAAAATGCTCTGTATACGACTCAGTACTCTGCTTGGCCACTACCTGTGAATCATTTTTAGGTACATAGCTTTCAAATACACTTTCTTTTAGATCAGCATTGATTAAACTATTCTGATCAAACAGCTGAAACAGCTTTTCTTTTTCACGTTTCGTTTTATTACGGAGCACCTGCCTTGCTATCTCTATGTCCTCGCATCGGCATCCGTAGGTAACTTCAATGCGCTTTCCTTTGTTCGGTCCAAATGGCATAATGACTCTTCGTAAAATCACTTGTTCGCTGCATCCCTCACACTGAAAGCGGCGAATGATGTTAGAATCCGAAATCGTATCCTTTATCGCCGGCGGCAGATGATCGCTTGCTTGTATCACGGCTTACTCCTCCTTTACTTTGTTTTGGAAAGGGAGTAACCCGTTTATTTCTTTTGTCTTGTTCCGCTTGTATAGCATCTAAAGTAAATAAGCGTTTTGTCTCCCAGTCTTGAAGAATTCTTGATACGTATTTCCAATTGCGTACATTCTGCAGGAGAGCTATTTTCATTGCTTCAATCACTACTGCTTCTGGATCTTCAAACGATGTATTGGTTAACCAGCTGTTCATGCTATCGCTGATAAACGGAGAAAGCATCCCAAATCCATTTTTCTCAAAAAATTGAAAGCAATTGATTGATGTTTCGTTTTGTATTGTTTGTTTATGTTTAATTAATGGGGAAACATTCCCTCCCAAATTGACTGCAGTGCTCTCTGCATTAGTGTCTGCAAAAGAGTGTGCATAGGTTACTGCACGTGTATACAGCACATACACAGCCGCTTGATTGCCACGTCTGCTGGAGAAGTCTATATACCCTTTTTGCTTCAGTTCGTTACGTGCATTGTAAAACGATCGTTCTTTTACACCGGCCTTGATGCATACGACTGATACAGCCACGGAGAAATCTTTTGGCCATCCGGCTTTGTTGCAGATATGCATTAAGGCATGCCATATCGCAATAGCTGACCCGCTCAGTGGATTCGTCTCCTGCTGATCATAAAAGGCATTTAGTTCTTTTAAGTAATTCATAAACCCCCCTGGTGCTATGTTTTCTTATTGGTTTGAGAGATAAGGAAAAGAGAAATGCTAAGAGGATGTTGCGAAGGGAAATCGAGGTGGATTATACGTTAACGATATCTTGTGCCGGCTTATTTGCCTGCGACTCGAGCCAAGAGAAGAAAGCTTCCCGCTGCACTCGCTTTAACCGTCCCATACGTAGAAGTGGAAAATCTGTGTGCTCCATTAACTCATACGCTACTCGCTTTGAGCAGCCGATGATGTCCGCTACGTGCTCTACTTTAAGCAAAAGTGGAAAGTCGTTCATTGTCTGCTGCATTACTCTGCCCTCCTTTTACGCTCATATAGAACTCTTTGTAAACTTCCTCATAAAATAACCACTCCACCGAAACACCAAACCGATGAGCCAACCGTAATTTATAAATTCCTTTCGGCTCTTTAGTTCCTGATTCGATATGAGCGATCATGCTCTGAGACAGTCCCACACTTTTACCAAGCTCTGTTTGGGTGAGGTTAAATCGTTGACGCAAATCCATAAAACGAAGGTTTCTTGTGTCCATTAGTGCCCCCTTGATAAGTACTTAAAGTGATAGTGCAAAATTAGAATACATTACATTAACGGTTAATTCAATAAAATTATTACAAAAAGTGTTATATTAATTGAAAATATTACTTAAAGTGATATAATAAAATTAATTTTATGACTATCCGTTATAAAAGAAGTCTTTAAATAAAGAGGAGCGGGATAAAAAGTGGCAAGCTTTGGTGAACGTCTTAAAACATTTCGCTTACAAAAAGAACTATCGCAAGCCGATTTAGCAAGAGCTCTCGATGTATCCCAAACAACGATTGCATCATATGAACGAGGCGATAGACGGCCTCGTCAGAATTTAATGGTTAAGATTGCTCAATACTTCTCTGTATCTCCAAACGAGCTGCTCGGTTACGAAAAAAGCCAAGAGAGTTATGCTATTGAAGGATTGTTAACCGTACCGGTATTTGATTATCTTCCTTACGAGACTTCTTTAAAAGATACCGATTATATTACGCGTTACGCCTACTTACCGGACGATGGCCAGTATAACGTAGAAAAGCTATTTTTCTTCATTACACCGGACAACGCGATGGAAGGCTATAGTCGTATCCAGTATGGGGACACATTGATCGTACATGGCAAGGAAGAAATTAAAGACGGAGATATTGCTGTTCTCCATATCAACGAATCGGAAGCAGTTATCAGGCGGGTATACAACCAGGCTGACTCAGACAATCTATTACTCATACCAGACAATGCGTATTATAATCCTCTCTCCCTTCCTCCTAACGAGGTTAAGATACGAGGCAAAGTAGTACAGGTTATCTTTTCACCAAAATAAGAAGATAACTTCTTTAAGGAGGTGATGAAAGTAAGACATTCACAAGTAAACATTTCATCTATTGAAAGGAGTTAGTAAGGGTGAAGGGCCATGTTTATAAAAGAGGAAAAACCTGGACGTACACAGTCGATCTAGGGAAGAATCCTGCTACTGGAAAAAGAAAGCAAAAAAGTAAAGGCGGTTTCAAAACAAAAAAAGAAGCCCAGGCAGCATCTATTAAAGCTCAACAAGAAATAAACGAAGAGACCTTCGTTGATGAGCAGGCTATTTTATTTAAAGATTTCGCAGATCAATGGTTGAATATGTACGCCTCTTCCGTGAAAGTAAGTTCTGTTCGTGTAAGAAAAATTGAAATGAAGCGACTATGCGACTACTTTGGCTATGTAAAATTAAAAGATATTAACGGCGTCCGCTACCAAAAGGTACTATACGATCTCCAACAAAAAGGATATTCCAATTCTAGTATTGATGGGGTGCATAGTACAGGCCGCATGATATTTAAGAAAGCATTAGAATTTGAGCTAATAAAAAAGAACCCCACAGAGTTTGCTAAGGTCCCTAGAAAGATCGACTCGGTTCAAGAATTAGAAACAAGAAACAAAGATATTAAGTACCTGGAGAAACAAGAACTGGCTGCATTTTTAAAAGCAGCTAAAAATGAAGGATTACAATACGATCACCTTATTTTCTTCCTATTGGCTTATAGCGGTATGAGAGCGGGTGAGCTGCTAGCATTAAAGTGGAACGATATTAATTTTAACGAGTCGACTATTAATATAACAAAAACACTATACAACCCTAAGAATAGAGAAAAAGAGTTTGAGCTACTAACACCAAAAACGAGCGGGTCGGTCCGGAAAATAAAAATAGATGAAGAGATCCTGCATCTTTTAAAAAAGCACAAGAAAGAACAAACCGAGTGGAAGATGATGACTCGTGATGAGTATGTAGACCAGAATTTTATTATTACTCGTATGAGCGGGTATCCAGAGACTATTAAGAAAATTGCTATTCGAATGAAACGTTTATTGAAGTTAATAAAAATCGAAAGAAACTTAACCCCTCACTCTTTCAGGCACACCCACACCTCTCTTCTTATAGAGGCTGGAGTCGGTATTAAAGAAATTCAACAACGACTTGGCCACACCGATATTGAAACCACGATGAACATTTATGCTCACATGACGAAAGAAATGGAAGAAAAAGCTTCCCACAAGTTCAGTGAACTCATGAGAAGCTTAAAATAAAAATTCTTCAATTGTTAGCAAAATGTTAGCATTTGCCTCATTTTCTCCTCTTTTATCAAGAAGAATCCCTAGTACATAAGGGTTATGAGAGCGACATTACATCATGCCGCCCATTCCGCCCATGCCACCGCTCATGTCGGGCATGCCGCCGCCGTAGTCACTGCTGGACTCCGGCTTTTCTGCGATAACTGCCTCTGTTGTGAGGAACATCGCAGATACGGATGATGCGTGCTGTAGTGCAGAACGGGTTACTTTTGTAGGGTCGACGATACCGGCCTCTACCATGTTTACCCATTCGTTGGTTGCGGCGTTAAAGCCAATACCAATTTCTTCGTGCTTCATTTTCTCAACGATAACGGAGCCTTCAAGGCCTGCGTTAAGCGCGATTTGGCGAAGCGGCTCTTCTAGTGCACGAACCACGATGGATACGCCTGTTGCTTCGTCGCCTTCCGCTTCAATAGCGGCAACGGTCTTGTATACGTTCATAAGCGCTGTACCACCACCGGATACGATACCTTCTTCTACTGCTGCACGCGTAGAGTTCAAGGCGTCTTCGATGCGGAGCTTACGCTCTTTCATTTCTGTTTCGGATGCTGCTCCGACTTTTACGACAGCGACACCGCCGGAAAGCTTAGCAAGGCGCTCCTGAAGTTTTTCTTTATCAAATTCAGATGTTGTTTCTTCGATCTGGGATTTAATCTGGCTCACGCGGGCAGAAATCTGATCCGGCTGGCCATTTCCTTCTACGATTGTTGTGTTGTCTTTATCGATGGTAATCTTGTTGGCTCTACCAAGCATGTCGACTGTAGCCGTCTTCAGGTCAAGGCCTGTGTCGTCTGTGATAACCGTACCGCCTGTGAGCGTTGCGATGTCTTCAAGCATCGCTTTACGACGATCGCCGAATCCCGGTGCTTTAACCGCTACTGCGTTAAACGTGCCGCGGAGCTTGTTCACAACTAGTGTGGCAAGAGCTTCGCCTTCTACGTCTTCTGCAATAATCAGGATCGGACGGCTCTGCTGTACCACCTGCTCGAGTACCGGAAGAACTTCCTGAATGTTGGAGATCTTCTTGTCGGTAATCAGGATATACGGGTTATCAAGTTCAGCTGCCATTTTATCGGAATCCGTCACCATGTAAGGAGACGCATAACCGCGGTCAAACTGCATACCTTCTACGACTTCAAGCTCGGTATCAAGTCCACGGGACTCTTCTACTGTGATAACGCCGTCGTTTCCAACGCGCTCCATTGCTTCCGCGATAATTTCGCCGACTTCTTCGGATGCAGAAGAAATAGCTGCTACCTGGGCGATGGACTCACGGCCTTCGATCGGCTTGGAAATCTTCTGTAGTTCATCTACAGCAAGCTTCGTTGCTTTCTCGATACCTTTGCGGATCCCCATTGGGTTCGCGCCGGACGTTACGTTCTTCAGGCCTTCCTGGATCATAGCCTGGGCCAGAACGGTAGCTGTAGTCGTACCGTCACCGGCGATGTCGTTTGTTTTGCTTGCTACTTCGGATACGAGCTGGGCGCCCATGTTCTCGAAGTTATCTTCTAATTCGATTTCTTTTGCGATCGTTACACCATCATTGGTGATAAGCGGGGAACCGAATTTTTTCTCGAGAACGACGTTGCGTCCTTTCGGTCCAAGCGTTACTTTTACTGCGTTAGCTAGTTCGTCGACACCGCGCAGCATCGAGCGGCGGGCGTCTTCGCGGAACTTAATATCTTTAGCCATTAATTGTACCCTCCTGAGTGCGTATTTGTTTCGTTTTGTGCTGCTTGTATACGTGCATTTAAAGAATGATTAGTTTACGACTGCTAGAACGTCGCTTTCACGGATGATTAAGTACTCCGTACCGTCAAACTTTACTTCTGTTCCGGAATATTTGGAATAAATCACTTTATCGCCTTCGTTTACTTCAAGCGGGCGTCTTTCTCCGTTGTCTTTTACTGCACCGGATCCAACCGCTACTACTTTGCCTTCCTGCGGCTTTTCCTGGGCAGATCCCGGCAGGACGATACCGCCTTTAGTTGTTTGTTCTGATTCGACTTGCTCAATAATAATACGGTCACCTAGTGGCTTTAACAAGGTAGAACCCTCCTTCAGAGTTATCGTAAAGTCACGGCTGCCTCAAAGTAACGGGCGCTGTTCTTTACTTTTTTCATTTTTAGCACTCGGATGCATTGAGTGCTAATCCACTTATTATATTAATCATTCTGCTTTTGTTTTGCAAGCCCTTCCCGCAAAAAAAATTCTGTTTTGCGTGCCGGACCCTTTCTTCCTTTCCCGTCCTCCCTGATTTTTAATCTTATTTTCCCATCCGCTTCACAATTGTTTCACATGCTTTATCGTAAGGGATTTGCTGTCTGTTGTGGTACAATGACGGTTGGTACGGCGTAAAAGCCGCTGAACGACTTTACTTATGTTAAGGAGTGGACGTTATTGAATAAGCGATATTGGGCGATTCTGCTGACGTATATTCTTATGCAGCTCTCCGGTATTCTCGGCATTCCGCTGCTGCTTTCCACCGGAATGGATATCACACAGAGTATTGCTGTATGGAGTATCTTCAGCTTTGTCGCCGCCCTGCTAGTTATGCTTCTGCTATTAATACCGGAGCGCAGGGCAAAGCCTCACCCTAAATTAAAAAGAACGAACGTCGGGGACGCGGTGCTGTGGAGCTTTCTTGGTATTCTGCTCGCCTTCGTCGCCCAGTACGTGGCGGTTATTGTTGAAACGGCGATTTTCAACGTTGAGCCCGGCTCGGAAAACACGCAGGAAATCGTGGAGATGGTCCAGATGGTGCCGGTCTTCGCTCTCGTCGTAGCCGTGGTCGGCCCGATATTGGAAGAACTTGTCTTCCGGAAGGTACTGTTCGGCGCGCTTTACCGCCGCATGAACTTCTTTTTCGCCGCGTTGATCAGCTCCGTCATTTTCGCAGCAGTTCATCTTGATTTCACCCATCTCTTGATTTACACCGCGGTCGGCTTTACATTTTCTTTCCTTTACGTGAAAACAGGCCGGATTCTCGTGCCGATTATTGCTCACGTCGCCATGAACGCTTTTGTGGTCGTGACGCAGGTCGTATTCGCCGATCAGCTGGAAGAAATTATCCGTGAAGCGGAACAGGCCGCATTGATTATTGGAGGATTGTTTTTATGATGTCACCGTTAACGATGTCGATGATTTACTACGGAATAGCCGGCGTCTGTATTTTCCTTGGCCTGCAGTTTGCCGGAGAATACGGCATGTGGAGCATCATGAGCATGGCGCTTGCTGCCATTGCGGCGTTCGACATTATGCTCGGACACCGCTTCTGGGTGCTCCATAAGCGCATGAAAGCCGGAGAAAACCCGGAAAAAAAAGAGAACAACGACAAAAAGGACAAATAAAAAGGGCGCCCCGCGGGGTGCCCTTTTTATTCTGCATTCTGTGTTTCTTTTTCCAGCCGCTTCAACGCCGTTTCTGCCAGTATATAATCAAAAAAGTGGGCTTCCGTGGAAACCTGTTCCGCTTCGTGGACGTTCTCCAACGGTTCTTTCCAGTCGGCCGCTTTCTCCACGTCTCCTTTATCCAGAAAATGCATCATAATCAAGGCATACACCGCCGGCGCTTCGTACGCGACCGATTCTTCCATCGTCTCCCGGTCGTACCGGCCCATCAGCCTGCCGTTCGTGTCATACGCTTCATACAGCCAGTTTTCCAGAGGCTGCACGTCCCCGGTGACCGTTTCCATCTGCTGCATGATCAGCACCTGGTCAATCAGGTTCACTTCGCCTTCCGTATAAAACTCTTTTTCCTCATCTTCTACATTATACCGCTCGTAGTAGTACAGGCTGTCGTCCATGGCGGCCCGCGTGACACCTTCCAGAGAAGCACCGTCCCATCCGAAGCTCTCCCAGGCGGCAGCAGAAAAGTAGCTGAAATGAACTTCCTGGGAAAGGGAGTCGGACGGCCAGTCGTAAAAGTCGTGCCATTCGCCCGCCTCATACTGGTAGTGATACACCGCCCGCTGAATGGATTCGGAGAGCTCATTATATGACTCTTCTTCGAACAGCTCAGCCCCACGCTGCAGCGCATACGCAATCCGGACATCGTCAATCAGTGCGTTAACGGAGATGTCATCTTCTACTTTCCATTTGATAAGCGTTCCTTCATCCAGTTCTTCCGTAAACTCGGACAACCTCTCCACTTCGTCAGCGAAAGCGCGCTCGTCTTCAATCACAAGCAGATAGTCCAAATACAGGCCGATCGATTCGGAAAGGTATTCCGTGTTCCCTTCCCCGTCCGGATAATTGGCGATCAGCCCATTGTCTCCCCGGTACCTTTCATCTACCACACCCACCGTTTCATCCTCCTCCCTGTTCAATTGAAGCAGCCAGGTCACTGCCAGGCCGATGCCTAAGACGATAATTGCTGCGATTATCCATTTTTTCATCAAGACTCCCCTTTAAAACGTATTGTTTTGTCTGGAAAATGACGGGCTTCCTGGTTGGGCGGTAAAGCAGAAAAAGGCTTTTGTCAGAAGGGCGAAAAAACAGCCGGGCATACGTAAAATACATAATGGCTTCTACCATCTGCATACTCAAAATTTGGCTAGTATTTACAATATATCTCATAAATAAGACAATTAAAAGGGAAATCACTGCTTTACAGACGTACACTCTTTTCATATACGGGCCGCTTCCCGGGCATCATAATGTCTATCGTTATACCGGCAGATCTTTTCGTTTAAAAACGAACATTCCTACTAAATACAAAATAAGAGTTAACCCGGCAAGTATGAGTAGCTGAGCCCCATAGCTTCCACTTTGAATAATGGCATTGGAATCATAGAGAGTAATAATAGTAATATTTTTAATACCTTCAAGACTTTCACTCATCCCGGAAAGCATATCCGCAGCAAAGAAAAAAACCGACAGTCCTCCACCAAGTGCCAGGGATTGGCTTGAACGGTTAAACAAACAAGAGGCCAAAAAAGTTATTCCACTGATTGCTAAATTTAATAATAAACAACCCAGGGTTAACATGAAGAATTTCTCTACAGGCAGTTCGCCAGGCTGAACCAGCTCTGCCACCCCGTACCCTGTTAAAAACACTAATCCAAACAATACTACTAGTGAAGACACAAAAAAGATGATACTTGTAAAAGTGTACTCGGTTCTTGTGATAGGAGCTGACAGATAATAAGCCATGCTGCCTTTGTCTACTTTTTCTGCTATCAGCTTGTTTCCGATAATAACCGAATAAATCATGGCAAAAATGAGAGCAAAATTCCCAAAATATTGATTGGCCACAAACGCGATTAAGGTGGTTATATCGCCTAACGGGTTAACGGGAGAACCTGTATTTACCCGCGCAATTTCATTCATGGTTTCCGGAGTAAAAACACTCATTATGATTCCAATTAATAACGAAAGAACTCCTGCAATGATGAAAAACACTTTTGCATTCGATTTTATTAAGTGAATAAACAGAGATTTATTCAGCATGATCATGATTCTCCTTTATAAAAATTCATAAAATATTCTTCGAGTGAATACGTCATTTCACGAATGTATATCAACTCTCTTTTCGAAAGCGCACGTATCAGCTCGTTTATTTGAATGTCTTCTACCTCTATCATCATCTGCAGATTTTCTTTACGAGCTTCTTTAACAACAAAATTTTCCTTCTGAATAGATTCAAAATCCTGAAAGTCGTGAAACGCTATTTTAAATAAAGTGGTTTTATCACGATTTTTAAAAGCTTTAAAATCCTGAGAGTTCAATTCCGAAATCAATCTACCTTGTTTTATCATTGTGATTCTATCGCAGGTTTCCTGAATCTCTTCAAATAAATGAGAAGACATAAGAATACTTTTCCCCTTTTGTTTTTCCTGATGAATTAGTTTTACAAAGGTTGACTGCATAAGAGGATCAAGCCCCGTTGTTGGTTCGTCCAGAATGAGAATGTGCGGCTCATGCATAAATGCACATACAATCCCCACCTTTTGTTTCGTGCCCTTGGACATTCGTTTTATTAATACAGAGGGGTCTAAGTCGAACATTTCTATTAACTGTTCAGCTTTTTTCATATTACGAAGGTTCCGCATATTAGCAGCATGCTGTATGAGCTGTCTACCTGTCAGATTTTCAGGGAAAGCAATTTCTGCCGGAAGATAACCGAGATGTTTTTGAATCTTTTTCGAGTCATTCCAGCAATCCAACTGCAAAATAGCAGACTTACCGTACTGCGGTTTAATAAATCCCAATAGATGACGGATCATGGTTGTTTTCCCCGCCCCATTCGGCCCTATAAAGCCACATATTTCCCCTTCTTCGATCTGTAATGAAACATCAAAAATACCTTTATTTTCTCCATAATCTTTCGTAAGGTGCTGCACATTTATTACTGTCATTTAAAACCACTCCACCCATATTTATTTATTAATCCAACAACATGTCGTATGATATAAGTGTATGATGTAAAAATACATCCATCAACCGACATTTTTACCTTACCTGTCGGATTTTGAGACATTATAGGAGGAAGAGGATGAAAAAAAATTCAGCAGTCACCACACAAACAAAACAATATTTAATAGATGCTTTTTGGGAACTATACTGCACTAAACGGATAGAAAAAATAACAATTAAAGAAGTTACCACAAGAGCAGGATATAACCGGTCTACATTTTATGAATACTTTACCGATGTTTACGAGGTCCTCGAGGAAATAGAAAGCACATTAATTTCTAAGCTGCAGGAGATTCCCATTCAACAGCTGTCTTTACCGGATGAACCGCTCCCTTTTCAAGCAATTGTCAGCATTTATTCACAACACAGTAAGTATCTTATGGTACTTCTGGGAGATCATGGCGACCCGGCCTTTCAGGGCAGAATTAAAGCCGGCATGAAGCCCATCATAAAAGAAACCCTGGCTGCCCGGGGCGTGAAAGAAAGTTTTGAGCTGGACTATACCTTGGAATATGCTTTATCCGCCATGATAGGTGTACTAAGTTACTGGTTTAATCAAGAAGAGGCGCCATCTATCGAAAAATTAATGGAATGGTTAGAGGAACTTTCCAGTGACGGGGTGATGAGGAAGTTAATAAAGTGATTTAACTTTCTTTGCCCATTTTCAAGTTATGCAAAAAAAAAACACCCTTTCGGATGTTTTTTACGCTTTATTCTTTTTATCGATTTCTTCCTGCAGGCGCTTTTGTTCTTCGAGCGCCCATTCTTCCATGCGCTGTTTTTCGGCTTTCTGTACTTTCTTGTACGTCGACCTGGAAATAATAATGCTTACTTCATAAAGCAGCAGGAGCGGCACGGTGACCATCAGATGCGAGACGATCTCCGGCGGCGTAATAAAGCCGGCGACAACCAGCAGCACGAAGTATGCGTACTTCCGCACCGTGCGCAGCCAGGCGGGCGTAATCAGGCCGAGGCGCGTCAGAAACATGACGACGACCGGCAGCTGAAACAACAGCCCGAACGGGAGCGTAAGCTGGAACAAAAACGAGAAGTAATCGTTCACGCCGTACTGCTCCGTCAGGCCGAGCCGCTCGGTAAGCGAGCTTAAAAAACGGAGCACGTTTGGAAACAGGATAAAGTAGGCAAAAGCGAGCCCCCCGAAAAACAGGAGCGTCGCGATCGGAATGTACGACAAAGTTGCTTTCCGCTCATTTTCCAGAAGCCCCGGAGCGACAAACGCCCAGAGCTGGTGCAGCAATAGCGGAAACACAAGTATCAGGCCGATGACAAACGCGAAGTTCATGTAGAGCATCACAGGATCGGTCAGGCTGAAGACGTTCATCGGGAAATCTTCCGCCGCCGGGATGTTCTGCAGGTGTTCAATCACGCGCGGTGCAATAATCAGGCCGATAATCATAGCCGCAAGAAAAACGCTGCCGACCAGGATGATTCTCCTTCTCAGCTCCCCGAGGTGGTCATACAGCGTCATCTCTTCTTCTATAATAGGCGGTTGGTTCGGATTACTTGGTTTCACCGGTTTTTGTTTCGGATTTCTTTGGCTTTTCTTCATCGTCATCATCTGCCAGCCCCTTGGTTGCGTACTTAAATTCTCTCAAGGTGTTGCCCGCTGCCTTTCCAAGCTCCGGCAGCTTCTTTGGGCCGAATATAAGCAGTGCTACTATCGCTATCAATGCAAGACTTCCTGGACCTATTGGCATGTTACAGCCTCCCTTTTTAAAGTAAATCGGATACGTGCTTACGTGTCGAGCGGATAATTCCGTAAAAAGTAGACGAGTGTCTGCAGTTCAATCGATAAATCAATATGGTGCACCCTTATGTAAGGCGGCAGGGACAGCCGGGCAGGCGTGAAGTTCAGAATGCCTTTGATGCCGGCATCCACAATCTTTTCGGCAGTGGACTGGGCAAATTCAGCGGGCACAGTCAAAATGGCCACGCTTGGCTGCTCGTCGTCCGGTGCCTTTTCCGAAAGCTTGTCCAGATGGAAAATTTCCACTCCGCCTACTTCGTTTCCGACGATATTGTCATTTACGTCAAAGGCGGAGACGATACGCGTGTTGTCGCTTCTGGAAAAATTATAACGCAGAAGTGCCGTGCCGAGGTTCCCGACGCCAACGAGGCAGACGTTAGTCCGCTCGTCCTGGTCCAGGGTTTTCCGGAAAAAGGACAGCAGGTAGGATACGTTGTAGCCGTATCCCTTCTTGCCGAGCGCGCCGAAGTAGGAAAAATCCCGGCGGATCGTCGCCGAATCCACTTTCACCGCTTCGCTTAATTCCGTGGAAGACACCCTGGTTTTTCCGGAGGCATGCAGGTTTTCAAGAAATCGGTAATACAGCGGCAGGCGCTTCGCTGTAGCCTGTGGTATTTTTTGCTGGTCTGTATTCATTAGAAAGCCTCCAAAGGTCGCTGCCTGTTTCAATCGCTCTCAGGCATTGTTTGTATCGGGATCTCCCGGTATACACAGCATACCTGTTATCTGGGAGAAAGACGAACAGAAGGATTTCTGTTTGCGCTTTCTTTATTTATTGTACACCATTCGGCCACGTATTGTCATATGAATATAAAGGAAATGACGCGCCTTCTGTTTCCTGAACAATCGCCTTTTCCCGCGAAATACGCTAAACTAAAAGATGAGACTTGTATAAAAGGATGGTTCTTAATGATCGTACTGCAGTGTATAGATATAACAAAGTCATTTGGTGCAGACACGATTCTGCAAAATATAAAAATGGACATAAAAGCCAAGGAACGCGTGGCCCTGATCGGCCGAAACGGCGCCGGGAAATCCACGCTTTTAAAAATCATTACCGGAGAGCTGCCAAGTGATTCCGGCCAGGTCGTCGTTCCAAAAGACGTATCGATCGGCTATCTCGACCAGCACAGCGGACTCGACACCGACCGCTCGATCTGGGAAGAAATGCTGACGGTATTTACCGCACTCCGCAAAATGGAAAAAGACCTCCGCGGACTTGAAGAAAAAATGTCGGACCCCTCCCTTCTCGAACAGCCGGCCGCCTACGAAAAGGTGCTGAGCGAATATGACTCCATGCAGCACACCTTTAAAGAACGCGGCGGCTATCAGTTTGAAGCCGACATCCGCGGGATTCTTTCCGGGCTCCGCTTCGGGGCCTTTGACTACGAGACCCCGATTAACGTATTGAGCGGCGGGCAGAAAACCCGTCTGGCTCTTGCCAAGCTGCTGCTCTCCAAACCGGCGCTTTTGATTCTCGACGAGCCGACCAACCACCTGGATATTGATACGCTCCGCTGGCTCGAGCAGTATTTGTCCGGCTATGACGGCGCGGTCCTGATCGTTTCCCATGACCGCTATTTTCTCGATAAAATTGTCCAGAAGGTGTATGAGATTGCCTGGAACAAAGCTTCTTTATACCAGGGCAACTACAGCTACTATATAGATGAAAAAGCGCTCCGCTATGAGCAGGAGCTGAAAACCTTTGAAAAACAGCAAAAGGAAATTGCGGAGCTCGAAGACTTCGTGCAGCGCAATATTGCCCGCGCCTCCACCACCAAACGGGCGCAGAGCCGCCGCAAAAAGCTGGAAAAAATGGATCGTGCCGGACGTCCGGACGGTGACCGCAAATCAGCTTCATTTTCTTTTGCCATTGATAAAGAAAGCGGCAACGACGTACTGATGATCGATAACGTCACCATCGGCTACCCGGGAGCGGAACCGATCATTAAAAACTTAAGCCTGAACGTAAAAAAAGGCGAAAGCGTAGCCCTCATCGGCCAGAACGGCGTCGGCAAATCCACGCTCTTAAAAGCCCTGAAAGGAGACCTTCCCCTGCAGGGCGGCACGATCCGCCTCGGGAGCAAAGTGAAAATCGGCTACTATGACCAGGAACAGGCGGACTTAAACACAAATAAAGACGTGCTTCATGAACTATGGGATGACTATCCCCAGACGGTGGAAAAAGAGATCCGCACCGTCCTCGGCAACTTCCTGTTTACCCAGGAGGACGTAATGAAAAAGGTGTACGACCTGAGCGGCGGCGAAAAAGCCCGGCTCGCTCTGGCCAAGCTGATGATGCAGAAGCCAAACGTTCTGTTATTTGATGAGCCGACCAACCACCTCGATCTCGACAGCAAGGAAGTGCTCGAAAGCGCGCTGATTGACTATCCGGGAACGCTCGTCTTCGTTTCCCACGACCGCTACTTCCTGAACCGGATGGCAACCCGGATTGTGGAACTGTCCCCGGGCGGCCTCCGCGACTACATCGGCGATTACGATTACTTTATTGCCCGCGTCGAGGATGAAAAGGAGCGCGAAGCGATACGCCGTGAAGAAGCGGCTGAGACGACTCCCGCCGCAGTCGGTGCGCCCGAAATCAAGAACAGCTTTCAGCAGGACAAAGAGGCGAAGAAACACGAACGCCGCCGCCTGCGCCAGATTGAAACGATTGAAGCTTCCATTGCAGAGATCGAATCCGAGATCGAAGCACACGAGCAGCAGCTTCTGGAGCCCGATGTGTACAGTGACCATGAAAAAGCCGCTTCCATCCAGGCGTCTTCCCAGAAGCTGAAAACGACCCTCGACCAGCAGATGGACGAATGGGAAATGCTGCAGGAGGACGAGTAACCTTTTACCGGAATACAAAATAATAGGCATGCCGCTTGCAGGATTAATTTCGCTGTCAAGCGGTTCTTTTTTCGAAATTCATACTTATACACACTATCCACAGAGTTGTACACATATTCCCCGGCTTTCTATCCAGCCTTCACATGGTTATCCACAAATTTACCGAGTTATCAACAGATTTGTAATCAACAGGTTAAATCCTTTTATATCAGTACTTTTCGCTGTTTTTCTGAATATTTAAAGAAGACTTATCAACAGACGTCCCTGCTTTTCCCGAAGCTGCTTGACGTTATCCCCATTTCCCCGTATTCTTAAGAAAATGTAAGCGATTTAAAAGGGGAAGTTGCTGTGAAAATAACAATTCGGACGAAAATCATTTTCCTGGTATCCGGCATTATTGCCTTTGTTACAATTCTTTTGTCCGGAAGCTATGCCTTTATGGAAATGCATGATATCGAAAGCACGCTCGGCGATAAAGCACTCAGCACCGCAACGTATGTAGCAGCATCCCCTGTCGTGCGGGATGCTTTTTCTGCGGAGGATCCCTCCGAGGTGCTGCAACCCTATGCCGAAGAAATCCGCGAACAGTCTGGTGCGGAATTTGTCGTGATCGGCAACACCGAAGGCATCCGCTATGCCCACCCGGACGAGTGGCAGATTGGCGAAAGCATGGTCGGCGGCGACAACGATCGGGCGCTGCTGGAGGGTGAGGCCTATATTTCCAGAGCCACCGGTACCCGGGGGCCGTCGCTTCGCGGAAAAACGCCGGTCCGCGACCAGAATGGCAATATTATCGGCATTATTTCCGTTGGCTTCTTAATCGAAGATCTGCAGGCCGCTGTCTTCCGGCGGATTGCTCTTTTAGCCGGCATCGCTCTTCTGGCTGTGGCCTGCGGGGTGATCGGCAGCATTATGCTTTCCCGCAGCATCAAAAAGGATATGTACGGCCTCGAGCCCTATCAGATTGCCAACATGTACTCGGAGCGTGACGGGATTTTAAAAGCCATCCGGGAAGGCATTATTGCCATTGATACCGAGGGCCGCGTCACACTGATGAACCAGTCGGCCGCTGCCATGCTTGGCGTTTACGGCACAGTCGAAGGGCGGCATATCAGGGAGCTTCTCCCCGCTTCGAATATGGAGCGGGTGCTCGAGAGCCTGGAGCCGGAATACAACCAGGAGATACAGCTCGAAGACACCACTTTGATTGTTAACCGGGAGCCCATTTATAAAAAAGGAGTAATCGCCGGCGTCGTCTCCAGCTTCCGCGACAAAACGGAAATGATGCAGATGGCCAACACCCTCTCTGACATCCAGCGCTACTCCGACGACCTGCGCTCCCAGAACCATGAATTTATGAACAAACTCTATGCCCTGTCCGGCTACCTGCATCTCGGCAAAAACCGCGAGGCCCTGCAGATGATCGATGAGGAGACGAACTTGCAAAAGCAGCAGGCCTCTGTCGTATTCGGTCAGATTCTCGATCCGACCATCCAGGCTATTTTATCCGGGAAAAGCGGCCGCGCCTCTGAAATGAAAGTGGTTTTCCGTGTGGAAGAAGACAGCCAGCTCGACGTGCTTCCCTCTTCCATCGGCAAAGTACAAATGGTCTCCGTACTCGGAAACCTGATCGACAACGCGCTCGAAGCGGCCGGACAGCACAGTACGAAGCCGGAAGTCCGCTTTTTTGTCACCGATATCGGCAACGACATCATATTCGAAATCAGCGATAACGGTCCCGGACTCGCCGATTCGTTCGAGAAACTCCTGGAAAAAGGCGTTTCCACGAAATCCGGGGCGAAAAAACGCGGCTACGGCCTGTCCGTGATCCAGCATACCGTTCATGAACTGCACGGCATGCTGGAGTATACATCCAGTGAAGAAGACGGCACCGTTTTTTCCGTCTATATCCCTAAACACCAGCACACTGAGAAAAAGGAGGACATCTCATGATTATGACCGCCATTGCAGAAGATGATTTTCGCATTGCCCAGATTCACCAGGAAATCGTTGACGGCCTCGAAGGCTTTGAATGCCGGGCGAAAGCCGCCAGCGCCGCTGAATTGCTTGATCTGCTCCGCACTTATGATATTAAGCTTCTTCTGCTTGATGTATATATGCCGGACAGCATGGGAGTCGACCTGCTTCATACGATCCGCGGGGAATATCCGGAGGTGGACGTGATTATTATTTCAGCCTCCACGAACACTGAACATATAAAAAAAGCATTCCGCTACGGCGTGTTTGACTACATTATTAAACCGGGCTCCCTCGACCGCCTGCAGGAAACGCTGCAGAGATACAAAACGTTTCATCACAGCGTCTCCGGCGTTCCCGAAATGTCACAGAAAGAAATCGATGAATGGTACAGCGGTACGGCCCCGGTACCGCCGGAAACCCCTGCTCCCGCTTACATTTACGGCGAAGAGCCGCTGCCAAAAGGCATTGATGCACTGACGCTCCGCACCGTCCAGGAGCGCCTGACAGAAATGGCCGAAGGGATCACCGCCGAAGAAATGGGAAAACACCTTGGGGCTTCCCGGACGACAGCCAGACGGTATTTGGAATTTTTGATTTCAGTTAATAAAGGCGAGGCAAAGCCGATTTACGGCATTGTCGGCCGCCCGGAGCGCCGGTACTTCAGCCGGTAGCTCTTTTTTTTGTGCACAAAATGAACAAAACCCCCGCTTTTGTTTTTAATAGAACTTATTTTGTAAACGGTTACATTTGTAATCGTTTTCTTTATGCTTAGGCTATTCAATCAAAGGGGGTCATTATTTTGAAACATATGAAATTAGCAGCTTTTGGACTTGTCTCTGCCGTCACGTTATCGGCCTGTGGCTCAGGCAGCGAATCATCCGGCGGGGAAGGCGGCGGCTGGGAGCCGGAACAGTCCATTGAAATGGTAGCTCCATCCGGTGCGGGCGGCGGCTGGGACACAACCGCACGGATGGCTGCAGAAGGTTTTGAAACAGAGGGCATTCTCGATGAAGGCATGGGTGTTGTAAACAAAGAAGGCGGCGGCGGTTCGGTCGGCTGGTCCTATATTCAAGGGAAAAGCGAAAATCCGCATCACTTGTTTGTGGCCTCTCCTCCCCTTCTGCTGATTCCGCTGAACGGTCAGTCCGATGTCGGCTACGAAGACTTTACGCCGCTTGCGAACATGATTTCCGATTACGGCGCGTTTGCCGTACGCGATGATGCTGAATGGGAAGATTTAAATGAACTATTTGAAGATATGAAAGATGATCCGGAAGGCATTACCGTTATCGGCGAGTCCTCGCCGGGCAGTATGGACCACATGCAGTTTGTTAAAATTGCTGCGGCCGCAGGCGTTGATCCAAAATCCGTTAAATACGTATCGGCTCAGGATGGCAGCACGATGACAAACCTCTTAAACGGAAATGCGGACGTGTACTCCACCGGCGTTACCGAAACCATTGAGCAGGTTCGCGCAGGCGAAATCCGTGTGCTTGGTATCACTGCCGAAGAGCGGATGAGCGGAGACGTGATTGAAGACTTTCCGACTGCTGTTGAGCAGGGAATCGATGAAACGTTCGTGAACTGGAGAGGATTCTTCGGCCCGCCGAACATGACAGACGAGCAGGTCGCGTACTACGAAGAGAAATTCCAGGAGCTGAACGACTCCGAGTTCTGGGCGGATACCCGCGATAAGTATGGCTGGGAAGAAGCATACATGAACAGTGAAGAGTACGGAGCTTTTCTTGAAGAAGAGAGTGCTTCCATGCAGGAACTGCTTGATGACGTCGGCCTTTACAACCAGGAGTAAATAAAGCACAGGCAGAAAAGGTGTCCTGCTGAAAGCCGGCACCTTTTCTTTTCTATACGAAAGGAGAGCATCTTATGCTGAAAGCACCGCACCGGAAAGTCAGCCTTGTCCTGATGGCGATTGCCGCCTACTATTTGTACCTGGCATTTCAGCTTCCCAGTTTTATGAATTCGATTATTGATTCCGATACGCTTCCTAAAGCGCTGGGGATTCTGCTGATTGTGCTCAGCTTGATTTTATTTTTCATGCCGGATAGTGAAACACCGGAACAGAAAGAAAAACGCAACATCCCCAAAAATGATGTATTCATGCTGATCGGCACGTTTCTCATGATTCTTGTGTATATCTTTTTTCTGGAAATACTCGGATTTATTCTCGTTTCTATTATTTTTATTTTTCTGTGCAGCCGGTTTCTCGGATACAAAAAGCATGTCACCAACGCGATTGTGGCCGTGCTGTTTCCCGTTACGCTGTATCTCATCTTTACACAACTACTGGGTATCTCCCTTCCTTCCGGGATTCTGCCTATTTAGAAAGGAGCATGCAGCATGGGTAATTTTGAAGGTATATTAAGCGGGCTTCAGCTCGCTCTTAGTGTAGAAGGTATTATGTTTGTATTTCTCGGCGTACTGGCCGGAACCTTTATCGGAATGATGCCGGGTCTCGGTCCTATCAGCGCCATCGCCATTATGATTCCCTTAACGTACAGCATGGACCCGACCATTGCGCTCGTCCTGATGGCAGGTGTGTATTACGGAGCCGTATTCGGGGGATCAACCTCTTCCATCCTCCTGAACGCTCCCGGAATTGCCGGGACGGTAGCCACTTCTTTTGACGGCTACCCCATGGCCCAGAAAGGGCAGGCTGGAAAAGCCCTGGCCATTGCCGCCATTGCCTCATTTACCGGCGGCACCATCAGCGTCGTTCTGTTAATGCTTTTCGCACCGATTCTCTCCAGTGTGGCCATTGTGTTTGGACCGCCGGAGTACTTTGCACTGATGATTTTAGGTCTGACCGCTATATCGAGCCTGTCGGACGGTTCGACCGTAAAAGCACTGATTGCTGCTGTTGTCGGCATTATGGCCGTCACGATCGGCATTGACAGCCAGACCGGCACGGCGCGCTTTACCTTTAATAATCCGAATCTGCTTGAAGGCATTGATTTTCTCGTCGTCGCACTCGGCCTGTTCGCTTTAGCCGAGATCTGCAACCTGATTATTAACCGGAAAGACAAATTAAAAGGCAACGAAAACATCGGCAGCCTGAAGTTATCCAAAAGCGACTACAAAGAAATGGCCGGCCCGATGACACGGCAGTCTTTTCTTGGATTTATACTAGGCGTGCTTCCCGGCGCCGGTGCCACCATCGCTTCGTTTATCGGCTACATTACGGAAAAGAAAATTTCGAAGAATCCGGAAGAATGGGGCAAAGGTGCTGTAAAAGGCATCGCAGCTCCGGAAACGGCAAATAACGCGGCTACAAGCGGTGCGTTCGTTCCGCTTCTCAGCCTCGGTATTCCAGGCTCCGGTACGACCGCCGTACTGCTTGGCGCCCTGCTCGTTCTCGACGTCCAGCCCGGTCCGCTTCTCATTACCGACCGTCCGGAATTGTTCTGGGGCGTAATTATCAGCATGTACGTCGGCAATATCTTTCTGCTCGTATTGAACCTGCCGCTGATTCCCTATATTGCGAAGGTGCTTGCCATTCCAAGGCCGCTTCTGATTTCTTTAGTCATTATGTTCAGCATGATCGGCGTGTACTCCATCAGCTTTAATACGTTTGATCTTTACATGCTGCTTGCGTTTGGCGTGCTCGGGTATTTCATGAGACTGTTCTCTTTCCCGGCCGCTCCGCTGATTCTCGCCTTTATTCTCGGCGGGATGATGGAAAATTCATTCCGTCAGTCCATGACGATCGCCAACAACGACTTATCGATTTTCTTCACGCGCCCGATCGCAGTCAGCCTTCTCGCTGTCGCAATGCTCGCATTTGCCGTGCCGCTCTGGCAGGCTGTGCGCAGCCGTAGAAAAGCAAAAACGTCATAAAAAAAAGCCCGGTCTGCTTATGTTAAAGCAAGACCGGGTTTTCCGTTCAGATCCCAATCGGCAAGGTTCTGTTTGTTCCATTCTATATAAGCGGCCGCTCCGATCATCGCGGCGTTATCCGTGCACAGTTCAATCGGTGGTATCGTCCAGTCGATGTCCGAGCCGGCGAATGTTTCTTTGATTGCGGCGCGCAGGCCTTTATTGGCAGCCACGCCGCCTGCGGTAATCACCTGTTTGACGTCATACGCCAAGGCGGCGCGCTTTGTTTTTTCCACGAGCACTTCTACCACACTCTGCTGGAAACTCGCCGCCACGTCGGCTGCGTTAAATGGGGTGCCGCGCTGTTCTGCATTGTGCTTTGTGTTAATGACCGATGACTTCAGCCCACTGAAGCTGAAATCATACGAATCTGATTCGAGCCAGGCAATCGGAAGCTTTACCGTCGGCTCTCCTGTTGCAGCGAGCCGTTCCAGGTGCGGACCTCCCGGGTAAGGAAGGCCTAACGTGCGCGCTACTTTGTCATAAGCTTCCCCTGCGGCATCATCCCGTGTCTCTCCGATTACTTCCATGTGGCCCGGCTCTTTCATGTAGACGAGCTCTGTATGGCCTCCTGAGACAACGAGTGCCATCGCCGGATAAAGAATCGGCTTAACCAGTTCTGCTGCCTGAATATGGCCTGCGATATGATGAACCGGGATCAGCGGCAGGCCGTGGGCAAACGCCGCCGCCTTGGCCGCACTGATTCCGACAAGCAGGGCACCGACAAGTCCCGGACCTTCCGTGACCGCAATCGCTGTCAGCTGGGAAAAAGGAAGCTCGGCTTCCAGCATCGCCTGCTCCATCACCTGCGTAATGATTTCCGTATGGTGGCGTGAGGCTATTTCCGGCACAACTCCGCCAAACCGCTTATGACTGTCCATCTGCGAGGCAACGACGCTGGAAATAATTTCGCTGCCATTTTTCACAACCGAGGCTGCGGTTTCATCACAGCTCGTTTCAATAGCAAGGATGACTACATCTTCTTTTATCATTGCCAGTACCGCTCCTTCAGGTTCACCCACATAACCAGCGCGTCCTCCTGATTATCGGTGTAATAATTTTTGCGGATCCCGCCCGCTTCGAATCCGTATTTCCGGTACAGATTCTGGGCGAGGTGGTTGCTTGTGCGTACTTCAAGCGTCATCGTAAGCGCCCCATAGGTCAGGGACAGCTCCAGCACGTGCCGCATCAGTGCATCGCCTATGCCAAGTCCTCTTTTCGATTGATGAACCGCTATATTTGTAATATGGGCTTCGTCCATGATGATCCAGACACCGCAGTATCCTACAATCTCACCCTCGTATTCCGCTACCAGATAATAGGCAAATTGATTTAACAGCACTTCATTTTCAAACGCTTCTTTTGTCCACGGGACGGAAAAAGCATCTACTTCTACCTTATAAACGCCGTTGACGTCGTCTGCGGTCATGAGGCGGACCGTCGTCTGTTTCTCTATCATGGCCGGCTGCCGCCTCCTGCCTCCAGCCATTTTTTCTCTGCTTCTGCCAGCTGGGCATATTCCGGTACGAGCTCATGGGCGTGCACAGCAAGCTCCTCGTGCTGTGCCGCTGCTGCGGCCAAAGAGGAGGCATGCGGCACAGCCTGTTCGGCTGAAGCAAACTGAACATCCGCGCGGGCAGCAAGCACCCGGTCTTTATGTTTGTCCGCTTCTTCCCCAATTAACAGCACCGGTCCCTCCAGCGCCTCCAGCTTCTCAAGCCAGGCCGGCACATCAAGTACGCCGTCCGGCTCTACCCGGCGGCACACGCCGTTTTCGGAAAAATATATGCCGGTGTAGACGTGATCTCTTCTTGCATCAATAAACGGCACGATCCATCCGCTGAACAGTTTCGCCTGTTCAGCAAGCAGATGCAGACTCGAAATACCGTACACCGGAATCTGCAGCGACCAGGCAAGCGTTTTGGCTGTCGTTACTGCAATCCGCACCCCGGTATAAGAACCGGGTCCTTTGGCTGCTGCGATTGCATCCAGGTCCCCGGCCTTTATCCCGGTTTCCTTCAGAAGGGAATCAATCGCCGGCATCAGCCGCTGGGAATGGGTCTGCTTTAAAAAAGTCGTATACTCTCCAACCGTTCTTCCGTTAACCGAAACGGAGGCACTCATCGTTGATGTGGTTGTCGTAAAAGACAATATATTCATTCTGCCTTACGCTCCTCTATCCAATTCAGCCAGCTTCCGCTTTCCGCTGAAAAATGTATAATACGTTTGTCATCTCCGGCATACTCGATTGTAACCTGCAGCCGATCCGGGGCGTCCAGCCAGCCTTCAATCCGCTCCGGCCACTCAATCAGCGAGACGCCCTCTCCTTCAATGTACTCTTCCAGGCCGAGCTCTTCGCTTTCCTCTTCAAGCCGGTACACGTCCAGGTGATAAAAAGGAAGACGCCCCATATATTCTTTCATAATCGTATAGGTCGGACTATTTACATTGCCCGTCACACCGAGACCGACTGCCAGTCCTTTGGCAAAATGGGTTTTCCCTGTGCCTAAATCGCCGGACAGCGTGATCACGTCACCTGCCCGGGCCAGTCGACCAATCTCTTCGGCCCGCTTCATCGTATCGTCGGGAGAGACTGTCGTTATTTGAAAGGCTGCCATTGTTATCCCTGCCCTTCTTTTCCACTGAAGTGATTATACCCCTTTTTTTCTAGGGGGACTGCCTGCTTCTCGTCATGAAGCCAGACCCCGGGTGTTCCCGCTTCCACACGTCCGACTGCGGTTACTGTCAGCCCCAGGGCTTCGGCCCGCTGCCGGAAATCGTCCCAGCATCCGGCTTCGATCGTGCCAAGCAGTTCAAAGTCTTCTCCGCCGTAGAGCATCCACTTCCAGTAGTCCCCCGGGTCGTACCCGGCAAACTCATCCGGCACAGGCACCAGATCCTGCTCCAGGTGCATCTGGATGCCGCTCGCCTCCGCTATTTCAAAGCTTTCGCTTGCCAGGCCGTCGCTGATATCATTGAGCGCGATTCTCGCTTTCATGGAGGCGGCGAGCCGGCCCATTTCCACCTGCGGCTCCGGCCGCTGGTGATAGGAAAGAAGCGTCTGTTCTATAGAAGAAAAAGAAGCGTGTCTCCCTGTTTCCAACAGCAGCTTTAAGCCGGAAGCTGAACGGCCGACAGGACCGGTTAGAAAAATTACATCTCCTGCCGCTGCATTGCGCCGCAGCAGCCGGCGTCCGGTTTCAACGCGTCCGATGACAGTGATCGACACCATCAGTTCGTGCGCTGAGGACACTGTATCCCCTCCGATTAAATCCATCTTGTACCGGTCACCGAGTGCTGCCATGCCTTTATAGAGTCCGGAGAGCTCTTCATCCTCCCAGTGAGGAGGAATCGCAATTGATACAATATAAAAGGAAGGTTCTGCCCCCATCGCCGCCAGGTCGCTTATGTTAGCGGCCAGTGCTTTGTAGCCAACGTCATAAGGAGCCATCGTCTCTTTTTTGAAATGAATGCCTTCAATCATTGTATCCACACAAATGACTTCATCAAAAAAAGAAGACGCTTTGTAAATCGCAGCGTCGTCTCCTATTCCTTCTTCAAGTCGCGTTTGGTGGGAATGGGCAGGCGTGTGCTGTTTTATCCATTCAAATTCGTCTTTTGGCATGCTATCACCCATCTATTTTCTCGGTCTATTCGTTATTCTTTTAGTTTACCTTATTCTATAAAAAGCGCAAGAAAACGAAGGTATTCTTCATTTTGCGCATAAAAAAAAGCCCTTATCGGCTTGAATGGTAAAATAATTGGTTGCGGGAGGAGGATTTGAACCTCCGACCTCCGGGTTATGAGCCCGACGAGCTACCAGACTGCTCTATCCCGCGATATGGTAAAAAATTAACAAGCACGGCAACGTCCTACTTTCACAGGGGGTCGCCCCCCAATTATCATCAGCGCTGAAAAGCTTAACTTCCGTGTTCGGCATGGGAACGGGTGTGGCCTTTTCGCTTTCGCCACCGTACTTATTATTTTTTATGTGGTGTGTCTCTCAACGCCACGTATAATAATATACCACGCAATGATTCACACCGCAACCCTTATTTTAAAATTTTTTGTATTAATTTATTGTCAGAAATGTTACAATATTATAAATACTATAAATAGAAAGAAAGATGCCTGCTGTTGCCTATGAGGATGCGATAAAGGAGGGATTCTGGTGAATGTCGGCCGATCATTGTCTGCTTTTCTGCTGGCGAATGTAATGCTGCTTATGACGTTTATATTTCTACCTGTGCTAATACTAACAGACAATATCAGTGTCTTTCAGAACATGCTGAACTACATTAACAAATCATCATCATAAGGGAACAAAACAAAGGAACTGTCCCCTACGGGGCAGTTCCTTTCAGGTTTTATATAAAGAAAGGAATGAAAGTATGGAAAAATACATTTGCTCCATCTGCAGAAAAACATATGCGGCAGCTTCTATGATATGGAAATGCACGTGCGGAGGCGTGTTGGATCTACATAAAGATCATCCTTTGATAGATACAAAATCCTGGGACGAGCAGCCGCGTACTTTATGGCGGTATAGGCAGACCATGCCGTTTGCAAAAGACTCGAAAGCATGGGAATGCGTAACGATGGGAGAAGGCCAGACCCCTTTAATTGTGCTGGATACATCTGAACCTGATACGTATGTGAAAGTCGATTACATGATGCCTACCCTGTCTTTTAAAGACCGCGGTGCGTCCGTTCTGATCACCAGGGCGAAAGAATTAGGCGTGTCCAAAGTGATTGCTGACAGCAGCGGAAATGCCGGTACATCCATTGCAGCGTATGCGGCCCGATGCTCGATAGACTGCGAAGTGTTCGTAAGTGATCAGACGTCCCCGAAAAAAATCGCCCAGATTCAGGCCCACGGCGCCGTCATCAAACAAATTCATGGAACACGGGAGGAGGTTGCCGCCGCTGCCCAGCTGGCAGTAGAAACTGATGGTGTTTTTTATGCCAGCCACGTATACAACCCCTATTTTTTTGAAGGAACAAAAACATACGCTTACGAGATATATGAAGAGTTAGGCGGCGCTCCCGATACATTGCTTATTCCCGTGGGAAACGGCACGTTGTTATTAGGGGCATACTATGGATTTAAAGAATTACTGGCCAACGGGTTAATTGGTAAACTACCAAAGATCGCAGCCATTCAGGCAGCAAACTGTGCGCCGCTTGCCGCCGCTTACCAATCCACCACCGTCCCGGTACCACACCGGAGCACAGCAGCCGAAGGGATTGCCATCGCCGCACCGGCACGAGCCAAACAGATTATAGAGGCGGTGGCTGACACAAACGGAACCTTTATAACAGTGGAAGAAGACGAGATTGTAGAGGCCAGGGAGTATCTCAGCAGAAAAGGGTTTTATGTAGAAATCACTTCCGCTGTCAACTACGCCGGCTACCTTCAATACAGCAGAACGCCGGGGGAACAAGTGGTTATTCCTCTTTGCGGAGCCGGTATTAAATCAGGCTGATTTTAAGGAAATCGCATATAAAAAAAGAAGCTGTCCTTTTTGCGACAGCTTCTTTGACGTTATTTTTTTGCTGCTTCGAGTGCTTTGGAAAAGGCCGCAATAATATCCCGGCTGTCTTCAATCCCGACAGAGATCCGGACCGTCTGAACGCTGATACCGAGAGCCGAACGAATTTCTTCCGGAACGGTGCGGTGTGACGTGTTAACCGGGTAAGAGACCGTCGTTTCCACTCCGGCAAGCGATGGCATAATTTTAATCCACTGCAGGGAAGCAAAAAAGGTCTTAATGTCATACGCCTCGGACAGGTTGACGCTGACCATTGCGCCGTTGCCGTGCTCCGATAATCCTTTTGGATAAAAGACCTGGTCGGCACTTCCGCTTTCCTGGAACCATTCGGCCAGGCGGGCGGCATTATCGGACTGGCTCTGCATCCGCAGTCCCAGCGTTTTCAGGCCGCGGCAGGCCAGCCAGCTTTCAAACGGACTTAAATTGGAGCCCATCGAGATCATGCGTTTTTTCGCTTTCCCGATCAGCTCGGTTCCGCCGGTCAGCACCCCGGCGCTCACGTCACTATGGCCGCCGATATACTTCGTGGCACTGTGCACCACAAGGTCCGCCCCAAGCGTATAAGGTTTCAGAAGATAAGGCGTGGGAAACGTGTTATCAATCATTACCCGCATCTGCTCTCTTTTTGAAGCCATAGCGACCAGTCCGGCAATGTCCTCCATGCGCAGAAGCGGATTGGTCACCGATTCAGCATAAAGCAGCACGGTATTGGGCTGAATAGCCTGTTCCACATTGGCAAGGTCTCTAAAGTCGATCACGCTGACCTCAATTCCCCACTCCTGAAGCTCGGTCTGAAAGAGCTGATACGTTCCGCCGTACAGATCGAGCGGCACAATCATATGCTCCCCGGGTTTTACAGTGGCAAGTACCCCTGCGAGAATCGCTGACATCCCTGAAGATGTGGCCAGGCCGGCCGGTGCTTCCTCAAGCTCTGCCGTACCGTGGCCGAGATCATCGGAGTTGGGATTGCTGTACCGCGTGTACAGGTGCTCTTTTTCACCGGAAAAATACTGTTCCATATCATCAAGGTCCTGGAACGTAAACGCGGACGTCTGATAGATCGGTTTTGCTTTACTTACATTTTTTTCGCCGTCATTTTTCTGGAAATGAACCGCTTTTGTATTGAAATAAGGTGCCATAATTATATCTCAGCCTTTCGCTTGTCATTGATAGTTTGCTGCAAATTTAATACTTTTAATAAACGAGGTTTTCTTTTTCTTTACCTGATTGGCATTTTCCAAAGACACCTTTTTAAAACGAACCCTCTGGCCCGGATAAAGCTGGGCTGCTTTCGGCAGATCCGCCGAAATAACCGTCGCAATTCTCGTATAGCCGCCGGTTGTCTGCCGGTCCGCCATCAAAATAATAGGCTGTCCCCCTGCTGGTACCTGTATCGTTCCAAAAGAGGAGGCCTCCGACAAAATATCAGCCGATTCAACGTGGGATAAGGTCTCGCCTTCCAGGCGGCAGCCCATCCGGTCCGCGTCTTTTGTGACGGTATAGCCCTGCCGGTAAAACAATTCTACGGATCCAGGAGTAAACGCTTCTGCATCAGGGCCTTCAATTACCCGGAGCACCTGTTCATCCAGATACACCGGCTGCCGCTTGGGGGAAATACTTCTTCCGGTCCGGCCGTTGGCGCGGTCGGCATGATAGTACAGTATGTCATTTTTAAAAAGAGCTCGGCCTTCGATCCCGCCGATTTTCGCTTTTAAGTACGTGGAATAGCTGCCTAGAAACTGCTCTCCATCAAATCCGCCTTCTACCGTCAAATAGGCTCGGGAGCCATTTTTATGGCCTTTAAAAGAAAGCACATCTCCTTTATGTACACGAAAGCTTTTCCATTGAGGCACGGGCTTCCCATTACAGGCAGCATGGAGATCCGCTCCTGTCAGGGCGATGACCGCCTCTGTTTGGAACACGAGCTTTGGCCCCATAATCGTAATTTCCAGGCCCGGCGTGTCTTCTTCATTGCCGACAAGCAGGTTGCCGATCATTAAGGAATACACATCCATCGCTCCCGCAGGCGCAACGCCTCGGTCCTGGTACCCATAGCGGCCGAGATCCTGAATCGTCGTCAACAGTCCCGGTTTTTCTACTTTGCATAATATGTCCGGCATCGCTTTTCCTCCCCTCTTTACCTTACGTTAGACACGTTTGGCTTTAACACGAATCGTATATGTCTTCTGTTTGACCTGTTCTTTAATGGTTTTATAGTCAGTGGCCGATATTTCATAAAAATTCAGAAAATCCCCGGCCTGCAGTAGAATAGGCGGGTCTGTTTCCTTATTAAACAAGGAAATCGGCGACCGTCCGATAATGTTCCATCCTCCCGGACTCGTAATCGAATAAATCCCCGTCTGCTGGTTCGCAATCCCAACGGAACCGGCTTTGACGAGAGAGCGGGGGGTGTCGAGCCTCGGCACGGCCAAACGTTCATCCATTCCGCCAAGATACGGAAAGCCCGGCGTAAATCCCATCATGAAAATACGGTAATCCGGTTTCGTATGCATTGAAATAAGCCGTTTGCGGTTCAGGCCGGTATGCTTGATCACTTTTTCCATGTCGGGGGCATATGGTTCTTCATAACAGACCGGAATAAAATAGATCTGCGCCTGTTTAAACGAGCCGGCTCCTGCTTTTTTCACATAAGCATCCAATGCAGGAAGAAGCTGATTGTATGTAGTAAGAGAAGAGTCATAGTATACCGTAATTGCTCCATAAGAAGGCACCGCTTCGATGATCCCATAAGGGGGATGCTCTTTGAGCTGCTTCATAAAAGACTGTATCAATACGTGCGTTTTCTCAGAGATGGACGTATCCAGAAGAATCCGAATGCCCTGATCACCAATAGGAGAATACACAGGGGATAGTGTCATAGAACCAGGCTCCTTTATGTAAACCGGCCTTCAGCAGCCGGCAGATAATGTAAAAAAAGAAATGTTCCTAAAGTATAACAAAAAAAGCATCTTCCCACATTATCTAAATGGGGAAAGATGCTTATGGGTGCCCGGCAGCGTCCTACTTTCACAGGGGGTCGCCCCCCAATTATCATCAGCGCACAAGAGCTTAACTTCCGTGTTCGGCATGGGAACGGGTGGGACCTCTTGGCTATCGTCACCGGACGGGTGGTTCCTTCA
>NZ_JCAKFL010000004.1:0-457849 GCF_059510515.1 Sinobaca sp. SA16-1 | reverse complement strand
ACCCGTCCGGTGACGATAGCCAAGAGGTCCCACCCGTTCCCATGCCGAACACGGAAGTTAAGCTCTTGTGCGCTGATGATAATTGGGGGGCGACCCCCTGTGAAAGTAGGACGTTGCCGGGCTAATTATTTATAAGTTTTATAGAAAATTTGATCTCCAAGAGATCAGATTTTTCTTCTATATACTATACATGCTTCCTTAGCTCAGCTGGTAGAGCGCATCCATGGTAAGGATGAGGTCACCGGTTCAAATCCGGTAGGAAGCTCCATTACACAAACGCTTAACCTCTTGGGATGGTATAATCACTCAAGAGGTTTTTATTGTATATGGAGCTTACGGCTGGGTTGAGCTTAGTATAATAGGGAGTCAAATGAAAGTTCTTATAAGCATGGGTATGTTACCTTCTTATGAAGAACATAAAACGACGAATCAACAGAAGGAGAAGATAGCTATGGAAGCAAAAACGTACGAACGAGACGAATTAGTAGGTTATCCAACGGCACCAACTTTATCTCAAACGAGAGTGCTCCGCATTGATAAGGGAGAAGAACTGGTGATGCTTGTTGAAATCACTCTGGCTGCCTGCTTTGATATGGGGTTTGATCCGGTGGACGGGGAAGAGCATATCCACGATTTTCTATGGGATAAGGGGCTCACTTTCATAGACAGTGAAAAGCCGACAGAGCAGAAACGGCTTGTGATCGCTTCTATAGATATTAAAGAAGGCCGCGTGAACAGCAAGTATTCAGACATGCTGAAAGCATTTGACATCGTTTAAACATACAGCAAAGGCATCCTCCATAAGAGAGGATGCCTTTTTATTTGTTGGTAAACTCAATGCGGCTCATCAGCTTTCGAATGCCGCGCGGTAGAAAATAAGCGAGCGGAAATGCCACAATAAAGGCAAGCAGCCAGGAACGCAACCATAAAGGAAACCAGGCCGTAAAGCCGTTGTTTACTAAAAGCATAATCAGTGAAATAAGTCCGGACATGCCAAACGCCATCAAAAACGTGAAGATTAAATGCTCATATCGTTTATTGATTTTCATGTTGTTTCTCCTTTAGCCTGTCTCTTTTGCGAACGTCTCGTGACACAGTATACTATAGAAACAAAAAAAGGCATAAAAGAACGTTTTAAAGGGCGTGCCAGTTCTTTCAGGAAAACATGTGCTGTACTTTCTCGAAATAGGCCTCTGCGCCCTCCCGTTCTTTCAAAGCTATAAATTCCTTGGCATCTTCTCCAATCACATACCGAAGCTGAGGGCTTTCATCGGTGGCGGCCTGGTAGATTTCCTCAGCCACAATATCAGGGGAAAAGCCACCGCTCGACAGCTGTTTCATTTTCTGCAGCAGGTCGCGGCTGTAGGTTTTATAGTCTTCCAGGCTGTTGTCTTCAAAAAAAGCCATTGACCGGCCGCTGAAGTCGGTCAGGACAACGCCTGGTTCAATTAGTTTGACCCGGATGCCCTGTGAACCTAATTCAAATGCGAGGGATTCTGTGAATCCCTCGACGGCAAATTTCGTAGCGTGATAAAGAGAGGTAATCGGAAGTACGACCCGGCCCCCGGCAGATGTGACATTCATAATCAGCCCGTCCTGCCGCGATCGGAAATGGGGCAGGAGGGCTTTGGTAACATCCATTAAACCGAAGACGTTCACATCAAACTGCCGGCGGATCTCACTGTCGTCAGCCGCCTCAAATATGCCCGTTGATCCATAGCCTGCGTTATTTAATAGAACATCTACCGCACCAAATTCCAACAGTGCTTCTTGTACTGCTTGTGCTATCGTTTCCTTTTTTTCAACATCGAGACAGAACAGTTTAATGGATGGATAGGCTTGTAGCTCTTCCTCCTTTTCCGGCGTTCGCATCGTAGCTGCTACATTCCAGCCTTTTTTCGCAAAGTACACCGCAGAAGCTTTTCCGATACCTGACGAGGCCCCGGTAATAAAAATCGTTTTCATTTCTTGTCCCCCTTTATAATTAAAACGTATCTCCGCTTATAGTTCCCTGTTTGTTTAAAAAATCCTTTTTTCCATGCCGGTAGATTATCGTTATAAACGTCTTTAAAAAGGGTACAGTCATTAGTTGGCTATATGTAATAAAGGGGTGGTTATTTGTCACAGGAAAAAAAGAATGAAAAGGAAAAGTCTTCATCAGGGATTGAACTAAAAGATCCACAGAATATATTGACGATTATTGGACTGGCGGCGGCACTTGTACTTACATACTTTGCTTATTTTTATTCTGGGTGGTCTCTTGTGTTGTTGTTTTGGATCGGAACAGGTATAGGGTTTACGCTGTTTCATGCCCGTTTTGGATTTTCTGCAGTATACCGGGAAATTGTCGAAAGCGGAAATACACAGATGCTGCGTGCCCACATGCTTATGCTGGCGATCGCAGCCACATTATTCATGCCTATTTTTGTGTTTGACCTCGGATGGTTTAATGCTACGCCCGAAGGAGCCGTTTCGGCTATTAGTGTCGGACTTGTTGTCGGATCGTTTCTATTTGGATTTGGCATGGAAATGGGAAGCGGCATGGCGCCGTCTTCTTTATACAAAGCAGAAGGAGGCCGTTCTGCCATGATGTGTACGCTCCTGGGATTTTTGACGGGAGCCGTTATCGGCGCTTCTCATTTTGGATTCTGGAATGACACGCTTCCGGCAGGTCCGGATATTTCGCTGGCGGTTGATACAGGACTTGGTTATGTCGGAGCCTGGCTTCTTTCCCTGCTCGTTTTTGCAGCGGTGGCAGTCGGTTCCTATATGTACAAGAAAAGAAAAAAACCGCCTGTGCTGCCTGCTCTTCCGGCTGCGGTTGGTTGGAGAAAAGTATTTTTTGGATCATGGCCATTGTGGGTTGGAGCGCTTCTGCTCGCTGTGTTGAACGCGGCAGCACTAATGGTGCAGGGCGAACCGTGGAAACTGACGGCAGCCTTTATTTTATGGGGATCCCAGCTCGTGGAGTTAACAGGGATAAATGTAGAGCAGTGGCAGTACTGGGTTGCAGAAGACCGACTGGCCGCGCTCCAGCAGACGATCTTTATGGATGGAACCAGTGTGCTGAACCTGGGTGTTATCACAGGCACGTTCCTTACGATGACTATCGGCGGGCTCGTCCGCTTTGAACGCATTCCACGGCGGATCGTGCTTTTGGCTTTAGGGGGAGGTCTCCTGATGGGATATGGAGCCAGTATTTCCTTTGGAGCCAACGTTGGGGCTTACTTCAGCGGCATTGCCTCTTTCAGTCTGCATGCGTGGGTATGGACCTGTTTTGCGGTACTGGGCGTATACAGTGCCTACTTCTTAGAAAAGAAGCTGCAGCTTACTCGATCAAAAAAAGAAAAATAGAACAGAGGAAAAGCAGGAAGGGACCCGGTCTCTTCCTGTTCTTTCATACATAACGACGGTTGACATATAAATTTTTCTGCATTAGTATATAAGCAAATAGTTATATAGTGATGGAGTGATATTAGTGGAACGATTACAGGCAGAAAGCCTAAACAGTACCCGCTATTTGTTTTTTACAGGCAAAGGCGGGGTAGGCAAGACAACGACAGCTTGCGCGATCGGTACTTCTTTAGCAGACAGGGGAAAGCATGTGCTGCTCGTAAGCACCGATCCTGCTTCGAACCTGCAGGATGTGTTTGAACAGAAAATCGAGCAGACAGCTACAGCGATTGCTTCTGTCCCGGGCCTGCATGCGATTAATCTCGATCCGGAAGAAGCCGCAAAAACATACCGGGATTCGGTAGTCGGTCCGTACCGGGGGCTTCTCCCTGAAGACGCCATTACAAATATGGAAGAACAGCTTTCAGGAGCCTGCACGACAGAAATTGCTGCGTTCGACGAATTCTCGCACCTGCTTACCGATAAACCGATTGCAGATGCCTATGACTTTGTTTTATTTGATACAGCACCGACCGGCCATACGCTGCGTCTGCTGCAGCTTCCGCTTGCCTGGTCTTCTTTTCTGGAAACGAGCGACCATGGTGCTTCATGTCTTGGACCACTTTCGGGACTCGAAGCCAAGAAAGACTTATACCAAGATGCGCTTCATACGTTAACGGATCGAGAAAAAACATCATTAATTCTGGTAGCAAGACCGGACGTGTCTTCTTTAAAAGAAGCGGAACGGGCAGGGCGGGAGCTTCAGGATATTGGCATAGTGAACCAAAAACTGATAGTTAATGGGTTGTTTCAGCGCAGCACAGAGGACGCTACAGCCGTGCAGCTCGAACAGGGCCAGCAGAAAGCCGTAGATGCCATGCCGGCATTTTTTGCAGATAAAAAGCAGTATTACCTTCCGCTCTTTGGTTTTCATTTAACGGGAATGGATTCATTAAGGCGCCTCTGGAACGAAGAGGAGGCCGGAAGCCCGGCAGCTTCTGAAGAAGAGCGGCAGCCGCTTGTACTTCCTTCACTGTCTTCGATTGTCGAAGAGCTGGCTCCGCTTGAAAAAGGTGTCTTCATGACAATGGGAAAAGGCGGTGTCGGTAAAACGACCGTTGCAGCTTCTGTAGCGGTGGAACTGGTGAGAAAAGGGTTGAAGGTCCATTTAACTACGACAGATCCGGCCAATCATTTATCCCATGCCGGTCTTACAGAAGACATGAAAGCAAAATTAAAAATAAGCAGCATCGATCCAAAGCAGGTCGTCGCTGATTATAAAGCAAAGGTACTGACGGACGTTAGAGAAGATCTGACAGAAGATGAATTGGCCTACGTTAAAGAGGATCTGGAGTCGCCATGCACAGAAGAAATTGCTGTTTTTCAGGCATTTGCCGAAGTAGTAGAGCAGGCGGACAATGAATTTGTCATTATCGATACGGCGCCGACCGGCCATACACTGTTGCTGCTTGATTCCGCGGGTTCTTATGAAAAAGAAGTAGAAAGAAGCAGCGGCTCCGTTAATAAGGCGGTTACCAATCTGCTGCCGAGACTGCGCAATCCGAAGGAGACCTTTGTAGCGGTTGTCACCCTTCCCGAAGCAACACCGGTGCTTGAAGCAGAAAGACTTCAGGAAGATCTGAAACGGGCCTCGATTCAGCCGTACTGTTGGATTATTAACCAAAGTCTGTATGGGGCCGGAACGAAAGATCCTGTTCTGCAGGGGCGCAGCGCCGCAGAGTACAGATGGATAAATAAAGTGAATACAGAACTTGCAGAGCGTGCCGTCCTGATTCCCTGGAAACCGGCCGGAACCGCAGCAGCCTCTACGCAGAGTGTTTAGAAAGGGGAAGGAATTAATGGAAACAAAGAACCTATTGGAAATAGAACGCACCGCTGTTATTTTGAAACTGATGGGAGACAAGACAAGGCTCACCATGCTTCGTCTTCTTGCTGATCATGACTGCTGCGTATGTGAATTTGTAGAAATTTTTGAGATGAGCCAGCCTTCTGTCAGTCAGCACGTCCGAAAAATGAAAGACGTTGGCATGGTAAAGGAACATCGAAGAGGGCAGTGGATTGTGTACTCTTTGAATGATTCATTTGAAGGATATGATTTGGTGAAGGATATGCTTGAATACGTTCCTGATCAAAATCACCATTTAGAAGAACTCATTGCAGCAGGCAAACGAATCAGCTGCTGCGAATAATATCAGGGAGTGTTTGAGACGATGGAAGTAGGACTCGCGAGTATCATCTTCCTCGTTACGCTGACGCTGGTTATCTGGCAGCCAAAAGGATTGGGTATTGGCTGGTCTGCGTGCGGGGGAGCTATTATAGCTTTATTGATAGGAATTGTTTCTTTTCAGGATGTACAGGATGTAACCGGAATCGTGTGGAACGCCACATTGACGTTTGTTGCCCTTATTATCATTTCGCTTATTTTAGATGAAATAGGATTTTTTGAATGGGCCGCGCTGCATATGGCCAGGCTTGCTAAAGGCAGCGGACTGCGTATGTTTATCTATATTATTCTGCTTGGATCCGTGGTGGCGGCTTTATTTGCCAACGACGGAGCAGCATTAATTTTAACGCCTATTGTACTGGCGATGGTCCGTAATCTTCATTTTAAAGAAAAAATGATTATGCCTTTTATTATGGCCAGCGGCTTTATTGCAGACGCTACGTCTCTGCCGTTGATTGTCAGTAACCTGGTTAATATTGTATCAGCTGACGTATTCGGTATTGGGTTTGTAGAATATGCCACCCGTATGATCGTTCCAAACTTCTTTAGTTTGGGAGCCAGTATTCTTGTGCTGTGGATTTACTTCAGAAAAGACCTGCCGGATCGTTACAACGTGGCTGATTTGAAGGCCCCGGCGGATGCTGTGAAAGATGCAAAAATGTTTCGGCTGTCCTGGTTGATTCTTGGTCTTCTGCTGGTTGGTTATTTTGGAAGTGAATTTCTGGAAATTCCAGTATCGCTTATTGCCGGCGTCATTGCGATTGTATTTCTGCTGGTGGCCAGAAGAAGCGAAGCTGTTAATACAGCGACTGTAGTCAAGGGAGCGCCGTGGGCGATTGTGTTCTTTTCCATCGGTATGTATGTGGTCGTTTACGGCCTTCGTAACGTAGGTTTGACAGGAGTTCTTGCCGAAGGAATTCAATGGACGGCAGAACACGGCATGTTTGCGGCGACCATCAGCATGGGCTTTATCGCAGCCATATTGTCCTCTGTGATGAACAATATGCCAACAGTACTTATTAATGCGCTCGCGATTCAGGAGACGGTGACGTCCGCTGAGATCAGGGAAGCGCTGATTTATGCCAATGTAATCGGTTCGGATCTGGGGCCGAAGATTACTCCTATTGGCTCGTTAGCCACGCTGCTGTGGCTTCATGTATTAAAGCAGAAAGGCTTTAAAATCAGCTGGGGTTATTACTTTAAGGTAGGAATTGTACTAACAGTCCCAACGCTGCTTATTACGCTGATCGGCCTTTATTTATGGCTGGTTCTTATTTTATAATCAAAGGAGAGAAAAAAAGATGGAGAAAAAAACGCTGTATTTCTTATGTACAGGTAATTCGTGCCGGAGCCAGATGGCAGAAGGCTGGGGAAAAGAGCTGCTCACCAGTGAGTGGGAGGTAAAAAGTGCAGGCATTGAGGCGCACGGCCTGAACCCCAATGCGGTAAAAGCAATGAATGAAGTGAATATCGATATTTCCAATCAGACATCTGACATGATTGATACGACGGTGTTAAACAATGCAGATCTTGTTGTTACTCTATGTGGAGACGCAGCGGACCGCTGTCCAACGACGCCTCCTCATGTGAAGCGCGAACATTGGGGATTTGATGATCCGGCAAAAGCGACGGGAACAGAAGAAGAAAAATGGCAGTTTTTCCAGCGTGTCCGTGATGAAATCGGCGGCCGCCTGCAGGAATTTGCCAATACAGAAAAATAAAAGAGAGGGGATAATATCATGACATCCATTAAAATGTATGATCCTTCCATGTGCTGCTCTACAGGGGTTTGCGGGCCGACCACTGATCCCGAATTGACGAGAGTTGCGACAGCACTTCATATGCTGCAGGGGAAAGCCGAGATTGAACGCTACAATCTAAGCGCGGAGCCGCATGCATTTATTGAAAACCGCGATGTGCAGCAGATTCTTCAGAAAGAAGGGGTGGACGCGCTGCCTCTTACATTCGTTAACGACGAGTGCCGCCTGAAGGGGAGGTATCCTTCCAACGCTGAACTGGCTGAATGGACGGAAACAACCCCGGACGACTTAAAAGAAAAAAAGTCAGGGTTTACGATTGACCTTATGCAAAAATAAAAAGAAAGATGCCGAGAGAATCCGGCATCTTTCTTTACGTTTGGAGCATGCGTTTCACTGTGCGGTAGTACAATTCGGTGCCGGCAGCAATGTCTGCATCGGTGCTGAACTCTGCCGGATTATGGCTGATGCCCTTTTCGGAGCGGACAAAAATCATGCCGTAATCACAAACCCGGGAGAGGGGAAGAGCATCATGAAAGGGGCCGCTCATAAGATGTGGAATGCTGTCCGCCCCCATGCCGGAAGCCTCCTCTTTCATATAATTCATAATCCAGTCCGCGCAATAGCGGGGATCGCTCCTCGTATCTTCCTGCAGGTCGAGCTCAAGTCCCCGGCGTTCGCAGATCGCATAAAGTTCATCCATGAGCTTTTGTTCACAGACGTTGCGGCGTTCGAGGTCAATATCACGCAGATCAATAGTAAAGGAGACGGTTTCCGGAATAATATTCCGTGAATTCGGAAACAGCGTCATGTTGCCCACCGTTCCTACCGTAGGCGCCGGTGAATGTTCAGAAACAATAGCATGCAAAGCTGTGACAGCCTCTGCGGCGCCGAGAAGGGCATCCTGCCGCAGGTGCATCGGCACAGATCCTGCGTGCCCGGCAAATCCGGTAAAGGTTGCCGTCAGCCATAGAGGGCCGGAAATGCCGGTTACGATGCCGATCGGCTCATTTTTTTCCTCCAGTATGGATCCCTGCTCGATATGCATTTCCAGATAAGCCCGAATAGAATTCCTGGGATAAACAGAGGAGCTGAACTGTGAAGGGTCGCAGTTCATGCTGAGCAGCGCCTTCCGGCGCGATACGCCGTTCTCATCGGTACGCTCGAGCTCTTCTTCGGTCACCTCGCCTAAAATACCGCGGGAGCCAAACAGTCCTTTGTTGAACCGGGCCCCTTCTTCGTCGGCAAATGCAATGACGTCTACAGGCCAGGGAGGTGTTATTCCTTCCTCTATGAGTGTCTGTACGCTTTCTAATGCTCCCAGAACGCCTACAGGGCCGTCGAACCTTCCGCCATAGGGCTGACTGTCAATATGAGAGCCAAGCATAAGTACGGGGGCTTCCGGATCCTTACCTGCCCAACGGCCAATGAGGTTGCCGAAATGATCTATTCTTGCTTTAAGACCGGCCTCCTCCATCCATGCTTTTACCTGCTCAATCCCTTCCACGTCTTCCGGAGAATGAGCCAGGCGCCGTACGCCGGTGTCCTGAATTTTTCCGATCCGGGAGAGGGTATGAATGCGGTTTGTTATTCGTTTTTCATAAATGTGAGAAGAACTGCCAACTGTCATGTGATCCCTCATTTCTTTAGTATGAAAAAGGATATGGGATCGATTTTACAGAAAAAACGCAGCAGAGGCATTAGACATAATGTAACGAAATGTTTTGAATTGTTTAACATTAAGGAAGACGGCATAAGTATTTAAAGATTTGATTCAAGAGAAGAGGGGAAAAGAGGCAGGGGCACTCCTGCTTTTATATGGGTGTTTCTGCTATACTGTAACGAGCGATAAATACTACAACGCAAAGGAGTCAGCACCTATGATTGATCTGCATACCCACATTTTACATGGTATAGATGACGGCCCAAAAACAATGGAGGATTCCGTTGCACTGGCCCGGTCGGCGGTGGAAGCAGGGGTTGAATCCCTCGTGGCAACTCCTCACCATCGTAACGGCATGTTTACAAACAGCGGAGACATGATCCGCAGCAAAGTACAGGAATTAAATTCCCTGCTTGAATACGAAGAAGTCCCTCTTGAAATAAAACCGGGACAGGAGATTCGTATTAACGGGGACATACTCGAAGAGTTGAAGGCCGGAACGGCGCTTACCCTCAATGACAGCCGCTATTTACTGATTGAACTTTCTTCGGTGGAAGTGCCTTCTTATTTAAAGCGACTTTTTTATGACCTTCAGGTGGCGGGCTATATTCCATTAATTGCCCATCCGGAACGAAACAAGACTTTTGTGTCAGAACCGGGAAAGCTGTTTGATATTGTAACAAACGGAGCCATTACCCAAATTACAGCGGAAGCTCTGTCAGGAAAAGGAGGCAAAGCGTCCCAGCAGTTCTGCGAAACGCTGATTGAACATAATCTGGCCCACATTATTTCTTCTGATGCCCACGGCATTGACCACCGTCCGTTCGCTTTAGCTGAAGCCTATGCCCATGTAGATGACGTATTTGGCCCGGAAATAAGCAGTATGTTTAAAGAAAACGCAGCGGCTATCTTTGATGACCAGCCTGTGGGATTGGATCAGCCGGAACCATTTGAAAAAAAGAAAAAGAAGAAAATATTTGGTATATTTTAAAAAAAGAGACTCCGCCTGAGTGCAGGCTGGGGTCTCTTTTACCATCTATCTAATAGAAGAACGAGGCTGCCGAACGTTCCGTGGAACCGAAGCCGGGTTTGTAATAAGCCTGTCTTTTAAATAACTTGTTAAAGGGCGCTCGATATAGGAGTAGACCAGGCAGCCGCCTGCTGAGGAAAGAAGGATAAAAAGAAGGGTAGTCACCCACCCTCCCAACAGGTCAAACAAGGAAAGTGCGGCAAACAGCTCGGAAAGCATATCGAGAAGAACGAGGTGGGAAAGGTAAATAGAAAATGCGGCTCTTCCTAAATAATCCAGAGCCCGTGGAAGATAAATGTCCTTTCTAAGATCAATGGATCCCAGGCCGATGAGAAGAAGAACAGAAGCAGCTCCTGTCGTGAAATCAAAAGCTAAAGGAAGCCATTCGTAATGGTAGTTGGCCCAGGTGAGCGGAAATCCAGCCAACCCGGCGGCAGTGAACAGCCAGCCTGCCCTGGAAGGAAGAGGTGCGCGGAGCACAAGCCATGCACTCGCTATCCCGGCGGCAAACATAAGGTTATACTGGCTGAATGCAAAATAAACAAGCTCTTGTTCGCCGGGTACCATACCAAATGCATACACAATGGAGCCTGCGATCCAAAAGATAAAAAATCCCCGGACGAGCTTCTGCTGTTTTAAAAAAAGCAGAGAAAAGACCGCATAAAACAATACTGTGTGAATCAGAGACCAGGCAACAAGAAGGATAGGATCAAGCGCCTGATTACTCGGAAGCAGAAGCAGCGAATACCACAGTGTGGCGGCTTCTGTTTCGTGACCGGCGCCAAAATGAGCCGGCAGAAGGATAATAACCATCAGCCATACGAAGGATAAAATCCAGTACAGTGGATAAATCCGAATAAACCGCTGCAGCAGATAAGGACGGAGCTCCTCAGGCCGGGCCATTTTTTTATAATAAATATAAAAAACCATAAAGCCGGTTAACGCAAAAAAGTAGTTCACCCCGCCGGAAAGCGGATAAGCGGAAAGCCCGAGAAAATTAAACTCAAAATAATACATGACGCTGGCCGCTGCATGAAACGTTACGACCATTAAAGGGACTAAAGCTCGTGAAAATTGAATAAGAGCCAGTTTTTTTCGCGGCACCGGGTTCTCCTCCTGTTTAAGTAAATGTATGTAAAAAACTGTACCACGATTTACATTCTTAATAAAGAACAAAAAAGGTCTTTTGAAAATAAAAAGCAGGAAAACGCTCTGCCACAAAGAAAGAAAAACTAAAAGAAGGAGGAGAACAGCATGAATAGTATTCATTTGATTTGTTTAGGAGTAAAAGATATCTCAGCCTCGCTGGCTTTTTACCGGGATGGCCTGGGATTTGAAACAACAGCAGAAGGAGAACAGCCTGCGATTGTCTTTTTTAATAACGGGGGCACCAAACTGGAGCTTTTTCCACTGGAGAATCTGCAAAAGGAAATAGGCGAAGCAGCAGCGGATACTGCAGAAGGGTTTCCCCGTTTTACTCTTGCTCATAATACGACCTCTAAAGAAGAGGTGAACGCAATGCTGAATCGGGCGGAACAAGCAGGAGCGGTGATTGTAAAAAGAGCAGTGGTACAAAGCTGGGGAGGATACAGCGGCTATTTTAAAGACCTGGACGGGTTCATATGGGAAGTGGCGTACGGGGAAGACTGGGAATTCGATGACCAGGGCATGCTCATTATTCCTTAAAACAGTGCCTTTTTAATAATTGACAAATAACAGCCCGTGCGATTTAATCAACACGACCCACCGTTTTTTTTGGTATGAAATGGTGTGTTCACATAAGAAAATGGGAGAAGACAGATCATGAAAAAAAGAACATACCAGGAAGGAACGCACAGGCACTTTCTGGCCCTGGCCCTTCCTTTAACCCTGGCAACGATTACGACCCCTGTTCTTGGGGCAGTGGATACTGCCGTCGTGGGTTATTTGGATTCACCCCATTATCTTGGCGGCGTGGCTGTTGCCGCCCTGATTTTTAATACGCTCTACTGGCTTTTTGGATTTCTACGTGTCAGTACATCAGGCTTTACAGCTCAGGCAGCAGGGAAAAGCTCTGCTTCGGATATGAACACATTGTTTGCCCGCCCGCTGCTGATAGCAGCCCTGATCGGTTCTCTTTTTATTGTATTTCAGCTCCCCATTAAAGAAGCAGCCTTTGCGCTGCTTCAGCCTCCGGCACAGGTGGCGGCACAGGCTGATGCCTACTTCAGCTTTCGTATTTGGGGGGCACCGTTTGCGCTGATGCAGTACGTCGTCATCGGTTGGCTTGTAGGCAGCTCCAAAGTAAATATAGCGCTCCTGCTTCAGCTGGGCGCGAACGTGCTCAATATGGGACTGGACGTTTTGTTTGTGTTCTACATAGATATGGGAGCGGCCGGCGTCGGCCTTGCTACGCTGATTGCCGAAGTATCCGCCGCCGTCGCAGGACTCAGCTATATTTTATGGAAAACCAGGATACCTTTTTCTTTCTTCCGGTCCAGCGGTCTGTGGAAAAAAGAGCCTTTGCTGCACATGCTGCGCGTTAATCGCGATTTATTTATCCGGACTATCTGTCTGCTGGCAGTGTTTGCCTGGTTTACTTCTTCCGGGGCTGGATTTGGAGAAGTAATTCTTGCTGCCAATGCGATTTTATTTCAAATTCATTTTATTATGGCTTACTTTTTCGACGGCCTTGCGAACGCCGCGAGTATTACCTCAGGTCGTGCGATAGGCCGGCAGGACAAACCGCTCTTGTTCAGTACGATGAAGATAGGAATGCTGTGGTCTTCTGCAGTAGCCGCTGCCGTCACTGTTATCATGCTGCTTGCCGGACCTTCTATAGTAGGATGGTTTACATCGATTACGGAGGTTCAGGAAACTGCAGTGAAGTACAGCGGCTGGGTGGTATGGTTTCCTGCCGCTGGATTTGCCGGACTGCTGCTGTATGGGATCTTCATTGGAGCGACGCAGACTGCTCCGATTCGCAATTCACTGATTTATTCAATGATTGTCTTTTTTATCGTGCTGTGGGCAGCCCTGCCGGTTTTAGGTAATCATGGTCTGTGGCTTGCCTTTATTGTGTTCTCCTTGTCCCGTTCGTTCGTACTCGCAGCTTACATCCCCAGGCTCCTGAGAGATTCTTTTAATGAAACAAACACCAGAGAACAGATGAGAGAAAAGAGAGCGTAATGAAAAAAGAACCTTTTCCCTTTTAGGAGGGGGAAGGTTCTTTTGTGCCTGGTTTTCTATCCCGCACGAGCAGCAAGTAAGCAAGAAGAGCTAACCCGTCTGCTGTAAAGATAACCACCCCCATAGGAACAGCCGTATCTTCCCCGGCAATACCCACTAAAGGGGCCGCAGCTGCCCCGAGAATAAAGGGAAGAAGACCTAAAAGAGCAGACGCGCTTCCGGCCCGGTGTCCCTGTGTTTCCATTGCGAGCGAAAACGAGGTGGTGGCAATGATGCCCACACAGAATACAATAACAAAAATAGGAATAACAATGCCGATTAACGGCGCTTCAATCAATGTCATAACCAATAACACGGTACTGGCTGCAAAGGTAAGGATGAGTCCCATGGAGAGCAGCTTCTTTTCCGGTACAATACCGGCCAGACGCCCGACAATCTGGGTCCCGATAATTAAGCCGATGCCGTTCATTCCAAACAGGATACTGAATGTCGTAGGAGATACGCCGTAAATGCCCTGGTAAATGAACGGAGTCCCGGACACGTAGGCAAAAATACCGGCCATCTTAAACCCCTGCGCCAGAGAGTACCCCGTAAAGGAACGGTCTTTTAACAGCGAGCCAAACGTACGGACCGTCTCGCCGATATTGCTTTTAGATCGGTTTTCGACGGGAAGCGTTTCCGGAAGGCCCCATACTACGGTAGCAAACATCACCACGGCAATGGCACTTAAAACAATGAAGATGCCGTTCCATATCGTGAACTCCAGAATAATTCCGCCGAATACGGGAGCTAAAATAGGCGCCAGCCCGTTAACGAGCATCAAAAGGGCAAAAAACTTTGTTAATTCTCTTCCCTGAAACAAATCACGGACGATGGCTCTGGATATAACGATGCCTGCGGATGCAGCAAAGCCCTGGATAAACCGGCAGATGATAAGCACCCAAATAGTGGGGGCCATCGCACAGAGGATAGAAGCTGCAAAAAAAGCAGCCAACGCTCCTAAAAGCGGGCCTTTTCTGCCCCGGACATCGCTCATCGGTCCCATCACCAGCTGACCTACAGCCAGGCCGAGAAGACAGGTAGTCAGGCTCAACTGCACAAGGGAGGCAGTAGTCTCCAGGTCATCAGAAATGGAGGGGAAGCCCGGCAGATACATATCAATTGTCAGAGGGCCAAAAGCAGCAAGAGAACCCAATACGGCAGCCATCCATAGACGACGTTTAGGAGAAAGGATAACAGCCATAAAAACGCCTTCTTTCTTTTAATATATGTTTCCATTGAATGTATACAGCAATTCTTTAATTGTAACGCAAAAGTGAAAAAAGGAAAGAGATTGCTTATTCCTCTGAAACCGCCGTCGTTTCTTGTTATAATGAAAGAAGATAGAGAGAGGCAGAGGAGGTTATCCCTTGTTGATGTGGGAAGGCGTAATAGTGGCAGGAATAATACCTCTTTTACTCATTGTTTTGCTGCTGGTAGTGCTGGCAAAACAATTTGGAGGTACGATTACCACTTATGTAAGAGATACACATTTTGATTACAGTAATTTAGAAAGTGGCCAGCTTGTTCCGGCGGAGCCGGACACAGCTACAAGGCTGACCGTTACTTTATTCGTGCAGGCCCACAACAGCTCAGCCTCCACGAAGGCTGTTTATAACAGGCATATCGCCGTAAAGGATAAAACTGGTGCAGTAATACGCATTGAACTGCTCGAACAAAAACAGATCGTGCAGGACGGGGAAAAGCAGGTGGTAAAAGAACCTGTGGGCATTATCAATATGCCGCCCGGACATTTACAGGAATGGCGGCTCGAAGGAGTCATGCTGGCCAATCAGCCGAATTTAACGACCCCGCTTGCTGCTTTTACTGATGCAAAAAGTTTTACATTTGCTTACGATGTGCAGAAAAAGAAAGCCGGGCAGGCGAAAAAAGGAACAAAGACCCTGCAGCATGAATCGTGAAAAAATGTGTAAATTGTAACACCCGGAAGGAATTATCGTCTTAATAGAGAAGTCTTTTTTAAAGCAGAAAGAGGAGGAATAGTGATGAGCTACGTAAAGAATGATCCAGAAACAGAGGAATTTATTCAATCACTCGAAGAACCCCAAAGAGAGATCTACCTATTTATGCGCAAGGAATATGACATCTTGACAGAACAGGGTGAGCATTTCGATGAAGCAAAAAATGATGAATATGTAGAACAAAAAGCGAGCGAGCATTTTGATATTTCGTCAGAAGAAGCAGGAAATGTTTTTGCTAAAACAGAATCACAGATCCGTTCCTTCCAAAATTACAAAATTTAAGCTGACTTTCTGGTCTTATCCTTATACGTATATAACAAAGTCCTCCGGTTTCGGGGGACTTTTTGTGTGTATCTGCATTTCACACGCATCGCTCATCAGAGCCGGTTTCTTTCTGGAAAAAAGGTGATTTAAAAGAAGGATGAGAAAGGGGCTTATGAATGCCGATATTGGAAAAATCAGTCGTTCTGGACTATACCTATAAAAACAGACAGCAGCATTTTTTATCCATCTGGCTTGCTGTTCCCCCTCAAATGGCCTGCCAGCAGGTAAAGAAGATAACGTACTCTAAGGAACCAGAGCATCATTCCAAATACCTGGGACAGGAGCTTGCGTTTTATCGACTCGCTCCGGGGGAGGCAGTTTATGTAAGCACGGAAATGAATCTGTACGCCTCTTCCCTTGAAGAAGCGGAGGAGCCCGAGAGCCTGTCCCCGGAAGAAAAAAAGTTCTATCTGCGGGATACTTATTTAAGTCCGGTTAATGAATCCATGCGTGCAAAAGCGTTAGCGGCAGCGGGGGAAGGAGCCGATCCTATGGATAAACTGCAGGGCTTGTTTGAACATATTTACTCTACATATACATATCACTTCCCGCCTAAACGACGAGGAGCACCTTTTTTTTTAGATGAAGGAAAAGGGGACTGCGGGGAGTTCTCCTTTCTTTTCTGCTCCTATGCCCGTGCTTTAGGAATTCCCTGCCGAACGGTCATCGGAGCATTCACCAAAAAATTTCAGCCGCACGTATGGAATGAATGTTATGTAGACGAATTCGGCTGGGTCCCTGTAGACACGAGTGTGGCTGCGTCGTTGAAAAAAACCGATACTTTAATGAGACATCCGCTGCAGCGGGGGGAAAGTACGAGGGTTTTTGATTATTTTGGAGACTTTTCAGGACGCCGTGTGGTGTTCTGTCTTGATGCGGAATGGCCGCTTTCTCCAGAATATCACGATGCCGATGTGCCGGACGGCTACCAGCTCAGCACGTTCGGTAAAGAAGACTTTGCCTACGGCTTTCAGAGTCTTGACGGCGCAGCCCCCTATCTCCAGCCTATTTATACAAAGTTCGAAGACGAGCCGTTCCCTGGGAAGATTAAAGACGTGCTGGGTACCTGGAACATCGGCGATGACAGCCTGTATCTGCAGAGTCTGCTGGGGGTGAAGCGGGCTTCTTATTACTTGTTTATCACGGCGATGATTGCCGGGTTAGCAGCTATTCCACTGACGGACCATTCTTACTTTCTGGCTGCAGGATACATAACAGGTGCGGTGGGACTTGGTGCTTCTATTTTAAGAAAAGAATATAATGGATTGGTTATACTAGGATTTTTTGTTCTAGTGCTCCTTTCGGTTCTATACCTAATCGTATAAGACATCATTGACAAAAAGAAGCGGCTCCCATTATGCTGATAACAGAAGTTACCCTACGGAAAGAGAGGTACCCTGCCAATGAAGCAGTAATCCTGATCAAGAGACGTGCCTATCATAAATGATGAAAAGCAGTAAACGTCTAGACAGGATTAGTTTGTCTTCATAGGGTACCTTTGTGCAGCATGCATATTTCCTAATAGGAAACGTGTGCCTTTTTGACAACGGCTGATCCTCTCTAGCACATCTAGGGAGGTTTTTTTATGTTGGCAGCTGAAATAATAAACGTGGAAAAAAATCACGGCACCCGCCGAATTATTCAAAGCGCAAATTTAAAAATATATGAGAACAGTCGAATCGGTATTGTCGGAAAAAACGGAAGTGGTAAATCAACACTTCTTCACTTAATTGCCGGTATGGACGAGCCGGACAAGGGAAAAGTGAATCTGTCGTGGAAACCGGCGGTTATTCCACAGATGGAGCAGACTGAAACGTTCTTTCTAACCGCGAAAGAAAAAGAAATCTGGGGAATTCCCGGTATGGACGGCACAAATAGGAGCGGGGGAGAAGAAACGAGGAAGAAAATCGCAGAGGCGTTCTCGGCAGATACACGAATTCTCCTGGCAGATGAACCAACCAGCCATTTAGACATTCAAGGAATCAAACAGCTGGAAAAAAACCTGCAGCGTTATCGCGGAGCCATCGTACTGGTTTCCCATGATGAAATGCTGTTGAATGCCGTCTGTGCGGTAATCTGGGAAATAGAAGACGGTATGATTACAGAATATCCGGGAAATTACAGTGCCTATCAAAACCAGAAACAGCAAGAAAAAAAGCGGAAAGCAAAAGAATACGAAAACTATCATAAAGAAAAGAAGCGACTCGAAGCAGCTGCGGAAGCAAAAGAAAAGCATTCCCGCCAGTTGAAAAAAGCGCCGAGCCGCATGGGGAATTCGGAAGCCCGCCTGCATAAACGCAGTGTCGGCCGCCAAAAAGCTAAATTAAGCCGGGCCGGGAAGTCAGTAGAAAAACGAATCACTCAGCTCGATCAAAAAGAGAAGCCCTTTGAACAAACCGCTTTGAGTTTTGAACAGCAGCCGTTTACTCCGCTTTACGGAAAGTCGGCTGTATTATTAGAAGAAGGCAGTATTTCCCGTAACGGCCGGCTGCTGTTTCATATGAAACGCGCAGATGTGACGCCTGGTACTAAGTTAGCTGTCACCGGTGCTAATGGATGTGGAAAAACAACGCTTCTGCAAAAAATATATCAGCAGGCAGAAGGTGTCAAAACGGCCAAGCCTGCTGTGATAGGAAGCTTCGATCAGCAGATTTCCCAGCTTAACCTGCAAAAGTCCGTTCTGGAAAACGTGAAAGAGGACAGTCCTTATACCGAAACATTTATTCGAACGGTGCTGGCCGGCTTTCAGTTTAAAAAAGAAAAGGTCCATCAACCTATGGTTTCTGTCAGCGGAGGAGAACGAGTGAAAGCGGCTTTACTAAAAGTTATGATGGAGCCTGCTAACCTGCTGCTTCTTGACGAACCGACCAATTATTTAGATGTCGAAGCAAAAGAAGTATTAAAAAAACTAATTCAAACGTACCCTGGCACCATTATTTTTGTTACGCATGATAGAGAGTTTACGGCCGGTACGGCGACACATGTAATGGAGATTAAATCAGGTAAAGCTGAAATAAAGAGGATGGCCGAGCCGGAACAGCTCCCAGACGGAGAGGCGGCAGAAAATGAGGCACTGCTGGAAATGAAGATAACAGAAGTGCTCAGCCGCCTGGGACAAGCAGAGGATGAAGAGAAAATAAAACTGGATCAAACCTTTCAGAAGTTATTAAAGCAAAGAAAAGAGCAGCGCTGAGCTGTTCTTCTTTTTTTGAACTGGTATCCCCTCCTGATTAAAAAAATAAGGATATATATACAGTGGTTGTCAAAAATCACGAAGGCTCCCTTTAGAAAGAGTAAGCCTAAAATAACCAGGAGGCGATGAGATTGTACAGAAACTTAGCTCAGCTTGTAGATGTTAGAGGACAGGTCAAAAGAAACGGATCGTTTGCTTCGAGATCATGGTCCCAAATTACAGGTATTGCCCGTCATCATTCAGCAACAACGTCAGGAGACGCATTTTCGTTTGCCAATTATCACGTCGATACACTCGGCTGGCCGAGCGTCGGTTACCATTTTGTCATTACAAGAAACGGGACAATCCAATGGGCAAACAGCGTAGACCGCGTTTCCTATCATGTAGGAAATAACAACACTCCTTTGATTGGGGTCTGTCTGGTAGGCAGCGGTTCTTTCACTGCGGCGCAGGAACAATCTTATTTTGATCTGGTGACAGCTCTTCGAAGCACAAGCGGTATTAATGTATCCGTCGCAAACTTACGCGGACACAATGAATACCGGGGTCATACTTCCAACGCCTGTCCTGGTATCAACATGGATATGGTACGAGCAGCCATAACGAACGGACATCCAGTAGGGAGCCCCGGACGCCCGGTGCTGCGCAGAGGCGACAGCGGGCCGGAAGTGCTTATTCTGCAAAATGATCTGCTGGCTGCCGGAGAAAGCCTTCCGCAGTTCGGGGCGGATGGGGATTTTGGCGCAGAAACGGAAAATGCCGTACGTTCTTTCCAGCGAAAAGCGGGCCTTACCGCGGATGGCATTGTTGGTTCCCAAACCTGGAACGCACTTGACCGGGAAAAAGTAGAAGGGCGGCTGGTAGTTGTTACCGCTGCTTCAGTAAATGTTCGTTCGCGTCCTTCTTTTGCTGCCGACGCTGTAGCCGGCCAGGTGTTCCAAGGCGAAGCATTTACGGTGGTGGAGATAGTGGCTGTGCCAAACAGCTCGTCTACCTTGTATCGCCTGGTGTCCGGGCTCTATATTACGACAAATGAAAGCTATGTAACGCTTCGTTAACAGGAAGGTGTTTAGTAAAATGAAACAAAAAAATACCAAAAAAATATTGTTGTATAACGTACCGCTTATCGCCCTGGCTCTTGGGACATTCTTTGGGCTGAATAACTTAACAGAAATTGAAACTGCTGTGTCGGCGCTTATTTCCTCTATTTTTGCGGTGCTGGCTTCTATTGGCATTTACTCGAGCAATGAGCAGCTTACCGTAAGATCCTCCAAAAACTAAAATGCCTGATTTATGCTTAAGCAGGACCCGGAAAAAGATTTCCGGGTCCTGCTTTTTTTATGTTATTCACTTTTTAACGGGTTTTTTAGAGAACAAAAAGTTGCTCTTTAACGAAAATTTTTACGAGGCTCGAAAGGAAAATAATCAACTAACAGTCAAGTAGAAAATTCCTGAAACCTCTTTGAGTCTTAAAGCACCAAAGAGATTTCTATTTCAATATAGAGAATATATTCTTTTGGTTATTTTTAGAAAAGAATGAAATTTGAAGGAAATCAAAGAATAAGCTATTTAGTTCGTTTTAAAGAACTTAGAATGCTTTATATAGTTCCAAACCGACTTTGTATTCTTTTTAAAGAACGTTTAAATTCTTTATTAAGAATAAAAAAAGATTTAGGGGGATGGCGGATGAAGAGAAACAAGATGCTGGTCTGGGGTTTGGTGCCGTTATTACTTATGAGTGTTTTTCCAGTGAACACGGCAGAAGCAGAGGCTGAGGAAGCGGAAAAAGCAGTCATAATGTATTCTTCAGAGAACGATGAGGTAGAGGAAAATCAAAAGGTGCTGGATGGCATGATCAGCCGGTATACGACAGATATTACCTACGTAAGAGCGAACGATGCAGAAGCAGAAGATCTGGAAGGAGCTACGCATCTTTTCTACTATGGTCAGGTGGAAGAAGATCTGAATACAGAAGCAGTAGATCTGTTTGCTGATTTTGATGGTACAAAAACCGCCATTGGTCTCAACGCAGATCAATTAAGTTCCCAGCTTGATCATGTGGATACTTCTTTACAGGAAAAAATGTCGGGTGCTCACGAAGCGGATAATGAAGACAATGCCATTGAATTTGAACCTCAGGCTATGTTTCCTGCCGACCCTTCTGATTCGGCAGAAGTGCTGCTGTACGGAACAGATGGAGATGAAGAGAATGCGTTGTTTTTTATAGAAGATGATATACACTACTATGCTGCCCCGGACTTAGAGTCTATACACGCTGTTTTGCTTGCTAAGGAAATGCCAGGCCTATTCAATGCACCAGAGGAAGAGGGTCACCCGGGTTATTTAAGGCTGGAGGACGTTCATCCTCTAGCGGATGCAGAGCAGTTACAGGAAATTGCTGATTACCTGAAAGAAGAGAATATTCCATATATGATAGCGGTTATCCCTATTTATACCCATCCGGAAACGGGAAGGGAGTATCGTTTTTCTGACAATAAAGAGCTTACTTCTGTATTACAGGAGATGCAGGAAGATGGGGCGAGTATTGTGCTGCATGGGTATACTCATCAGTTTAGATCAAGTGAAACAGGTGAAGGATTTGAGTTCTGGGATGTTGAGAATAATATGCCGATTTATCATGATGCAGACGAAGAAAACGTAGTACAGAAAACAGAAGAAGATTTCGACAGCCCTGAAGAATATGAAGCTTACAACCAGGAAAATCTGGATTATGAAAGAGCCTATGTAGAAGACAGAATAGAGAGCGGTATAGATGAATTAGCTAAATATAATTTATATCCGCTGGCTTTCGAAGCCCCGCACTATACGATGTCGCAAAATGGATACGAAGTCTTGTCTGAATACTTTACTACCTATGTCGGCCAGGTCCAGCTGAGCGATGAAAACTGGGAAATTATGCGGCCAATCCCAACGGTAGGACAGCCGACGTATCTGCATGGCATGACTCTTTATCCGGAAACAATGGGATATGTACAGCCGGACGAACCGGACTCGGTTGATCTGATGATGAAAAGTGCAGAAGAATATCAATTTATCGATAGAGGCGTCACCTCTGGTTTCTATCATCCTTATCTCGGTCTGGACGGCCTGATTGAAGTAGTGGAAGGTATGAAACAAATTGAAGGTATTGAATGGATTGATTTAAAGGAGACAGACAGTGAGGTAATAACAGACAGAGTGGAAATAAGAGCAGATAATGGCGAGATTGACGTTGTGAAGGATCATATCGCTCTTTATACATCAGGCTTTTCTTATCCCCTCTACTTTTTAAATAATACTGTTGAAGCAATGGTACGGATTATAGCTGTAATTGGTGGACTGGCGGTGCTGACGTTTTTCTTTTACATTTTCAGAAACCGTTCGCAGGTAAATAAAAGATAGGGGGAGGAAACCGTATGGCAGATGTATTGTTATATACTTCATTGTTTATTATCTGGCTGATGTTGTTTTATCATATGTTTCTTATGCATGGGGGGTATTTGTACTCGTTAAAGCACAAAAAAATAGAGGAGGATTGGACAAGTGAGCCGGTTGAGCTTCCGACCGTGAGCATACTCATTCCGGCTCATAACGAAGAAGTAGTGATCGAGCAGACCATTCAGTCGATGATCGCCCTTCGATACGATAAAACAAAACTGGAAGTAATCGTTATTAACGATAATTCCAGTGATAATACCGGCCATATAGCTGACTTATATGCAAAAAAACATTCATTTATTAAAGTCGTGCATACAAAACCTCCTAATGTTGGTAAGGGTAAGTCAGGAGCATTAAATCAGGGATTAAAGCATGCCGGTGGTGAAGTGATAGTTGTATATGATGCAGACAACACTCCTGAGCCTGATGCTGTTTACTACCTGGCACTTGGTCTTGCAAAAGATAAAAAAGCAGGCGCCATCGTCGGTAAGTTCAGAGTGACAAATGCCAATCAGAATCTGCTCACCCGGTTGATAAACGTCGAAACGCTGACGTTTCAATGGCTTGCTCAGGCAGGCCGCTGGTACTGGTTTAAAATGACTACTATTCCTGGAACAAATTTCGCTATCCGTCGTTCTCTATTAAAGAGGCTGGGCGGATGGGACGAAAAAGCCTTGTCGGAAGATACAGAATTAAGCTTTCGGGTGTACAATCTCGGCTACTATATTCGTTTTTTCCCTTCTGCTATTACATGGGAGCAGGAGCCTGAGACTCTTAAAGTATGGTGGAAACAGCGTACCCGATGGGCGCGGGGCAATGAATACGTCATTTTTAAATACTTGTTCTCCCCAATGAAAAACAAAACTGTTAGATTCGACCTTTTTTACTTTTTGTTTACCTATATTCTTTTCTTCTCCGGGATCATTTTATCGCACGCTATTTTCGTATCGAACCTGATTTTTGATTTGGAGCTGAGTATCGGCCCTATCTCTATCGCACTGCTTATTACCGGCTTTCTGCTTTTTGTAACGGAGGCGTTGATCGCCCTGAGTATGGAAAAAAAGCAGCTGACAGCTAAGAATACTCTGGTGGTGGTGCTGATGTATTTCACTTATTCACAGCTTTGGGTGGCGTTAGTTGCTTATGCGACGGTGCTCGAAATCCGCAGAGTGGTCTTCAAGCAGGAAGTGAAATGGTATAAAACGCAGCGTTTCAAGCAGGGGACGGAAGAAAATACAACGAAACAGAGGAGCGGATAATATGATAAAAGTCATGACAATTCTAGGTACACGGCCGGAAGGAATCAAGATGGCTCCGGTCATTCAGGCATTAAATCAGAGCGACCAATTTGAAAGTATATTTGTTAATACAGCTCAGCACAGGGAGATGCTGGACCAGGTGCTGGAGCTGTTTCATATTCTTCCGGACTATGACTTAAATATTATGCAGAAGGGACAGTCTCTGGAAGAGCTGACAAGCCGGATATTTCTAGGACTGTCGCCTATTATAGAGCAGGAGAAACCAGACCTGGTGCTCGTCCATGGCGATACAACAACGACGTTTATAGGTGCCTACGCTTCATTTCTGAAGCAGGTGCCGGTCGCTCATGTGGAAGCCGGGCTGCGGACAAATAATATGAAGTCGCCATTTCCGGAAGAGGCCAACCGCCAGCTGGTGGGACGAATTGCAGACTATCATTTTTCCGCAACGGCTGCTAACAGAGAAAATTTACTTCAGGAAAATGTTGAAAATGAAAAAATTGCTGTTGTCGGCAATACCGTGATTGATGCTTTACTGACGGTCGCCGATAAACCATATGCTTTTCCAGAGCACCTCGAGCCTATATTCCTTTCAGGCAAAAAAACCATTCTGCTGACGACACACCGCAGAGAAAATCTGGAAGAAATGCAGCACGTCTATAAAGCGGTAAATCGACTGGTTAAAGAAAATGATGATATCCAAATCGTATTTCCGGTTCATAAAAACCCGGTTATCCGAAAAAAAGTAACAGAGACAATAGAAGATACATCGAGGGTTCATCTTATTGAACCTTTGGATTATGAAAACTTTGTTCACGTAATGAAGCATTCCTATTTGGTTATTACCGATTCAGGCGGGATCCAGGAAGAGGCCCCTGCTTTAGGCAAACCGGTACTTGTCGCGCGTAATACGACAGAGCGGCCGGAAGGTGTGGAAGCCGGAACGTTAAAGCTGGTAGGAACGTCGGAAGAGATGATATATACAGAAGCTTCCAGGCTCCTTAATGATGAGCAGGCGTATCACGACATGAGCCAAATAAAAAATCCATTCGGAAATGGAGAGAGCGCTCAGGCTATTTTACAACATATCCAAAACTGGAAGGCAGCCGCCCTCAATCTTGAGCATAAGTCAGAGTCTATCATTTAAAGGAGTGGGGAGTGGTTGAAGATGCTGGTGATCATTCTAATTGTTGCAGCCTTAATAGGAACAGGCATTTATTTATATTCTTCCTCGTCGTCCTCGTCGTCCACCTCCCCTTCGCCTTCTTCAGAAAGGGTGGTGGACGATAAGTACCCCGTTTCCGGTTTCATTCAAACTTGGATGGTAAATGATAATGGGACCGTGGCCACTTATATGCAGGACGGGGATGTAGAAGATTCGGATGAGGTAAAGGGAAGAGAGTCATTATCGGAAACACTCGGCTTATGGATGGATTTTGCCGTTGAAGAAAATGATGAAGAGCTGTTTCAGAAAGGATTTGAACAGCTGGACACATATTTTCTAGAAAGAAACGGATTTGTTAACTGGAAAATTCAAGAAAACGGCGACAGACTGGAAACAACGAATGCTTTGGTAGATGATATCAGGCTTGTGGAAGTGCTTTACAAAGGATTTGAGAAGTGGGAAAGGCCGGAATATGAGGAAACAGCCCGAAGTATTGCTGCCTTTACGACCGACAATAATGTAAATCAAAATGTGTTGACCGATTTTTATGAAACGAACGATGAATATGCCAGCGATGTAATTACGCTCTCCTATATTCATATGGAGGCACTCACTCGAATGAGAGACGAAGGATTGCTGGAGGAGCAGATTTATGAAAACATGGAAAGAATATTACAAGATGCACCCTTGCGAAATGAGTTTTTTCCAAAAGGCTACAATGTGGAAGAAGAAGAGTACGAATACGACGAAAGTGTTAATATTGTTGATCAATCCCTCGTAGCTTTATATAAAGCGCAAAGCGGAAACCGAACCGATGAATTTCTTGAATTCATACGTAAAGAAATGGATGATCATGGAATGGTATTCGGTCAATATGATATAGAAACAAAAGAAGAAAATGTGGATTATGAATCCCCTGCTATTTATGGGATTCTTGTAATGTACTGCCTGGCCGAAAACGAAGAAGAGCTGGCAGTGGATATATTTGATCGTTTAAAAGTCCACCAGAACAGCAGAAATAGTGATCAATATGCAGGAGGCTATTCTGTATACGATGATGATACCCATGTTTTTGATAATCTGCTGCCCTTACTGGCGGAACAGGAGCTGCGCAAAAATGAGTTAATTTAAATCCATTACTAAACAAAGATCTGCTGCAATTGCAGCGGATCTTTGTTTTGGCCTGCCTTTTTGGAAGCTTAGAGCGGAGGTGAGGAATATAAAGCCCGCCGCAGTTCTGCTGCAACGATGTTCCATGCTGCAAGAGCTTCTTTTTTAGGACCGGTGTTCATAAATGTATGACCGCAGTCTTTAAATAATTCATAACGGACCGGAACCTGTGCTTCTGTCAGTTTGTTAGAATAACGTTCTATTTCAGGGCGGAAGGCATCGTGTTCACCGGCAATGATTAATGCCGGAGCCACTCCGCTTACGTCTGCTGCAAGCACAGGGGAGGCCAGCGGGTGGGAGGCTTGTTCGATTGTCGGTACATAGCAGGCATTTAAAAATCCGGCGGCCTGCGGGTACTTTGCCCGCAGTGGATCCGGCTCGGGCTTATCAGCATGGGGAGTAATGAAGTCCAGCATCGGTACAGAAAGAACCTGCAGCAACGGCTGTTTTTCCCTGCGCTGTTTAAGCAGCAGACAGACAGCTGCTGCCAGGTTGCCGCCGGAGCTCTGGCCGCCGACTGCTATGTTATCTGTATTGATTCCCAGGGTACGACCGTTGCTGCGCAGCCATTGGATTACTTGATAACATTCTTCAAGAGCTCCTGGAAAAGGTGTTTCAGGGGCCTTGCTGTAGTTAACGTTAACGACCACAGAGCGGGCCTGGTTAGCTATATACCGGCAGTATGGATCGTCCATGTCTTTGTTATTCATAATAAAAGCTCCGCCGTGCAGGTTGATATATACGGGCAGCGGTTCATTTGTGGATGTTAAAGGATAATAGCAGGTGAGACGCAGCGGGTGACTGTCTGTTTCGAGTGAAATGTCCTGTACCTTTTGGACGGCTTCCAGATCCACCATGGATCTGCCTGCGTCTTTATCAGGAAGGACGCGTAGTATGTTTGCAGCAATTAATTTCAGCATAAGGAGTCCTCATTTCTTTTTTTACTTATACCCTTCTCCGCTGAAATATAATCGAAGCAAGGGCTATAGAGAGTAATTTCCAGGTGAAACGGGTATATTAGAGAAAGGAAAAAAGTCTGTTACCGCTTCCTTTTTATTTAAGGAATACACACAATTTTATTATAAAGGAGTCTGCAATCATGTCCGAACACGTAACTGTTATCGGCGGAGGACTGGCAGGTATGGCATCTGCGATCCGTTTAGCCGGAGAAGAGTATAATGTAACGATTATTGAAAAAGGAGAACGCCTTGGCGGCAAACTCAATCAACGGGTGGGAAAAGGGTATATTTTTGATACCGGCCCGTCTATTTTGACGCTTCCCTGGGTGCTGGAAGAATTGTTTGAATCCGTTGGTAAAGACGTGCACGACTATTTAGATATACAGCGCATTGAACCAGGCTGGAGAACCTTTTTTGAAGACGGCACGAAAATTGACTTAACGAGCGACCTTCCTAAAATGCTGGAAGAATTAAAAAAGGTATCAAAAGATGATGCCTCCCGCTTTTTTGAGTACCTGGATTACTGCAATAAAATGTATGATTTGAGCATGAAGTCTTTTTACCGGGATAGTATTTCAGGCGTGTCGGATCTCCGGGCCAACCATTCCCTGAAAGAGATGTGGGCTATGGATCCGTTTCATTCCCTAAACCAGACGACGGAACGGTTTTTTAAGGATAAGCACCTGCAGCAGTTGTTTAATTTCCTCATTATGTATATCGGCTCTTCGCCTTATGAGGCTCCTGCCATGTTGTCCCAGATGACCCATGTCCAGCTGGGCGTTGGTGTTTTTTATGTACAGGGAGGCATGTATAAGATAGCAGAGGCTATGGAAAGCGTGCTCGAGGAGCAGGGCGTGGATATTCGCCTGAACACGGAAGTAGAGAAAGTAGTAACTAAAAAGAAACAGGTAAAAGAAGTCCATTTAGCGGGCGGTGATGTGCTTACTCCGGATCTTGTTGTATCGAATTTGGAAGTGATTCCTTTTTATGAGCATTTGATGGAGAGCAAAAAGCTCCGTAAAAAAGCTCTGGCCGACCGCAAAAAATTTGAGCCTACAGTATCCGGCCTCGTGCTCCTGCTTGGAGTGGACAGTAACTACGATAAGTTATCCCACCATAACTTCTTTTTCTCTGAAGATCCTGAAAAAGAGTTTCACCAGATTTTTAAAGAAAAGAAACCGGCCGACGATCCTACAGTATATGTCGGAATTTCTTCAAAAAGTGATTCTTCGCAGGCGCCTGCCGGCAAAGAAAATATGTTTGTACTGACACATGTGCCGGCGCTGCAAAAAGGAGAAGACTGGAACAAAAACCTGGCCGGCTACCGCGATATTGTCCTTTCCAAGCTTGAACGTATGGGAATGACCGGTCTTCGCGATCGGATTGAGTATGAGCACACGTTTACACCAAACGATATTGAATCTCTCTACGGCTCTAATGGGGGATCTATTTACGGAGTGGTAACAGACCGCAAGCTGAACGGTGGATTTAAGATGGACACGAGAAGCAGCGTAGTAGATAATCTTTATTTTGTCGGAGGTGCAACACATCCAGGAGGCGGTGTACCGATGGTAACCCTTTCCGGCCACATGGCAGCCAATGCTATCCTGGAAAAGCATGGAAGTCCCAAAAAAGCTGTAAAATCCTGAGGTGAATAATCATGTGGTTTCTTGTAACAGCAGTACTGGTGACCCTTCTGCTTTTTTGGCAGAGGGTCTCTTTTCCTATCGTACCGAAAAAAGACACTGGAACTTATTCGGTTATTATTCCAGCACGTGATGAAGAACAAAACCTGAAACGGCTGCTGCCGTCTCTTTCAGCTGTTTCTAATGAAAAGCGCGAAATCATCGTCGTTGATGATGATTCCAGTGATGGAACAAAAGAGACCGCGGCCTCTTTCGGGGTGAAAGTAATCAGTACTCCTCCTCTTCCTGAAGGATGGATGGGCAAGTCCTGGGCTTGTTTCCAGGGAGCCCGGCAGGCAAAAGGAGACACTTTCTGTTTTTTAGATGCGGACACGTGGTTTTCAGCAGACGGCCCGGATCGAATGATTCGATACTTAGAACAATCGGAAGCCGCTTCTTTTGTCACGGTGCATCCTTTTCATTTTATGTATTCTTTTTGGGAAAAGCTGTCGGCCGTCTTTCACCTGGTCGTGTTTGCCTCTTCTGGAATAACCCATATTTTTGCGAAACAGAGCAAAGCCCAGGGCGGCTTTGGGCCGTGTCTCTTAATAAATCGGGATATCTATTGGGAAATGGGCGGACATGAGTGCATCAAAAAAGAAATTGTAGAACATTTAGCCTTTGCCCGAAAAGCACAGCTGCAGGGAATAGAAACCCGAGCTTTCAGCGGCAGAGGTGTATTGAATATGAGAATGTATGAAGCAAAGCTTGGGGATGTGATTCAAGGCTGGTCGAAAAGCTTTGCTTCTGGAGCAAAAACGGCTTCCCCATGGCTGACTGCAGCAAATGTAATATGGATTACAGCCGTCGTTTCTTTTTTCGTGAACAGTCCTGAAGCTGGATGGTGGAGTCTGGCGGCCTATTTGGCCATTGCGCTGTGGCTCTACAGAACGCTTCGGGATATTGGGAACTTTCAGTGGTTCGATGCCCTGCTGTTTCCGGTATACTTTTTGTTTTTTGTAATGATATTCATCTACTCGCTGCTAAAAACGTTTTTCTTTAAAAAAGCAACATGGAAAGGCCGTAACATTGCAGGAAAGTAAGGAGAGGGGGCATTAAAATGATTTGGATAAATGCAGCGGCATGGCTTTGTATTCATTTAAGCATTGGAACTGCCGTGTATTTTCTCCCTCCCTCTGTCATAGCTTCTTTTCCATGGCTGTATAAAATTCGAAAATGGGAAAATAATGGGCGGGTATACGATGCGCTTAAAATAAAGAAATGGAAGCACCGTCTCCCGGAAGCCAGCACCTGGACAAAGCTTGGTATTCCCAAAAGTACGCTGCGTCTGCGAAAGGCGGAAGACGTTGCAGCATTTCATACGGAAGCAAACCGCTCCGAGCTTTCACATTGGCTGCAGATCCTTCCGGCTCCTCTTTTTTTCTTGTTTAATGAACCATGGGTCGGCTGGATTATGATTGTTTACGCGTTCTGCTTTAATCTGCCCTTTATTATGATTCAACGTTACAATCGGGGACGGCTGCAGCGCTGGAAAGAAAAACGTGCCTAGAGGAAATGAAAGGCCAATGCCTTCAACGATGATAGTGTGGGAAAATAAAGAAAGACTGTAAATTTCCATCATTTTTTATACAATAAATGGAAATTTAAAAGATGAGATATAGCAAAAAAACCGGGAGAAAAAACGCTTCCGGTTTTTTTTATGTTATTTTTCTTTTTTAGAAATAGTAAATGCCTGCTTCATGCCATTTTTAATAGAGAACCTGCCGTACATCAGCACGCCGCCTTTGTATATTCTGGCAGCCAGCATGTTGATAAAAAAAGCACTGGCGGTAAGAATGGTAATGATCAAGATGATTTCCCATGTCGGAACCGTAGTCATACCGATTCTTAAGAAAAGCAGCTGTGGCGTGAAAAAGGGAATATACGATAGAATTTGAATGATCGTTGCATCCGGAGCATTCAAGCCGAAAATGGCTATAAAAAATGCAACCATAGCTACGTAGATGAGCGGCTGGATCGCCTGATTTACTTCTTCTGCCCGACTGACAAGCGCTCCCAGCATAGCGGCGATACCGCCATAGAGGAAATAGCCGAGTACAATGAAAAGCAAAGCGTATAAAAGCAGGGATACTTCAATGGCTTCACTGAATAAGCCTTCCAGAATGTTATCACCGCTGATGGCATCTCCGATAAGCGCGGCGACAGCCAGTACGGCTATATTCAACAAACCGACAATACCGATACCGACAAGCTTTCCAAACATCTGTGTAATAGGGTTAACGCTGGAAACAATTAATTCCATCACCCTGGAGGATTTTTCAGTAGCTACTTCCGTTGCGATCATCGATCCAAACATAATAACGAGCAGGTAAATTGCAAAGACAAGGGCATACACCATCCAATAGGCTTGATTATGAGCTTCTTCGGTCTGCACTTCCGCGCCTTCAGTGAGAGGCTGCTCGGAAAACGATACCGGCTCGTAGATGGTGGCGAGCTGCTGCCCGTCAAGGTTCAGCTCGTTTGTAACAAACCCTTCTTTAATGCGCTGTACATCCTGGTTAATGACCTGGCCATCCTGAAAATCGCTTTCGCTTCCGTATAAGACGGCGTTCAGTTCAGACGGTTCTCCTTCCAGAGTCAGTACAAAAGCATATTCTTCCTCTTCTGCTGAAGCCATGGCCTCTTCTTCTGTACCGGAATAATTTTCATAGGCAAAAGAGCTTTCTTCATAGGAAGCGAGAGCTGCTCCCATTTCTTCCTCTTCTGATGTATTATCAATAACCGCTATGTTCGACCGTTCTCCGGCCTCGTCATCGGAAAAAGAGGACAATATGCCGGCAGCGTTCATTAATCCTATAACAAGCACAATGGTAACAAGGCTCGACCAGAAAAAGGATTTGGAGCGTACGCGTTTTGTCATCGTATGGGCAACGGTAATCCAGAAATTATTCATCGTTTTCTACACCTGCCTTATCAATAAAGATATCGTGCAGGCTGGGCTGTTCGACTTCGAATTTACGCACGAATCCTTTTTCAGCAATGCGCTGAAAGACAGGTTCTGCAATGGTCTCATCCTGGACCCGCAGCACGGCACCGTCTTTATGCTGCTGCAGGTCCAGCACGCCGGGAACCTCATGAAGAAAAGCCAGGTCGTAGTCCGCCTGCACCGATATATTTTTCACGCCGTAGGAACGCTTTATGTCCCGCAGGTTTCCTTGCAGTACGGCTTTTCCGCGCTTTAGCATAATCAAGTCTTCACACATTTCTTCTACGTTTTTCATTTGATGGCTGGAAAAAACAATAGTCGTGCCTTGCTGCTGGATATGCTGCACAGCCTGCTTCAGCATATCGGTGTTTACGGGATCGAGCCCGCTGAAGGGTTCATCTAAAATCAAAAGCTCGGGTTTATGTAGGACAGCTGCAATAAACTGGATTTTCTGCTGGTTTCCTTTGGATAATTCTTCAATTTTTTTGTTCTCATACTCTGGTACTTGAAACGTTTCGAGCCATTCTTGAAGGGCGGGAATGATACTGGTTTTTTTCATCCCTTTCAGACGCATTAAGTAAATAATCTGTTCTTTTACTGTCAGCTTGGGATAAAGGCCTCTTTCTTCCGGCAGATATCCAATTAAACTGGTGCGCTTATAGGAGAGAGGGCGGCCGTCCCAGGTCACGGAGCCTGAAGTGGGATCAAGCAGTCCGAGAATCATGCGGAACGTAGTGGTTTTGCCGGCTCCATTCGCTCCAAGCATGCCAAACATGCTGCCTTTTTCTACAGATAACGACACCCCATCTACTGCTTGATGAGAGCCGAATCGTTTCGTGACATTGTCAATAACGAGCGTCAATGGTCATACCTCCTGGCCGTAGTAGTTGGAACAGCTTAGACAGTTTCTGTCTTCTTTTACTATGATGGAATGCAAAAATAATATCAATTCTTTTGGTATATTATTATATACAGTTAAAAGGTTAAAGGTTTTTAACAAGCCTGATCGTGATCGGTATCTTTTTCTCTATTAACCCAGTGTCCGTCTTCGAGCTGATACCCTTTTCCTTTCATCCGGATAATATAAAAAACAAAGGAAAGGACAGTGCCGCCGGCGAACAGGGAAGCTTGGATGGTTACATCCCTTAAAGGGAAATCAAAATAGTAGTAAACAAAGAAAAAAGCTCCTGCATAAACTAAAATGGCAGCCAGCATATCCGGCTTCAGATCAAAATCTTTATCCGCCTGGGATAATGATTTTTCAGTCGTTTTCTTCAAGCGGGTGTCTGCATAAATAGAGATCCCGACTAAGGGAATCAATCCGCCGATGTATCCATAAGCCACTCCCGTAACCGGATCATCGACGATATACTCTATGACAGAAGCTGTTCCCAGATAGATCACAATAAGAAAAAGACCACCAAATCTCAGCTGCCACTTAGACGGATCAAATCTTCTTTTCATTCGATACACCTCGCTGTAGAGAAATTACCGGGACTGCTCAAGTCTTCGCCGGCCGGCCCGGCAGCCTGAATAAGAAGCGGCCAGGGCGGCAATAGCCGCGGGAATACCTTGAAACAACAAAAAGAACAGAAAGAAAGGAATAATTATGTACCGCTTTTTGAACCGGGAGGAGGCAGCAAACGAAACAAAAAAAGCGAATAGAAAAATGACTGCATGAAATAAAATAAATGGACCAATAGGCATAGCGCGGCTCCTTCGTTCAAACGGATGGTATAATAAAAAAGAGAGTCTGTTTAAAAACATTTTTCTATTTATAGAATAAATTGTAAATTAATCTTATCATAAATCTGCCCGGCAACTAAAAGGTTTTCCGGGCAGGACTTATAGAAGACAACAGCGAAAAAGGTTGAAGAGATCCCAGTAGACAGGGAGAGGAGAGTACGATGAATATTGCGATTATATTGATAATTCTTATCGGAATTGCTGCTACTGCGATTACGCTGGGTTTAACAAAAATAACGGACGAAGAAGACAAAAAGTACGATTCCGGCAAAAGCACGTCCAATATGCTGGTGCTCTATATTATTATTCTGCCTATCTTGGTGATTCTGGTAGGAATTGCTGCCAGCATGGCAGTTTTTTCCTAATAACGCTCTACTGCCAGCGCTTCACAGCATAGTGGTAAAACGCGTACATCAGCATGAAAAGCCCGACTGCGAGAGGCTGAAGCGTAATGAGGTAGTAAGGCCATTCTCCGAGCCAGTCAAACGGCGTCGGGGAAGGCGGCTTTTCCATTAAATACATATAATTTCCACCCGTCAGGGTGTTTACGGAAAATACAATGGCCGCCAGTCCATTCATTACAAGCCAGACAGGAAAAAGAGAACGAAAGGTTACAGGGGTTCTTTCAATAATAAGCTTATAAAATACCGCTATAATCAAAAGACCATGTGTTATAAAAAAATGCAGAAAGCGCAGGTGAGGGAAGCCGTAGTTATCGATATCCGGAAAAATCAATGTCAGAAAGGCACTCGTTGTGCCGGCATAAAAAGCAAACGCCGTCCAAAAGGAAGGGCCTTTTGTCAAGAGCATGGCAACAACTGCCATCCAGGCAAAGCTGCTTAGCTTTAAAGGTAGAGCAAATCGAACGTCCCAGACCCCTTCTATTGCATACCAGGTGTGCAGCCATATTTCTGCCAGCAGAAGAAACGCAACAGCACTCCAGCAGAAAGTTTTCTGAAAGGCCTGCGATTGGCGAAGCGGCCGCCGCCAGACCAGAAGGATCATACAGCTTAAAATAACAAACGCAAATACGAAAAGATGAGCAGGACCGAACGAATCGAACCCCGGCCCATCATGATGAAATTCCATCCACCACATGAAAAGCCCCCCTTTTATACGTCTCTTTTCTTTCCCATAACCTTTTTTGGAAAATTTTAACCGCTGAACGGGGATATGCTTGTAAAAAATAGGGTATAGAAGCAAAAAAAGAGGTGATAGCATTGTGCGGCAGATTTACGTTATATTCATCTTCCATAGACATTGAACAGGAAACAGGGACGGCTATTCCTGAAATCCCGCCAAATTACAATGTGGCTCCCACTCAGCTTGTTTTGACCATTGCTTCGAGCCATGATCAAACGAAGGCTGGTTTTTTGAAGTGGGGTCTTGTACCATCCTGGTCCCGCGATCCTTCTATCGGTCATAAAATGATTAACGCCAGAGCGGAAACAGTAGACGAAAAGCCTTCTTTTAAAAAACTGCTGGAGCGGAGACGCTGCCTGGTGATAGCTGACAGTTTTTACGAATGGAAAAAAGAAGGAAAAGAAAAGCAGCCGTATCGTATTACGGTAAACGATGAAAGTATTTTTACGTTCGCCGGACTCTGGGACAGGTGGGAAGGGGAAGAAGAAACGATTACTTCCTGCACCATTATTACGACAGAAGCAAACGATTTAATGAAAGACCTTCACCACCGGATGCCGGTAATTATCCCGAAGAGCCGGAGAGAAGCGTGGTTGCATCCCGATACGTCGAAAGAAGAAGCAAAAGCAATGCTCGAGCCTTACGACAGTAACCAAATGAACGCATATCCGGTAAGCCGTGCAGTAAACAGCCCTAAAAATAACACTCCCGACCTAATAGAAAAACAATAAGGAGGCCCACTATGTCACGGCAGAAAAAATACACAGCAGAAGAATGGGATCATCAATATGCAGAAGTAAATGGGATAACGGTTCATTATGTGCAGGCTGGTACCAATACGGCCTCCCCTGTGCTGCTGCTTCACGGATTTCCGCAGAGCTGGCTGATATGGAGGGATCTTATTCCGAAGCTGGCGGCGGATCATTATGTACTGGCTATGGATTTACGAGGGTACGGGGATTCAAGCAGGCCGGAAGGACTCCACTCGTATGACAACGAGCAGATGGCGGCGGATGTACACGGACTGGTGCAGCTGCTGGGACTTGAAAATGTCGCGATGATCGGTCATGACCGGGGAGCGCGTGTTACCAGAAGGTATGCTCTGGACTACCCGGAAAAGCTTGCCGGCGCCGGCCTGATCGATATTCTGCCGCTCGAATATATTTATGACAACCTTACAGCTGGTGAAGCGGCAGAGAAATACTGGCATTGGATATTCCAAGTGGTGCCGGATGTACCGGAGACTCTAATTGAAGGCAAAGAAGAAACGTATTTAGAGTTTTTCTTCAAACGCTCTCCCCGGTTAATGGATGCTTTTAAAGCGGACGGGGCGTGGGAAGAGTATCTCCGCACATGGCAGAAAAAAGGATCTGTGCAGGCCGCATTAAATGATTACCGGGCCTCTTATCAAGTAGATCTACCCAGGTATCGAGAGAAACAAAAGAACGAAGTAAAGGTGGAAGTGCCGGTCATGCTGCTTTGGGGAGACACTGGAAATTTAGCGGGCCAGCCGGTGGTGGACATTTGGAAGCAGAAAGCGTCTTCGATTGTGATGGCGGAAGAAGTAAAAAACTGCGGGCACTATGTTCCGGAAGAACAGCCGGACGTCATGCATGGGTACATTCAGGCATTTACAGCTGATCTATTTTCAAAATAAAAAGCCGGGGCATTTGCCGCCCCGGCTTTATTTGTGTTCAGAAAGAGTAAACCCTATGTGCTTTAGAGCTGTTTCCAGACTGTGCACAATTTTAATATTTAACTGCAGCAGCGATACGGCTCCAGCCTGATTTTGGGCAAACTCGGGTGAAATACCGGTAAGAATCGCTTCAATCCCCATCAATTTAAGCGATTTAACGAGGTCGATCAATACCCGGGGGAAAACACCGTCCAATATAATTAACCCGGATAAATCAATAATAAAATAGTTAATATGATGAGAAGCACCGTAGTTTAAAACGGACTGGGTGATTTTGTCTGCCCGGTGTTCATCTACAATACCTTGAATACTAAGGATGGAAACACCTTTCGTGATCGGAATGATAGGTACATTTAAGAATCCCATATTAAATTTGGTTCGGTCCAATTCAATAATATGGGAAAGAATCTCTGCCATTGATTTTAAGTAAGCAACATCTTTATCGGTGAAGTTGTTTTTTTCTCTGTCCATCACACAAAGAGTGCCGAATACATTACCTTCCAAATCAAAAAGCGTCACACCCAGAAAACCTTTCACTTTAAATTCATCCGTTATTTTTAAATGTTTCATTACATCTTCTTCGTTCACATTGTTTGTAAAAAAAGAGTGGTTTTTTTCTGATAAAATCATTTGACAGTAGGTATCTGAATGATCCAGCGAATACCCTTCCGGTACGATAAGATCTTTTGCGTTGTAGGAGCTGATAGCGGTCATGCTTTTATCGCCTCGCAGGGCAACATAAGCGGTGTTTACATTTAAACGCTCACTTATAATACTGAATATTTTCTGCGACACAGACTTCAACGAAGTGAAATCTGAAGAATGTAAATTATATTCATTTGGCACGTGCGGTAACTCCCTTCACTGCTGGTGCCTGATAATAAAATGAATTATCGGCATATGGAATTGAATATATCACTTTCCGGCTTTTTTTTCTATGAAAAGGATTTATGAGAAAAAACAGGACAGGCTGTAGAAAAAGGCGGAATATACGTATTTTATACAAAAGTCTGTACAGGGGTTGCTGTCCGCAGGGGTGTCCCTCTGTTTTCTTCCTTAATCTAAGAAGTTTTTTGTTATTTTTGTAGACAAATATTATCCATAATGGATATAATATATCCACAATAATAAAAAAGGATGAGTGCTGTGAAAATGAAAACGGGAGTAGAACAGGCTGCTTGTATTCTGGCAATGATTTCTACACAGGAAGAACATAAATTAGTCAGCAGTGAGGTGATCAGTTCCAAGCTGAAAGTATCATCGTCTTACTTGAAAAAGATGTTAAGAAAACTGGTAGTGCACGAGTTGATTGTTTCCGTACCGGGAAATCAGGGAGGAATTCGGTTGACAAGACCGCCGAGTGACATAACGATCTATGATGTGTTTGTAGCCATTGAAGAGGATACGCCTTTTATAGAATTGAATGGATTGATTCCCCTGGCATTTCCGGACTCAGAAGTAGCTCCGGAAGGGGAAGCCTTGTTAAACGACATTTTCGCCGAAGCGCAGGAGAATTATTTTTCGACTTTAAAAAAAGTAACGGTCGCAGATGTGCTTAAACAAATTATTGGAATAGACCAATTCAGAACTATTGACTGGAACCAAAAGCCGGCTCACGAGGACATCCAGGCACTGCGCCGGAAAGTGCAATTAGGAGACGATGCCGAGTGAAGATGATAAATGCGGAATGGCACCATTTACTGCATGATCGGAAAATACGGATAGTGGTGTTTGCTGTTATTCTTATCCCTCTTATTTATGCCGGTGTTTTTTTACGGGGAGCCTGGGATCCGTTCGGAAATGCGGATCAGCTGCCTGTTGCTGTTGCCAACGAAGACAGGCCTGCAGACTATGAGGGAGAAACATTAAGCATTGGCCGGGAAACGATAGATAATTTAAAAGAAAACGATGAGCTGGACTGGACGTTTACGAATGAAAAGCGGTTCTTTAGCTTCTCAAATCTCGGCTTCTCTTCCGAAGGTTTCCGGGGAAGCTTCTTTTGAAAAGATTACCGATTTCTTCCGTCATATCAGTCCGTTTCTTCCGATGGCCTACGCGGTGTCCGACTATAGGGAAGCCCTTTTTCTTGGCGGACCCGTAACAACGGAACTGCTTGTACTAACAGAAATTTTCCTTATTTTCCATATGGCATCCATCATTTATTTCACATGGAAAGCGAAACGTTGGAGGGCAGAACCGGTTTCTTCTTAATGATGTAAGAGCCTCCTTTAGACGGGAGGTTCTTTTTGTTTTGAACAGGAAAGAATAGAAATCCAAAACCGGTGGTATACTACATATAAAAGCGCATTCATAAAAGCAGATGAGGTGAACCGATGATTACGAAATTTATGGCACCGGAAATCATTTTTGGAGATCATGCTATTCATCAAATTGGAGAGAGTTTTCTGCGGTTGGGGGCTCAGCGTATTCTTGTCGTCAGCGATCCCGGTGTGAAAGCTGCCGGATGGACGGATCAGGCTGTGGAGAAAATAGAAGAAACAGGACTTGCTCATACCTTGTACGAAGAAGTAACAACCAATCCGGATTCGCAGCAGGTAGAGAAAGGCGCAGCCTTATATAGAGAAGAGAAGTGCGATGCCGTACTCGGGGTTGGGGGCGGAAGTGCTTTGGATGTAGCGAAAGCGGTGGCTATTATCGTAAGCAACGGAGGGAGTATCGAAGACTACGAGGGAGTGGACCATATACACAGTCCGCTGCCGCCGACGATAATGGTGCCGACCACTGCGGGGTCAGGGTCCGAAGTGTCGCAATTTTCGATTATTATTGATCCTAAACGAAAAAAGAAAATGACCATTGTCTCCAAATCCCTCGTTCCTGATATTGCTATCGTCGATCCTTTTGTATTAATGACTAAAGACCATCTGCTGACAGCAGCAACCGGATTGGACGCTATCTCCCACGCGATTGAAGCGTATGTCAGCGTGGCGGCGACCCCTCTTACCGATGTACACGCTCTAAATGCACTTAAGCTGGCCGCGGCTAACCTGCGGCCTTCTACAGCATCTCATACCAACCTGGAAGCCAAGCGTTCCATGGCCATGGCCAGTCTGCAGGCGGGGCTTGCTTTCTCCAATGCCATCCTGGGAGCGGTTCATGCGATGTCCCATGCAATTGGAGGACGCTATGAGCTGCCTCATGGAGAAATTAACAGTATTCTGCTTCCGCACGTGATGGAATTTAACCTGATTGCTTCTCCTTCCCGCTTTGCAGAGATAGGAGACATTCTGGGAGCGGCGGCCTGCACCGATGAAAAGATGGAAAAAGGACGCTTTGGGATTCGGGCCCTGCGCTCGCTTGCCGATGACATTGGTGCTCCCAAAACATTGAAAGAAGTCGGTCTGAATAACCCTGACTTTAATAAGATGGCTCTTACCGCTCTTGAAGATGCATGCATGGTAACCAATCCAAGAGATGTGACACTGCAGGATATAGAAGCCTTGTTCCAAAAAGCTTATGAGTAAAGGGGGAGCTCTATGTTTACAGAAAAGGAAAGTGTTATTGAGAAACTGACAGGGGTTAAAGCTTCGAAAAAAAGCTACTATACCGATTTAAAAAAAACAATTGGTGAGCTGGAGAAGAAAAATCAAAAGCTTGAAATACTTAATGAAGTAGCAAAAGGCTTTCAGCTGACAGGAACGATGGAAAGATCCCTTCAGCATATTTTAGAAACCATTTATGAACTATATCCGATCGACCGTGTCAGCATCTCCTTGATTGAAGACGATATGATGACGCTTCAAAGTATCTATCCGATTTCCGTTGAGGAGGAAGAAGTCGGGCTGCACCTTCCGCATGACCGGTCGATCTACTGGAAAGCAATCAACCAGGGCCTTATTGTCATTCATGAATGGGAACCCGGAGGCTCCTACCGTTTTGTCGAAGAGCAGACGCTCGCTGATCATAGCCTGTATCATGCCTGCGTGATCCCCCTGAGGATGAAAACATCTACGATTGGTGTGCTGACCTTTGCTACAGCAGAACGCATGCCTTATGACTATTCGGATATTACTTTTTTCCGCCAGCTTTCCGACCATATTGCGGTGATGGTGGAAAATTCCAGGCTTTATCGGGAAGTATCCGCAAGCAAAAAAGAATGGGAAGAAACGTTTCAAGCGGTAGCAGACCTGCTTCTGCTTGCTGATACGGACCACCGGATTATCCGCTGCAATCAGGCCTCCCATCATTTTTTCGGCAAACCGCCTGCCAGTATGATCGGCCTTCGCTGCCACGACGTCTTATTTCCGGAAGGCCACTCGTTCTGCCCGATAGAAGAAAGCTATCATACGCAGTCCATGAAAAATTACCAAATGAGCTTAAAGAACGGCAGCATGTGTGACATCCAGACGTATCCGGTCCGGGGGGAGGCGGGTGAAATGAAAGGACTGCTGATTTACATTAAAGATATTACGGAAAAAATCAGAACGCAGGCGCAGCTTCAGCATTCCGGCCAGCTGGCCGCCATAGGCGAAATGGCTGCCGGGGTCGCGCATGAATTGAACAGTCCTCTTACTGCCGTTATTGGAAACACGCAGATTTTAAAACGTCAGCTGTCAGAAGATGGCAGGCCCCGGGAACTGGCAGACGCGATTGAAAGAGGCGGGAAAAGATGCCAGGGGATTATCCGCAACCTGCTCTCTTTCTCCCGTCAGGAAAAGGAAGAAAGTACAGAATGCTGTCTGAATGAATCTGTAGAAGACGTCCTGAGTTTGATAGGCTTTCAAATCGAACGGGAACATATCCAAATTGAACGGCGTTTCTCAAAAGATATCCCGCTGGTCGAAGCCAGTCCCCATCAAATCGGCCAGATTATTATCAATCTGCTTCTCAACGCAAAAGATGCGTTAACAGAGAAAGCGGAGCCAAGGTATATTACGCTGATAACCCGTCATATGCCGGAATACGTCAGCTTGTTTGTAGAAGATAACGGGTGTGGGATTCCGACAGACAAAAAAGATACGATTTTTACGCCATTTTTCACAACAAAAGAAAAACAAAGCGGCACCGGACTCGGTCTTTCAGTAAGCAGGGACCTAGCAGAACGAAATGGAGGCAGCCTGGTTGTAACAAGTACAGGCGGAAATGGAAGTACGTTTGAGCTGAGGTTTCCAAAACTAGCACAAAAGGAGGGCCGGGCGTGAATATATTAATTGTGGACGATGATAAAGACATAGGAGATTTCTTTACGTATCTGCTGGAGGCTGAAGAACATACCATTTATCTGGCCCGGAACGGAAAAGAGTTTCATCAGCTTATGCTGTCATGGGAAAAATTTGATATTGCTTTTATAGATATTAAGCTTCCGGATACGAACGGCCTCCGGCTGCTTAAGGAAATAAGGCTTCAGCAGCCCGGCTGCCGATGTATTGTGATGACGGGATACAGCACAATTGAGTCAGCCGTCGAAGCGATTAAGCTGGGAGCAGAAGATTATATCGAAAAGCCGTTTGAAAATATAGCGCTTCTTGAAGAAAAAGTAAATCGAAAAGATACCATTGCGTATACAAATGCTGTCGAACAGGCTGCGAAAAAAAGCGGCTTGATTATCGGGAAAAGCAAAGCGATGCAGGAGCTTGTGCGCCTTGCCTCCCGGTTTGCGCCTAAACCGCTGACAATTTTAATTGACGGGGAAACGGGAAGCGGAAAAGAGGTAGTCGCCCGTTTCATTCATGAAGCAGCAGGGGGAAAGGAAAGGCCGTTTCTCGGAGTGAACTTTGGGGCACTGCCGGAGAATGTGATTGAAAGTGAACTGTTCGGCCATGAAGCAGGTGCTTTTACGGGCGCGCAGAAAGTCCGAAAGGGTTTCTTTGAAATGGCCAAAGGCGGTACGCTTCTGCTTGATGAAATAGGCGAAGCATCTTTATCCACCCAGGTGAAACTACTGCGCGTACTGGAATCAAAAGAGTTTTTCCGTGTAGGAGGAGAGCGCTCTGTGCAGAGTAGTGCAAGAATTATCGCTGCTACAAATCGTTCCCTTCACGAAGCTGTGGAAGCAGGGGACTTTCGGGAGGATCTACTCTATCGTCTGGAAGTCGTCCGGCTGACAATACCTCCTTTACGAGAAAGAAAAGAAGACATTCCCGAACTGGTGGAAGCAATGCTTCTAAAAGAGGCACCGGATACCGTACGAATAAGTCAAGAAGCATTGAGAAAGCTGCAAAACCATGCCTGGCCGGGTAATATCCGGGAGCTTGTGAACGTGCTGGCGAGAGCCTCCGCCCATGCAGACGAACAAATTGAGGCAGAGCATATCCTATTTCATGGAAATGGAAAGATCCTGGCCGATACAGAGGAAGAAGCTGGTCCCATTTCCAGTGCGTGGGTGACCGGACTGAAAAAACAGCTGGAAGCAGATGATTATCTCTCCCTTGAAGAAATGGTAGATGAAATGAGGGAGTCAGAAAAAAAGGCTGTGCAGCAGGTAATAGACCATACGTTGATGATGACGAGAGGAAACAGGCAGAAAGCGGCAGAACGTCTTGGAGTCAATACAAGAAAACTGCGCTACTGGCTTAACGAATAAAAAACCTTCAGGGAGGAGCCCTGAAGGTTTTCGGTACGGATTGTTATTCGTGTATTTTCAAAACAATTCTTCCATTGATGTCCCCATGTTCCATGGAGTCAAATACTTCATTAATATCATCAAGGGATCTTGTTTCAATAATCGGGCGGATTTTCCCTTCAGAAGCGAGCGTCAGGCATTCCTGAAGGTCTTTTCTTGTACCTACTATCGAACCGCGGACGTTTACGGCGTTTAATACGGTTTCAAAAATAGGAATAGGAAGTTCTCCGACAGGCAGTCCTACGACGACGAGGGTGCCGCCCCGTTTAACCGAGCGATAGGCCTGCTCAAATGCTTTTGCATTAACTGCTACGCTGATCGCTGCCTGAACCCCGTTGAAACGCTCCATAATCGCTTCGCCTGGATCTTCGTTCATTCCATTAATTACGGCATCGGCACCAAGTTGTTTGGCGAGCTCTAATTTATCATCGCGGATATCCACAGCCACCACTTTTAAGGACATAGCCTTGGCATATTGAACGGCTACGTGGCCAAGCCCCCCGATTCCAAAAATAGCAACCCAGTCACCTGGTTTGGCTTCAGATACTTTAAGTGCTTTGTACGTTGTTACTCCAGCGCAGAAAAGAGGAGCTACTTCATCGAATCCCAGATTGTCAGGTATTTTTGCTACATAGGCAGAAGGTGCTTTGCAGTATTCCGCGTAGGCTCCATCGATAGAATACCCGGCGTTCAGCTGATCGTGGCAGAGGGTTTCCCTTCCGGAGAGGCAGAACTCACATTCTCCGCAGGCTGAATAGAGCCAAGGAATACCAACACGGTCGCCTACTTTTAAAGACTTTACGCCTTCGGCTACCTTTTCAATAGTACCTACCCCCTCATGCCCCGGGATAAGAGGAAGCTTAGGTTTAACAGGCCAGTCACCGTGGGCTGCGTGAAGGTCTGTGTGGCATACACCGCAGGAATGTATCTTTACTAGAATATCTCCGTAATCCAATTCCGGCATTGGAACGTCCTTAATTTCAAGCTTTTGATTAAATTCATTTACTACTGCTGCTTTCATAGGTGAAACCCTCCTTAAAAGAATAGTAGTTCTGCCTATTACTACTGCAAGAGCCGTGCCAAAGTACAGGAATCGTTCATAAAGGATAAGAAAGGGGTTTTTTTCCATAATAGAAAATCAAACATAAAAAAACAGCCGATATTTCGGCTGTAAATACAAAAAAATTGTTTATGATTCTGTTGGTATCTGCTTTGCTTCAAGGGAACGCGGTCGTGCGGCACTATACCAGTGGCAGCAGAGAATAAGGATAATAACTAAATCTACGGCGTCGCCCCCATAGTACATCAGCATGCTTCCGGACTGGGCCTGCTCTGCCGGAACACCGGCAGGAGGGTTGGCATATAGGTACTTAGACAAGATGCCGTGTCCCGCAAGTGCTGCGATCAGGACAAGAGCCCGGGTGAGAAAACTGACCCGGTGGGGCATGGGGTCTATATAAATAATAGACGCAGTAAAGAAATAACCGGCTAAAAACACATGCAGATGAATGAGTATATGAAGCAGCATATATTCGTGCATTAACGTGTAGAGACTGGTGGTGTATAAAAGCCAAAGCCCTCCTACATTCAGTAGGGCAGGCACGAGAGGATAGGTCAGCACGCGCATCCAAGGTTTTTTTAGAAAAGCAGTGACTCTTCTTGCCTGCCCTGTAGAAAGAGTGCGGAGCAGCAGAGTAATAGGCGCTCCAAGAACAAGCAGCAGAGGACCGGCCATGCCGAGCAGAAGGTGTCCGGTCATATGGGCTGTGAAATCAGAATGTGCCTCCCGGGCAAGCGGCCCGATAACGGAAGTTAAACATAAGACGAGACCGGTATTCCATAATACCACCCGGTAAAGAGGCCATGGTTTTGCTTTTTGAAGCGAAAAAACATAGAGGCCGCCATACAATACAAAAAGAAAAACAAAGGGAGCGGCCAGAACAATCTGCGGCCACCATTCCAGTGCGGCATGGTGTGCATGCATCAGGAGGTGCCTTTTTGCTTAATTGTTTTGTTTGTCTGGAAAATAATAATGAGACCTGCAATCAGAATGACGGCGGCTGAAATGTTCCACGTCAGGTCATAGGGCAGTAGATCTACGCCATAGCGGATCTGGTGGATACCCATTACTTTATGATGTATTAAGCCATCATATAAGTTAAAAAGGCCGACGCCGGCGAGGATACCGCCAATCCAGCGCTTTCTCCACCATGCTCCTCGTCTGCGCAGGTCGGCTACCATAAAGAGAGAACCAACCGTAGCGAGCCAGCTGAACGCGTGGAAGATACCGTCAGAAACTAAGCCGGCACTTGTAGTGGACAAATCATAAAAATGGTGCCAATGAAGAAGCTGATGAAAAACCATTTCATCTATAAAAGCGACAAGGCCGAGTCCAAAGAGAAATCCTGATAACAGATTTCTTCCAGCATATTCTATGGTTCTATCTTTCATGGATGAAGAAAGTGAAGCATGTGTATCCACTGGACAACCCCTCCTTATTTTGCCTGTAGTTAAATAATAAACCTTTTCCTTTAATAAATCCTCCTAAACAAAAAAAGTAAAAAGAAAGCGATTTCTTTACCTGATAATGTTTCAAAGTAGAGATAACGGGAACACAAGTAAGCATAAGGCGAATCAATGAATTTCCTCAGTTATTGACTGCGATTGCACACCCAAAACAATATATAATCCAACCCAATACCCTATAGGCATATGAATCACCGGACAATAGAGCCGCGTGTAAAGCCGGAAAGAAGACTTAGCTTCTTTCCGGCTTTTTTTACCCTCCCTTTTCGACAAGCAGCGTACATACAGGAGGTGATAAGAAAACAACAGCCGAAACAAAGCATACGAGAGCCCACAGACACTGAATACTATGTGTTTATAATTTCAGAGGAGGAATTTTATTATGACAGATCCAAAAAAGCACGCAGACGAAGGCCTGGAGCAAACATCAGAACAGAAAAAGCAGGATATTCTTGACAGCTATCAGGGGTTTCAGGATTACTTGAAAAAGCAGATCCATAAGGGAGAAAAAGTCGGCCTGAATGAAGAACAGCTTGCTAAAGGCGCAGAGCGTGTCGCAGAACACCTTAATAAAAAAGAAGATCCTAAAAACCCTGAAGAAAAGCTGCTTCATGAAATGTGGAACGTAGCAGACGACGAAGAAAAGCGTCCGCTTGCACGTGTGCTCGTTCGCCTGGCAAAAGAAGAGGGAAACGCGTAATAAATGAAGATGTATTGGCCGTGCATTAAGAAATAGGCCTTTTCTTCTGCAGAGGGAGAGGAAAAGGACTATTTATACATACTCTTTTCGACAGAAAAGAAGGCACCTGCTGCCTAATGTTATTTTATTCTTATTATGAGGAGAGATACGATGAAAGCTGTTACGATACAGGGGAAAGAGCACATGGAAGTAAAAGAAGTGGAAGCTCCAAAAATTCAAAAAAACGATGATATGATTGTGAAAATCACGGCCTCCGGTATTTGCGGTTCAGATCTTCATTTATATAAAGGGGGTATTCCAGCTCCTAAAGATTACATTATCGGCCATGAACCAATGGGCATTGTAGAAGAAGTAGGTCCCGACGTGAAAACCTTGAAAAAAGGAGACCGGGTCGTTATCCCTTTTAATATAGGGTGCGGTGAATGCCATTACTGTACGCATGATATGGAAAGCCAGTGCGATACATCCAACCCCCATCAGGAAATGGGCGGCCTGTTTGGTTTTTCAGAAGACTTTGGCAGCTTTCCCGGTGGTCAGGCAGAGTATCTGCGGGTTCCCTATGCAGATTTCACTTCATTTAAAGTGCCGGAAAACAGCACGTTAAGTGATGAAAGTGTATTGTTTTTATCTGACGTCATTCCTACGGCATTTTGGAGTGTGGAAAACAGCGGCGTGAAATACGGAGATACGGTCATCATTCTTGGCTGTGGGCCCATCGGCTTGATGACGCAGAAGTTTGCCTGGTTAAAAGGTGCAACGAGAGTTATTGCCGTAGACCAGGTACCTCATCGTCTGGAGCATGCCAAGCGTACGAACCATGTAGAAACGTATAACTTCAGTGAAATTGACAACATCGGTCAGCTTCTTCATGAAAATACTAAAGGTGGTGCTGATGTCGTTATCGACTGTGTCGGCATGGATGGAACTGTTCAGCCAAATGAAACATTTGGCTCAGAAGGAGACAATCAGTTCGGAACTATCAGTCCGATCATTACCGCATCACAGGCTGTAAAGAAATTTGGTGTTGTTCAATTAACAGGGGTATATGGGACAGAAGCGAATAATTTCCCACTCGGGGACTTCTTTACCCGAAACGTTGCATTAACAATGGGCCAGGCACCGGTTATCCATATGATGCCAAGTCTGTACAAAATGGTGGAAAACAAGCTGATCGATCCAACAGATATTATTACCCATCCAATGCCTCTTTCAGAAGCAGTAGAAGCATACCGGATTTTTGATAAAAAGGAAGACGGTAATATTAAAGTGATTCTTAAACCATAAAGCAGGAATGAAAAAAGCTCCAGATCAAAGGCAGAATGCCTTTGATCTGGAGCTTTTTAACGCTATTAATCAAAATACTTAGAAAGAAATTCCTCTGCATCTTCAGGAGATTTTAAATCTGCACTGTGCAGGTGGGCTGTTTTCCTGCCGTCCTTAAATACGAGAAGGCTCGGGATGCCACGCACTTCGTATTCCTCGCCAATGTCGGAAAGTTTGTCACGATCAACTTCATACATAGGAAGATTTGAAAATTTTTCTTTCACTGAAGGAAAGAAAGCTTCAAAACGCCTGCAGTCCGGACACCAGTCTGTAGAAAAATGGATCACTACCGGCTCGCTGGCTGCGATCGTTTCCTGAAAGGACTGTTTGTCTGTAATAGCTTCGTGCATGATAACGCCCCCTTAAAGAAGTTTTCCTCATTTTAGCATAAACACCAGTCGTTTTCTCTTAAATGAAAAAGTTTATAAAAATAAACGAGGGATAAATCCCAATAATAAGAAGGGATTCAGGAACCAATTGAAATTTTCCATAAAAGAAAGTGATCCAAATAAAAGCCGTCTGCGTTAACCCTGATAAGAAAACAGCAAGGCATACTAAAAAATTGACCAGGAGATGATGGAAGATGAAATTGAAAAAAACCCTAGCAGGTGCAATGAGCGTAACTTTTTTACTACCGACCGCAGCCATGGCTGCAGATCACGAAGAAGCGGAAATGGAGCCGGTAATGGAAACGTCCCCAGCTTCTGATCTTAGGTCCGACCTGGATTACTTATTATCTGAACACTTCGTGCTTGCCGTTGAAACAATGCAGAAGACGTATGATGAAGCACCGGATGCCCAGGAAACAGAGGATGCTTTATACCAAAACTCCAAAGATATGCTGCCGGCTGTTGAATCGGTTTATGGAGAAGAAGGAGCGGCAGAATTTGACCGCATTTTCACCGGGCACAACGACTATACAGATGACATCGTTGAAGCTGCTAAATCCGGAGATGAAGAAGCCCGCGCTGATGCAGAAGAAGAAGTAGAGGAGTTTGTTGTAGAATTCTCTACTTTCCTGGCAGGAGCAACGGAAGATAACCTGCCACAGGAAGCGGCTGAAGAAGCCGTCCGTGCACATGAAATGGACGTATTGAATACGTTTGACAGCTATGTAGAAGGCGATTATGAAGCTGCATACACAAGCTATAGAGAAGGTTTTTCCCGTATGTTCGATATCAGCAAAGCATTGTCAGGCGCTATTGTGACGCAGATGCCGGAAGAGTTTAACAACACTTCTGTCGATACGCCGGCCGCAGATCTTCGTTCCGATCTGAATAAGTTAACGGCTGAACACTTTGCTCTTGCCACCTATGGCATGGAAAAAGGAGTTGACCAGGCAGATGACTATGATTTCGTAACATGGGCAGAAGATCAGAATACCGCAGACTTTACAGCAGCTATATCTTCTATTTACGGAGAAGAAGCAGGCGGGCAGTTTGCCGAACTGTGGCAGCCTGATCATATTGACGCGCAGGGACAGCTCGTAACAGCTGAGCTGGAAGGCGATGAAGAAGCACGCACGATGGCCCTGGATCACATCGATATGTTCACACAGGACTTTGGCGCTTTCCTTGGAGCAGCAACAGAGGAAAATCTCCCAACAGAAGCTGCACAAGATGCGCTTCGTACTCATGAAGCCCAGGTATTGAGCACTTTCGATAACTACAATGCAGGAGACTACGCAGCATCCACCGCTGACTTTCGTGAAGGCTACCAGTTCATGTTCGGTGTAGGCGAAGCACTGGGCGGCGCTATTGCTGCCCAGAACCCGGACCAGTTTGGTGGAAATGAACACATGATGCCGGAAGAAATGCCGCAGACAGGCATGGGAGGCACAGGCAATGACGGCTGGATGACAGCATTATGGGCAAGTATGACAGCTCTTGTTGGCGGAGCCGTTGCACTAGTTATCCGCAAAAGGAAAAACGCGTAATCATTAGAACAGAAAAAAGGAAGCAGAGTCCATCTCTTCTTTCTTTTTTTACTATAAAACGAACGGGAGGCAGCAGATCATGAAAATGTACTCGGAACAAACACTGGCTGCACACTACTATATTTTAGACAAAGAGCTGACAAAGAAGGCAAAACGAACACTCGGTGCCGCTCCTGATTTTTTAGTGTATACGCAGTGGGATCATCAAGGAAGGGTCTCATCAATCGGTGTGGACAGCCGGAGTACAAATGAAGTGATTCTGCAGAAAATAAAAGAGCAGCAGGCCGGGCGGCGGCAAAAAACAAGAGAGAGGAGCATACCTTCATGATTCGTTTTTGCTTTAATGATGGAAAAGTATATGAAACAGCCAGGGTGAATGGAACATATGATGAGTTGTTTGCGTTATTGGATAAAGGAAAAAAGCTGAATGCTCCCTTTGAAGAAATAGATATAGAAGGCCATAAGCTCGACAAAACAGTTAACGATATTGAAAAAGTAGAAATTACGTTAGCATAATAAAAAAGGCCGAAGAGCATGAGCTCTTCGGCCTTTTTACTATTTAGACTGGGATGCGGAAATGGGAAGGTTTTTAGCTTCGGCAATCAGTTCAAACGAACGGAGCCTGTCTTCATGATGATAGGCTTCGCTGTTAATCATCAGCTCCTGGATACCGGTTCGTTTAACAAACTCGTCCATTTGGGCAGCTACGGTTTCTTTATCGCCGACAAATGTATTTTTCAACATATCGTTTACGGCCATTTTCTCCCGTTCACTCCATACCTCATCTATATTATCTACAGGCGGCTGGGTGCGGCCGGGCGTATTGCGGATCAGGCTTAGGAACTTCAAGTAAAGAGAAGAAGCCACGTGTTCCGCTTTTTCGTTTGTATCAGCTGCAATCACGTTCACGCCGACCATTGCGTACGGTTTATCAAGCACTTTGGACGGTGTGAATACCCGGTTATATACAGACAGGGCATCCATCATACTGGCCGGGGCAAAATGACCGGCGAAAGCAAACGGCAGGCCGAGCTGGCCTGCAAGCTGGGCACTGAATGTGCTTGATCCAAGCAGCCAGACGGGGATATCGAGCCCTTCTCCCGGTATTGCGCGGACACGACGGGAAAATTCATCATACGGCTCAAAATAGCTGCGCAGCTCTTCAAGAAGAGCCGGAAAGTTATCGCTGCTGTTTACATTACGGCGGAGTGCCATAGCTGTCAGCTGGTCCGAGCCGGGCGCGCGGCCAAGGCCAAGGTCAATGCGGTCCGGATAAAGAGTTTCCAGCGTACCGAACTGTTCAGCGATAGCCAGTGGTGCGTGGTTTGGAAGCATAATGCCTCCGGATCCGACGCGGAGGGTGCTGGTGCCGCCGGCGATATATCCCATTAGAACAGAGGTAGCCGAGCTTGCAATGCCGTCAATGTTGTGGTGTTCTGCCAGCCACATTCGATTGTACCCCCATTTTTCAGCATGCTGGGCCAGATCAAGGCTGTTATGCATTGATTCTGCAATCGTTTGATTTTGATTAACGGGGGATAAATTTAATATAGAAAATGGTATGTCTTTCAATGGAGTGTGATCCATACTAATCGTCCTTTCTTTTTCGGGAAATAGATTCAGAAAAATTTCTGTCAGCTGTTTATTTTTCTATTGTCTCATTGTATGGGATTCAGCAGACAGAAACAAATTTCTGAACTCGAAATACTTTCAGGCCCCGTCAAAGCAGCAATTGTATAGAAGAGATACAGCCGGAGCTACGTCCTGGGAACGCAGACGTGCAAATCCGATAATAACAGCGGGCGGCTGGTCTGCAGGTGTGGATTCTTTCAGCCAGAAGCGCTCCATCCCATAAAGTTCGAGCCGATGCTCCTTTGCTTTTTCCAAAATAGTATCCAATGCCCGGGGCGTATTAATTTCCATTAAAAAATGAAGGCCGGCTTTTTCCCCGGTAATCGAAATAGACGGGCCGAATGTATCGTAAAGAGCTTCAATTAACTGAGCCCGTATCGTTTTATAGTGTTTGCTCATGCGTTTAATATGTTTCTGGTACTCCCCATTTTTAATAAAAACGTAAAGAGCCAGCTGAATAAGCGAAGAGGAGGTCTGCATGAGGTGGGAAGCCTCTTCCTTATATGCGGCGAGAAGAGTTGGGGGGAGCACCATATAGCTGAGACGGAGTCCCGGAAGAAGCGATTTGGAAAAGGTGCCTACATAAATGACCCGGTTTAAATCATCGAGGCTGTGCAGGGCGGGAATCGGATCGCCCTCGTATTTGAATTCCGCATCGTAGTCATCTTCCACGATATAGCGGCCTTCCTTTTTATAGCTCCAATTTAAAAGCTGGATACGTCTGGAAACCGGCATAATGCGTCCTGTCGGCATTTGATGGGAGGGAGTAACAACAGCGATGGACGCCCCGGAGTTCTCGAGTTCCTCCGGACTCATACCTTTGTGATCGACAGAAACCGGACAGACCGGACGGCCGGAGGCCTGGAACTGCTGGTAGATCCGCTGGTAGCCGGGGTGTTCTACAGCAAACAACGCATGTTTGTCACAGGTCATCGCGAGAAGCTCAAACAGCCATTGCGTGCTTGCTCCTAATATAATCTGCTCCGGACGGCAGCGCACGCCCCGGGTACGTCCAATAGTTTTCGCTATTTCCTCCCGAAGCAGCCACTGGCCCTGCGGGTGCTCAAGGTTATCCAGGCTGGCTGCATAATGGCGCAGAGCCTGCTGTTCGCTGTGCTGCCAGGCTCGAAATGGAAACAATGAAGCATCCGCATTCATATGGGAAAAAGAGAACTGATAAACCGGAAATCTTTTTTCAACCAATTCTTCCGGAAAAACGTCCTCATCCGGAACAGCAATAAATGCATCAAGTGCCTCGACGAAATATCCCCGCCGTTCTTTAGTATAGACATACCCTTCTGCAATCAGCTGCTGATAGGCTGACATGACGCTGTTCATGCTGACGTGCAGGTAGTCAGCGAGCTCCCGCTTGGAAGGAAGCTGATCGTGTTCAGCCAGTATGCCTTCCAGAATCTGCTGTTTAAGCGCTTCGTAAATCTGTTTATATAAAGGCCCACTGTTTACAGAGCGTGTGAGCTGTATTGAGAGCATTAGAAAATCCCCTTTAACTGGTACCATTATTATTTTAAAACTGGTTCTATTAAGCATACCAAATAAAACATACAATTGTGAAAATACTTAATATGAGGAGTGAAAAGAATGACAAACGTACAATCAGAAACATGGCAGGAAAAGAGAGACCGCTACGTTCCAAAAGGTGTTGGAAATGGAAACAGAGCGATGGCTGCTTCCGGAAAAGGTGCAGTTCTCACAGATGTTAATGGAAACGATTATATCGACTTTGCCGGAGCGATCGGTACGATGAACGTTGGACATTCCCATCCAAAAGTAGTTGAGGCTGCCGTAGCTCAGGTTGAAAAGGTTACCCATCCGGGATTTAACGTAATGATGTATGACAGCTATATTGAAGTGGCGGAAGCGCTATGCCACATTACTCCAGGAGATTTTGATAAAAAAGCAATTCTGTTAAACAGTGGAGCGGAAGCGGTCGAAAATGCGGTGAAAATTGCACGAAAAGCCACGGGACGACAGGCAGTCGTTACGTTTACGAGAGGGTTTCACGGCCGTACGAATATGACGATGGCGATGACAAGCAAAGTAAAGCCGTACAAGCTTGGTTTTGGTCCGTTTGCCTCCGAGGTGTACCATGCGCCCTACCCTTATATGTTCAGAAAGCCGGAAGGCATGACGGAGGAGGCTTACATTCAGTGGAGCAAAGACGAATTTGATTTGTTTTTCAAAACCGAGGCGGCGCCTGAAAATATTGCCTGCGTCGTTATGGAACCGGTTCAGGGAGAAGGCGGATTTATTATTCCTCCAAAAGCCTTTGTTCAGCATGTAGCAGACCGCTGCAAAGAGCATGGCATTCTGTTTATCTCTGATGAGATTCAGGCCGGGTTTGCCCGGACGGGAGAATGGTTTGGTATTGAGCACTTTGACGTCGTGCCGGATTTGATTACCGTCTCCAAATCGCTTGCTGCCGGCTTTCCATTAAGTGCAGTAGTCGGACGAAGCGAAGTAATGGATGCAGCAGCACCGGGAGAGCTTGGAGGCACTTACTGCGGAAATCCGGTCGCCTGCAAAGCAGCACTTGCGGTTATAGACATTATTAAAGAAGAAAAGCTTAATGAACGTGCCGAAAAAATGGGAGCAGCTGTAGAGAAAACAGCGGCAGAGTGGGCAGAAGAATTCCATTTCGTCCGCGGCTTTCGTCGTCTTGGAGCGATGGCTGCTTTTGAAATCGTAAAAGAAGACGGAATTACACCGGATCCGGAAAGAACTTCTTCTATTGTAAAGGGAGCGAATGCTTCCGGGCTTCTGCTTTTGTCAGCAGGCGTGTATGGTAATGTTATCCGCTTTCTTGCCCCAATTGTAATTACGGATGCTCAGCTTGAAAAGGGACTGGAGCTGCTGTATGATCAGCTGGCTGCGTCAATAAAATAGGAGGAAATCATCTTGCAGAAAAAAGTAACCGGCCGTTCCGAATTAGAAACGCGCAGGTTATAGGATGGCTTGCTATTGTCTTAAGCATTGGTTTCATTCTATTGTACTTTCCCGGTATGCCTGCCGCTTTGATATGGCCGTATGAATGGGTCATTCTTGGTACTTGGATCTTAATCGGTGCTGTATTATTTATTGTTAAAAGAACAGCATAAATCAAAAAGAGGTCTGCATCTACAGGCTTCTTTTTTTGATTTGATTTACTTTACATAAAAAAGGATAATAGGAAATATAATGAAAAAGAGGTGTCCCATGTCGTCTGATCGAATTATTTCTGCCGTTTCATACATCAGTATATTTTTTGCTCCTGTACTTCTGCCCTTGATTGTGTGGATACTTGGGAACGTGTTTGTGGCAAGGCATGCTAAACGAGCGTTTCTATCGCAGATTCTTCCGTTTCTATTCTTCATGGGGGCTATGGTGCCCTTTTGGATAACGGGTGGAAACTTTCAGAGTGAAAGCATATCTATCGTATTTATAAGCTTAATTGCTCTTTTTATGTTGAGTCTGCTGGTTATAGTGATTCTCAATATTATCTGGACGATCATTGTTTTAAAAAACTCCAGCATCTCTGCTTAAACATCAGCTGCAGGGCGGTGTTTTCCTGCATAAAGAAAAACCATCAACCAGGCAGGGGAATGTACATGAAAGCAGAATATAAAGGGTATAGGTAGACAAAAGACTGCCAAAACGATGAAAAGGGGTGCAGAAATGAAAAAATTAATCAACCAGACAGACGATATCCTGGATGAGATGCTTGAGGGCATGGTGGCTGCCCACCCAAACGAAATTAAACGACTGGCGGAAACAAATGTAATCGTTCGCAGTAATGCTCCAATAAAAGGAAAAGTAGGATTAGTGAGCGGCGGTGGAAGTGGTCATGAACCCGCACATGCAGGCTATGTCGGCCATAAGCTGCTTGATGCAGCAGTATGCGGTGAAGTATTTACCTCGCCGACCCCGGATCAGGTATATGAAGCGATAAAAGCAGTAGACGGCGGGGTGGGAGTGCTTCTTATCGTTAAGAACTACAGCGGTGACGTCATGAATTTTGACATGGCAGCGGATATGGCAAAGGACGAAGGAATCAAAGTTGAGCAGGTGATTATTCGTGATGATGTGGCGATAGCCAACCCGGAAGACCGCCGCGGGGTAGCGGGAACTATTTTTATACACAAAATTGCCGGTGCTGCAGCCGAGTCCGGTAAATCTTTAAAAGATATAGCAGAATTAGCCCAAAAAACAGCGGACAACGTTTTCTCCATGGGTGTATCGTTAAGCCCGAGCACGGTTCCAGCATCAGGCAAACCGGGATTTGAGCTTAAAGAAAATGAAATAGAAATTGGCACGGGAATTCACGGAGAACAGGGGATAGAACGTAAATCCCTGAAGCCGGCTGATGACATTGCAGAAGAGCTTGTACAAAACCTGCTCAAGCATATGGATATTAAGAAAAGCCGGGTTGCTCTGATGATTAACGGCCAAGGATCCACCCCTTTAATGGAGCTCTACATTATGAATCGAAAAGTTAGTGAGCTGATAAGTGAACAAGAAGCAGAAATCAAAAAAACATTTGTCGGAGAATATATGACCTCTATTGAAATGGCAGGGTGCTCGGTAAGTATCTTAAAGCTTGATGATGAGCTCGAATACTTCTTACACTAGAAAAACGGGGGAAATCGCATGAATCTTACTACAGAAACAGCAAAACAATGGTTTCTTGCAGCCGGACGTGAAATTCAGGAAAACAAAGGCTACCTATCAGAGCTTGATCAAGCTATAGGCGATGGAGACCACGGCCACAATATGGCACGCGGCTTTTCGGAAGTCGAAAAAAAGATTGCCACGGAAACCTATGAAGATGTAGGAGGCGTAGTAAAAGATGCTTCCATGACTATGATTTCCAAAGTCGGCGGAGCGGCCGGACCACTGTATGGAACGGCTTTTCTAAAAGCCTCCGGAGTTTGGAAAAACAAAAGCGAACTGTCGGATGAAGATTTCACGGAAGGTCTGAAAGCAGCGATTGACGGGATCGCTAAGCGCGGGAAGTCCGAACAGGGCCAGAAAACGATGCTCGATGTATGGATCCCGGTTCTCGAAGAAGCGAAAAAAGGCAGTATTGATGTGTGGCAGCTGGTCAGGACTGCTAAAGAAGCAATGGAAAAAACGGAAGATATGGAAGCGAAAAAAGGGCGCGCTGCCTATTTAGGGGACCGGTCCATCGGTCATCTCGATCCTGGAGCGTATTCGTCCTACCTGCTGTTTGAAGCTTTAGCGGAAGCAGTAGATGCAGAAGGAGAAAAAAACTAATGGCTAAAGTAAGCACAGTAGTAGTATCCCACAGCCGTCAGCTGGCTGATGGTGTAGTAGAATTGATCAATCAGACAAAGCAGGAAGATGTCATTGTGATTGCTGCAGGGGGCACGGAAGATGGAGAAATAGGAACGTCACCTGATTTAATCAGCGAAGCGTTGAAAAAAGCCGATAACCCTGCGGGGACCGTTGTTCTTTTTGATTTGGGCAGTGCATTAATGAATACGGAAATGGCGCTGGACATGCTTGATGAACTTGAAGGAGAAGTTATGATTGCCGATGCACCTTTAGTAGAAGGTGCCTATGTGGCAGTGGTGGAAGCGGGCATGGGGAAAACCCTGCAGGAAGTGCAGCAGTCAGTAGAAAAAGCTAAAAAGTGGAACAAAAAAACATAAAGAGACGGATGCCGAATCGGCACGTCTCTTTTTGTTTCAGCGCTGTGCTGCCCGGTATCCAGACTGCTCCGCCTGTTCCGGTGTACAGAATAATTCTTCTTCTTTGGTCTGTTCATAATGCTGTCCACCGGGAACATGATAAATCCGTTCCCCGTTGGAGCTGTGATTGCCCTTAACAGTCGGGTCTTCGCAGTCTGCTTGAAAAGAAGGAGCGGCATGCGAAGCGGTCTGGGGATGAAAGCCTTCGTCGGACACGTAGCCTTCTATACTCCATATGCCCCGCTCCGCCTGGCGGGCTTCTTGTTCTATGTCACGGAATGCACCTTCATAACGGGTATTAGGTTCGTATACGTATGCTACCCGGGCAAGCCCCTCTTCCAACAGCTGTTCATTAATCATCTCGTCCCCCCGCCAGATATAGGCTAGAAAACGGTCGTACCGGTCTCGTGTCGTTGTATCGACTTCGACTTCTATAGAAGAGCCCTCCGGCAGTGTTTGTTTTACAAAACTGCTGGCCTCGGGGCCGAAAGGCTGAACTGGTTCATCGGGGTGTACGGTTTCCGGTGTATCCACCATAAGAAGCCGCACTGTTTCTTCCGTGCCGTCATTCATTGTAATCCGGAGAGTGTCGCCATCTACGACCCGATCTACCGTAGCTGGAATTCGTCCATCAGTAGTTTCGGCATCGCTGCATGCGGCTAAACTGAGCAAAAATAAAGCGGTCAAAACAAAAAGTATATGTTTCATGAGGGCTTCTCCTTTTCTTTTTTATCATGTTCCAGCTCTTGAAGAAGGATACGAAGCCGGCGCACGTCTCCTTAATAAAGAAAATCAGCCAGACCAGAAAATCAATCCCGCCCATTCATTTGTAGACCAGGCAATAGAAACAGATAGAACAGCTAACGTTATCATGATGCATTCGTATACAATATGAAACCGGTTTGTATTCATTACAGAGCCTCTTTTCTACCATTATACTTATTTCTGTTTTTATTTTGGAAAAGGGGCCGCAGTGTTTGAATGAATAAAACAAAAAATGGAATATTTTCAGGGGAAAACGGGAATATGTATACAAATAAGCACTTATTTGTAAAAATATTTATTTACATTAAAGACCGAAAGGATGATTGGCATGCCGGTACATTATCAAGACCAGAACATTACCGTATTTCAAAGTGCATTGTTCCAAACGACATCAACTGTCGCTGTAACCGAAGAAGCGGTTATTATTGTAGATCCTACCTGGCTGCCTGAAGAAATAAGAGAAATACAAAATCATGTAGCGCTGGTAAGCAAAGGACGGAAGCAGTACCTTGTTTTTACACATTCTGACTACGATCATATATTAGGATATCATGCCTTTCCGGAAGCTGTAACTATTGCTTCAAGAGCTTTTGTGTCCAATTCCAAAAAAGAAGAAATCCTGGAGGAAGTTAAACAGTTTGATGACAGCTATTATATTGTAAGGCCATACGGAATAGAATACCCGTATATTGATATTATTGTTGATAACGATGAGCAGATGATTGAAACAGGCTCTCATACGCTTACTTTTTATCTGGCACCCGGCCACAACGTGGACGGTATGTTTATTTTAATTGACCACCTGGGGGTACTCATTACCGGAGATTATTTAAGTGATGTGGAATTTCCGTTCATATATCAAAACAGCGAGGCCTATGAGAGGTCTCTTCAGAAAATCAACAGCCTTTTCGAACAGCAGAAAATTAATTTCCTTGTGCCAGGTCATGGTTCTGTTACGTCAAGCCCTGCGGAGATTAAAGACAGGCTTGATGACTCTCTTTGGTATATTGAACAGCTTCGCAAGACAACAGAGGAAGACGGTGAATACCACGTACTCGAGGCTTTCGTGGACGGATATGGATTTTCAACGTTTATGAAGAAAATGCACCACAAAAACATTGAGCTTGTAAAACGGGAAAAAGATGCTTAAAGTGAAAGATAATAGACTCTTTAAATAGATTTTCATTTTTGCTAAAGGAAGCGATAAAATGAAAAAAGCAGCAGCTATTGGAGGCTTATTACTTCTGTTGGGAGCAGCTGCCTGCTCTGCAGAAAAAGCAGAAGAGCCTGCAGAATCTTCTAACACTGAATCAGATGCTTCAGCAGAAGAGGAATCACCGTCCTCGGAAGTAAAAAGCGAAGAAACGGGGCCCGAAGTTCCACCCCTGAGTGCAGAAGGAGTGGTGGAAGATCCTGATGCAGTAGATATGCTTGTAAACCGCGATTATCATTTATCGTCTGATTATGAGCCGGATGACCTGATACAGGCAGATATCCGATATGCTTCCCCTGGAGACGATCCGAAAAATCTGATCAGGGAGCCTGCATCAGCATCCCTGGAAGAGCTTTTCGCTGATGCGGCGTCTGCCGGGCATGAACTGTATGCCATATCCGGCTATCGTTCTTATGACCGTCAGGACGCTATTTTTACCCAGAACGCAGAACGGGATGGGGAAGAACAGGCTAACACTTACAGCGCAAGGCCCGGAGAAAGTGAACATCAGAGCGGACTTGCTATGGACGTGAGCTCCCGGACTGTTGGAAACCAGCTGAATACCGATTTTGGAGAAACAGCGGAAGGCCGGTGGGTAGCTGAAAACGCCCATCTGTATGGGTTTATCGTACGCTATCCGGAAGACAAAACAGACATCACAGGCTATCAGTATGAACCGTGGCACCTTCGCTATGTAGGAGAAGACCTGGCCGAAGAGCTGTATGAAGAGAACTTAACACTTGAAGAGTACTACGGGACCGAAGAATAAAAGAGGACAGCAAAGTCTGTTCTCTTTTTTTGTGGGCGAGTGTCAGTACGGTCCAGCGTGCACTTTTTTATTTTAGAAGATAATTTCCGCGGGCGGTTTTCTATGGTAAGATATAGTGGTGTTATTCTGTTTAAATAGCATACAGCCGCTAAAATTAGTAGATGGTCTGTCTACATATATACTATTGTCCTGTACCTTCTGTATTTTTAGAGAAAGAATACAGATATTTGGAGTGCTTTTTCAACAGCACATATCCGACACGATGTTATTTAGATTAAAAACCTTGGTATTAAAGAAGAGGAGCGTTTAGTAGTGTACATTGATATTGATGGCGTGAACGTCCATTACCAGGTATCTGGAGAAGGAGCAAACGTCATGCTGCTTCACGGATGGGGGGCAAATGTTCAAACGTTTGCACCAGTCCACCAGCGTCTGGAAAAGGATTTTAAAGTATGGTCTATTGATTTCCCCGGTTTCGGCCAAAGTGCTGAACCACCGGAGCCCTGGTCTGTAGGAGATTATACGGAGATGCTCGGAAAGCTGATCCGCAAGCTTGAGATTGAAGATCCAATTTTAATGGGTCATTCTTTCGGCGGCAGGGTGTCTATTAAGTATTCAGCAGCCAACGCTGTCAGGAAGGTTATTCTCGTTGACAGCGCAGGCGTTCTTCCAAAGCGGACCTTTAAATACTATTACAAAGTGTATACGTATAAAACGTTGAAGAAATTATTGAAACTGCCTCTTATTAACAAATACGAGCAGACGATAATGGACCGTGTAAAAGGGAAAGTCGGCTCTTCTGATTATAAAGATGTTTCCGGCGTTATGCAGCAGACCTTTGTCAAAGTAGTCAATGAAGATTTAACCCATCATATGCCGGATATTAAAGTACCTGTTCTTCTTGTATGGGGAGAAAACGACGAAGCTACACCGGTAGCTGATGGAAAACGAATGGAAGAATTAATACCCGATGCGGGATTGGTCGTATTGAAACGTGCAGGCCATTATTCCTACCTCGATAATTTAAATGAATTTATCGTTATTATTGACCATTTCCTCCAAAAGGAAAAAAAGGAGGCGGCAAGCCTTGATTAGTCTGCTTATTTTACTGTTTATTATTGCCTGGGGGTATTATACGCTGCGTCTTGTGAAGCGAAGCACGCATATGCTCCAGCTGAACAGTTATAGAAACGAAAGAATCTGGAAATGGATGAAAGAACATCAGGACCGCGTGTTTCCTATTAGAAGCTTTTGGCCGCTGCTCGCGCTGCTGCCATTATTTGCAGGAAACGTCTGGCTCGCGCTGGCCATTGGAATTATAGTATACGGTGTTAATGTATTAATGATGCAGGAGACAGCAGAGAAAAAGAAGCTGGTCGTAACCAAAAGAGTCCGGCGCCTGTTTATTACGGTTACGTTATTGTACGCAGCGGTTATTATCGTCGGGCTGTCGCTCAGTGCCGGTATTAACGGTTCTTATTTCTGGCTTATTGCCCTGGCCATTCTGACAAACATTTTCGTGTACTTTATGGTGATGATGGCAAACTTAATCAATATGCCTATTGAACGCCAGATTAACCAGCATTTCTTTAATGATGCGGAACGGATTATTAAGTCCATGCCTAATCTGGAAACCGTCGGAGTAACGGGAAGTTACGGCAAAACAAGCACAAAGCATGTGTTGGAAGCCGTTCTTTCCTCTCAGTTTAATGTTCTGATGACACCGGAGAGCTACAATACAAGAATGGGTATCACATTGACTATCCGTAATATGCTCAAGCCGTACCATGAAATTTTCATAGCGGAAATGGGTGCCAAACAAGAACATGACATTCAAGGCGTCTGTGACCTGGTCCACCAGAAATACGGTATTATTACAGCTATCGGTGAACAGCATCTGGAGACATTTAAGACGCTTGATACCATTAAGAAAACGAAGTTTGAAATTGTGGAAAGCCTGCCAAATGACGGCACCGCGTTTTTAAACAAAGACGATGAAAATATCATGTCCTATGAGCAGCGCAACCAGGTACGCACGATGTATTATGGAATCGATGCGGAAGATCTTCACTTCCGTGCAGATAATATTGCGTTTTCTTCTAAAGGGTCCACTTTTACTATTATGAAATATGATGGCAGCTCCGTGGATGTAGAGACAAAGCTGCTTGGTCGTCATAACATTTACAATATCCTGGCGGCAGTAGCTATTGGTTCGGAAAAAGGTATTCCGTTAGAGAAAATGGCACGTGCCGTGAAAAAGCTCCAGCCGGTGGAACACCGCCTGGAGCTCAAGAAGCCGCAGGGGAACATTACGATTATTGATGACGCCTTTAACTCCAATCCGGTAGGGTCAAGGATGGCACTTGAAGTGCTTGGCCAGATGCCGGAATACAAGATGCTGATTACTCCGGGAATGATTGAACTCGGAGATAAAGAGTACGACCTGAATAAAGCATTTGCCGAGTATGCGGCGGATGTGTGCGATTTTATTATTTTAGTAGGGAAAAAGCAGACAAAGCCTATGCAGGACGGCCTTCTGGAAAAAGAATTTCCGGAAGAGAAGTACTACGTAGCCGCTGACCTGCAGGATGCCTTAAATAAAATGCACGAGAAAGCTGTCCAAAAATCCATTGTGTTATTGGAAAACGATCTGCCGGACACATTTAATGAGTAGAGAATGCGAGGGACTTACCTATGAGAACTAGAGTTGGTGTTTTTTTCGGAGGAATATCTGTAGAGCACGAGGTATCGGTTATTTCAGCGGTACAGGCAATGCATGCCCTTGATGAAAAATTATACGAAGCAGTACCTGTTTATATTGCAAAAAACCGCCAGTGGTATACAGGAGAAGACCTCCGCGACATTGAAAACTATAAAGACCTTAACCAGCTGTTTGAAAAGCTGCAGAAAATTACTGTTACGGGCGGGGATGACGGCGGCGTAGTGCTGCAGAAAAAACCTGTTCCTAAATTCGGGAAGCGTGTTGTCGCGGAAATTGACGTGGCTTTCCCTATTGTTCACGGTACGTTTGGAGAAGACGGCGTGCTGCAGGGATTCTTTGAACTAATGGATATCCCTTATGTAGGGTGTGACGTTATGTCCTCTGCTGTCGGTATGGATAAAGTGATCATGAAGCAGGTGCTCCGTGATGCACAGATTCCGGTTCTTGATGACATTTGGTTTTACGGTACGCACTGGTCCGACAATCCGGAAGGAATTACCGCGTTAGTAGAAGAAACGCTGGAGTATCCGGTAATTGTGAAGCCGGCTAATCTTGGATCAAGCGTAGGCATCAGCAAAGCCGGAGACCGCGATGAACTAAGAAGTGCGGTGGAAGAAGCGATGGAATTTGCCAGCAAAATTCTTGTAGAGCACATGGTTGAAGATATGAAGGAAATTAACTGTTCAGTTGTAGGCGACTACGAAGAAGTAGAAGCTTCCGTATTGGAAGAAGTATTGAAAACAGAAGACATTCTAAGCTATCAGGATAAGTATCAGGGCGGCGGCAAAGGCGGCGACGGTGCAAAAGGTATGGAAAGTACAGACCGTGTCATTCCAGCGCCCTTGGATGAAGAGCAGACAGAAGATATTCAGCACCTGGCAAAAGATACGTTCCAGTCACTTGGATGCAGCGGCGTCTCACGTATTGATTTTATGATCGACCAGGCAACTGATATGATCTATGTAAACGAAATTAATACAATCCCGGGCTCCCTTTCCTTTTATCTTTGGGACCCAGCGGGCAAAGATTATACAAGCTTGACGCATCAGCTGATTCAAATGGCATTGAAGCGTAGAAGAGAACGCGAAAAACTTACGTTCTCGATTGACTCAAACTTATTTTCCACCCAGAGCGCGGGCGGGCTCAAAGGTGGAAAAAGCGGAGCTAAAACAGCATCCCGCAGCTAGTTGGAAAAACAGTAAGAATCGGAGAAATGTCTCCGGTTCTTTTTTCTTTTTCTGCAATAAAAAGATTGCATCCTATAATTTCATGGGGTATAATATCATTTGGCAGTAAGGAATTCATCTGTCTTTGTTTGTACGGCCCGTTGGTCAAGTGGTTAAGACACCGCCCTTTCACGGCGGTATCACGGGTTCGAATCCCGTACGGGTCACCATTATTTTTTTGTTTATACCAAGCAGATCAATGTGGAAAGTTTGTTTTTGGAGGGGTAGCGAAGTTGGCCAAACGCGGCAGACTGTAAATCTGCTCCCTCTGGGTTCGGCGGTTCGAGTCCGTCCCCCTCCACCATTTAAAAATAGAACGAGCCATTAGCTCAGTTGGTAGAGCATCTGACTTTTAATCAGAGGGTCGGAGGTTCGAATCCTCCATGGCTCACCATTTTTCAATCATGACAATAAAGTCATGGTTTTTTTTGTGTTTTAAGAGAAGAAAATAGAATTTAAAATAGAGGATAAAAAGTAAAAAAAAGGAAAATATCTCTAATAATATGCATATAAAATACATAATTTTAAATAGCTCGTTATATTATCTTCCGAAAAGCAAAGCGGGAAAGAAAATTCATGCTACCTTGATGAAAGAATTTACTTTGAATATATGAGGTGGGGCGTAGCATGAGAGTTAAAGACATTTTTAAATTTAAAGATGAACGTATTAAAATTCTGCATTTCTGCTGGTTTGCTTTTTTTGTTTCTTTTTTCGCCTGGTATAATATGGCGCCGCTTGCTACAACTATGATGGATGATATGGGCTGGCTGACTACTCAGCATATAGCAGCACTAGGCATTATTAACGTAGCGCTGACAATTCCGGCCCGAATTGTAATAGGGAGTTTACTGGACCGCTTTGGACCGCGTATCGTTTATTCTTCTTTATTGGTACTTATGTCTTTTCCTACTTTTATATTTGCATTTGGAGACACCTGGATGCAGCTGATGATTTCGAGGTTGCTGCTTGGAAGCATCGGCGCAAGCTTTGTTGTTGGTATCCGGATGGTATCCGAATGGTTTCCGCCTAAGCATGTCGGCTTTGCAGAGGGTATATACGGCGGGTGGGGGAACTTCGGCTCCGCGGCCGCTGCGATGCTTCTTCCTTGGCTCGCGCTGACTCTTTTTGGAGGAGACCAGGGCTGGAGATATGCGGTAGCGTTTACCGGAGTCGTTACGTTTGTATATGGTTTTATCTTCTACTTTAACGTCAAAGATACACCGGACGGGCGGGCAATGATCAAGCCGAAGAAAGCAAGCGCCATGGAAGTAAGCAGCTATAAGGATATGGTCCAACTCATTTTCTGGACGCTTCCCCTCGGCGGAGCATTAGCTCTCAGCGTATGGAGAATTGAACAGCTCGGATTTGTGTCTGAACCGGCGTTGTATACAATATGGTCGCTTATTGTTGTTGTTGTTATTTATCAGGTATACAATATTTTAAAAGTGAATCTGCCCATTTTGAAAAAAGGGGTTCCGGAAGACGATCGTTATAACTTTAAAACGGTAGGGGCGTTGAATAGTACGTATTTTGCGAATTTTGGAGCCGAACTTGCCATTGTAGCGATGCTGCCGATGTTTTTCCAGCTTACCTTCTCGCTTTCTCCTGCCAATGCGGGGCTGATAGCTGCATCGTTTGCGTTTATTAATCTGCTGGCCCGGCCGCTTGGGGGCGTTCTTTCTGATAGAATGGGAAGCCGCCGGAAAATTATGCTGATTTATATGTTTGGTATCTCCTTTGGCCTGATTGGGATGGGAATGATCAATTCCGATTGGCCGCTGTACTTAGCTGTACTGGTGACTATCTTTACTTCCATGTTTGTACAGGGAGCGGAAGGAGCCACGTTTGCGATGGTGCCGATGGTTAAAAAACGCATTACCGGTCAGGTAGCCGGTATGACAGGTGCTTACGGAAATGTCGGAGCTGCTGTGTACTTAACGCTTTATACGTTCGTTACGCCCCAGCAGTTTTTCTTTATACTGGCAGGGGGAGCGTTCGTCAGCTTTGTGATCTGTTATTTCACACTGGAAGAACCACAGAATTCTTTCAGCGAGGATTACTACTACTCTGAAGACGATCTTGCCCTCGCAAGGGAATCAGATGAGAAGATAGCTGAACAAGAAGTAGCCGCCCACAAGCGGTAAAATACAGGACGCCTAAAGCTTCGGCCTCTGCCGGAGCTTTTTTGGTGAATCGGCTTGAAAGCAAAAGCTTTGTTGACGGCAAAAAATATGAATGGTATAGTGGAACATGTCCTAGAAAAAAGGGAATGTTCATGCGGGTGTAGTTTAGTGGTAAAACCTCAGCCTTCCAAGCTGATGATGTGGGTTCGATTCCCATCACCCGCTCCATACATACTATGATAGAAGGGGCCTTAGCTCAGCTGGGAGAGCGCCTGCCTTGCACGCAGGAGGTCAGCGGTTCGATCCCGCTAGGCTCCACCATTTCTATAAAATACAAAGCTGTCGGCTGTAAGCCGGCGGCTTTTTTTGTGCGTCCATTTGTTAAAATAGTCGTCAATATCCGAAACAGAAGAACCGTGGTACAATAAATTGTGCTTAATTGGAATAGAAATCCATTCCTCTTTGAAATCAACGGAAACGAACTATACATATATTTGTTTTGAAACGAAAGGGTTTATTCTGCGTAATTAAGAGACCCGGAAAGGGTGGAGGTCATACGAGATGGATGCGGTTGTCAAACGTCTGATTAAAGCGATAAAAAAAGAAGACGATCAGGATGCTTTTGCAGAGCTTGTGGACCTGTATAAAGATAAGGTGTACCAAATCGCATACCGGATGACCGGAAACGCTTATGAGGCTCAGGACGTTGCGCAGGAAGCATTTCTCCGGGCTTATGCCAATTTGGAAAGCTATGATGAATCCAGAAAGTTTTCCACATGGCTGTTTCGAATCACCACCAATCTCTGCATCGACCGGCTCCGCAAGAGAAAACCGGATTATTCCCTTGATGCGGAAATCCAGGGAACCGAAGGGCTGAGCGGCTATTCCCAGCTGTCTTCAGAAGACCTGCTGCCGGAAGAGCAGGTAGTAGCCTTTGAAATGCAGGAATGGGTGCAGACCGAAATTGCAAAGCTCCCTCCTAAATACCGGTCTGCTATTATTCTTCGATATATTGAAGATTTATCGATAAAAGAAATCGGCGATATTCTCGATCTTCCGGATAATACAGTAAAAACCCATATTCATCGTGGAAGAGAAGCGCTGCGTAAGCGGCTTAGAAATATTTAAGAGGGGAGGGACTGTCATGGCCTGCCAGAAAAAAGAAGAAAAACGAATCGATCAGTATGTAGATGGAGAACTAAATGCCGTCGAACGAAAAGAACTTTTTGCCCATTTTGAGAAATGTCCGGACTGCGCGGCGCACTACCGTGAGTTAAACAGAACCGTCATGTTTGTCCAGAGTACGTCCCATATAGAGGCGCCCATCCGCATGACAGACCAGATCATGCAGAACCTTCCTTCCAGAAAAAAGAAGCCCGGCTGGAAAAAGTGGGGCAGGAAACATCCGGTATTGGCAGCAGCGGCTATTTTTCTGCTGTTAATGTCATCAAGCATGATGTCTATCTGGAATGACCAAAGCGGCGGCCAGATCGCAGTAGCCGGAGGAGAAAATGTAGAAATTGATTATGAAAACGGCAAAGTGATTGTGCCTGCAGGAGAAGTTGTTCACGGGGATCTAATGGTCCGCAATGGTGAAGTAGAAGTGCATGGGGAAATACAGGGGGACCTTACAGTCATCAACGGAGAACCATATTTAGCTTCAGCCGGCCGGGTAGCCGGTGATATTGAAGACGTAGACCAGGCTTTGGAGTGGATGTGGTATTACGTCAAGAAATTCACGACGGAAGCATTTACCTGGAATACAGAAGAATAAAATCACATGTGCTATTTTTTTCATCGACAGTGAAACAAAGAAGGAACAAAGAACGTCTATACACACTTCAGAAAAGAAAAGACCACTGTCGTTTTCAAGAAGAACAATAGAGAACTTGTGCTATAATGAATCTGTTGTTTTCTTTTTTTCGTTAGACAAAAATGGAGGAAAAGCGCATGTTTTTTGGAGAGGATTTTAACCTGTTGCGAACCCTTGGCGCAGTAGTGGACATTGTGCTTGTTGCCTACGTAGTATATAAACTGATTACAGTAATCCGGGGAACAAGGGCAGTTCAGCTCGTTAAAGGGATCTTATTTATTCTTATTATATGGTTTTTAAGCAGTGTATTTGGCCTGAGAACACTGCAGTGGATTATGTCCCAAGCCGTTACATACGGGCTTCTGGCCATTATTATTATCTTTCAGCCGGAGCTTCGAAGAGCGCTTGAGCAGCTCGGAAGGGGCAGGTTATTTGGACGTGCTTTAATGGCTACAGAAGAGAGCTCACGAAAAACGGTGGATGCGATCACGAAATCTGTACGGTATATGTCCAAGCGCCGAATCGGTGCGTTGATATCCATTGAAAAAGGCACGGGCATGAATGATTATGTAGAAACAGGCATTCCAATGAATGCCACGGTTACCTCGGAACTGCTCATTAATATTTTTATTCCGAATGCTCCTTTGCACGATGGAGCGCTGATTATGCGTAACAATGAAATTGCAGCAGCGGCCTGCTATCTGCCGCTGTCCGAAAACCCTTTTATCTCAAAAGAACTGGGAACCAGGCACAGAGCAGCTCTTGGCATCAGTGAAGTGACGGACTGCCTGACAGTCGTAGTTTCTGAGGAAACCGGCAGTGTATCGGTGACCAAAAACGGAGAACTGCACCGTAATCTAGATGAAGAAACGCTTCTCGCCATGCTGGAAAAAGAACTGATTTCCGATGATCGTAACAGCAATGGTTTGTGGCAGTGGGGGAGGTCCTAATTATGATGGATAACATGTTTAGTAATAAATGGTTTGTCCGTTTCATATCCTTGTGCATTGCTATTATGCTGTTTATGATGATCAATATGAGTAATAATGTAAGCAATCAGGCGAGCGTACTGCCTGACCAGGAAGACAGCACGTTTGAACTGGAAGACGTGGAACTTATCGTAGATTATGATGAAGAAAATTATTCTGCTACAGCTACGACACCGGATGATCTGCGCGTTCAGCTTTCCGGCTCCCAGACCTCTCTTACATTGTTCCAGCTCTCCAATACGTCTTACGAAGTGTTTGTAGACGTGGAAGGACTTGGAACTGGGGAACACCAGGTGCCGATTGAAAACAGAAATTTCCCGGCTGACCTTGAAGTCTCTGTCACTCCGGAGTATGCTACGGTAGTGGTCGAAGAACTGGAGAGCGTTTCTTATCCGGTAGAAGTAGAGCTGACCAACGAAGATGAAACAGAAGAAACGTACCAGGCGGATGATTTCACAGTCACCCCCGGCAATGTTACTATTCAGGCCGGCTCCAGTGTACACGAAAGTATAAATGAAGTTTCCGCATTCGTCGATGTATCTGGAGCGGCCAGTACGATTGAAGGCGAGAAGGAAGTAGTCGCCTATGATGACCAGGGAAATGAGCTTAATGTCCAGATCGAGCCACAGGCTGTAAATGTAACAATGGGAGAAGAAGGCACATCAGCTGAAGTGCCGATTACTTTAACGAGAGAAGGAACACCGCAGGACGGAGTTAGTATTGCAGCCCTCAATCCTTCCCAGGAGGAAGCGTTGGTATCGGCACCACAGGATGTGCTTGATACCCTGGATACGATTGAAGCACCTGTTGATTTATCAGGTATTGGCGAAGGAGGCGGAACGATTGAAGTAGCGCTTCCGCTTCCGGAAGGAGCCAATGCTGTGCAGCCTGAAACGATTGAAGTAGAAGTTGAAACTGGAGAAGGCGGGACAACTTCCTTCTCCAATATTCCTATAAATGTTGAAAATGTTCCAGAAGGACGAACAGTGCAGTGGGAGTCTCCGGCAGGCGGAGCCATGAACGTATCAGTAGAAGGAACGGCTGATTCGCTTGAAGGCCTTAATGCCGGGGATATTTCTTTGAGTGCGGACTGGCAGGAGGGTGGGAGCACTGCTCCCGGTACAGCCAAAACTCTCACACTGCAGGCGTCCGGGCCGGATAATATAGAAGTTACTCCTGCCTCATCCGAGATAACCGTCTCTACTGTAGAGAATGAAGAAGACTCCGGGGGAGCTGCCGAAGAATCGGAAGAGCCGGACGAAGCCCAGACAGACCCTGAAACAGAAGAGGGTGGGGAAAATGCTCCGGAAAGTCCGGAGGAACCTTCGCCTGAGCCTTCCCCAGAGCAGCCTGAAGAAGAAACCCCAGTGGAGGAATCCCCTGCCGAACCCGATACTACAGAAGAGCCGGAAAATGGCCAGAACGATGTAGAAAGCAGTGAAAACGGGGAAGATACCACTGGAAGCGTGCAGACAAATCAAACAGATAATGAAAATGAAGGAGAGATAGATAATGGGTAAATATTTTGGGACGGATGGTGTTAGAGGTGTTGCCAATACGGAGCTTTCTCCTGAACTGGCATTTCGAATCGGCCGAGCCGGCGGGTACGTACTTACGAAAGAAACTGAAAACCCTAAAGTGCTTATTGGAAGAGATACACGCATTTCAGGTGAAATGCTTGAAGGAGCCCTGGTAGCAGGACTTCTTTCCATCGGAGCAGAAGTAATGAGGCTCGGTGTTGTTTCCACGCCGGGAGTTGCTTATTTAACAAAAGCATTAAGTGCCCAGGCCGGTGTAATGATTTCAGCTTCCCACAATCCGGTGGAAGATAATGGAATTAAATTTTTTGGATCGGACGGCTTTAAGCTGACGGATGCCCAGGAAGCAGAGATTGAAGTACTGCTGGATGGAGAGGATACTCTTCCACGGCCGACAGGAAAAAGCCTTGGCATCGTAAATGATTATTTTGAAGGCGGCCAGAAATATATCCATTTTCTCAAGCAGACTATCAACGAAGACTTTGCCGGCCTGCATGTAGCGCTTGACTGCGCACACGGAGCTGCCTCGGCACTTGCACCGCATCTGTTTGCAGATCTGGAAGCAGACATTTCTACGATGGGAAACAATCCGGACGGTTTGAATATTAATGACAATGTAGGATCGACCCACCCTGAAGGCCTTGCTGCTTTCGTGAAAGAAAAAGGAGCAGACATCGGACTTGCGTTTGATGGAGATGCGGACCGCTTGATCGCCGTTGATGAAAAAGGAACGCTTGTAGACGGTGACCAGATTATGTATATCTGCGCCAAGCACCTAAAGCAGGAAAACAGACTCACCGAGAACACACTGGTTACGACAGTAATGAGTAATCTTGGTTTGTATAAAGCATTGGAAAAAATCGGGGTAGAAACGAAAATGACAGCAGTCGGAGACCGCTATGTCATGGAAGAAATGCGCAAAAATGGATTTACGCTCGGAGGCGAGCAGTCCGGTCATTTAATCTTCCTTGATCATATTACGACAGGAGATGGCATGCTTTCTGCGCTTCAGCTTGTTGATATTATGAAATCAACTGGAAAGAAACTGTCCGAGCTTGCTTCTGAAATGGAAATTTTCCCGCAGAAACTCGTAAATGTGAGAGTGCATAATAAACATGAAGTAGCGTCTAATCCGTATGTAAAAGAAGCCATTGATAAAGCAGAAAAAGAAATGGCCGGCAACGGACGTATCCTGGTGCGCCCTTCCGGAACAGAATCGCTTGTACGGGTTATGGCAGAAGCAGAAACCAAGGAATTGTGTAATCGTTACGTAGAAGAAATAGCAAGTATAGTTGAAGAACACATGGGAACCCAAAGAGCATAAAAGCGTCTTTCTGAGCATCTTGGGCCTGGCTGCCTGAGATGCTTTTTTTAGTTTGAATTTCTTTTTGTCTTTCCATTCCTTATCACGGCTCTTGTTGATTGTGGGAAAGCTGTATTTCATTTTTGAAGGAGGAGCCGCACGTGCCGGAAAATGTTCTTTTTGCCTTTGCGTTGACTCTAATGGCAGGCCTGGCTACTGGAATAGGAAGCTTTCTGGCTTTCTTTACTTCTACGACTAATACTAAATTTCTTTCCGTATCGCTTGGGTTTTCGGCGGGCGTAATGATTTATATTTCGATGATTGAAATATATGTAAAGGCCCAGGAGTCTCTCGTAAGTGCTCTTGGGAACACGGGCGGCCAGTGGTCGACGGCCGGCGGTTTTTTTGGGGGCATGCTTTTGATTGCAGCCATTGACAGACTGATTCCCAAACAGGGCAATCCCCATGAATTAAAACGTGTGGAAGATATGGCTGTAGTCAACCGTTCCAGGCAGGAGCCGGACTTGTTGAAGATGGGGACATTTACGGCGCTGGCGATTGCCATTCATAATTTTCCGGAAGGGATCGCTACGTTTGCATCGGCTCTCGAAGATCCAACGCTTGGTATAGCGATTGCCGTCGCGATTGCCATTCATAACATTCCGGAAGGAATTGCCGTGTCGGTGCCCATCTATTTCGCTACTGGAAGTAAACGAAAGGCCTTTAAGCTGTCTTTTCTATCCGGCTTGTCCGAGCCGCTTGGGGCGATAATCGCTTTTTTATTTCTAATGCCTTTTTTAAACGATGTCACATTTGGCGTTATGTTTGCTGGAGTGGCAGGTATTATGGTATTTATTTCACTCGATGAGCTACTGCCTGCCGCGAAGCGGTATGATGAAACTCATCTTCCCATTTACGGATTGATTGCTGGAATGGCGGTCATGGCGGTCAGCCTGCTTTTATTTATCTAATAACCTACAAAGGATGTTCAATGACATGCAGGATATATGGACGCTTCTCAAATATTTGTTTCTGGGCCTTTTTCAGGGGATTACAGAACCTATCCCGATTTCTTCAAGCGGACATCTCGTTATTGTTCAGGAATTAATCGGTCTTGGCAATACAGGGCTTGAATTTCTGGTGCTCGTTAACTTTGGCTCGCTGATTGCTGTGCTGATAGTCTATTGGAACGATATTCTCAAACTTGCGACAAATGGTATTAGTTACGTTACGACAAGAAAGGCATCCGCACGCGGAGATTTCGATTTTATTTTGTATCTGGTAATCGCAACAATACCGGCAGGCGTTATCGGCCTGACGCTTGGAGACTTTATAGAAGCAGAGCTTGATAAAGTATGGATCGTGGGAGCTACGTTGATTGTAACTGGGTTTGCACTGTGGATTATCCGTAATCTGCGGGGCAGTAGAAACGATGGGCAGTTGAACTGGAAAGATGCTGTTATCATCGGCCTGGCTCAGGCTGTTGCGTTAATTCCGGGTATCAGCCGCTCCGGGGCAACCATTGTAGCTGCAATGCTGTTAGGTACAAAGCAGGAAACGGCACTTCGTTTTTCCTTTCTGCTTTATATTCCTATCAGCATCGGTACGACTGTGCTATCCTTAGATACGATCTTAGGAGAAAATCTTCCGGATATGTGGGTGAATTACCTGGTGGCTTTCGCAGCCTCCATTATCGCTTCCTACATTTCCTTAAAGTGGTTTATGAACATTATGGCAAAAGGAAACTTGAAGTATTTTGCGATTTATTGCTTTGTTGTTGGTACCCTTGTACTTCTTTTTATCGGGTAATTGATAGAAAATATGCCAGGGAAAATGCCTGTGAGCACATGCTTGCAGGCATTTTTTATCTGGATAAGGTTTCAGTCCGTTGATATTTAGGGTAATCTATAAGAGTAGAATCATTTGTTCTCATAAAACGGCAGCTGAAGCCGAAAACCGGTTTCAGCCCTTTTTATGGAATGGGGTTCTTTTTTTAAGGACCGATAAGCTGTCTAATGGAAAAATTAATCATAGGAGAAGTGAACATGAAGAAAAATCACACAATGATGCAGTTTTTTGAATGGCACTTGGAAGCAGATGGGGCCCATTGGAACAGGCTTAAAGAAATGGCTTCTATGCTCAAGGAAAAAGGAATCGATTCAGTCTGGATTCCGCCGGCAGCTAAATCAGAAACACCCGACGATAATGGATATGGGGTATACGATCTGTACGACCTGGGAGAATTTGACCAAAAAGGGTCAATACCGACAAAATATGGAACAAAAGAAGAGCTTTTGGAAGCTATTGCCTCCTGCCATGAGCAGGATATCAGTGTTTATGCGGATGTCGTGATGAATCATAAAGCAGCAGCGGACGAAAAAGAAACCTTTGAAGTTGTGAAAGTGAATGAAGAAGACCGCCATGAAGATATAGGAGAGCCTTTTGAAATGGAAGGCTGGACGAAGTTTACGTTCCCGGGGCGCGGTGACACCCACTCTGATTTCAAATGGAACTACACTCATTTTAACGGCACAGATTACAACGCCAGTGAAGATGAAGAAGGGATTTTCCGTATTCTAGGTGAAGACAAGACCTGGAACGAAAATGTAGCAGATGAATTCGGAAATTATGATTTTCTTATGTTTGCCAACTACGACTATAACAATCCGGAAGTCAGGGAAGAAATAATTTCCTGGAGTCAATGGCTGACGGATACATTAGGGGTTGATGGTTATCGACTGGATGCCATTAAACATATAAACTATGATTTTGTGAAGGAATTTGCCGAGCAGGCGATGGAGCACGGCGGCGAGGACTTTTATATTGTCGGGGAATTCTGGCTCTCCGATCTTAAAGAATGCCAGGAGTTTCTGGATAACGTTGACTATAAGATTGACTTGTTTGATGTGTCGCTCCACTTTAATCTGCACAATGCCTCCAATGCGGGAGCGGACTATGACCTGCGTGAAATCTTTAATGATACGCTCGTTCAGTCCCACCCAATGCACGCAGTAACATTTGTGGATAATCACGATTCCCAGCCTGAAGAATCACTGGAGTCATGGGTGGAAGAACCGTTTAAACAAAGCGCCTACGCATTAATTCTGTTAAGGGAAGACGGTTATCCTTGTGTGTTTTACGGTGATTATTTCGGCATCAACGGTCCTGCACCGGAAAAAGGAAAAGCAGAAGAAATTGATCCGCTTTTATATGTGCGCAGGCATAAAGCCTACGGCGAACAGGAAGACTATTTTGAAGAAGCTAATCTAATAGGCTGGGTCCGCCGGGGAACCGAAGAAATGGAAGATTCCGGCTGCGCTGTTGTTATCTCCAATGAAGGGGACAACAGTTTAACGATGAATGTCGGAGAAGAGCATGCCGGTGAGGCATGGGTCGATTATACCCGTAACTGCAAAGACGAAATTATTATCGAAGAAGACGGCACTGCTTCCTTTCCTGTTATGGGAGAAAGCGTAAGCGTTTGGGCCACACCTGATAAATAAAACAGAAGAATCCGGAAAAGTTACAGGAGAACTGTAACCCGGATTCTTTTTTTCGCGTCTAATGGTATGGGTTATCTTTACTTTACTTAATAATTCTTTTTAAAAAGATATTGCATTATATGGGAAAAGATAGTAAGATAACCATGATTCTATTTAACGAACAGGGGGATAGAGAAAACCGCATACTACAGCGCCTGAACTGTTCCGTACGGAGAACAATACGAGCAGTTGACGAGGAGGAGGTTCATCGAGCATCGGCGGATGCCTCCCGGTTGTCCGGCACAATCGTCAGCAGCAGGATTAAAACAAGGAGGCAACTCTTTGCACAACGTCCTTCTGCACTAGCCGATCAAACTAATAAAAAGAAAAGAGCGGGGTACAGCTTGCAGCCCCGAGGCACATGCTGTGGCCCGCCTTAGGAGGTCATCATTATATGTGTGGAATAGTAGGATATATAGGAAATGAACAGGCAGCAGATATTCTTTTAAAAGGCTTAAAGAAGCTGGAATACCGCGGGTACGACTCGGCTGGTATCGCTCTGGTAGGAAATGAAGGCGTAGATTTATACAAGGAACAGGGGCGCATCGCCGTTCTGGAAGAATCTGTTGGTACAAAAGCTCCCGGCACTATCGGCATCGGCCATACCCGCTGGGCTACCCACGGACCGCCAAGCCGCTTAAACGCCCACCCGCACCAGAGCACTTCTGAGCGTTTTACCATTGTTCACAATGGCGTTATTGAAAACTATAACGAATTGAAAAAAGAATTTCTAAAGGATGTAAAACTAGTTAGTGATACGGATACAGAAGTTATCGTACAGATCGTCGAGTATTTTGTAAATGAAGGTTTGTCCACCGAAGATGCTTTCCGTCGCACTCTTTCCGTTCTTGAAGGTTCTTACGCCACCGCGTTGATTGATAACAACGATTCCGATGTGATCTATGTCGGCAAAAACAAAAGCCCGCTTCTTATCGGAGTAGGAAATGGCGTAAATGTTATTGCATCTGATGCAATGGCTATGCTTCATGTAACAAAAGAATTCATGGAAATCATGGACGGCGAAATTGTCGTGCTGACACAGAACAATGTGAAAGTGAAAACATTGGAAGGACAGCCGGTCAGCCGTGACACCTTCACAACCGATATCGACGAAAGCGACACGGAAAAAGGCACCTATTCTCACTTCATGCTGAAAGAAATCGACGAGCAGCCTTTTGTTATCCGTAACATTATCCAGAAATACCAGGATGAATCCGGAGAAATTAAGCTTGATGAAAATATCCGTACCGCCATCAATGATACAGACCGTATCTATATCATTGCTGCAGGTACAAGCTATCATGCCGGACTGGTTGGAAAAGAAATGCTGGAAAAAGTAGCAAAAAAACCAGTAGAAGTCCACATCGCCAGCGAATTTCTCTATAATGAGCCATTACTATCCAGCAATCCGCTCTTTATCTTTATTTCACAAAGCGGAGAAACGGCAGATTCCCGCGGCGTTCTTGTAAATGCCAAGAAAAACGGCTACCGTTCGATTACGATTACAAACGTGCCGGGCTCTACGCTTTCCCGTGAGGCGGATTTCACGCTTCATACGTACGCAGGCCCTGAAATCGCAGTAGCTTCTACAAAGGCCTATACAGCCCAAATGGCGGTATTCTCTATTCTTGCCATGGACAGTGCCCATGCCCAGGGAATCCAGACCGACTTCAATGCGATCCAGGAGCTCAGCCTTATTGCGAATGCCATGGAAGTGCTGTGTGACCAAAAGGACGTCATGGAGCAGGTTGCCCGTGATTATCTGCTGGAAACACGCAACTGCTTCTTTATCGGCCGCTCTATGGACTACAGCGTCGTTCAGGAAGGTGCTTTGAAGCTTAAAGAGATCTCTTATATTCAGGCAGAAGGATTTGCCGGAGGAGAGCTTAAGCACGGAACGATTGCCCTGATTGAAGACGGTACTCCGGTTATTGCGGTAACCACACAGAAAGCCACAAACCTTAACATCCGCGGCAATGTGCGCGAAGTAGAAGCACGAGGCGCCAACGCGTGCATCATCAGTACCGAAGACACGAAGCAGGACGGCGACCGTATTGTTCTGCCAACGATTAACGAACTGATGACACCGCTTGTTTCTGTTCTTCCGCTTCAGTTGATCTCCTACTATGCAGCCCTTCACAGAGGCTGCGACGTGGATAAGCCAAGAAACCTTGCGAAAAGTGTAACAGTAGAATAGAAATTTGAATGGAATAAATAATCGGTGACGTTTTATAATAAAAAGTGATTAAAATAACTGCTCGAATAGGTAGTGCACCCCAAACGTTAGAGGAATATCTGACGTTTGGGGTTTTTTCTGACAAAATACAGTGAGGCGTTTAAAGAGCAGGTTGTTTAGGAGTCCCTTTATGGACCTTATGGATACATGCAATTGACTCAGAAATATAGATTAACGGGGATGCACCTGACCTAAGCACTTTGGTTTGACATAGGGAGGATACACCTTTAATTTGTATATATGCAACTTGCACATAACCGGCGAGGATACATGTAAATTATAGGAGGCATTACAGCAATGGATAAGAAGTTTGCACCATTATTTGAAAAAGTAACATTGCCCAATAAAGTAGAATTAAGAAATAGATTTGTCTTAGCACCACTCACTCATGTATCTTCTAACGATGATGGTACCATTTCTGAGGTGGAAATTGATTATGTGGAACAACGTTCTAAAGATGTAGGATTAGCTATTTCTGCGGCCAGCAATGTGACTGATTTAGGAAAAGCATTTCCCGGCCAGCCGTCCGTTGCACATGATTCGGATCTTGATGGTTTAAAACGCTTAGCTGAAGCGATGAAGAAAAATGGAGCAAAAGCTATTGTGCAAATTCATCACGGCGGGGCACAGTCACTGCCGCGTTTAACACCAAACGGAGATGCAGCTGCTCCAAGCCCTATCACCTTGCAAAGCTTCGACGAAAAAGAAGAACATCATGCCCGGGAAATGACGAACAAAGAAATTGAACAAACCATTACAGCATTTGGTGAAGCAACACGTCGGGTAATCGAAGCAGGGTTTGATGGTGTAGAAATTCATGGCGCCAACCATTATCTAATACAGCAATTTGTTTCACCATATTATAATCGTCGTGAGGATGAATGGGGAGAAAATAGATTAAAATTCCCAATCAAAGTGGTAGATGAGGTGGTTCATACGGTTAAAGCTTATGCAGATGAGAAATTCATCGTTGGTTATAGATTTTCACCAGAAGAAGCAGAAACTCCAGGTATAAGTATGGAAATTACAGAAGAATTGGTGAAACATTTAATTGAAAAACCATTGGATTATTTACATGTTTCCCTAATGGATGTTGACGCTGAAACTCGTGAAGGAAAGTATCAAGGCGAAGGAAGAGTAAAACTACTGCATCAATGGATTGATGGCCGTATGCCGTTAGTTGTGATCGGATCCATATTTACCGCCGAACAAGCACTGGAAGCTGTAGAATCAAAAAATGTTGAATTATTAGCTTTAGGCAGGGAAATTCTGCTGGATCATCATTTTATTAATAAAATTCAAAATGGTAAAGAGGACGATATTATTTCGAAATTTGATCCCAATAGTGAAGAGAAACATGATTTACCACCTAACTTATGGAATCAATTCAATGAGGGTTTCTATCCACTGCCAAGAACTGATGGTAAGTAATTCTGTAAAGCAAACGCCAAAAAAAGGTGAGTCCCCTTTGTCTAATCACAGGCAGAGGGGTTTTTTATCTTAAAATACACATGGTAAACTAAAATAAGCTGCGTTTTTAATAATCAATCAGCCGGCCGTTATCATTCCACTGCCCGTACATTTTATTTTCTCTTGTGTTTTCAACGAACTTATCCAATCGTTTATGAAAAAGTTCAGGGTCATTTTTATTACTTTGTATAGTATCAATTCGAATTCTTCGGTACAGTTCAGGAAAATGAAGAAAGTTCTGGTATACCTGCTCATCTTCTTTCAGGCGGGCTTCAATGTCTTGATCAATAATAAAAGATTCCGGCCTCATATCGGGGAGAACTCTTCGTCCTTCTTCTTTCATTAATCCTAGTTTATTCAGTCTTCGTACTCTTTCTTTATTTAACTCCGTCCAATTGCTTTTTTTCTTTCGCGGGGAGAGCCTCTGCACCGTTTCACCGGTATCCGGCATTTTTTTTACGATGCCATCGATCCAGCCAAAACATAATGCTTCCTCCACTACATCCAGATACGGAAGAGCACCTGGTTTTTCCGTCCTGCTTGTGATTACCCAGCAGCACTTTTCTGCAGCTGCATGCTTTTCAAACCAGTCTCTTAATTCCTGCCTTGTCTTGACCCTGATTAAGTTCTCAATTTCCATGTGGACACATCCTTATAGGAAGTTATTCAGGAAAGGAGCTGTATATGAACAATCATAAAATGATAAAAGAAAATATTCAATTTCAATTTAGTATTTCCAGAGAGCTTCTGGACTATCACCTTTCTTCGCTGGAGCAGGAAGAATACATGTGGCGGCCGTCGAAAAGCAGTCTGTATATTAAAGAAGCAGAAGGAGTATGGTATGCAGAACTGCCTGAAACAGAGTCTTATGAGATAGGACCACCAAGTATTGCATGGACCCTGTGGCATATCACTTTTTGGTGGGAAATGGTCTTTAACCATTCTTTTGGAGAAGGGAATTTAACAAAAGAGGATGTAGAAGTTACGGCTGATGCAGAAGAAATAAAAGCTCATTTATATGACCTGGCTGATAGATGGGAAAAAAAGCTTTCCCAGTTAACGGAGGAGGAATGGATGAGCCGCCAGCACAGTTCTTTTCCTTTTAATAACGAAGTGGAATTTCATAAATTGGCGGCGTGGCTGAATTTGGAACTGATGAAAAATGCGTCTGAAATAGGATATGCCAGATTCGATTACGCCACTAGTGCGGAGCTTCCAAATGATAAACACCAAAGCAGTAAAGGGGGCTGACTTATGAAAGATATATGGATTGTGCCATTAGTAGTATTTATTTCAGTAGTTGCTGCTTCCATGATTATGAGCTACGCTGTCCCTGATATAGGAAGGGTTATACGTACCATTATAATTATAGCTGTCGCAGCGCTGTCTGCTTTCGTGACACAGCAGATTTTTAACAGAAAACAAAATGCGGCTTAAATTAAAATAGAGTAGTGTCCTTTAAGAAGAGAAAAGCTCACCAGGTCGTTATATATAAAAGAAGCTCTGTGCTGGAGGTAACCGGTACAGAGCTTTTGCGCTGTATATAAAAGCTGGTTTTTTCATTAGGGCACTATAGTAATTTATATCTTCTGAATATCATCGACAAGAGCGGGCAGCCCATGTTGAAACGTATGGTCATGGCCTTCGAGAATACGGGTTTCTGCATTGGGAAGCTGGGTTTTGAAGTATTCCAGGTGAGAGAATGGTACTATCTCATCATTCTGGCTGTGGTAAAGATGTATCCTGCGGATGGAAGGAAGTCGGGAGGCGAAATCGACAGGAAAATTAAACTCTTCCGCCTGCCACCCTTTTCTCTCTCCCCAGTAAGGGGCGGCAACTAAAAACAATCCAGCGATCACTGGGATCTCCGTTTTTTCGGCAAGGTATTTAACAAGAACGGATCCTCCCAACGAATGGCCGACAAGAATTACCTCGCGATCGAGTCCAGTAAACTCTTTTTCAAGCTGTGCCTTCCAGAAGGAATACCTGGGATCTTCCGGATAGGGCATTTCCGGCGTCAACAGCTGGTATTCTGCCCCGAGTGCTTCTTGTAAATAGGCTGTCAAACCACTGCTCCCCTCGTGAAGCTTCTGGGGTCCTGCACTATGAATGAACAGCACCTGTTTTGTCATTTCCTTCTCCTCCTTTCTGCCGGCAGGAAGGCTGGTGATTATATACTACCCGTTATTGCCATTATGTATGAGCGCTTTATATTTAAAACAAAAAAAGGACAACTGCGATAAGTAATCGGCAACTGTCCTTCTCTACTTTTATTATACCATTGGCAGAGGATTATTATCAGACTGTTAATCATTTATTAAATGCGTATGATTAATAAAACGGAGGCTTTTTTTATAAAGCAGATAACGATAAATGGGAGGGACAGATATGATATCTTATGTGCTGAAGTTCCAGGAAGTTGATAAAACAAGGAAATATGAGGTCGGGGGGAAGGGTGTTAATATAGGCGAACTGGTGAAGATGAAAGACATACAAGTTCCCGACGGATTCTGTGTGACTACAGATGCCTATAGAAAAGCTTTTGATCATAAGAAAAAGCTCGATATATTATTGGATCAGCTTGCTGTTATGAAAATAGAGGATCAGAAACGGATTAGTGAAGTCTGCAGGGATATCCGAAGTATTATGTTGGAAACAGATATTCCTCCTGATGTAATGGAGGCCGTTAGTCATGGTTTTACCCAATTCGGCGAAAAACAGGCGTATGCTGTACGATCCAGCGCAACAGCTGAAGATTTACCCCATGCCTCGTTTGCCGGACAGCAGGAGACGTATTTAAATGTTATCGGCAGAGAGGCAGTTCTATGGCATATCAGCAGGTGCTGGGCATCATTGTTTACGGACCGTGCGGTTATGTACCGAATGCAGAACGGGTTTGATCACAGAAAAGTATTTGTATCTGTTATTATTCAAAAAATGGCATATCCTCAGGCTTCAGGCGTTTTGTTTACTGCAGATCCGATTACATCCAACCGAAGGCAGCTGGCTATTGACGCTGTTTTTGGACTTGGAGACGCCCTTGTAGCCGGTCTGGTGTCTGCCGACCACTATAAGATACAGGACGGGGAAATCACCGAGAAAATGAGAGCGGTTAAAAAAACAGCGGTTTATGGATCCAAAGAGGGTGGCACAGAAATCCGGCAGATCGCTGAAGGGCAGCAAAAAAAATCCGTACTGACAGATGAACAGATAGGCCGGCTGGAACGAATAGGAAGGCAGATCGAAGCACACTTTGGCAGTCCGCAGGATATTGAATGGTGTTTAGAAGGTGATGTCTTTTATATCGTGCAAAGCCGTCCAATTACGACGTTATATCCCATTCCTAAAACGGAAGAGGCGGGCCATCGTGTTTACGTGTCAGTCGGTCATCAACAAATGATGACCGATCCAATAAAGCCACTCGGGTTGTCCTTTTTTCTGTTAACCACGTATGCTCCAATGCATAAAGCAGGGGGACGATTATTTGTGGATGTTTCAAAAAGCCTAAGTACACCGACTTTGAGAAATATGCTGGTAAACACCCTGGGAGAATCCGATCCGCTCATAAAAGACGCGCTGATGACCATAATAGAACGGGGAGGCATTATTCCCTTGCAGTTCGATGATACAAGAGCAAAGAATGCCGACACTATAAGGAAAAAAGATTCGCTTGAGAAAGACGCTGAGCAGAGTGAACCCGATCCAGCATTTGTTTCCGAATTAATTAAAAACAGCGAGGCATCAATAGAAAAAGCAAAACAGCACATTCAAACGATTTCAGGGGCGGAGGTGTTTGATTTTATTTTGGAAGATATTCAGCAGTTAAAGAAAAATTTATTTGATCCGCAAAGTCTGGGGGTCATTACGACAGCAATGAATGCATCAGCCTGGATCAATGAATACGTGAACAAATGGCTGGGTGAAAAAAATGCAGCGGATGTTCTTTCTCAATCTGCAGCCTATAATATTACGTCTAAAATGGGCCTGGAGTTATTGGACGCCGCAGATGTAATTCGTCCGTATCCAGAAGTGATTGACTGCCTGGAGCGTGCAAAGGACAATTCTTTTTTAGAGGAACTGTTGCTTTTTGATGGAGGAGAAGAAGCCAAAAATGCTATTGATCAATACCTTAGAAAGTATGGAATGCGGTGTGCCGGAGAGATTGATATTACACGAGCCCGCTGGAGTGAAAACCCCCTTCCTCTTGTGTCCGTACTTCTAAACAATATTAAAAATTTTGAGCCCGGCGCTTCCTTTAGGAAGTTTGAAAAGGGAAAGCAGGAAGCTTTGAAAAAAGAACAGGATATTCTGCGGCGGCTGAAAGAATTACCGGACGGAGAGAAAAAGGCGGCAGAAGCTAAACAAAAAATAGATCTTATCCGCCACTTTATTGGTTACAGGGAATATCCGAAATACGCCATGGTGAATCGGTACTTTCTTTATAAACAGGCGCTTTTGAAAGAAGCAGAGAAGCTTGCACGGGCCGGCGTAATTCAGGAAAAAGAAGATGTTTACTATCTTACTTTTGAAGAATTTCAAGAAGTTGCACGCGTGAAAAAACTAGATCGTTCTATTCTGCATGAACGAAAAGAAGAGTATGGCTTTTTTGAAAAGCTGACGCCTCCACGCGTTATTACTTCCAATGGTGAAATCATTAACGGAAAATACAGACGAGAGGATTTTCCAAGCGGAGCTGTTGTCGGTCTGCCTGTTTCATCCGGCATAATTGAAGGACGGGCCCGTGTTATTTTGACTATGGAAATGGCCAATATGGAAGAAGGGGATATACTAATCACTTCTTATACCGATCCCAGCTGGACCCCGTTGTTTTTACTAGTAAAAGGCCTGGTCACTGAAGTTGGCGGGCTGATGACCCATGGAGCTGTTGTCGCCCGTGAATATGGTCTTCCGGCAGTAGTAGGCGTGGAGAATGCGGTTAGCCTTATAAAGGATGGACAGCGAATACGTGTGAATGGGACAGAAGGGTATATTGAAATATTATAACAAAAGCGTTTCAGCCATAAAAAACCGGGCTTCCTGCAATAACAGGAGAGCCCGGTTCTATTTTTACTTATTTTTTAACATCGTAACGGTCTGCGTCCATGATCTTAACCCAGGCCTTAATAAAGTCTTTAACAAATTTCTCTTCGTTGTCGTCCTGCGCATACACTTCAGAGTGAGCGCGGAGAACGGAATGAGAACCGAAGACAAGGTCTACTCTTGATCCTGTGCGGACAAGTTCACCTGTTTTGCGGTCATATGCTTCGTAGATGCCGTTTTCGGTTTCTGACGGCTTCCAGTCTACACTCATATCCATAAGGTTCACGAAGAAGTCGTTGCTTAGAACGCCGGGACGGTCTGTATAGACGCCGTGCTTCGTGCCTTTGTAGTTTGCGTCAAGAGCGCGCATACCGCCGACTAATACAGTCATTTCATGAGCGGAAAGCCCAAGAAGCTGAGCTTTGTCAACAAGCAGCTCTTCAAAAGAAACAGTATACTCTTTCTTTTGGTAGTTGCGGAAACCATCTGTTTCCGGCTCAAGCGCTTCAAAGTTTTCTACATCTGTCTGCTCCTGCGTCGCGTCGCCGCGGCCCGGAGTAAATGGTACTTTCACGTCAAAGCCTGCTTCTTTCGCAGACTTTTCAATAGCCGCGCTTCCGCCGAGAACAATCAGGTCAGCAATGCTGACGTTCTTGTCGAGCCCTTTTTGAATCTCTTCCAATTTGCTGAGCACTTTGGAAAGTTCTTCCGGCTCATTTACTTCCCAGTCTTTCTGTGGAGAAAGACGAATACGTGCACCATTTGCGCCGCCGCGCTTGTCGGAATGGCGGAATGTGCTTGCAGAAGCCCATGCTGTTTTAACAAGCTGGCTTACAGAAAGGCCGGAATCAAGCAGCTTTCCTTTAAGCTCTTCAATTTCTGTTTCGTTGAGTTCGTAATCTACTTCAGGTACAGGATCCTGCCAGATAAATACTTCTTCCGGTACTTCCGGTCCGAGGTATCTGTCGCGTGGACCCATATCACGGTGAAGAAGCTTAAACCAGGCACGGGCGAATGCGTCAGCAAACTCGTCTGGATTCGCATAGAAGCGGCGGCAGATCTTTTCGTATTCCGGATCTACACGCATAGCCATATCAGCTGTTGTCATCATTGTTTTTACTTTCTTGGAAGAATCACCAGCGTCTGGCGCAAGGTGGTCTTCATCAGGAGAAACAGGTTCCCACTGGTACGCGCCAGCCGGGCTCTTTGTCAGTTCCCACTCATAGCCGAACAGCATATCAAAATAGCTTAGGTCCCATGTCGTTGGAGTAGGTGTCCAAGCGCCTTCAATCCCACTTGTGATCGTGTAAGGACCGTTTCCGCTTTCGTAGGTGCTCTTCCAGCCAAGGCCCTGATTCTCAAGCTGAGAGCCTTCTGGATCCTCACTCACGTGAGATGGGTCACCTGCCCCGTGGGCTTTACCAAACGTATGGCCGCCGGCAGTAAGAGCTGCTGTTTCTTCGTCATTCATTCCCATTCTCTTAAACGTTTCACGGATATCGCGGGCACTGCCTGCAGGATCCGGCTTGCCGTTTGGACCTTCAGGGTTTACGTAAACTAAGCCCATTTGAACAGCGGCTAAAGGATTTTCAAGTTCGCGCTCACCGGAATAACGCTCATCGCCGAGCCAGTCTTTCTCTGGTCCCCAGTTTACGTCTTCTTCCGGGCTCCAGATATCAGGACGTCCGGCACCAAATCCAATGGTTTTTCCTCCCATGGATTCGATCGCTACATTTCCGGCAAGAACAAGAAGGTCAGCCCAGGAAATTTTGTTTCCGTATTTTTGCTTGATTGGCCATAAAAGGCGGCGTGCTTTATCAAGGTTTCCGTTATCAGGCCAGCTGTTTAAAGGAGCAAAACGCTGTGAGCCGCTTCCGCCGCCGCCGCGTCCGTCAGCTGTACGATATGTTCCGGCCGAGTGCCATGACATACGGATGAAAAATGGACCATAGTGTCCGTAATCTGCAGGCCACCAGTCCTGGTTGTCTGTCATTAGATCAAGAAGGTCCTTCTTCATCGCATCATAGTCCAGCTTTTTGAACTCTTCTGTATAGTCGAAGTCTTCTCCGAGTGGATTGGTCTTCGTATCGTGCTGGTGAAGAACGTTCAGGTCGAGAAGACCTGGCCACCAATCTTTATTTGTTGTTCCTTTTGTTCCGCTTACTGGTTTGCTTGGGGCGCCCTCGCCCGTGAATGGACACTGGCCGCCGGTTCCGTTATCTGACATATTCGTACATTCCCCTTTCTATTTTAAAAAATAAAACAGCAAAGATATCCAGCCTTTGGTAATGCATACTGAAATGCTAAGAGGCTGTATTAATTCTTACATTGTAATTATAATAAATTATAACGCAAATAAAAAGTAAAAAGAAGGATTTTCGGAAAATTACATGGAAAGTCCGGAAAAAAGCAAAGCTTATTGTACACATGCCCTGCAGATGGATTATTTAAACAAGTCCCCGTAAAATATTCAGCTGATCGTACCCGGACTTTTATGAATCAGCACGGAAAAGAGCGGCGGGAGCCTTACCAAAGGAAGAGAAAGGAATGATCAAATGAGAATGCTGCCGCTGCATTATCACTTGTTTCTCAGAATCTGCAAAAATGAATGCACGAGAGCGGCTTCGTTTATAAATAGATACGCAGCTTGTTAATGATAAGATTCCATGCCTGGTGAGCGGGCTCTTTTCTTCCATTATGAGTAAACGCGTGAAAGGTGCCGGGAAACGTATGAAAAGATGCAGTGGTGCCGGCCTCTTTTAAGCGGAAAGCGTAATCCTGTGCTTCGCGGGCGAGTGAATCAAATTCAGGTGTGAATAAAAGAGCAGGCGGAACTCCTTCCAAAGACGTCGCATAAAGAGGCGAAACATAAGGGTGGCGACGGTCCTGATGTTCCTTTAAGTAGCTTGCTGCAAATAAGTCCGCCACCGCTGTGGGAATCGCGCCGGAAATAGCCGGTTTGCAGCGGGGATTCGTATACAGGTCCAGAATCGGAGAATCGAGAATCTGAATCCGGGGTAAGGGAAGGCCTGCGTCCCGAAGAAATAATACAGAAGCTGCAGCCAGATTGCCGCCGGCGCTGTGGCCGCCAAGCGAAAAGCGTTTCATATCAAGCCCAAGCGCGGAACTGTGCTCATGCAGCCAGGAAAGAACATCACGGATCTCAAAGAGAGAAATAGGAAATTGTGTGTGGGGGGCCAGGTGGTATTCTACATTAACGACAGCGCAGGGCGTCTTTCCGGCCACATATTTTCCCCATCCCTTGTCATCACGAGCGCGTCCCATGAAAAATCCGCCTCCGTGCAGGTTCACAAACACTGGTAAATGCGTGTCAGGTTCTGTCTGCGGATAGTAAATATGAACAGACGTAAACCCAGCGGCTGTTTCGACCATGTAGGATCTATTTGTCGTATTCATCGAAGGCGGCATAATATGAAAAGGAGAAAACCGGCTCAGCGGCTTCTGCAGCGAGCGGAGCACAGTGGTGCCTATCTGCATTTTCCAGGCATGCATTTGAACTCCTCCTTGTAAAAGATACATGTATTATATCAGCTGCTTTTTCATAACAGTGCCGGTTCTGCTTATTTGCCTTCATATCGTTTAATCCACTCTTCACATGTCCATTTAGAAGCTAGTTCTCCCATTAACTGATACGGGATTTTTTTTGGATTCGTAAAACGAATACAGCTTTTTCCCATATTCAATTTTGTATCCATATGAGCCGGGTATTCATTTTGGAACCATTCCAATAATTCCCGATCCGCGTAAATACCCATATGATAGACAGAAATATGGTTTTTTTGTACAGCCAGGCTGATGAATGGCAGAGGAGTATTTTTTTCGACGTGGTAACCTTCGGGATAAAAAGCTAAAGGAACTACGTAGGATGGCATGCCATTCTGTATTTTTAACTCAAAACCAGCAGGAAGGTTTTGATCGATCACTTGTTTCAGAGTCAGGAACGAGTCTTTCCATTTTGCTTCTACGCTTTCCAGATACTGCTCTATATCAGACACAGGGTAGCACCTCCTCGTTTTCAAACAGCTCTTTCTTCTCATCCTAAGCGTATTTTTCTCAAAAATCAAAGGCGTTTTTTGAGAAACCGTATGTAGGATCGAGACAAAGTTAGAAACGATGAATTCTTCCTTCACGCAAACATTTTATGCTCGCGAAAAAGGGATAACCGTTTGTTTTCCAGAATATAAAGAGCAATTGAAGAAATCGTTCATGAATCATCCTGACAAACGAATGGAGGAGTCAACATGGCAGAGGAACGAAAGGTTAAAGCATTTGATGGAACAGAATTGTTCAGCAAAAAAAATCCAGCAGAACAGCCTAAAGCGGCCGCAGTGATTGTCCACGGACTCGCAGAGCATATGGACCGCTACGAAGCACTAACAGAAACGTTGGTGGGGCACAACGTAACGGTGTACCGTTACGATCAGAGAGGACACGCCCGTTCCGGAGGCCGGCGCGTGTATTTCAGCGATTTTAATGAAATGCCGGATGATGCAAAAACAATGGTCGATACCGCCAAAACAGAAAATCCGGACCTGCCGGTGTTTTTAATCGGGCACAGCATGGGCGGCTTTACCGCAGCAGCTTTTGGTACAAAATATCCGGGAAGCGTTAAGGGAATTATTTTATCCGGTGCATTAACGAGGTACAATAAAGAAATTTTCGGTCCGATGCCTATAGATAAACCGGATGACTTTTATTTTGATAATGCACTTGGGGACGGGGTCTGCAGCGACCCTGAAGTCGTGAAGGCCTATGAAAATGATCCGCTGGTGGAAAAGAAAATTTCCGCCGGTCTGCTGAATGTGTTCCCGCCTGGTATCGAATGGCTTAAACGCCGGTCGGCGGACTTCACGGACCCGGTACTTGTACTCCACGGCAATGAAGATGGACTCATTGCAGAAAAAGACTCCAGGGATTTTTATGCCGACACAGCTTCCCAAGATAAAACACTGAAGATTTATGCATTTTTGATGCACGAAATCTTTAATGAACCATCTAAATATGCTATTTATGAGGAAGTTACCGATTGGATCAATGAACGCGTATAATTAGAAATAAAGACAAGCCGCCAAGGAGCAAATTACATGACAGAGGTTACCATAAATCATCCTTTTTCCATTAAACAGACCGTTTTTAAAAACCGGCTTGTAAAGTCAGCCATGAGCGAAGCGATGGCCGGAAGAAATCATCTTCCGACAGATAAACTTTTTACTCTTTATGAAACATGGGCAAAAGGAGGAAGCGGCCTCGTCATCACAGGAAACGTGATGATTGACCCTCGGGCACTCGGGGAGCCGGGAAATGTGGTGTTGGAAAATGCGGAACACCTATCGGTTTTTCAAAAATGGGCGGAAGCCGGGAAGAAGCACAACACGCAGCTGTGGATGCAGATCAATCATCCCGGTAAGCAGGTCATTAAAGGAGTGGCGGAAGAAGCGGTAGCGCCGTCTGCTGTTCCTTTTGAACCGGCTCTGCAGCGGTTTTTTCCGATGTGCCGGGCGTTGGAAGAGAAAGAAATTCTGGGAATTATCGATAAATTTGCCCGTACTGCAGAGCTTGCAAAGCGGGCCGGCTTTACAGGTGTTCAGATTCATGCGGCGCATGGGTACTTAATCAGCCAGTTTCTTTCACCGCGTCATAATGAGCGCACCGATCAGTGGGGAGGGCCGATAGAGAACCGCTTCCGTTTTCTTCGGGAGATTTATATGGCAGCCCGTGAAAAGACGGGCCCGGATTTTCCGATTGGCGTAAAAATTAACAGCTCCGACTTTATGAAAGCCGGTTTTTCTGAAGAAGAATCGCGATATGTGATCGGTGAATTAGATCGGTTGGGGGTGGATTTAATTGAAATATCCGGCGGAACCTATGAGCGTCCTGAAATGACAGGAAAAGGCGTACGGGCTTCCACCGCCGTAAGAGAGGCCTATTTTCTGGAGTATGCCGAAGCGTTGAAGCAGCAAAGCGATGTACCGCTTATCGTAACAGGGGGGTTCCGGACCCTGCATGGGATGAATGAAGCCCTGCAGAATCAGGCAACCGACTTTATTGGTATCGCCCGTCCGCTTGCGGTGTACCCGGACTATGCCAATCAGCTGCTCCTGGGAAGGGCCTCTGATTTTTCCATTAAACCAATTAAGACAGGAATTTCTTTTATCGATTCCAAAGGCATTCTGGAACTAACCTGGTACGCGCAGCAGCTGCACCGACTCGGAAGCGGTGAAAGAACGAAGCCGTCTTTTTCGCCGTTGCTGTCGCTTGGATTGACTGTGTGGAAAAATGGAAAAGGCGTATTGATGAAGCGACGGGCTTAACCAACGGTAATGATAGGAGGGTATGAAATGGATAAAGCGTTAACGGAAGCATTTGACGATCTTTACCATGAAGATAAACAAATCCGATATCAGGCTTTTCTCGATGTGCTGGCGGCGGCAGAAGAAGAGAATAAATGGTCTTATGACGTCTGGGATAGTTTTGTTCAGGATTTAACACACAGTGATCCCCATCGCCGTTCCACGGCGGCACAGATGCTGTGCCGCCTGGCGAAAAGCGATCCGGAAGAACGGATTTTCCCAATTTTTTCAGACCTGTACGACGCAACGAAAGATCCCAGGTTTGTTACGGCTCGTCATACGCTTCAGTCATTCTGGAGGATAGGACTTGGCGGGCCGCGTCAAAAAGAAACCGTCGTGGAAGCGTTGGAACACCGGTTCCGTGAATGTATCTCTGAGAAAAATGATACATTGATTCGTTCTGACATTCAGGAAGGGTTAAGGATGCTTTATGATGAAACAGGAGATACCTCTATTAAGGAAAAAGCGTTAAAATTGATCAACATAGAAGACAGGGAAAAGTACCAGCAGAAGTACATGAAAATCTGGAAATAATAAGACGATAGCAGTAAACAAGCAGAGGCGCTGGGCCTCTGCTTGTTTACTGCTGATAAGGAAATATTTCGTCTGCAGTTATTTCTTTTCGTAGCGTCTAATCCTTAGTGATGCCTGTTCTTTATGACCCATAAAGCCTTCTAGTTCACACAGTCTTTCCGCGTATTTTCCGATTTCGACACTCGCTTCTTCCGTCACACGCTGATAGGTGCAGTTTTTTAGAAATTTACCAACCCATAGGCCGCCGGTGTATTTTGCTGCCTGCTTTGTAGGGAGGGTGTGATTGGTGCCGATTACTTTATCTCCGTAAGCAACATTTGTTTCTTGTCCAAGAAACAGCCCGCCGTAGTTGGTCAGGTTCTGCAGGAAATAATCGGGATCTTCGGTAAGCACTTCGACATGCTCGTACGCCAGCTTATCTGCCTCCACTACAGCTTCCTCCAGCGTGTCCACTAAAAGGATAGAGCCGTGGTCTCTCCAAGCGGCTTCCGCTATATCCGCAGTGGAAAGTGTCTGCAGTTGTCTGGCAATTTCTTCTTCCAGTGATTCAGCGAGGGGGCGGGAGGTGGTAATGACCGCACCGGGTGATGTCGGTCCGTGTTCGGCCTGTCCCAGTATATCGGTAGCGACAATTTCTGCATCAGCAGTATGGTCAGCAATAACGAGTGTTTCTGTTGGACCGGCGAGTAAATCAATACCGACCTTGCCGAACAGCTGGCGTTTCGCTTCAGCGACAAATGCATTTCCCGGCCCGACAATCATGTCAACTGGTTCAATACTCTCTGTTCCTATTGCCATCGCAGTCATTGCCTGGACGCCGCCAAGAAGATAGATTTCATCGGCTCCTGCCATGTGCATGGCGGCAATTGTTGCTGCCGGCACTTCGCCATTGCTTGGAGGCGTACAGGCAATCACACGCTTTACTCCTGCTACTTTGGCAGTAAGAATGCTCATGTGGGAAGAGGCGACCATAGGGTAGCGTCCGCCGGGAATATAGCAGCCTACGCTGTTAACGGGAATATTCTTATGTCCGAGAAACACACCCGGTCTCGTTTCCACCTCAATATCCTGAATGGAGCTTCGCTGATGCTGCGCAAAATTTTTGATCTGCTCTTGAGCAAACTGAATATCTTCTATCACCTGATCTGGGAGTCCTCCTATAATAGTTTGGATGTCTTCAGACGAGAGTAAAAAGCTTTCAGGGCTCCATTTATCAAATTTTTCGGAAAGTTCCCGGACTGCATCGTCCCCCCGGTCTTCCACATCTTTGATAATGCCGTTTACCGCCTGTTCCACTTTGGTGCTCGCTTCCTGCTTCTGCTGATCCGACTGTCCTTCTTTTATATAAATTACCACGTTGCATCCGCCCTTTACGTTTAGTATGAATACGTAGTCATTATAGAATGTAAACGCTTCTATGTAAATACCATTGTTATAAAAAGAAAATAAAACTGTTGGTATCGGTTTTAGTCCTGTTAATATAGTGTTTTTATGAAATGAACTTATACAGCTTATTTGTTCCGCGCTAATCCTGATTGACAAATTGCCGCTTAACTTTTAACATATTTATGAATACGTATTAATTAAAATGAAAGAGGTATGTAAAAATGGCTTCTTCCAAAGATGTAGCAAAAGCAGCCGGCGTTTCACAGTCTACGGTGTCGCGGGTGCTTAATGATCCGTCAAAAGTGAATGCAGAGACAGTGGCGAAGGTGCAGCAAGCAATGAAATCGTTAAATTACCGACCGAATTTAATTGCACGCAGCTTAAAGCAGCAAAAAACAAAATCGATCGCTCTTATCACTGGCCATTTACATAATCCATTTTTCGTTGATACAACGATGGCAATCATTGAATATGCCAAACAGCAGGGGTATCATACACTGGTATATTTTGAAGACCAGGGAGATAATATCTCCGTATACGAAGAAGTGTTAAAACAGCAGGTAGACGGTATTATTCTATCTTCCATCTTTTTTGAAGACCCTATTTACAAAGAATTAAAAAGCTCCGGTGTTCCATTTGTAATGTTTAATAGACGGCATCAGGCAGGAGGGAATTTCGTAGAAATAGATAACGAGAGAGCCGGCACGATGGCAGCCAATCATTTGTTAAAGCTTGGTCATACGAAGATTGCCTGGATTGGAGGGCAGACGCTTGCCTCTACCTTTCAGGGCCGTCTGGAAGGATATAAAAAAGCCATGCGGGCTGTCAATCATGAGGTGGATCCGGAATGGATCAAGGAGACTGATACGACAGAACCATCGGTAATGGAGGCAGTAGACAGCCTTCTGCTTTTGGATAATAAACCAACAGCTATTTTTGCAGCAACAGATTCGATGGCGCTTTTCTGCCAGAACTATTTGATGAAAATGGGGTACGCGATTCCGGATAACTTCAGTATCTGCGGCATGGATAATATTGATATTACGGCCCATGCGGGGATTCAAATGACGACCATTACCCATGACTCCAAAAAACCGATGGGCCTTCATGCAATAGAGCATCTTATCTATATGATGGAAGAGGAACATCAGCCCATTCAGGAAATGACGCTGACTTTACAGCCGAAGTTAATGATTCGCCATACGACAGGTCCTAAACGATAACCTTTCCGACATGGAAAGGGTTTTGTTGTATGAACATATAAAAATATAAATGTAAACGCTTTAATTTTGTATATTCATCTATATCTATTCGTGCTTGATCGTATTAGGATAAAGGAAACGAGTGGTGAAAGGGTGGAAACAACATGTTGGATGAAAGTACAAAAAAACGGTTTACGGAAATCGTAGGGGCAGATAATTTTTTTGATTCGCCTTCAGACATGCTTACCTATTCTTACGATGGCACTCCCGAATTTCAATCAATGCCGGATGGAGTCATCGCGCCACGGAATACTGAAGAGATAGCGGCGGTGGTTAAAATATGCAGCGAACAGGAAATTCCAATTGTACCGAGAGGCTCCGGTACTAATTTGTCTGCCGGCACATGTCCTACTTCCGGAGGCATTGTTCTGCTGTTTAAACACTTAACCCGCATTAAAGAAATCGATGAAAATAATTTAACTGTCACCGTAGAACCGGGAGTGATTACGCTCGATATGATCCATGCGGTTGAGGCGAAAGGGCTTTTCTATCCGCCTGATCCAAGCTCCATGAAAATTTCGACTATCGGCGGCAACGTGAGTGAAAATTCCGGTGGACTGCGCGGGCTGAAGTACGGTGTCACAAAAGACTATGTTCTCGGTATGACGGTGGTCGTAGCTAATGGGGATATTATTCACCTTGGCGGGAAGCTGACTAAAGATGTAGCGGGATATGATTTAAAAAGCCTGTTTGTTGGAGCGGAAGGGACGCTTGGGATCGTAACAGAAGTGATTCTAAAGCTGATTCCGATTCCGGAAACAAAACAGACGGTGCTTGCCGTGTATGATGATATTCAAGCCGCAGCCGATTCGGTATCGGCTATTATTTCCAATAAAATTATTCCGGCGACGCTGGAATTTCTCGATCAGGGAACGATCCGGGTCGTGGAAGATTTCGCCCACGTCGGGCTGCCGACAGAAGCGAGCGCTATTTTATTAATTGAACAGGATGGACCGGCGGCGGTAGTAGCCTCCGATATAGCAAAAATTACGGCGGTCTGCAAAGAAAATAAGGCGGTATCGGTTCAGGCAGCGGCCACTGAAGAAGAAGCGGAAGGCCTTCGCACCGCCAGAAGATCAGCACTTGCTGCCCTGGCACGCCTGCGGCCGACTACGATTTTAGAAGACGCCACCGTGCCCCGTTCGATGGTGGCTCCGATGGTAAAGGCGATCAACGAGATTGCAGAAAAACACCAGGTGACGATCTGTACATTTGGGCATGCCGGCGATGGTAACCTGCATCCAACCTGTCTGACAGATGCGCGTGATAAAGAAGAAATGGAACGGGTGGAAAAAGCTTTTGCTGATATTTTCCAAACATCGATTGATATGGGAGGCACCATTACCGGCGAGCACGGCGTAGGCGAAATGAAAGCGCCTTACCTTCACTTAAAGCTAGGCCGGGAGGGTATTGCTGCTATGCAGGCAATCAAAACGGGTCTTGATCCTAAAAATATTATGAATCCTAAAAAAATATTCGGGGAAGTTAAGCAAAAAGAGGTGACCTCATGAGTACGGAATCAAAAAAACAGGAAATGATTATTGACTGGCAGAAGCGGATGGATCAGGATGAAATGCTCAACTGCATGCGGTGTGGATTCTGTCTGCCGTCCTGTCCAACATATGAGGAATCCGGATTTCAGGAATCCCAGTCTCCACGAGGACGGATTGCGCTCATGAAAGGAGTCGCAGACGGACTGATAGAGCCGGATGAAAAAGTAGAAGAGTCTTTAAATCAATGCCTGGGCTGCCGGGCCTGCGAACCGGTCTGTCCTTCCGGGGTCAAATACGGCCATCTTCTGGAAGAAGTTCGGGACGTTGTGAACCAGAACAAAACGCACAGCCTGCCGGAGAAAGTGATCCGCCGCGGCGTATTCTATGAGCTGTTTCCCCATCAGAACCGGATGAGAATGGCAGTAGGGTTTCTCGGTTTGTATCAGCGTACCGGCCTGCAGAAAGCAGTCCGTAAAACAAAGCTGCTAAATAAACTTCCACAGCCAATGGGGACGATGGAAAAGGTGCTCCCGCAGGTGCCGAAAATGCGGGATATGAAGAACCGCCCAGCGCATTATCATATGGAAAATCCACGAAAGCGTGTGGCATTTTTTTCCGGATGTTTAATGGATACGATGTTTATGAGCACGAATGACGCAACGGCGACGCTTCTGCAAAAAGCGGGATGCGATATTGTGATCCCGGAAAGCCAGGCGTGCTGCGGAGCACTTCACGGCCACAGCGGTGAGAAGGAAAAAGCGAAAGCTATGGCGAAACGTAATATAGAAGCATTTGAAGAATTGAATGTTGATTATATTGTGACCAACGCCGGCGGCTGCGGCGCATTCCTGATTGACTACGGCCACCTGCTGAAAGACGAACAGGAATGGGCAGAGCGGGCGGAAGCATTTGCCGGCAAGCTCAAAGACATGTCGACGGTGCTTATGGAACTTGATTTTGCGGGCCGGGGTTACCGACTGCCGGAACAAGTGATTACGTACCAGGACTCGTGTCATCTTAAAAATGTTATGCATACGACAACCGAGCCGAGACAGCTGATTCAAAGCATTCAAGGAACAGAGTACAAAGAAATGAAAGATGCCGGACGCTGCTGCGGATCTGCCGGTATTTACAACATTGTTGAATCAGAGATGTCGATGAAGATTCTGGATTCAAAAATGACCAATGCGAAAGCGACCAAGGCGGCGACAATCGTCACGACTAACCCGGGCTGTCTGCTCCAAATGAAACTCGGAATAGAAAGAGAAGGGCTGACAGGTCAGGTCCGGGCTGTTCATCTGGCAGATCTGCTTTTGGAAGCAGTCGAATACGAAGAAAAAGAAACGTCTTCTGTATAAGGGGAAATAAGACGAGGTGGCTAATGTGAATGTAAACACAGCACTGGCAGAAAATATTGTAGAAGAAGTAAAGCGGGTTATCAAAGAAGATGTGATTTTTATTGATGATACAAGCACCATTATTGCTTCTACGGATCCAAGCCGAAAGGGTACTCTTCATGAGGGTGCCCAGCTTGTGCTGCGGACAAAGCAGAAGCTGTATATTGATGACGCCAATCTGGGGACGTTAAAAGGAGTTAAACAGGGTATTACGATGCCGCTGATTAACCATGGCAGTGTCGTAGGGATTATAGGTATCACAGGTGCTCCGGAAAAAGTAGAAGCATTTGCTGAGCTTACAAGACGCTTAACCGAGCTGATGATACATGAAGCTTTTCTATTGGAAGAACAAAAGTGGCAGGACCGGAGCGTAGAGGTATTTTTTAACGAATGGATCCGTTCAGAAAGTGTCGACCAGGAGTTAATGAATCACGGAATGAGGCTCGGGATACCGCTGGACCGCCCGTATTTATGCTGTCTTGTAGAAGCAAAAGAGCCGAAAAGCCAGCCCGCTCAGGCTGAACGCTATACCAGGTCCGCGTTTCATTCCTGTTTTCCAAGGAAGCAGAATTTTTTTGTGAGATGGGGAGAGGATTTATTTTTACTGATGATTGAAATAAGCGGCTCCCGGCAGCGAAAAGATTTTTCCAGCAAGCTGGAATCCTGCCGAAAAGAAATGGAAAAGCAGTACGACGGAATGGTCCGGATCGGGATCGGTTCCAGCCGGGATAACATCGTAATGGAAGAAGCCTACAAAAACGCGAAAAAAGCCCTGCAGGCAACGACCCAGGGCAAACGTTTAATTTTTTACGAAGATCTCTCGATTGAATTGGTGCTGAGCGATGTATCGGACGAAGCCAGAAGTACATTTCTAACCCGGGTGATCGAGCCGCTTCAGCAGAAAAAAGAGCTGGTGCAGACGCTTGAAGTATACCTGCACTGTAACCAATCTGTGAAAGAAACGGCCGGGGTGATGCATATTCATATTAATACGCTGCATTACCGCTTAAAGCAGATTAAAGAATGCACAGGCATTGATCCACGGACAACAGAAGGCATTGTTGCTTTTTATCTGGCTGTGGAGTTTTTGAAGTAGAAAAACGGAGAAGGACTTGCTTATATACCGTTTTTCTTTTACACTGGCTATACATCAAAAAAAATTGATATAATAAGGAGAAAGAAAAATGAAGCCGATAGAATTTCGTTCCGGCACGACGGCAGAGGTGATGGATTTTACTTCTTATGAAATAAAGTTTAAGGCACTGGCAGACAACACCCGCTTAAAAATTATGTATGAGCTCAATCAAAAATCTTCCATCTGTGTCTGCGATCTTACTGACCTTGTCGATCTTCCTCAGTCCAAGCTTTCCTATCATTTGAAAATTCTGCGGGAGGCCGGTTTGATTGAGAAAGAAAAAATCGGAACCTGGAACTACTACCACTTGAATAAAGAAGCAGTAAAAAATCTTTTGTCTGAAGAACTCTGCTGTATTTTTTATCCTTCTTCTTAATTTTGCCTCATACATCAAAAAAAATTGATATAAAAAGAAAGGATGACTCGTTATGACAAAGCATCTGCCTGTCGTTATCGTTGGAGGAGGGCCGGTAGGACTGGCTGCTGCAGCAGAGCTGCATGAAAAAGAAGAGGCATTTGTATTATTGGAAGCCGGGGAAGGGCCCGGTACGAACTTTCTGGATTACGGACACGTCCGCCTCTTTTCTCCCTGGAAGTACAATATGGATAATGCCGCCAAACGGTTATTGAATAAACACAAGGTGCCGCTCCCCGATCCAGAACAGCTGCCGCTCGGAAAAGATATCGTGACCGAGTATCTGCAGCCGCTCGTCGACCTTCCTGAAATGAAACCGAACATTTTATTTGGCAGCAAAGTGGTCCATATTTCCAGAAAAGGATTCGACAAAGTGAAATCAAAAGGCCGAAAGGAAGCGCCTTTTCAGATAATAACAGAGACTGCCAAAGGAGAGCGGAACACAATAGAAGCCAAAGCAATTATTGATGCAACCGGTACGTGGGGGCAGCCCAATTCCCTTGTACCCGGAGGTGATACCTCAGCAGAGAAGCATCTGACCCGTCTTTCTTACAGCATTCCCGACAGAGAAAAAAGCAGTTCTTCTGTGTATATAAATTCCAACACTGCTGTAGTGGGAAGTGGACACTCTGCGATGCAGTCTATTCTGGAGCTGTTGGAGCTGCAGGAGGTGTATCCGGAAACAACCGTTTCGTGGATTCATCGTAAGCCCACGACGGTAGATGCGCTTGGAGGCGGGGACCAGGACCAGCTGCCGGCGAGAGGCGACCTGGGGCAGCGCATTAAAGAGGCCTGGGACAACGGAAAAATCCAGGTGCATGAAGCATTTTATATTGAATCCGTGAAGGAGACAGGTAAGCAACTGACTCTTTTGGGAAAACAGAACGACGAAGCAAGTGAAATAGGCCCGTTTGACTACATTATCTGCAATACAGGCTCACGGCCTTCTTTTCACTTTTTAGGGGAACTTCGCTGGGATAGAGATGCGGCGCTCGAATGTGTCCCGGCCCTGGCGACGTTAATTGACCCCAACATCCACAGCTGTGGAACCGTAAGGCCGCATGGGGAAAAGGAACTGCGTCAGCCTGAAGAAAGTGTGTATATTATTGGAGCGAAGAGCTATGGCAGAGCCCCGACGTTTTTATTAGCCACCGGCTACGAACAGGCCCGGTCAGTGGCAGCCTATATTGCAGGAGACAAAGCAGAAGCCGCAGAAGTCCACCTGGAACTGCCGGAAACCGGCGTGTGTTCGACTGTACCGGCCGGCGGGCCGTTAACGATTGCCGTCTCGAACAGCTGTTGTTCCTAACAAAAAACGACCGGGAATTGTCCCGGTCGTTTTTTATGTTAAAATCTAACTTTTTCCTGATTGGTAACAATAAGTAGAATTTTTCCTTTTTCCAGTTCTACGCGGAGCTTTTCTGCCTTTTCAGCGTCAAAGCCAATTCTTTTCAGCTTTACTTCAACCTTTGTCTGGCGGCCCCGGAAAATATTTTTGAGTACCGTGCCGACACCCATTTCTTTTCTGCCGATTTTCTTGGCATCTGTATTTTTTTTGTTGCGGCGGGTACGTCTGCGGTCAAAGGAAATAACATATAAGTCCTCACCGCTGACACCTGCTTTAGTCAGCTTGCCAATCGACTTTCCTAATGATTCATCGTTGTGAAAAAGCTTAAACTTGGGATCCAATGTCGTTCCTCCTTTGAATGTACACAATGGTTCTTTTGCATATTATAAATCTTTACCCTAAATGATGCGCGCTTAACCTTCATGATGAAATAGAGTGGTTGACATATCGAATATATTCGATATACAATAGGCCCATGAATAACATCGATCTTTTTAAAGCATTGTCAAACGAGACCCGATTGAATATTCTTATGTGGCTTAGGGAACCGGAGAAGCACTTTCCAAAGCAGCAGGCTCATCTTCCGAAGGATGTGAGTCTTGAAGGCGGCGTATGCGTGGGGGACATTCAGGAAAAAGTAAATGCTTCCCAGTCTACCGTATCCCACTATTTGAATATGATGCAGAAAGCAGGGCTTTTGGAATCCATTCGCTACGGCCAGTGGACATACTACCGCCGGAACGAAAAAACGATCAAAGAGCTTGCTTCATTTCTCGAAACAGAGATCTGAACCCGGATTTCTGTTTTTTCTTTGCTTATTTATATCGAATATTCTAGATATATAGATTAAGGAGTGGAAGCATGAAAATTATGGTATATATCCTGGCTTTAATAGCGGGTATGTCTTTAAGCCTGGAAGCAGCTATAGGAGGCGCTTTAGGAGAAAACATCGGTGAATTGGAAAGCACTTATTTTATTTTTATTATCGGAGCAATGGCTACGTTTCTTATCGCTCTTTTCTTTGGTAAAGGAGACGTGAAGCAGATAACGAAAGTGCCGAGATGGCAGTTAATCGGAGGCGTTCTCGGGGTGATTTACCTGGCTTTTCTTATTATCAGTGTGAACCTCGTAGGTGTAGGTACAGCTGTTACAGCCGTTATTATCGGTCAGCTTGTCATGAGCATGATCGTTGACCATTTTGGGTGGCTCGGGACACCGAAGGCCCGGTTTAACGTAAACCGTCTTATTGCAGGCGGCCTGTTGATTGCATCATTATTTTTAATTTTATAGGAGGACGAACGCATGCTCACAGCAGCAATATTTATTCCACTGATGGCAGGGATCGGACTGAGCCTGCAGTCAGCAGTTAATGGAACACTTGGAAACAAAATTGGGACGATTGAAAGTGCATTTCTAACATTTTTTACAGGAGCTATTATTTTAACAATTGTTATTCCATTCTTTGGCGGGGGAACGATACTAGATGTCTTTCAGGTTCCTGCCTGGCAGCTCGTTTGTGCCATATTTGGGTTTTTGTATTTATCTTTGATGGTGTTCTCGGTGCCGCGTATCGGTGTTACGGTGGCGGTCGTCAATGTGATTGTCGGGCAGCTTGCCGCAAGTATGGTCATTGATCACTTCGGCTGGTTTCACACGCCGACAGCCGCATTTGATCTGCAGCGTTTTTTCGGTGTGATCCTGCTTTTGGCGGCGCTGTATTTCTTATTTAAAAAAGATAAGAAAAAATCGGCAGTAGAAACCGTTTAATCTGCATGTATATGTATAAAAGCCGGAATGGATGTCTCCACTCCGGTTTTTTATTTGTCTTCTTTTAACTGGGCATATGCTTCAAGACCTGATGTTACCGCGCTGCTCATAGCAGCACCGCCGCCGAATGCTGCTGCCACTGCCAACGTTTCTTTGATCTGCTGTTCGCTGCAGCCGTGATGAATACATTGATCCATGTGATAGACAATACAGGTTTCATCGGCATCTTTAATGCTGATAGCCAAAGCGCTTAAATGTTTCTGGGCAGCGGAAATTTCTCCATCTGCAAAGCAGCTTCCTGTAAAGTGGTTGTACTGGGAAGCAATCTCCGGGAATGTGCTGCTGAAGCTGTCTACGCCTTCAAGGTACTGTTTTTTGATTTCTTTCGCATCTATCTTAGCCATTACAAAAAACCTCCTTATAACCTTTTAAGTAAATTCCCCTTCTAATCCTTTTTAAACATGTGGAAATATTTGTTTATGAAGTATACAGATCAGGGAATGAGAATGAAAGAACGCTCAAATTAAGTAAGGAGGTCGTGAAATGGCAACAACAGAAGAAGTGCTGGGCCGGGACGCAGAATACTTACTAGGACATGAGAGCAAAACAATTTCAAAAGAGGATCTTCACGTACCGGGGCCGGATTTCGTAGATCGTGTGTACAAGTCTACGGACCGTTCTCCGGTAGTACTGCGCAACCTGCAGAGTTTGTTTGATCATGGGCAGCTTGGTGGAACGGGGTATTTATCCATTCTTCCAGTGGATCAGGGTATTGAACACTCTGCCGGAGCCTCATTTGCCCCAAATCCCATCTATTTTGATCCGGAAAACATCGTTAAACTTGCGATCGAAAGCAGGTGCAATGCGGTCGCATCTACTATTGGGGTGCTGGGATCCATTGCACGGGATTATGCGCATAAGATTCCATTTATTGCAAAAATTAATCATAACGAACTGTTAACGTATCCAAATACGCACGACCAGATTATGTTTGGCTCGGTAGAGCAGGCTCATAAAATGGGAGCGGCGGCCGTCGGAGCTACAATTTATTTCGGCTCCGAGGAAAGCGGCAGGCAGATCCAGGAAGTGACAAAAGCCTTCGAACGAGCGCATGAGCTTGGAATGGCGACTATTTTATGGGCGTACCTCCGCAACCCTGGTTTTAACAAAGACGGGACTGATTATCATACGTCTTCGGATTTATCCAGTCAGGCCGTTCACCTGTCGGCGAGCCTGCAGGCGGATATTGTCAAACAAAAGCTTCCTACGAATAACGGCGGCTACACGACACTTGGGTTCGGGAAAACCCATGATAAAGTATATTCCGATCTGACGAGCGACCACCCGATTGACCTTACACGCTATCAAGTCGTCAATTCCTTTATGGGAAGAGCCGGTCTTATTAATTCAGGCGGGGGTTCTGCAGATAATGACTTTGCGGAAGCCGTGAAGACAGCTGTAATTAATAAAAGGGCCGGAGGAATGGGACTTATTATGGGAAGAAAAGCGTTCCAGCGCCCGATGAAAGAAGGAGCCGAAATCATCCGGGCCGTGCAGAGCGTTTACGCTGATGAATCAGTGACGCTGGCGTAGCATAAATAGAGCGCCTGGTGCTTTACTTCCAGGTGCTTTTCTTACATAGCAGTGAAAACCGAGGGCATTATGGATGAAGTTAATAAATGGATATCCTAAAAAGCCGGATACTCTTAATGGAGTATCCGGTTCTTCACTTATTCTATTGTACAGGTACCTGGTTGACCCGCAGCGCCTGCGGAAGGTCGGATACGACTTGTACATTTTTAAAAGAAATGCCAAGCTGTACTGCCTGCTGTGCCATATATGGGCGCATCCCGGATAGAGTCGTTTCAATGCCCAGTAACTGCAGGGCCGAAATGAGCTGCTTGATTTTTTCAGCTACTAACGCATTGATATGCAGCACGCCGGATAAATCAATGTACAGCCGATCCATCTGTTTGAGGGCACACTGCTTTAATGTATGTTCTACAATTACATCGCCGCGCTCGACATCGATATTTCCGACGAGCGGCAGAAGGCCGATGCCCGGCTGAAGCAGAATAATGGGAGCAGTGAGTTCCAGGATCATGTTTTCTTTATCCTGGATTTCTCCATCCATATGAAGAAGAGCCTGCTGCATAAAGGCGCTGCTGGCATAGTCAAACGCCCGCAGTGCCTTGCGCTGCCATTCCAGGACGTGCTCGATAGGTACGGAGTTATTATATTGCTTAATAAAGTATTCTATATGATCAAAAATGATTTCTCTATATTTGGTGAACTCTTCCTGAACCAGAAGAAGCGGCTTCCATATCTCGCGGCTCTCATCAACGACTTCTTCAATCTTGGCCTGAAATCGATCATAAAAGCCGGGTTCGTCATCTTGAAACACATGAAGAAGTTCTGTAATGAACTGTTCCTTCATTTCTTCCAGTTTTTCAGCGATAGTGGCATCTGGCACATTAACACGGTTGTCTTTATAGGACTCTTTCCACAAATCTTTCATGGAGTCCAGGTTTTCGGATAGGTATTGGTGCAGGGACTTATTTATTTGATCTTTATCGTAATCCATCCTTCATTTCCCCCACTGTTGATAATGTAGTTCTTATCCAGTATAGAGGCAGGGGGAAGATAGCACAAGAAATATTGAATAAACAGGGCCTCAGGCTTTTAAAACGACTTGAATTTTCCCACTTTCTGTATAAAAAGTATCGATCTTTCCAACAGGAATGTACTGCATCTGCTTGATGACTTCCATATGAAAACCGATCAGGTCCCCGTCGATGGAAAAATAAGGCGGACGGTTAAACAGTTTTTTGTGGATCCAGGCAGCATCCAGGGGAGCCGTTCGTCTTAATCGGAAATAAATCGTGCGGTCTTCTGTATGCGCAGGTTCTAAATAAATCGAATATTTTACAGGGACGCGCATTTTCGTGAACGTGCCATCGATACGAATCATCTGATCAAGGATAGCGGCATGAGTCACTTCCACCTGTTCTATCTTTTTTATTTGAAGCAGTTTCAAAAGCATCGATTCATTGATAGGGACAGTGACCCCATTTTCAGCATAATGCTGGACTTTCTTTTTCATTTCATTTAAAAAACGATCCATACAGCATCCTCCTTTTATTTTAAAAGCTTTTCATTGAATATTATCGCAGGCCGGGCAAATATGATACATTTCCTATAGAAGAAAGGGGATAGAACAAAAATGAATACGAAAGAAATGGAACAGATTCAGGTACTGCAAAACGAAATAGATTTCTCCGGTGCTTTTGCTGCACGAGGAGAAGACAAACAGGGAAGCGGAAGCAGCGGCTTTGCGAACCTTCCCGAAAAGTGGGAAAACCAGGTGACTACAAGGTTTAATATGGCTTCCGCCAGCCAGATTTTCACAGCGGCGGCAGTGTGTCAGCTGATAGAAGAAGAAAAGCTGGATTTTGATACATTATTAAAAGACTGTCTGGATATTACATTCCCTTATTTTGATGAAGATATTACTATAAAACATCTGCTTCTTCATACGTCGGGCATTCCTGATTATTTTGAGGAAGAAACAATGAGGGCATATGAAGATCTGTGGATTCAGAAACCAATGTACCGGATGAGAAAAACGAGCGACTATCTGCCGTTGTTCCAGCAGAAAAATATGGTATCCCCCGTCGAGGCAATGTTTCATGCCAATCACGCAGGGTACATTCTGCTTGGATTGATCATTGAACAGGTGTCCGGCATGGAATGCAGCGAGTATGTAGAGCAGCAGGTATTTCAAAAAGCCGGTATGAAAGACACGGGCTATTTTAGACTGGACCAGCTTCCGGAGAGAACTGCTTCCGGCTATATAGAAACAAAAGAAGGCAAAGTTAAAACCAACCAGTATGCCATTCCAATTAAAAGCGGACCAGACCGTGGAGCCTATACGACAGCAGCGGACATGGTGCTTTTCTGGGAAGCGCTGATGAGTTATAAACTGTTCTCAGAGGAAATGACAACCGCCTTTTTAGAGCCGCAGGTATCCCTTTCAGAATCTATTTCGTACGGATATGTTGGGTACATCGAAAGAAATGAGACAGAAGTAGTGAAGTACATTCTAATGGGATATGACCCGGGTGCTAACTTCCGATCCTTTTACAGGCTGGATCAAAGCCTGGCAGTTGTTGTGTGCTCTAATAAAGAAGACGGAGCCCATGAGATGATTAGAAAAATTGAAGAAATTTGTATAAAGTAATTTGAAACAAATCTAAAGCAGCAGTTGGTTGCCGGTATATATTTAAATTGTAATCATCATAAACACTTGGGAAGCTGGAAAACAGCTTCTTTTTTTGTATTGATTTAAATGGTGTAATAATAAATAGGTAGAAAAGATAATCGAAATATATTACTATTAATATAATACTTTAGTACTAATAAAAGGAGGTAAATGTCAAGAGAAAGAAAAGAATGTCTGATTCTAGCGCTCTATTTTTTTATTTAAGGGTAGAAAGTAGTGGGGTATATGAAGTGCAGAAAATGTAACACTGAATTATTGAGTTCAGAAAAGTTCTGTTCTCAATGTGGCGAACGTACAACAAAAGTAAAGCAGAAGCGAAAAGCACCGAACAAGTTTTTAATAGCCGGCTTTGGAATTTTAGCAGCTGTATTGATAGCCTTCTTTATATGGGGAAATCAGGCCGGTGACCCTCAAAATGTGGTAGCTTCATTTGAAAAGGCGCTTATTGAAGAAGATTTAAATACCTTGGCTGATATCATTCATTCTTCAAGTAGTGAGCTTACTGTAGAAGAAAGTGATCTGGAAAATGTCGTAGCGCAGATGAATGAATATCCGAACTATCGTGAAGAAATGATCACAGACTTAAAAGAAGAAGCGGCAGCAGCGGAGTTTAATCAAATGGAACATAATGAGAGTTCAAGCGTTCATTTATTTTCTTTAACTAATGGACCGAAAAGGTTTGGTCTATTTGATCAATTCTACATAAAGATGCCTGGTTTTTATTTAGATTTAACAACAAATATGGAAGGTGCGAGTATATTTGTTGATGAAGAACTGGTGGGTGAGTATACGGGAGAAGAGCCGCTTATTTATGGGCCGGTACATCCAGGTGAATACGATGTGACCGCTTCATTTGAGGGAGAATTCGCCAAAATAGAAGAATCAAAAACGGTCCAGCTTTATGATTCATTTGTTACGACTATAGAAGAAAGCGTTTATCTTGAGGGTGGAAGTACCAGGGTTATTGTGGAAGAAAGCTGGGTTGAAGGCTATGATCTTCCCATTACTGTACTAATAGACGGAGAGCCGATTGGAATGGGTTTAGAGAATGATGGTCTAATTGAACCTATTGCGCTGGATGGAACCCATGAAATAAAGGCTCAGGCTGAAGCTCCATGGGGCATCGTAGAAACCTCCCCAACAGTAATTGACTCGTCATCGACTTATCTTTCGTTTACTGAGATAGAATCCGATCTTCAGGAGGAATTGGGTGCTTTATCTCTTGATTTCATGCTGGCTAGTTTTGAAGGAAAAGAACTGGACATGGTTACACCTGAACTGAAAGAAAAAATAGAGGCAGAAATAGCCCTTTCAGAAAATGAAGGTGTTGATTACAAAAGTTCAATGAATGCTTTTTCTTACGACAGGGAAGGTTTTTTTGTAGAAGAAGATATAGAAACGGATCAATTAGTGCTGACAGGCCAAACAGAAATGAGCTACGACGCGTCATATACGTATGAAGGTGAAAAAGAAGTAGAAGTAGAAACGTATTCCGATGGAATGGATTTTTGGTATTCCTACGATAAAGATACGGATACGTGGATTATTTCAGGATATTTGTTAAACGATTTCAGTTCTTTGAGTAGTCCAACTGAAATTTTTGAAGAAACTAATTTATAGAAAGCAGGGATAAAATGAACTGTCAGCAGTGTGGAGAAATACTAAATGAAGAGGCGAAGTTCTGTACGAATTGCGGAGTACCTACAAGTCATATGCAGGGCTCAGCGGAACCAGGAGCGGATGAAGAAACAGCAGCTACGATAGAGGGAGTTCAGGAAAGAGCCATTCCAACTCCTAATAAAGCAGTGGAATATTTGAATTTTGCCAAGCAGGCCCTGCTTAATCCGGTAGGCACAGCTTCATACGTAAATGGAAACAGCTGGATTTTTGCTCTATGTTCGGTCCTTGCATTTCTTATCTTTATTCCAATAAACATATACACGTTTTTAAGACAGGTTACGTTTGAAGCTGTTTATTTTTCCTTTAGTAATTGGTTTGTACAGCCAATATTATATATAGCCATTTTTTTAGGAATGCTTACTTTAATTCTGTTCATGTTTTCTTCTGTAATGAAAAGCAGATTAACATATAAAGAAGTATTTTCCCGGTGGGGAGTCTATATGACTCCGGCTGCGGCTGTAATGGTTTTAGCTTTTCCTTTTATATTAATAAATATCTATTCGCTTGCTTCTGTTCTATTTAGTATCAGCTATATTTCTTTTCTGGTAAGTATTCCAGCAATACTGTTTACGCTTCCTAATTCAAAAATAACAAAGGGAAATAAACTGGAATTCAACCCTTTTTATGCTAGTGTTATTACTATAATACTGCTTAGTCTGGTAGCATACTTCATAGGAGAAAGTATTTTGGGTCAGGTTATCAGCGATATTATGAATTATTCTATGCCGGGGTATTATTGAGATTCTCTATTGAAAAAGCAGCCGAAGCCGGCTGCTTTTTTTGTGTATTAAAGTTTTAATTTTATGTGGACTTTGCGGTTCTCAAAATAATAGGAGTCAAACTGGCCGACAGGAATATACTGCAGCTGTTTCACGGAATCGAGGTGAAAGCCAACCACTTTTCCTTTCATGGTCATCATCGGAGGCTGATGAAAAATCTTTTTTCGCAGCCATTTTGCATTAATGGGACAGATTTTTTTAACTTTAAAAAAGATGGAACGGTCAATCGTATAAGCGGGACGCAGCTGCACGTTGAAATGAACGGGAATATGCATTTTTGTAAACGTTCCATCTATCCGCAGCTTGCGTTTTTCTACGGTAACATTTGTGATTTTCACATTGTCGATTTTCTTTACGTTCATCAGCTTGAGAAGCATCTCTTCGGTAAGCGTGATGGTCATCTTTCCCTGGGCGCCTTCTTTTACTTTTTCTTTAATGGTGGATAAGTCCAAAATCGATGTCCTCCTTCAGGATCTTTCTTATCCCTTCCCTTTTATAGTGTGAAGAAAAACCTCATCCGGCAGGAAGATCCGCCGTCATGGAGAATCTACTATAATACAGCTACCATTATTACACAATGGAAGGGAAGAACGTATTGTGAGTATAGTAAAGCATTCCGATTGGAAAGATACGAAGCGCACCCTTCACTTAATCTCCCAGATTCTCGGAAAAATCAGGCTGGAATTGGCTGCTCAAGAACCGCAGTGGGCCCACGTAATGTTGTCGTTAACACCTGGTGGTTTTTCTACAGGCTTATTGTATCATGACACTCATACCGTTCAAGTTGACGTGGATATTAGGCAAAATGAAGTGAGGGTGCAGGTGGATGATCAGCAGGAATCTACTGCGCTGGAAGACGGAAAAACTGTGAAAGAATACTATGAGTGGATTTTTCAGACGTTGGACAGGCACGGCGTTTCTATTTCTATTTTTCCAAAACCGCAGGAAATGAAAATCGACGCGATGCTCGATGAAGATACGATTAACCACACCTACCGTCAGTCGGAAGCACTGGAGGGTCTTGCACTGTTTCAAATGGCATTGCGCGAGCAGCGGGCTTTCATCAGCTCCATGCGCTGCCGCAAAGTCATGCCGGGTTTATTCTGGGGCACGTTCGATGTTTCCACGCTGATTGTAAGCAATGTTCCAGAACCGTTCCCGGAAGACAGACCGATAGAAAAAGCAGCGTTTGACGAGCAGTTTATTGAATACGGATTTTGGCTCGGTGACGACGCAGTGGACGAGCCTTCCTTTTTCGTTCTGCCGTATCCATTTTTAAACAAAGAGCTTAAAGATGACTCGCTGGAACCGGAACAAGCTTATTACGATAAAGAACTGAGCGAATTTTTTCTGAAACTGGATACGGAAAAACCTGCCAGTGAGCCGATTCAGCGCTTTTTCCATACGACATTTGATATTTTAACAGAGGAACTCGGCTGGAAGGGCTGTGACTATTACAGAAAACCGTTGTTAATGAAAAAGCAGCCAACCGTTTAACAGCACAACAAAAAGACGCCTCCGTGGGCGTCTTTTTTTATTGTTACAGTTTTCCCGTTAGGAACTGGGCTTCTCCCATGCCAAAGCTCCAATCGGCATCGCCGTTTGAAACAATAGAAATCATTATATCTTCTTTGGAAATACCGCACTGTTCATGCAGTTCTTTGACGAGATGATGGTAAAGCGCTTTTTTCTGTTCTTCTGTGCGCTGCTTGCTCGTTACGCTGATCAACACGACATCTTTGCTGCGCGTAAACCCGAGTCCGGTGTCTTCAATGATCATTTCCTCCGATGCGTGTTGATGGACGATTTGATAACGGTCTTTTTCCGGAACTTCAAAAGCATCAACCATTCCACGGTGTGCGGCATCAAGCAGTGTTTTCAAGCTTTCTTTGGTTCTTCCTTCTAATACATCAAATCTCATAAGCGGCATAATAATTCCTCCAATCGTATAAAATATGTTTCCAATAGAAGCGTTCAGCTCTTTATTGTATAGATCCTCCTGCGTACTGACAAGTTATCATGTAAGCAAATGTATCAGGATATTCTAATGCTGCCTTTTCTTTATTATACATTTTACTTTCTGTTAAGTAGAGAAGGAATTTCCTGCACATAATGTGTCGTGAATATTCTGACAAATAGGTGCTATGATTAACACAAAATAAAGGAGGCGGAGATAATCGAACAAATAAGGCAGGTGCAGAAAGAAAAGCAGGAACTGCTGGAGAAAGACCGGCAGTATTTATGGCGTCATAGTTGGCAGGTTCTTTTACATACATTCTGGAAAAAAGCAGCAGATATGATAAACAGTCGCTTACGCTCACTGAGGTCCACTGAACGTCACTCCTGCACCTCACCTGTTCTAAAGCATGTTAATGCAATTTGTTATGAAAGATAAATGAATGATACTCTTAGTATATAAACGTATACTAAAAGGAGGATTTATTTGAAAGAATTTGATGAGAAAACCTGTAAGCTGATTGACGCGGATATTCATGAAAAAGTAACCTATGCAGATTTGCTGCCTTACCTGGCACAGCCCTGGAAGCGCTATATTTCCGATGCGAACTGGGTGCAGGAAAAGCACATGCCCTACACCCAGCCGGCGGTGGCAGGGGTGAATCGTGCCGATGCGATGCTTCCGGACGGACGGGATGCAGGATCTGATCTTCCCTTTATGAGGGAGCAGCTTTTGGATGCCTGCGGCCATGATATCGGTATTTTAACAGGCGCATTGGATCCCTCTCCTTCTTCTATGCATGGCTGGTATGAAATGGCTGCTGCACTGGCCACAGCTTATAATGACTGGCAGATAGAGCACTGGCTTGAAAAAGATGACCGTCTGTACGGCTCCGTGCATATTGCAGCCCAGGATCCGAAGACGGCAGTGGAAGAAATTGAACGTATCGGCAGTCATCCCAAAATGCTGCAGGTGCTTCTGCCGATTGATGATATCGCTTGGGGAGACCCTATGTATCACCCAATCTATGAAGCGGCGGAAAAGCACGACCTGATGATTGGCATGCATCACAATGAGCCGCCCGTCCAATTTGGCAAATGGCCCCGATATTTCATCGAATGGCACACGCTTATTCCTACCTCTCACATGGTTCAGGTAACCAATATGATTTTAAACGGCGTGTTCGAGAAATACCCAAAGCTGAAAGTAATGATGATTGAAGGCGGGTTTACCTATGTGCCGTTTTTGATGAAAAAATTGGACCAGCAGTACAAAGATCTCCGTCATGAGGTGCCGTGGGTAACCAAAATGCCGAGCGAAACGATCAAAAATCATTTCTGCTTCACGACTCAGCCCCTGGAAGAAATGACAAAGCGGGAGTGGAACAATCTGGTCGAGCAGATGGGAACCGACGATATTATTGTGTTTTCCACCGACTACCCCCACTGGGATTACGATTCTCCTGATCATGCACTGCCTAAAGGACTGAGTGAGGAGGTCCGCCATAAAATAATGGTGGAAAATGCTCTTCGTTTTTATCCGAAGCTGAAGAGGAGGGAGACGTAATGGAAGAAAAGGTATGTACGATCCAGGACCTGAAATCGGAGGGAATGATCGAACGGACATTTTCCGGAAAGTCGATTATTATCTGCCGATCGGGGGAAGGAATCTATGCATTCCTTAATCGCTGTCCTCATCAAGGGGCTCTTTTGTCGAAAGGGAAAATTGGAGGCTCTCCTGTGGAAACCAAAAACCTTGGTGAGTACTGTTTTCAGCGGGAAGGAGAAATTCTGCGCTGTCCCTGGCACGGAAGAGAATTTGATATTACAAACGGAGGAAATACGCTCACTCCCGACCGCAGCAAGCTGAAAGAATTTACGATTAAGCTTGAGGGAGAAGATGTAATCGTTTCTACAGAAAAAAAGAAAGCAAAAACAGCTCAGGCTTAGACTTGAGCTGTTTTTTTAGTGGAAATAGAAAGAACTTTTATTGAAACGCCCCTTGTAAAGACGTTGCAGACGATCGGTTTTACTACTGATAGTTTTTTTATTTAAATTAAGGGTTGAAAAATGGAGGCGCTTTCATATATAATCTTTATAAACCGGTTTACTAAATCGATTTAGTGAAAGGATGTGATTGTCATAAGAAAGGTTACTTTACAAGATGTAGCTTATAAAGCAGAAGTTTCTAAGAGCACGGTTTCTCAATATTTGAATGGCAGATATAAATATATGGGAGATAAAACAAAAGAGCGTATAGAAAAAGCCATCAAAGAGCTTAATTACCAGCCCAATGCGATAGCCAGAAGCTTAAAGCAAAAACACACCACTACTATAGGCGTAATCATGGCCAACGTGATGCACCGTTTTTCTACTCAAACATCCAGAGCTATTGAAGATTTTTGTCACCTTAATGGTTACCATGTGATCTTATGTAATGCAGATGACGACTCCTCCAAAGAATATAGATATATAGAGATGCTGAAAGCTAAGCAGGTAGATGGATTTATCATTTTCCCTACGGCCTCCAATGAAGAAAAATACAAAAGTTTGTTGGAAGAAAATTATCCTTTAGTTTTTCTGGATAGAAAAGTTGAAAACCTTCAAATCCCGAGTATTGTGTTGAAAAATAAAAAAGCATCTTTTGATATTGTTAATCACTTAATAGAACAAGGAAGTAGAAAAATAGCATTTGTCAGCTCGCCTCTAACAATCAGTCCGCGTCTGGAACGATTTCAAGGATATGAAGAAGCGTTAACAAAAGCAGACATACCAATTAATGAAAAATTTATATACACAGAAAACCTGGAAGAAGCGCCGTCATTTTTTAACAATATGTTTTCCGGAGTAAACAAGCCCGATGCTATTTTAACAGGAAACGATAGAGCATTAATGAAAACGCTCTCTTATATTAAAGAAAAGAATCCTTCCATTTTAAATGAGCTGCAGCTGGCAACCTTTGATGAGGTAGAATTTGCAGAATTTTATAACCCTACAATAACCACCGTAGAACAGCCGGCTTATGATATGGGAAGAAGAGCAGCGGAAATTTTATTGGAGCAAATTAAAAACAAAGAAAAAAATATAGAGCAGGATTTATATTATGAGTTTGATGGAAAGTTGAATATTCGAGATTCATCAAAAAATAAAAAAGGGGTAAAAAAATGAAAAAAATGTGGATGGTTTCTCTATTGGCAACTACGGGTGTACTAGTACTGAATGGATGCGGAGGAGGAAACGGAGAAGAAAGCGGCGGAGACAATACTTCCGGCGAAACGGTTAACTTGATAGCTGCTACCCAGCTGGATGCAGAAAGTCCGTTTGCGGTGGGATTTGAGAAATTTAAAGAGGTAGTAGAAGAAGAAAGTGATGGAACAGTAACGGTAGAAATCCATACAGATGGTTCTTTAGGAGACAATGAAGATGAATTAGTTCAAAATCTGGAAACCGGCTCAGTTGATTTAGTCGTAGCGGCACCTGGATTTATGGCTCAATCCGTTCAGGCCGTTGATTTCTTTGCGATGCCTTATCTATTTGAAAGCACGGAACACTGGGAAGAAGTAGTGGATGGCGAGATTGGAGACAAGGTTGCCGGTCAAGTAGAAGAAGCGACAAATTTTGAAGTGCTTGGCTATTGGTCAGCGGGGGTTAGAAACTATTATGGTTTTGATCCTATAGAGACTCCTGAAGATTTAAATGGTATTCAAATAAGAACACAAGATTCTCCAGTAGTAAATAACACATGGGAAACATTAGGAGCCCAGCCTTCCAGCGTAGCCTGGGGTGAGATGTATCAGGCTCTACAAAACAATGTGGTAGACGCTTCAGAAAATGATGTTACAAACATTTATCAAGCAAGTCATCATGAGGTTATTAGTAATATTTCATTAACAGAACATGATTACACTACCCGCTTCTTCTTTACTTCGCAGGAAGTGTATGACCAATTAAGTGAAGACCAGCAAAGTGCAGTAGATACTGCTACAGAAGAAGCTACAATAGCTGCCAGGGAATCGGATCAGGAGTTGGCTGAGCAATCACTAACAAATATCGAGGAAGCCGGAGTAGAAATTAATGAAGTGGATCAAGAACTGTTTCTTGAGCAGACAGAATCAGTTAGAGAAGATGCAGCAGAATCATTGGATATGGTAGAGGAATATGAGCAGGTTAATGAAATGAGAACAAATTAATGTATAAAAACAGCTGGGGTGTAAGGAGGTAGACTAAAGCATGAAAAAAGTAATTGGATGGGTTGAATACCTCACATTAAGATTAGCCGCCGTTTTTTTCCTCATTTTTATTGCTTGTGTAGTTTTACAAGTTGCCTCCAGGTATATACCCGGATTCCAGGTTTTGTGGGTAGAGGAGATAGCAACATATGCATTTATTTGGATGATTTTTCTTGGAGCTGCCTTAATGGTAAGAGAAAGAGGTCACTTCACTGTCGGTTTAGTAGTAGACAATGTTAAAGGCCTGTTTTTATTTATTGTTCAATCACTCAGTCACGTATTGATATTGGTGTTTGGGTTAGTAATGGTTATAGATGGGTTTGGTCTTACTAGTCAATTCTGGGGCTGGACATTAAACACCCTTCCCCAGATCCGTCAAGGATACGCGTGGCTTGCGATTCCTTTATCTGGAGCCAGTATGATGATCTTTGTATTACAGAATTGGTATGAGGATTTTCAAACGTATACAACAAAAAGAGAGGAGAATTAAAATGACTGGACTCTTTTTGTTGCTGTTATTTTTCGCATTGATGATCTTAGGAGTACCTATAGCATTTGTCATTGGAATTGTTAGTTATATAGGTTTCTTTATTCTGGGAACAATCGATCTTCAGGCTGTCGTTCAACAAATGTTTTCGGGGCTGGAATCTTTTATTCTCCTTGCTGTTCCTTTGTTTATATTAGCAGCTAATATTATGAATCAAGGGAAAATATCTGAACGTTTAATTAAATTTGCAACCGCTTTAGTAGGTCATATTAGAGGCGGGCTCGCCCAGGCCAACATTATAGTATCAATGTTTTTTGGGGGTATATCGGGGGCGTCTACAGCAGATACAGCTGGAGTAGGTAAAATTTTAATTCCAAGCATGATTAAGGAAAACTATAGTAAAGGAACGTCTGTAGCCGTGACAGCCGCCTCTTCCACAATGGGAATGATTATCCCGCCGAGTATTCCTATGGTTATCTACGGCAGTATTGCCGGGGTTTCAGTAGGGCGGATGTTTTTAGGCGGTATTATACCTGGTTTGGCAATCGGGATTAGTTTAATGATTTTAGTTGGAATCATTTCCCATCGAAGAAAGTATCCTAAACATCAGCGTTTGAAGTTTAAAGAAGTAGTAGTACAAGGCATGCGGGCGATACCGCCTTTGCTCACTCCGGTTATTATCCTGGGGGGAATTGTAGGGGGGTTTGTGACCCCGACTGAAGCAGCGGTTTTAGCTTGTTTATACGCATTTTTCCTTTCCTTTTTCATATACAAAACAATTAAAATAAAAGATTTACCTGAGATTGTATATGACACGTTGAAGTTGAGTTCTTTGACCCTATTTGCTTTAGCTACAGCGACCTCATTGGGACGATTGATAAGTTATTACAATCTTCCTCGAGCTATTGCCGGTTTCTTTGAACGAGCGCTCCCATTTGACTGGATGTTTTTGTTAGTTGTTATTGTTCTCTTTTTAATAGTGGGTATGTTCATGGACACAGTGCCTTCTATCATTCTATTTGTGCCAATTGTTTTACCGGCAGCTTTGGAATTGGGGATAGATCCTATTCATTTTGGAATTATTATTATGATGTGTCTGGCAGTAGGGCTGGTCACCCCGCCATACGGACTATGTTTATTACTGGCAAGTAAAATTGCCAAACTACCTATCGGTCAGTCATTTCATGCCACCATTCCTTACATTGGAGTAATATTAATTGTTATTTTAATCATTACATTTATACCAGGTGTATTTATGTGGCTTCCAAATCTTTTTAATGTATAACATTTTTAATTAAGAGAAAGTGGGGAAATTCACAGTGGATGTTACAACGATTGGTGATGGAATGATAACAATGAATCCTAAAACAAAAGGACCTCTGCGATTTTCCAATGAATTCGAAAGGAAAATAGGAGGAGCAGAGTTGAATGTAGCAATCGGCTGTGCCCGTCTGGGTTTGAAAAGCAGTTGGATAAGCAGGCTGGGAGATGATGAATTCGGCAGGTATATTCTCAATTATATGAGAGGAGAAGGGATTGATGTTTCTTCCGTAAACTTGGAAGCGGAGTATAATACTCCGCTGAATTTCAAAGAGATTACAGAAAGCGGAAGTGGACAGACTTTCTATTATCGCTTTCCATCTCCGACAGAATCCATACAGATCGAGGATATAGAAAATTCTTCTATCAAAGAATCAAAAATTTTATATATATCAGGTGTGTTTGCTTCTTTTTCTAGTCAAAATAGAAAATTAATAAAAAAAGCGATAACCATTGCAAAAGATCATAACGTACGGATTGCTCTAGATCCGAATATTCGACTCAAACTTTGGAGCAAAACAGAAGCCGGAAATTTCCTCCTGGACATATTACCGGATGTAGATATCCTGCTGGCAGGGAAAGAAGAAGCAGACATGATCTTTGGACGTCAACGTACGGAAGATCATATGGAAAGCTTGAAAAAGTATGATATTGAGTATATTGCTATTAAAAATGGAGAAGGCGGGGTGGTCTGCTCTCTGCACAATAAGACAAATCATTATTCACCTTCGTTTCCGGTTAAAAATGTTGTAGATACAGTGGGCGCGGGTGATGGTTTTAATGTTGGGTTCTTATATGGGATTTTAAACCAGTGGAGTTTAGAAAAGAGTGCTGTATTTGCCAATAAAATTGGGGCGATGGTCGTAGCAGTATCTGGAGATAATGAAGGACTGCCGTACTTAAAAGAAGTGCAGCAAGCCTTAGGTGAATATGAAAAGATTGAAAGGTAGGAGGAAATAAAATGCATCTCCAACTCGCCCTTGATCGATTATCACGGGAAGAATGTTTACACATTTTAGAAGAGACGGCTGAATATATTGATTGGATAGAAATTGGCACAGGGGTAATTAAAGAATATGGTATGGGTATCATCCGGGAAATAAGAGAGAAATATCCCCAGCATACGCTGGTAGCCGACATGAAAACCTGTGATGCAGCATTCGCCGAATCAAAACAAGCTTTTGAAGCCGGCGCTGATATTACTACGGTGATGGGATTCAGTGATGACAATAGTATAAAAGAAGCGTTAAAAGCCGGAGCGCAGTTTGAAAAAAAAATCATGATTGATCTATTGAATATTAAAGATACTCAGAGGTACCAAGAACTTCATAATTTAGGTGTAGACCTTGTTTCTCTTCATATTGGTAAAGATCAACAGCAGACACAATCCTTCTCTCAAGAAAATGTGGATGTATTAAATACGTTTTCTGATATGAAAATATCGGTGGCAGGTGGAATGAGTGTACATACCATTCCTGCTGTATTAAAAGCCAATCCGGATACGATTATTGTCGGTGGAGCCATTACTAAAGCAGATAATCCAAAAAGCAGTGCTGCTAAAATAAAAGAGGTGTTAAAAAATGAATAAAATTACTCAAGAGGTATATACAGAAGTTCAACATGTGTTGGAAAGCACATCGGAAGAAATGGATTTTTCTTATTTATCAACCATCATTGACCAGGCTAAAAGAATATTTATTGCAGGCGAGGGAAGGTCAGGGTTGGTCGGCAAAATGATTGCTATGCGTTTAATGCACAGTGGTTACGAGGTTTATGTGCAAGGGGAAACAATAACTCCAAGCATTGAAGAGAATGATTTATTAATCTTATTATCCGGTTCTGGTAAAACAGACAGTTTAATAAACGCTGCGGCTGCTGCAAAAAAAACAGGTGCCTCGTTACTTTGTTTTACTACGGACAAGACTTCTAAATTAGCTGAGCTTTGTGAAGATACAGTTCATGTCAAAGCAGCAACTAAACATAGAAAAGAAGGGGAGCCTTCGACTATTCAACCGCTTGGAAATCAATTTGATCAAAGTCTGCACTTATTGTTGGACTCTTTGATTATATACGCAATAAGAAATCACCAAATTTCCTACGAAGAAATGAATAAAAAACATGCAAATTTAGAATAATAACGACGTTTATAAAAATCAGTAAACATCATCCAAAGGGGTACCTAAGCTATGAATCAAAAATTAGAAACATTAGCTGCACTTTACGAAGAGAAAGTGGTAGCCGTTATTCGTGGAGAGACTTCTGAAAAAGCGGAAGATGTTGTTTTAGGAGCTTACGAAGGAGGCATTCGTGTAATGGAAATCACATACACGATTCCAGGGGCTACGGAGTTAATAAAAAAACTCAGAGGCCAGAGCTCAGATTGGATTATTGGAGCAGGGACAGTATTAGATGATATTACAGCAAGGCTTGCTATCCTGGCCGGAGCCAGATTTATTGTTTCTCCTTCTTTTAATGAAGATACAGCTAAGTTATGCAATAGATATCAGGTTCCCTATATACCAGGATGTTATACGACACAGGAAATAGTACAGGCGTTGGAATCCGGTTCAGATATAATAAAAGTTTTTCCGGGCAATATGAGCGGGCCTTCAGGACTGCAGGCGATAAAAGGTCCCTTACCTCAAGCCAATCTAATGCCATCCGGCGGAGTGAACGCAGAAAATGCAGAGGAGTGGCTGGAAAAAGGAGCCGCGGCTGTAAGTATAGGCAGTCCTCTTTATAAAGAGTCCCATCAGGAAATAGTAAAAGCCTCTAAAAGTATAATAAATTCAGTAAAAAAAACGATCAATGGATGAAAATCCTATTGATCGTTTTTTATGTAAATAGATACGCAAAAAGTATTAATTGTAAATTTTTCTAAAATAACGAGACAAACCTTTTCTTTTTCATTAGCATAGAAAGAAGAATAATACGAAGTAGAAAAAAAGCGGGGAACCTCATGTCATTAGAAACGATGCAGGAAAAAGACCAGAATAAAAAATACCATATGCTTCTTATTATAGGAATTATCCTAATTGCTTTTAATCTCCGCGCAGCGATTACGTCGGTGGGACCGGTACTGGGCTTTATTCGGGAAGATCTCGGCGTAGACCACAGCTCGGTCGGTGTATTGACTACTATGGTGCTGCTTACGTTTGCAGGAGTGTCGGCGATTGCATACAGATTTGGAAACAGAGTGGGCCATCAGAGAGCCTTATTTTTAGGCCTGATTGTCCTGGTGGCCGGTATTCTTATCCGAACAGTTCCTAATTTATGGTTTTTGTATGCCGGAAGCGTGGCGGTGGGAGCAGGCATCGCCGTATGCAATGTGCTGCTGCCCGGCGTCATTAAATGGTCATTCCCAACAAAAATGGGGCTGATGACAAGTATTTATACGACGTGCATGGCTATATCGGCCGCTTTTGCTTCCGGACTGTCAGCCCCCATTGCTGAGCAGTCGGGAACAGGATGGCAGGGCGCGCTTCTTTTATGGACACTTCCGGCATTAGCCGGCATTATTTTATGGGCGTTTATTTTAAATGGAGAAAAGAAAAAAGCACCGCCCGTAAAGGAAGCCGGGCGAACGGCGCTTATTTGGAAATCGCCCCTTGCCTGGCAGGTAACATTATTTATGGGATTTCAATCCATCGGTTTTTACGTCATGATCACATGGCTTCCGGACATTCTGGTGGAAACCGGCGGCGTGGCATTAACAAGTGCCGGCTGGATGGTGGCAATGATGCAGGCGGCAAGCCTCCCTGCGTCTTTCGTGACACCGATTTTAGCAGAACGCTTTCGCCATCAAATTGGGATCATCATTGCGATAGGTCTTACCGCATTAACGGGGCTGACGCTGCTGCTTACGGCTTCATCTTTTCCTATGCTTATTGCAGCAGTTCTATGTATCGGCCTGGTACAGGGGGCAAGCATCAGTCTGGCGCTGGCATTGTTTGGCCTGCGTGCAAAAACGGCAGGTAAAGCGGCCGAGCTCTCAGGCATGGGTCAGTCGGTCGGATACTTATTGGCCGCATTTGGACCGCTGGTGGTAGGCGTACTGTACGACTGGACGGCTACGTGGAGTGCGGGCCTGATTTTCTTAATGGTTATCGCGGTCTGCCAAATGACAGCAGGAATTGGTGCCGGCCGGAATAAATACGTTTAAAAAAATGACCGGATAGAAATGTTTTTTACAAACGACTTTAATCAATCATGGTGAGGCTGCGGTTAAATAAAAAACAGGGGATGTTTTTATGGCGGTATTAAAAATTGAAGCTTTGGAAAAACAGAATGAAGACACGGTTATTTTTCCGGCGTTCGGACTGGAAGTTTCCCACGGTCAGGCAGTGGCTGTCCATTCGAGTACAAACATACGAAACATTCTCCTGCGCATGCTGAATGGAGATATGACGGGGTCGAGTGGAGACATTCATGTCCTGAATAAACCCATTTCCACGTTTGCGAAGCCGGATTATACATGTATGGGCGTTTCTTATCTGGACGACGGGCTGTATCCAAGGCTTACAGTAAAAGATGTCTTTACATTTTACCGGAGCCTTTACAACTCCAGCAGAAGCATCCCGGACGTTCTTCATATGCTGCAGCTCGAAACGAAGCATAAAGTCCGGATACAACACCTTTCCTATTCAGAACAGCGCCGTGTGCAGGCAGCGCGCCTGCTTTTTCAGAATCCTGCTCTGTTTGTATTTGAAGAAGCAGACCAAAATGTAGATATGGAAACAAAGCGTATTTTTATCAAGCTTATTCAGGAGTTAAAACAAATGGGAAAAAGTATCCTGCTGCTTACAAGCAATATGGAAAGTGCCATTACAATGGCTGATCATGTGTACAGGCTCGATGAAACAGGATTTCGTTCTATTGAAATGGAACAAGAAGATGTGCCGGAAGCTTTGGAAGACGAGGCTTCTATTGAAGAAATAAAGCCGGTGGTTCAGTTTGATAAGATTCCCACAAAAATTGATGACAAGATTATTTTATTTGACCCTACCGAGATAGATTTTGTGGAAACATCAGCCGGTCAGGTGCTCATTCATATAAAAGGAGAAGGATTTCCCGGCGTTTTCACACTAACCGAACTGGAAAGCAGGCTTCAGCCTTTCGGTTTTTTCCGCTGCCACCGCTCCTATATCGTGAACCTGCAGAAAGTAAGAGAAGTGATTACATGGACCCGAAACAGCTATACGCTTATTTTAGAGGACAACAATAAAACAGAAATCCCTCTGTCTAAAACAAAAATGGCGGAATTAAAAGCGATGATCGGCATGAAATAGTGCTTCATTCACCCCGCCATCTGCTCCATTCGCCTACCGGCTGACGCTGTTTATCGTAAATATAAGGCGGGGCACCGGCGTTTCTTTTATTCTGGAATCAGCAGCAGAACAGCTGACATCCAGGAGGGATAATGATGGAGTACAGTATTGAAGTGAATAATGTGTCCAAAGTTTTCAGCAATTATGAAGCGCTGAAGAACCTTGATTTTAAGGTAGCCACCGGAGAGATCTTTGGTTTTCTAGGTCCGAGCGGAGCTGGAAAAACAACAACGATTAAAATGCTGACCAACCAGATCAGACCGACGGATGGAGAAGCATTAGTATTAGGCCGGTCCATGACCAAAAGCTGGAAAGATGATTTTCAGCAGCGGATGGGTGTGCTGACCGATAACAGTGCTTTGTATGAAAGACTGAGCGTTTATGAAAATCTAAAGCTGTACTGCGATCTGTATAATCTATCGTACCGCCGTATTGAAGAAGTACTTGAAATGGTGAATCTTGAAGAAACGGGAAATAAAGCGGTTGGAAAGCTTTCGAAAGGCATGACCCAGCGTGCGATGCTGGCCCGGGCCTTTCTACATGCCCCGGATCTTTTGTTTTTGGATGAACCCACCTCTGCTCTTGATCCCGCCAATGCAGCACACATCTACCGCAGCCTGCGGGAACTGAACAAAAAGGGAACGACGATCTTTTTAACGACGCACAATATGCACGAAGCGGAAATACTTTGTGATCGGGTGGCCTTTCTGGATCATGGAAAAATTCAGCTGTTGGATGCCCCGCAGAAACTGCGGCGCCGGTTTGCTGATAATACGATGACGGTAGAGTTAACGACCGGCAAAAAGATTACGATAGACAACATTCCGGAGAACGCCAAAGCCATGTACACCTACATGGCAGACGAGCGAATTGCTTCGATACACACAAACGAACCAACCTTGGGAGACATTTTTGTCAAACTGACTGGGAGGGAGCTAGTATGACACTGGCATTGAGACGTATGTATGCTATTTTTCAGAAAGATATGAAAGACGTATCGAAAAATATGTATATTTCCACTACCGCATTAACTCCTCTTATTCTGGCAGTTTTTTACGGACGAATGGATAATATCCCAATAGACATGTATTACTTCATTATTAACTTTACGTTTGCGATTGTAGCTGTTTTCGTTCAGGCTGCTATCATTGCAGAAGAAAAAGAAAAAAATACGCTCAGAGGACTAATGCTTTCCCCGGCTTCTGTGGGAGAAATACTCATAGGGAAAAGTCTGCTGACGATAGCTTTTACAGGAATTACGCTGGCGCTGAGCATCTTTCTGGTCGGTTATGAAATTCCTAATGTACCTGTGATTGTTACAGCTTTGTTTATTTCCGTTCTGTTTTATACAGCACTGGGAACACTGCTGGGTCTTCTGACAAAAACGGTAATGGAAGCCTCGGTGGCCTTGCTGCCGATCATGTTTGTCTTTGGATTTACCCCCTTAATTGATGCCATTATTAATCAGTATTCCGCTTTCTCCTTTTTGGAATATATGCCTAATATGCAGCTTGTTGAGCTGGCTGCCCGGATGGAAGCAGGAGGCGGATTCACGGAAGCGTGGCAGCCCCTTTTAATTATTACGGCTTGGTTTGCAGCAGCTCTTGCTGCCGCCTGGGTAGTTTATACAAAAAGAATGACAGATAACTAGAACACCACCGGTGCAGAGAAATACTGCATCGGTTTTTTTGGCTGAATGAAACATTGTTAGCAGCTTGATACTAAGTAAGCAGGAAGACAAAACGTTGCTGTATCCCCACCATGACTCCGCTTGATAAAATAATAAAGAGCAGTCAAACGGAGGCGTAGTCATGAAGAATGAAGAAAAATATAAAAAAATAAAAATGGGTGAACGAGGCGCCATGCTCAGTATAGCAGCTTATCTTTTTTTAGCTTCTCTTAAGCTGTTTGTGGGCGATGCAGCAAACTCGGAAGCATTAACAGCGGACGGGTGGAACAACGTAACCGATATAGCAGCTTCGGCTGCCATTTTAGTGGGCTTAATGATCTCCCGAAAGCCGGCCGACAGCAATCATCCTTACGGCCACTGGAAATCAGAATCGATTGCTTCGCTTATCGCTTCTTTTATTATGATGGCAGTAGGAATCCAGGTGTTATCCGGTGCGGTAAGGTCTGTGCTGGCTGGAGAGCACGTGACACCGGAATGGACAGCAGCTGCTGCCGGAATTTTTTGTGCTGCCTTTATGTACGGCATCTACCGGTTTAACCGCCGCCTCGGAGAAAGGATAGACAGCCAGGCCGTTAAGGCGGCAGCAAAAGATAATTTAACCGATGTGTGGGTCAGTGTCGGTGCGGTTATGGGGATTATAGGGGCCCGGTTCTATCTTCCGTGGCTGGATTCTGTGGCAGCGATTGCGGTGGGGTTATTAATCTGCAAAACAGCATGGGGAATATTTAGAGAAACGTCTCATTATCTGACGGACGGATTCAGCGAAGAAAAACTCACTTCCTATAAAGAAGCCGCTTTTCTTATCCAGGGAGTGTCGGAGGTGAGCGATATTCGGGCAAGAAAATACGGCAATAATACGGTTGTGGATATTGTGCTCAGCGTTCCATCGGATTTCAGCATTGAACGGGCCCATGATATTTCTACACAAGTGGAAGATATGCTGGTTCAGCAATTTGATGTTTATGACGTTCATGTCCACGTAGAGCCGGCCAGAAAGGTCAGGCCGAAATAAAGCCGGATCAAGCCGTAAATTTGTCTTTTTTGTATGGTAATAAGCTCTTTTTTCTCGGGAACAGGCATGCCGCACCACCTCTTCGGTCTGGCACGGATTTTGCAAAAGAGAAGGGTGCAGTCAATAAGAAAAAAAGAGGTGGAATCATGGAAGAAGGAATCTTATACAAGAAACAGCATTTTACCCGTCTGCAGGAATTTGCCTCTCTAGCTCCGGAAGCATTCCGTACTTTTGTTGCTTTCGATCAGCAGGTGATGGAGAGCGGATCGATCGATCTTAAACTAAAGGAGCTGGCTGCAATCGCGGTCGCCCATACGACGGGCTGCCCGTATTGTATTGAACTGCACGTAGAAAACGCTAAAGCAGCAGGAGCCACGAAAGCAGAAATGGGAGAGGCAGTGCTTACAGCAGCGGCGTTGAAGGCCGGATCCGCCCTGGCTCATGGGGTCAACGCCCTAAATGCTTATGATGAAAAGGAAAACAATACGCTTTATAAACAATCATATTTTGACAGACTGTCTGAATTCTCCAAGCTGGTTCCGGAGGCGTTTCAAGCCTTTGCAGCGTTTGATGCAGAAGCAGTAAAAGAGGGAGCGCTTTCGGTTAAAGAAAAAGAGCTGATTGCGGTCGCAGTCGCCCATACGACCGGCTGTCCCTATTGCATAGAAGTGCATACAAAAGCAGCAAAAGCTGCCGAAGCGTCATTGGAAGAGACGGCGGAAATTATTATGGTGGCTTCAGCGTTAAAAGCCGGCTCTGCGCTGGCTCACGGTGTAAATGCTCTAAATGCTTATGATGCATAATCAAAAAACAGGCTTCCCTTTAAAGGGGGAGCTTTTTTCACCCTTTAGAAGGTGGAATATTATGAATTATTTCTTTTTATACAATTGAATATGTTATATACTAAGCGTAAGAAATAGAAAGAAAGAATATGTGTCCAATGAGTGGCTTTTGTGTCCTCTCATGCTTGTAAGTGAATGTAAATGAGAGCATACAGGAGAAAATGTAAGTTTGATCTAATTGAAAGAGGTGCCGGAGGGCAGTGATTTTTATAGGTTCTTATATACCCCAAAGGCGGATTGGTCTTTCGTGAGGGCATTTGTTACATTGAAACTCTAAGAAAGGAGGGGAAATACGGAATAACTTATCTTTTGTTTTACGTTTAAACAGTACTGGAAAATTTAATAGCAAAGGGTGGATCCTTATGGCTGAAGCAAATGCAAGTCAGCGTGACCTGCACATTGAAAACAGAGTTATAGAAAAAATAGCAGCTCTTACTTTGAATACTATTCCGGAAATTCTATCGATGGACGGTGGAGCGGGTAGTAATTTAACAGAGCGTCTTGGCCGAAAAGACCTAACAAAAGGCCTTACAGCAGAAGTAGGCAGAAAGCAGGCTGCAATTGATGTAAGTGTTGTGATTAAATATGGATCCAGTGTTCCAAAAGCATATGATGAAGCGAAACAAAAGATAAAAGAAAATCTTGCCCAAATGACAGGGCTTGAGCTGGTAGAATTTACAATGTTTGTTTCAGATATTGATTCCGAAGGAGAAGATAAGCTCGGTTTCGAAAAAACAGAAACAGAAACAGGGGCAGCTACGGAACAAAGGGTACTGGAATAGAAAATTAAAGGTGGAAGTAATTAATGAAATCAACAGGTATCATTCGTAAAGTAGACGAATTAGGAAGAGTCGTGCTTCCAAGAGAATTAAGACGCTCTCTCGACATTGAACAGAGAGACCCCCTGGAAATTTATGTGGACGGCGAAAAAATCATTCTGCAGAAATATAAAGCAAATCACGCCTGCATCGTAACAGGAGATGTCGATGATGACAATCTCTCGCTTGCTAATGGACAAATTGTATTGAGTCCCGAGGGAGCAGAGGAAATACTGGAAGCTCTTAAAGAGTACACAGGAAAGAAATAAGAAATACGCATATAATAATAAAAAGGTTTTCTCCCTCTTTCCCAAGGGAAGTAAGGTAGAGGAGAGAGGGAGATAGCCTTATGATTTCAACAATATTGATTGGGATGACCATTCTGTTTGTTATTGCAAACCTATATTACTTTTTTACGAATAAAACACATAAAAAAAGCGGTTTTGACTCAGCTTTATTTTACAAGCTGTTTTTTGTTTTGGTCGCTGTAACATTCGGCTTTGCGCTGTTGTATTACTTATTGTCTTTTAATGAGGTTATACTGGTCATCAATGATCCAACCGATGCCATTGCGGATACAGGCTTTCTAAACTGTCTTTACTTCAGCGGGGTGACAATATTGTCGGTCGGGTACGGTGATCTCGTGCCCGTAGGCTCAGCCCGTTTTTTTGCGTTAATTCAAGCAAGTATTGGCGTGCTTCTGCCTTCCGCGTATTTCGTAAAAGCCTTGGGAAGTAATGAAGAAGACTCAGAATGATGCAGTATGATTTGACAGAAAGCCTATACTTTAATGTAGAGGCTTTTTTTTATAAAGGAGGAACATATCATGAAATATATTATTATTACCGGAGCTTCCAAAGGCATCGGACGGGCGGCAGCGCTGCAGTTTGCAAAAAAAGAAACGCATCTATTTTTGTCGGCCCGGTCAAGCCTGGAAGAACTGGTTCCGCTGATTGAAAAGCGGGGAGCTTCGGTTTCTGTTTTTCAGGCGGATTTATCGGTGAGCGGAGAAGCCGATAAGATGATGGAGGCAGCCAAAGAAGAGATGAAGCAGAATACGCTGGACGAAGCTGTTCTCATTAATAATGCCGGCATGGTTGATCCGGTCGGCACCGCCTCTTCTTACAAAAGTGAAGATGTATCAAGGCATATGGAGCTTAACCTGTCTGCGCCGATCGTATGTGCCGCTCATTTTATGAAAAGCCTGGAGAAAAGCAGCATTCCCAAAACTGTTATAAACATTTCTTCTGGAGCCGCCCATTCCGCTATTTTCGGATGGAGTGCCTACAGCAGTTCCAAAGCAGGACTGGAGCAGTTTACCAAAACGGCTGCAATGGAGCAGCAGGACGCCCCTCACCCTGTGTTTATCTATGCATTTTCTCCGGGAATCGTAGATACTCCGATGCAGGAATCGATTCGGTCAGTCAGCAAAGACAATTTCCGTGATTTGGAACAATTTAAGTCTTATAAAAAAGAAGGAATGCTGCTTCCACCGGAAAAAGTGGCAGAGGCTCTTGAACAGGTTCTACAACAACGGCCCGCCGGCGGAAGCTCATTATCGGTAGAATCCTACATTTGAAAAGGTCCGCCGGGGCTGTCTCCGGCGGACCTTTCACCTGAGACATGAAACCTCGTACCTTTGTTTTTATCCTCATTTAGAAAGGGTATATGAAAAGAAAGCAGAAGGAGGAAGCAATGCGGAAGTATGTATTTAAAGACAGCGGTTTTTTATCCAACCTTACAGCGATTACAGTAGAAAACAATCTGGGAGAAGAAGTTGGCTCGATCTATCAGGAAGATCGCCGCGGCTATATAGACAAAGAAGGATTCACGTATAAAAATACAGAGGGGCGAATGCATTATCTGGGCAGAAAATCGTCACGCTTTCCTAAAATATCTATAGAATATGGACTGGCAGGAGAAACACGTACATATTATTTAAAAAGCAAAGCCGCCGGCTCCCTATTGTATTTCCGTGTAGAAGGAAAAATCGACAAACAGCCGGTTGTTTTAGAAGAAAATTGGAAAGAAGGCCTGAATCTTTCCATGAAAGGCCGAAAGCTGGCTTCTGTGTACCCGGGAGCCACTTTTTTTAAAGTGACCTATGAGGTGAGTGAAGAAGTGGAAGAAAATACATCTATATTTGCGCTGATTATTTTAATGTATTTCATGCATAAACTATACCAAAAAGAAAACAACATGCTGGAGGAGATTTTTCAATAAAGAGAGGGTGTGAAGTCCCGTGAAACGTTTATGGGCGGCGGGGTTGGTAACAGGAGGAGGCTTTCTTCTCGGAGGCGCAGGATTGTATATGCACAGTTATGCCCTTTCAAGGAGAAACAGAACGATGTTAAAGCAGACAGAAGGAAAGTCCTCCGCTGCTGTAGAAGAAATGAATGAGCAGTCACGGCGGGACTATGAATGGGCGTTAAGCCTTCATCCTGAATCGCTGGAGGTTACTTCCTATGACGGACTTCAGCTTAGAGGGATTTTTCTCCGGGCAGAAAAGCCGATCCGCCGGACGGTCATATTGGCACATGGGTACAGAGCGGAAGTTGGACTTCGCGATATGGCTTCTCTGGCTAAGATGTATCATGAAGAATTTGGTTTTCACGTGCTCTGCCCTGACAACAGGGCCCATGGAGCAAGTGAAGGAAACACAATTGGATTTGGCTGGACAGATCGAAAAGACTACCTCGAGTGGATCAATTTAGTAATGCAAAGAGAGAAGCAGGCGGAAATTATACTACACGGTGTATCTATGGGAGGAGCCATCGTTCTTGCGGTGAGCGGTGAATCTCTGCCTGATCAGGTGAAAGGCATTGTTTCAGACTGCGCCTTCACCTCCATGCATGATCAGCTCGCCCATCAGCTTAAACAGGCTTTCGGCCTGCCGCCCTTTCCTTTAATGCCTGCTGCAAGCCTTATTAATAAATGGTATGCTGGACACTTCTTTAAACAAGCTTCTGCTTTAAAACAGGTGAAAAAAGCTGCGGTTCCTATTCTATATATTCACGGAAAAGAGGACTTCTATGTACCAACAGAGATGGTATATAAGCTTTACGAACAAACACGAGCGGCCAAGCGGCTGTATGTAGTGGAAGGAGCCGGGCACGGCCAGGCCTTCAGCCAAAATAAACAGGCATATCAAAAACAGATTGAAGACTTTCTGCAAGAACAATTAAACAAAAACACATAAAAAAAGCAGCCTGTTAAAAGGCTGCTTTATCCCATATAATGTATTAAACGGGACGATTTGTCACATGGTGATCTGTGTCATCATCATTTGAAGATTGATTAGACGTATTTTGATTGGAAGAGTCCTCGGACGTGCTTTGGCTTGAAGAATCTGTGCCGGAAGTGTTTGTTTCAGAAGAACCGGATGTGCTTGACGTGTTGTCTCCGCTCAATTCTGATTTTGCTTCTTTCACTTTTTCTCCTACGTCTTTGATATCCTGCTCGGTGTTTTTGGCAGAAGAGATAATATCCTGAGAATCATCTTTTACTTTTTGAGCCTGCTCTCCAAGCTCTGATCCTCTTTCATCCAGTATTTCCTGGATTTTGGTTACAGCTTCTTTTACGATCGTAATCGTATTCTGGGTGCGGTTTTTAATACGCTCCTTGCTGCCTTCCGGATCTTCTTTATACTCCTGAACCATTTTGTTTCCTGATTCTTTGAGCTTGGAAGAGCTCGTTTTCACTTTTTCTCTTGAAGCAGAATTCGTTAGGACGAATGCTACGCCGCTTAGGGCACCAAGAGCAATACCAAGGCCGATTTTGCTGCCGGCTTTTGTGTTTGTTTGCTTTGCCATTGTTAGTCTCCTTTTAAATAATAGTTATTTTAAATGCTGGTCTCTATTAAATAGCTTTACCCGTCCTTTAATAAATGTAATCATTTGTTTCATAAAATGCAAAAAAGAATAGAGGGGTATTATGGATATTCAACAGTGGATAGAAAAGTTTCCTGTACTGCAGCGGGCCGCGGCAGCAAAGGAAATGATGTGGCTTAATCCTTCTTTTTCTCCCGTTCATTCTGTACATACAGCTGTTATGAAAGAAAATATTGCAGAAGAAGCGGGGGAAAGGCTGCAGCGGTTCAAACCGTGGATGCAGGAAGTGTTCTCCCTTGAAGATCCATACCGTTCACCGTTGACAGAGGTAAAGAACCTGCAGCAGGAGCTGCAGGTTCAGGGCAGGCTGTTTATCAAACAGGATAGTGAGCTTCCGGTGGCTGGATCCATAAAAGCACGCGGCGGTTTTCATGAAGTGTTTGCCTGGGCGGAAGAGCTTGCTTTGCAGCACGGTTTACTAACAGGACACATGGATGATTACCGCAAATTAAATACACCGGAAGCAAAAGCCTTGTTTTCGTCTTATACGATAGCAGTAGGCTCAACCGGGAATTTAGGGATGAGTATAGGCATAATGGGAGCCGCACTTGGCTTTAAATCCAACGTACATATGTCAAAAGATGCTAAAGCATGGAAAAAAGATAGGCTGAGAAACAGCGGGGTCCAGGTTTTGGAATATGCGGATGATTACAGCAGGGCGGTAGAAGAAGGCCGTCGGCAGTGCCGGCAGGAACAGAAATGCCATTTCGTTGACGATGAACGATCCACGCTTCTTTTTGCAGGATACACGACAGCGGCAGCGGAGCTTGCTCAGCAGCTGCAGGAAGCCGGGCTTTATCCAAGTGAAGAACATCCTCTATTTGTATACCTGCCCTGCGGTGTTGGCGGAGGACCTGCCGGGGTTGCCTTTGGATTAAAACGCTTGTTTGGTGAGCATGTACACTGTTTTTTTGCAGAACCAACCCATTCTCCGGCAATGCTCATTGGGCTTATTACAGGAGAGCATGACCGAATATGCGTCCAGGATCTGGGGCTCGATAATCAAACGGAAGCGGACGGTCTGGCTGTGGGACGTCCTTCTGCCCTTGCTTCTGAAGTCATGGCGCCTTTATTGAGCGGGGCCTATACGATAGCAGACAGCCGGTTATATGAGTATCTGGTCCTCTTAATGAATACGGAGCAGATTTACTTAGAGCCTTCTGCTCTCGCCGGCATGGCAGGACCGGAAAAGGCCTCCGCCTCCGGCTATATGCAGGCATATGGAGTGGATCCGGAAACGGTAACTCATATCATCTGGGGGACTGGAGGCGGCCTCGTGCCGGAAAGTGTGAGAAAAGAAGGTTATACTAAAGGGAAAAGCCGGAAGGAGTCCGGGAATGAATCGAATTGAACCCTATTTGGAACGAAAAGAAGCATTTCTTCGAAGCCATACAAAAACGTTAGGGCAGATTATATGCACGGCTCTAATTACAGGAGCTATTTCATTTGCAGCGGTGGATTATTATTTTTCCGATATGCCTTATTCTATTTTAATAGGGTTGGGGATTATTGTTCTGGCTTTGATTGTTTTGTGGGTAACCCAAAGCAGCCTTTCTCCTAAAACCCAGACCTATGCCATTTCTCTTTTGGCTTTGATCGTTCCTTTGCTGAACCTGCGTTACGCTGTAGTGGGGGGACAGACGATTTGGGCATTAATATTTGTTTTTATTATATTTTCCTTATTCTCGTTATCGAGGCTTCCTCTTATTTCCGCTGGTATTACCGGTTTATTCACGCTCTTTATGCTCTGGTGGCACCTTCCGGAAGCTACCCTTTATCTACAGATGTCCGATCACATTGCCAGAATTTCGTTAATAATGATTGCCCTGCTGATTGCTTTTTGGATCAATACGTTGTCTATCAGTAAAGAACGTATGATGCTTGCCTACACAGAGGAAATAGAAAATGCTTCTTTAACAGACAACATTTTGCAGATGCCCAACCGCCGGGCATTCGAACACAAGCTGGAAGAGTGGAAGGGTGAGCCGCATTTTCACATCTGGGTCATTAATATTGACCGATTTCAGGTTATTAATGAAATTGCCGGCTATCAGACGGGTGATAACGTGCTGCGCCAGATAAAAGAGCGAATAGCCGCTGTTCTTCCACAAGAAGCTTACTTTGCAAGAGGTCAACAGGATGATTTTCTTATTTATTTACCTGAACCCCTCCGGCAGAAGCATGAGGGGCTGGAAGAGAGGCTGCTTCAAGCTGTTCATGAACCAATTCAATACAACAATCAACAGTTTCTGCTGAAGGCAAGTGTAGGAATGGCTCCTTCGGCCCAAGTGGGAACAGATACAGCTTATGTGATAAACAGCGCTGAATATGCCATGAGAGAAGCAAAGCAAAAAGGAGGTGGACAAGCAGTAGTCTGCACCGAAAAACTGTCGGAAGAATCGGAGTACCGGATGTTCATCACAAATCGAATGACACCGGGAGCACTTAGTAATGAATTCAGCCTGCTGTTTCAGCCGCAATGTGAAACAGATTCAGGGGAAATTACTGGAGTAGAGGCTTTAGTGCGCTGGGAGGAACCAGAGAAAGGGTTTATATCTCCTGATACTTTTATACCGATTGCAGAAAAAAGCGGCTTTATCCATCCACTTGGCGAATGGGTGATTAGGGAAGCCTGCAGACAAACGATAGAATGGGCTGCCGCGGGCCGGATGAAAGTGGCGGTTAACATTTCTCCGCAGCAGCTTACTCACACCGGTTTTGCAGAAAAGGTTCTCGCTGTTTTGAATGAAACAGGGTTTCCACCGGATTCACTGGAGCTGGAAATTACAGAACATGTCCTGGCGCTTCATATGGAAGAAGCAAAAATGCAGCTGCAGCTTTTGCGGTTAAACGGCGTTCGTATTGCGATTGATGACTTTGGAACTGGATATTCGTCTTTGTATGTCCTGCAGAGTTTTCCGCTCGATAAAATTAAAATTCCAAGAGAATTTATTCAGGCCATTCACATGAGTTCCAGAAAACAGCACATCGTTCAGTTCATCGTCCGTATGGCCAACGATTTAAAGATGGATGTGCTCGCGGAAGGAATCGAAGAAGAAGAAGAGTTTGATTTTTTAAAAAAAGCCGGCTGTGGTCAGGTTCAGGGTTATTATCATTACCCTCCGCTAAATAAATCCCAATTAATTCAGGAAATCACAAGGTAAACAGCAGCCTTTATGCACTAATGGAGGGCAAAGGGTCAATTATGATAAACTAGCTGTAAGAAGAAGCCGCAGAATGGCGATAGAGAGGAACAGATAGCATGGAAGAAAAAAGAAAAGAGCGGAAAATAAAACGAATTGCAGTCTCATCCAAAAGACAGATGAGTATTCCGAAAGAATTTTTTGAGGCGTTGGATATAGAAGAAGAAGTAATGATTGAAAACATCGAAAACAAAAAGCTGATCATTACTCCTTACCGGGAGCAGTTCGAAGATGTATCGGAAGAAATATTAGAGCAGTTGATCGCAGAAGGATTTCAGGGAGAGCAGCTGATAGAGGAATTTAAATACCGGAAGTCCTCTCTGCACGTTACTCCAAAAGACAAAAAAACGGAACCTGATGAAGAGGGGCCGTTGATGCCTGAGCTTTTTCCGGAGGGCAAATAAGATGAAATCTATGCTCCTATTCGAAATGATTGTTTCGTCAGGAGTATTTATTTTGTATTTTTGTTGAGTTACCGTAAAAAAAAGAAACCCAAATGATCCGTAAAAGAACGGCACTTGAATTTCTTTTCACCAGTTAGATGTTAAATGAATTGACTAAATCTTTAAGTTCAGCAGACATACGGTTCAGCGACTGAGCCGCTGAATTAATTTCTTCCATAGAAGCCAGCTGTTCTTCCGTTGATGCAGCTACTTCCTCGGAGGAAGCTGCATTTTCCTGGGCGATAGTGGAGATGTCTTCTGCAGAAGCCGTCACGCCGCTGATGCGGTCTGTGATTTGTTTGGCTGTTGAAGAGACGTCCTGGATTTTCGGCGCAATCTGCTCCATGCTCTGCAGAATTTCCTGGAACTGATTGGATGTCTCTTTGGTTACGACAAGGCCCTGCTCGGCATTAACCGAGACCGCACCCATCTGCTGGACAGACTGTTCTGTATCCTGCTGGATGCTCGTAATCAGTGTGCCAATCTGCTTGGCGGATTCAGAAGATTGCTCAGCAAGCTTTCGAACTTCATCGGCAACTACAGCAAAGCCTTTGCCCTGTTCACCGGCCCGGGCCGCTTCAATAGCAGCATTTAAAGCAAGCAGGTTGGTCTGGCTGGAAATACCGCTGATTACTTCAAGAATATTGCCTATTTCTTTGGAGCGTTCTGCCAAAGATTGAATGACTGTATTGGAGCTGGATACGGATTGATGAATGAATTCCATCTGCTCCAGGTTATGTTTCACATGCTTTTCGCCTTCTTTGGCACGATCAGAGGCCGCGGAGGTTAGTTCCGAAACCAGAGACGAACGTTCAGCAATGGTCTGTACGCCCAAGAACACCTTTTCTATTTCCCCGTTCGTCTGCTCGATCTTGACAGTCTGGTTTTCTGCACCGCTGGCGACCTGTTCGGTAGCAGAAGCGACTTCTCTGGTAGCTGCGGCAGTTTGGTCAGAGCTTGCAAGAAGCTGCTCGGAAGAAGAACTCATCTGGTCAATGGAGTTGTTAAGCTTCGTAATTACCGTTCGAAGCGATTCTGCCATTTTATTAAAGCTGGTACCAAGCTGGCCGATTTCATCAGTAGAAGTAATGTCCACGGATTCGGTTAAATCGCCTTCACTGATGCGTTCCGCACTGCTGGAAAGGCGGCGGAGCGGCTGAATAATGGAGCGGACAATGAAAAATACAAGGAGTGAACCAATTAAAATAGAAATTCCGATAACAACAGCCATTTCCTTTAGAATACCGGAGGCGGCGTTTGTTACTTCGTATTCATACATCGTGGCCCCAATTTTCCAACCAGTGGACGCATTTGTTTCAAAATCCATTACTTTATCTTCCCCATCAATTTCATACGTGAAGACAGCTTCTTCAGCGTCACCCATGCCTGAAGACACACTGTCCTGAAGCGGCGTGCCGGGTTCGGCATCCGGATTATAGAGATAGTTACCCTGCGTATCGCTGATAATCATGTACCCATTCTCGCCAATAGTATTACTGTCGGCAAAGCTCATGAGAGCTGTCAGGTCGTAGTCAATGCCTGCTACACCGGAGCCGTCCTCCATCATTTTTGCAATGGTAACAGTTAAGTTACCGGTTACGGCATCAATATACGGTTCTGTGACAACCGCTTCATCAGGGGATGCCTCTGCAAGGGTGTACCAGTCTCTCGTTGTTGGATCATAATCGTCTGGAAGTTCCGCCTCCGGAGCCATCACCATATCGCCTTCAGCAGATCCGGTGTAAATAGACAATACGTCAGCATTTTGTGCAATGTATGCATTCAGCTTTTCCATTGCTGGATCGCTGTCTTCAAAGGCCTCTTCGTTTATATCTGACGCAAAGAACGTAATATCGTCTTTTTTAGAAGCGATTTCTCTTTCCACCTGCTCATTCAACAGCAAGGCGCTGTTGTCCATATTCTCGACTAATTGGTTACGAACTTCTGCTTTTGCAGAATTATAGGACAAAGATCCTATAATAAGACCGGGAACGATTAATATTAATAAAAAAGAAAGAAACAGTTTATTGCGTAATGATAAGTTTTTTGAAGTTTTTTTCCGTGTTTTTTTTCTCATGATATTCTCCTTTAATAGTGTGTTATATCCTGTTATATCGGTATTAAATAGAAAATATGAATGGAAATAATAAATAAAATAAAGATGCGAGATATTCTTACAGGAAAAGTACTGTATGGCGGAAAATTAATGTTAGGATAAAATACCTATTAGTTCAAAAGAAAAGAAGCAGATGAGACGCTGAATTAAAAGAGAGGGGGTAGGTATAATGAGTTTGAAAAAAGGGTACTTCCAGGAACAGCCTCTGTTCTATCTGCGTGCGTTAACAGAAAATGATGCAGCCGACGTATGGGACTACTTATCCCGGCAGGAAGTTGTCCAGCACTATGGAATGGATCCACTTCGCAATCTTAAGGAAGCGGTAGAAGAGATTCAGTGGTATCATGATATAGAATCCGATGGAACGGGGTGCCGGTTCGGCATTGCGCTGCAGCATAACGACAGAGTAATTGGAAGCTGCGGCTTTCATAATTGGCATCAAAAAAGCGGCCGCGCAGAAACGGCTATGGAACTTCATCCCGCATTTTGGGAACGCCATATCATGACTCATGCAATGCATGTTATATTGGAGTATGGATTTCGTGAGATGAATTTGGAAATAATCACAGCGCAGGTCAAAATAGAAAATATTTCTTCTCAGCGTTTAATGGAAAAGCTGTATTTTCAGCGGACAGAAATAGTAAAAGATGGCGTATATTCTTATTATTTGTCAAAGAAGGACTGGCAGAAGAGAAAAGACGAGGATCGGCGTTTTTCTATTTGGAAAAAAAAGCCGGAAGCTTTTATCACTTAAAACAGCCCGGAGGTTTCAAAGATGGCTGAGAAAGCCGGACAATTATTATTTACACAGGGGTTAAAATCATGAAAAAAGTATACATACATGTAGGTTTTCATAAAACGGCAACGACTTTTCTGCAGCGCCGTATTTATCCGAAGATGCAGAAGGTCACTCATATTAAAAATAAGCACATTAGTGAAACACTTTACGATATCCGCCTGAAATCTTTAACAGATGGCAACATCGAACTGATCCGGGGTCGTTTTGATAAATGGGATGAGGGCATCCCGCTGTTGATTTCATACGAGGGGCTCTCAGGCAGTCCGTTCTCCCAGAAACGGTCCAAGCAGCAGCAGTCGATACTAAAGGATTTAAGACGTGTATTTCCGGCGGACGCTTATGAAGTACGCATTATTATTGGAATTCGTGAGCAGGTAAAGCTGGTTACATCTTTATATCTTCAGTATATTCATCAAGGAGGAACGCAAAAGCCGGAAGCCTATTTTAAAGAGATGCAGGAATTTGGCGTGCTTGATCATTTTTATTATGACCGCTACCTGGAAATGGTAGAAGACATTTTTGGCAAAGACAGCTATTACTGTATGGTGTATGAAACATTTAATGAGGATATCAACAAGGGGCTTCTGGAACTGCTCGAATACATGGGGGAAGCTGCGGTACCTAATTATTCCAACACCCAGGTAAATCGAAGCTTTGGTGCAGCACAGGCCAAAATAGGAAGACGCCTGAATTATCTGTTTAAAACCAACCTGAACCCTAGTGGGAAAATTCCTATCCGTCGTTTGCCTATTGTGGGTAAAGTCTCCCCGAGACGGGTTCTCCAAAGCAAAGCAAGCTTCAAGCTTCACTACAAGCGCTATCAGCTGCCGGAAAGCCTCCATAAAATGCTTAAAGAAAAGTATGTAGACAGCAACAAGCGTTTGAAAGAAAAATATCAGGTGCAGCTTCCGGGAAATTATGATCCTTCTTCCCGTACGTAATGGGCTGAGAGGTTATGTATTACAAATTATACTAATTATAGTAAAATAGATGAAGTAAATAATGTATAGTTATCCCAATAAACAGAAAGGTACCTCTTATGCTATTAAATATGGAATCAAAGCAGCCTGCACCGATTCTTCAAACATTTGAAGAAGCAACAGCCAATATTTTGCAGTTAATGAGTGAATTTATAGATATCAACACGTTATTTATCGCTAAAAATGACGGCAGCCACAATGAGATGGTGAAAGTGCTGAATGTGGATTCGCCGCTTCTTATAGAAGGAGATATTTCTCCTTTTAAGGAAACTTTCTGTTATTTAAGTGTGCAGCGGGGCTCCGATGTTTTTGTGATCGAAGATTTGAATGCTCATGAGTCCACAAAACAGCTGGAAGTCACAAAGCAGCTGGGTGGAGGTTCTTTCATCGGCGTCCCTGTGTATTACGGGGACGGGGAAAATTACGGTACCATCTGCGGTATTGATACGAAACAGTTTGAGTTCACAGATAAGCACAGGGAATTGTTTAAAGCAATGGCTGCCCTGTTGACACATGTTATTGAAATTGAAAGAGCCCATGAGCAGGTTTTAAGTCTTTCTGCGCCGCTTGTGCCCATTACAAAAGGGGTGGCGGTCCTGCCTATTATCGGCGATGTGAATGAAAAACGGGCAGACAGCATTATTCATACCGCTTTGACAAAAAGCCAGGAATACAAGCTCGATTATCTTATTATTGATCTTTCGGGTATTTTGAACATAAATAATGAAGTGGGAGCCTACCTGCTGAAAATTATCAAAATTCTTGATCTGATTGGCGTTGAGCCTATATTAACAGGAATCCGTCCGGACCTTGCGATTAAAGCCATCGCGATGGATGTAAAGAAGGATCTCAAGGAGACGATAGTAGTAGGAACACTTGAACAGGCCCTGCATAACATCGGTTTTTATTTAGCCAAAAAATAAGAAAACAACAGCCGCTTTCATATAAGCGGCTGTTGTTTATATTGTAAAAAAGAGAGCAGCTTGTCAGCTGTCTTCTTCGTCGTCATAGCGTACTCTTTCTTTTAAAGCGATATCCACGGTATTGTTTTTAATAATAGCCAACAGCGCTTCTTTTGCCATCGTGTAATCGTCGACTACACTTGCTTCGAACAGCTTTTCGCGGCGTTCATCAATATAGTCCATTTCAAATCCATGATACAAAGCGAGCTGGCGGATGAATTCACGCTGGGTCCGGCCGTTTCCCTCCCGGAAGGGGTGAATATAATTCAGGTCGGTGTAAATCACAGCTGCCGCTTCAGAGAACGCTTCTTTCGTCTTAAATCCCCGTGCATTAAGCTTAAGCAGGCGTTTTTCCAGATCACTCAGCCCGATATGAAGAAAAGACGTGGCCAGGAAATTGGTAGAGCCTTTTTGAATCTGTACGGTTCGCCATTCGCCGGCCCACTCGTATAGATCCTGAAAAATATGATAGTGGACGGCTTGAATATGCTCCCGATTAAAGGAACCGGAAACCCGCCTGCTGTTATAAAGCTCTACCATTCGCTTAAGTGTAAAATATTTTTCTGCCTGCTCAAGTTCTTCTTTATTTTGTATGTGCAGCTTGTTCCTGAGAACGTTAGTGCCGGGATACATATATGTTTGTTTTGTCATCGGTTAAGCTTTCTTTTCTTTGATCATCTGCAGGATTTCTTCCCGGGAAATATGCCCTCTGCAGAAATCTTCGGCGATTTTCATTTCATGAGCAGAATAAGTGAATCCTTCCATTTCCATGGAGGCAAGAGCATTATCAAATGCCTTATTTTTCTCGACGACTGACATGGAAAACCTCCCGAAATTCAGTGTATATGCTGACTCTATTGTACCATAAAATCCCGGTTAACAGGGGTTTTCCGGAAGAGGAGAGCATATAAAAGAGTTTTAAGTGAAAGCGGAAAATAGTCAAATAGTTCCGTAGAAAAAGCCTTCTCTGCTTTAAACAGAGAAAGCTTTTTTAATTAGGAAAAGAGTGTGCTTTCTAATACAGTAACGGCCGAACCGCCGATCAGACATCGGTCTTTTTTTATAGAAACGAATAAGTCGCCTCCGCGTCTGGACGCCTGTCTGGCTGAAAAAGAGGATTGATGCAGGCGCTTTTCCCAGAAAGGAGCCAGACCGCAGTGGGCGGAGCCGGTGACAGGATCCTCTTCTATGCCGAGCGCTGGATAAAAACAGCGGGAAACAAAATCGCATTCCTGCCGGCTGCCTTTGGCTGTTAAAATAACGCCGCGTGTATCCAGTTCCAGAAACCGCCGGATATCGGGTTCCGCCTGAAGAACGGTTTCTTCATCGGTCGTTTCCACGATATATTCCAGTCTGTTTTTTTCTATACTTACAATAGGAACGGCCAAACTTTCGGCCAAAGTCTCGGGAACCGGGCAGGCAGAAGGGGTTTCTACCGGAAAATCAAGGATAATCCGGCCCTCGTTGTAAGTGGCAGACAGCCGTCCGCTTTTCGTTTGGAAATGCAGTGTCTCCTCAGCAGGAACCGAAGCCTTCTCCCATAAAATATGAGCAGAGGCGAGCGTCGCATGTCCGCACAAATCAACTTCCGACGAAGGGGTGAACCAACGGAGCTGATAATAGAAGGGCTTCTCTTTAACGAGAAAAGCGGTTTCTGATAAGTTCATTTCCATAGCAATATTCTGCATGCAGGCTTCTTCGGCCGGCTGCTCAAGCAGACAGACAGCTGCCGGATTCCCGGAAAAAGGTTTGTCTGTAAAAGCATCTACTGTATATATTTTCATGTGTCCTCCTTGTTTTGCGGAAAAGTTAAAAAGGTCCCCATCCGATCAGAACGCCGACGGTTAACGTGATCACTGCTATCCCGGCCCAAATACAAAATAGAGGAAAAACCCATCGTGCCCATGTGGTCCAGGGAACGCCTGCTACGGCCAGGCTTGCCATTAAGATGCCCGAAGTAGGGAAGATAATGTTAGTCAGGCCGTCTCCAAATTGAAAGGCTTGTACAGCCACCTGGCGGGTCACGCCAATCATATCTGCAAGAGGCACAAGCATCGGCATAGCAATCATAGCCTGGCCGCTTCCGGAATTCACGAGAAAATTGAGCACCCCGTTCGCACCGAACATACCAAGCGCCGCAAGAACAGGTGGCAGGTTCTCCAACGGTACAGCGAGGCCGTACACGATCGTATCAAGCACGGTACCTTCTTCAAGCATAACGATAATAGCACGTGCCAGTCCGACGACAAGAGCACCGTAGGCAAGCTTCTGGACCCCCTGTAAAAAGGTGATGGCAATCGTATTATAGTGCATGCCAGCGATAATACCGCAGCTCAGCCCGAGAAAGACGAAAAATGCAGCCATATGGTCAATTGTCCAGCCAAGTTGAATTGAACCATAGACAAAGAAAATAAGGGCCGCTCCGATAAAGAAGAGCATCGCTTTATGACGACGTGTGAAGGGAGCTTCCAGCCCTTCCGTTTCTTCTTCTTCATATACATTCATTAAACTTTTGGAAGGGTCTTTAAGAATTCGTTTCGTGTACCGCCATATGTAGAAAATAGTCACGGATAAAATCAATACAAAAACAATGATGCGGAGCAGCAAGCCGGAAAACAGCGGCAGGTCGGCAATATCCTGGGCAATGCCAAGCGTATACGGGTTAATAAAACCTACATTAAATCCGGCGAAATTAGCGCCGAACGTAATAGCAACGGCAACGATAGGGTCAAGCTTTAATGTACGTGCAATAATAACGCCGATTACGACAAAAGCGATGACGGCGTTTGCTACCGCGCCCACCGCTCCTCCGAGCGCAAAAATCGTACAAATAGAAGCAATCATCCAGAATTCTTTTCCCTGGGTGAGAGAAACCGCACGGTTGATTCCTCCGCGCAGAGCGCCGGAGCGTTCAATGATTTCAAAAGCACCACCGGTGAAGAGTACCATGAAAATAATGTCAGCTGATTCGACCATTCCCATCTGTATCGCATAGAAAAAGTCCATAATACCTACACTTCCGGCTTCGCTGAAAGAAAAAGTTCCCGGTACGACCCGCTCGACGCCATCGACGGTTTCCCGTTCAAAGGAACCGGAAGGAAGCAGGTAGGTTAAAAGAAAAGCAAACAGCAGCACGCCAAATAAGATCACATATGTATCAGGCATTTCCCATCTTTTTTTAGGGTGGTGTGCCGGTTCATTCATAATAGACCTCCTCTGTATTCAGAATATAACAACAGAGTATATAGGAAAAAACAGAAGATGACAATGGACATATAAAAACCCCGGCCTTCTATAAAGAAAGGCCGGGGTACAGCTGTTTATTCTTTTTTCGACTTAAGCTTTTTCGGTTCTTCCAGGCTGATAATCGCAGTGACGAGAAGAGGAAGTATAATCAAACCGAACAGCAGAAGCCCTGTAACAACACCGGTACCAACCTGCATCAGGGTTAAGACGCCGGATGGAATCATCGCTCCGAACGTACCGCACAAAATAATAACGGCTGTAATAATAACAGTTCCCATTTTAATCATTGCCTGCATCATGCCTTCACGGACGCCAAGACCGGCTTCTTCCTGATACCTGTCAAAAAGAAAGATAGAGTAATCTACGCCGAGGGCAATAAGCATAATGAAAGTAAAAAAGTGAACGGGCCACATAATGCCCGGGTAGCCAAGGGCGTTGACGAATATCATTTCTGTAATCCCCATTGACGTATAGTAAGTGAGCAGGAGAGCTCCAAGTATAACAATTGGTTTAAATAAAGAGCGCAGTAAAATGGTAAGCACCACAAACAGTCCAATTAGAATAATCGTAATGGTGTGGGTAAAGTCTGCGCTTGAAATTTCCTCCAGATCCGCATTGGAGCTTGAAACGCCGCTGTAGGAAATAGAGGCATCCTCAAATGGTGTCCCCTGCACCTGCTGACTGACCAGCTGCTTAATTTCTTCAGTTGCTTCAATAGCTTCCAGTGAGTAAGGGTCATCAGTAAGGCTGACACTCAAGGTCATGCCTTCCTCGGAATCAAAAATATAGGTGTCGAGGGACTCCTGAAAATCATCGTTATCGAGGAATTCTTCCGGTACGAACACGCCGGTTCCTCTAACATAAGACGCTTCAGAGATATCCTGTGTGAACGCCTCGGCTTCTTCGAGCCCGGTATTCACTTCGCCGAGTCCGCTATTGGCCTGCGCTATGCCGTCCTGAAGCTGCTCGATCCCGGAAACCAATCCACCGGATCCTTCTTCGAGTGTACCGGCTCCTTCCTCAAGTTCTGCTGTGCCGTCTGCGAGCTGTTCATTTGCAGCTGTAACCTCTTCCAGGCCGGCTTGAATTTCGCCTAACGCTGCAGAGAGTTCACCGGCTCCTGCCGTTAGTTCATTGATTCCGTCACTTAACGCATCCAGCTGTCCGGAAGCCTGTTCCTGCTGGGCGGTAAGCTGTTCATTTCCTTCAGCAAGTCCGGCTTCCACTTCGGCCAGTGCAGCCTGAAGCGCAGCTGTCTGTTGAGCGACAGCGCTAATTTCCTCCGGCGATTGAGCCTGCTGGAGCTGGCCTGGTATGGCAGCAAGCTGCTCATTGATCTCGTTTAAGGCTGCTACCGGTTCATCGAGGGAGCCGCCGGCTGCTTCCCGGCCTTCCGGAAGTCCGGCTTCAATGCTTTCCAGTCCGGCTTCGAGTTCTTCTGCCCCGGACTGCACGTCGCCGAGGCTGGCTGTAATTTCATTCAAGCCGCTGTTTACTTCGGTAAAGCCTGCGTCGAGTTCGGACAGGCCGCTTTCAAGTTCGCCGAGTCCGGCTTCTATGTCCGAAGCACCTGAGCTCGTTTCATCAAAGCCGCTGTCTGCGTCAGTCAAGCCTTCTTCAATATCGGAGAGGCCGTCACGGGCTTCCCGAAGTCCTTCCGATACGGTTACCATCTGGGTATCAACATACAGCTCATCAATAATGGAGCCGGCCGGACGCGTCACGCTCCGAACCTCTGAGACGTCATCGGATTCCGCAATCGCGGCAGATAACGCCTCTGTGTAGGCCATCGTTTCTTCATTGATCAGGTTGTCTTCTCCATCAATAATAATTTCAAGAGGCAGTGCCTGGCCTTCCCCAAAGGCGTCCGCAATCACTTCAAGTCCGTCCAGCGACTGTGTACCGCCGCTGATTTCGTCTGTATTATTATAAGAAGTATTGTTGTCATACGTTAAAATAAAGGGAAGCGTAATCGCCGCTACAATGAGCAGCGAAAGCACGGGCCGGAAAATAGAGAGTCTGCCAAGCTGCTTCCAGAGCTTGTTATGGCTGTGGGAGGCCGGTTTTTTAGATGGCCAGAACAGTTTTTCTTTTAAAACTGCCATGAAAAAGGGAAGCAGCAGATAAAGAACAAGTACTAATATAAAGACACCGATCGCTACACTGACGGTAGCCTGGTACATGGCAAATTCAGCAAATCCTAAAGCTGCAAAGCCGACAAAAACCGCGAGCCCGCTGAAAAACAACGTCTTTCCGGCAGTTTTGTATGTGTGGATAATCGCTTCATGTGTGTCCTTACCAGATGCCAGCTCTTCACGGTACCGGCTGAGAAGCAGAATACAATAGTCGGTTCCTATACCAAACAGCACGGCAACGAGAAATACCTGTGTATAGGTTGTTACCGGAAAACCAAACCACTCTCCTAAAAATCCAACAACTGACTGACTTAATAGAAAAGCAATGGCAACAGAGAACAGCGGAATAAGCGGGGCCACAAGCGACCGGAAAACAAGCACGAGCAGCGTTAGAATAAGCAGCACGGTAATAACTTCCGTGCGTTCAAGACCCTCCTGCGTCTGTTCGTCTATTTCATGACTGATAATAGAGTTGCCGGTGATGTAGGAATTGGTTCCTGCAGGAGTAGTCAGCTCCTCTATATCATCAGAAGCAGCGATGGACTCATCGCTTCCTCCATCAATGCCGATCGGAATAAGTACGACATTTTCGTCTTCAGAAACGAGCTGTTCCCGTGTGTTTTCACTTTCCAAAGGATCAGTTACGCTGCTGATGTGCGCCACCAGCTCCTCGTTTTGAATATCTGCAATGTACTGGGCCAGCTCTTCTTCCTGCTGCCCGGTTATGGCCTCTTCCCATTCAAGGACGATACTGATGGTTTCGCCGCTTTCTCCCTGGGCTTCCAGCACATCGCCTGCAATCTGAGAACTCATGTCAGAAGGAAGCTGGAACCCATCCTGTTCTCCAGCGATGTCCGTTAAACTCGGTGATATAAAGACAGATACCACTGTAATAATGAGTAAAAGAGAGGCAATAAGCCATCTGAATTTCAATATAGTACGCATGGATAGACCCCTTTAGATAGTAGATTAGTTTTTTTGGAAAATATCTTTTACTTTTTCGAAAGTAGCAATAAGCTGGTCGAGCTCTTCGTCTTTAATGTCACCGAGCAGGTGACTTAAGTATTCATCTACCTGCGCGGATATTTCAACGTAGGCTTCTGTTCCCTGCTCCGTCAGCTTAACGTGCTTGACGCGCTGGTCTTTGTCTTCTTGAATCAATACAATATCGCCCCGGTCGCTCAGCTTTTTCAAGCGGTTGGAGATGGCACTCTTATGGATGCCAAGCATCGACTGCAGTTCTTTCGACGTTAACGAATGATGGGTATGAAGAAGTTCGAGCACTTTCATCTGCTCAATGGAAAATTCCCCCTGGATTTCATAATTAATGTGCTCGTATACTTTATTTTTTCCGTAGACCATGACATCACTGAATAATTCGGTTGCCCGCTGAAGCTTTTGGTTCATAGTAGTATACCCCCTAAACTAAAAGAAGTTTACCCCATAAACTTCTTTTAGTCAATAAAAAGGCCACCCTTTTATAAGGTGGCTCAAGGCTTGCTGTTTTCAGAGCTTAAGAGTGGCAGCAGCGATCCGCTTGACCCCTCTGACTGCAGATAGATCCTCTGCCAGCTGGAGGGCAGCCCGGTCTTTTGCTTTGGCTTCGACCATAAAATCGACGGACGTATTTAATTTCCGGAGCTCTTTCATCATTGGGTCGAGAAACGTCGAATCCACGTAATCCGCATGACTGCGGAATTCTTTTTCCGTTTTCGGAGAAGAGGCATGAATTTTGGGAGGGAGGCCGGTCCTGTCCCAGGTGTTGAAAAAGCGTGGAAGAAGCGTGCTCAATTTTTCATCATCGCTGTGATTGGCAGCAAAGTGATGGTAATCAAACATTAGAGGAATGCCTTCTTTCTCGCAGATATCAAGTACTTCGGATGTGGTATACGTTTTATCGTCGTTTTCAAGCGTCATCTGCTTTTTGATAGGCAAGGGAAGGCTTTTAATATTTTCATGAAACCGTTCAACGGCGGCTTTTTTATTTCCATATGCTCCGCCAACGTGAAGGTTAATGTAGGTGTCTTTTTCTATTCCCATCGCTTTGGTCATTTCATAGTGATATTCCATGTCTTTTACAGCGTTTTCCGTTACTTCCGGTTTATCGCTTGTAAACAGTGTAAATTGATTGGGATGAAAGCTCGGACGGATGTCGTGTTTTTTTACAAGGGTGCCGATTTCTTTATACAGATCTTTGAACGGTGTGATGTAATCCCAGGCTGCCTCTTTATGGGTGGCAAGAGGCACAAGCGAAGAGGAAAAACGATACAGCTTGATTTCCTGAGCTGCGTTATAATGAAGCATACGGATGGTATTTGTTAAATTTTTTTCGACAGCCTGATGCAGTTTATCTTTTCTTTCAGCAGGGGACCAGGCTTTCCAACGGGAAAGTGTCACGGTGCTTGCGGGGGTCGCCTCCCACAGATGAAGCGCCTGCGAGACATAACCAATACGAATAATCATCGTAAAAACTCCTTTAAGGATTATAGTGGAAATATTTTTATGAATGTAATAGCATGTACCAATAGCGTAATGAACACAGTATTTCCTCTATTCCCTATCAGGGGAAAAGATAACAGCGCAGGAAAGAACACAGAAAAAATAAAGGAGTAACGATAGTGTTAAAAAAAAGATGGATAGCTTTAACAGCCCTGCTGCTGCTTGCCGCAGGGGCATATTCCCTCTACCATCTGGTCTACAAAGGCGATCCGGAAGAGCAGAGACAGCAGGAAGACCAGCTTGCAGAAGAAGAAACCCAAAGAGGGGATTATATGGATTATTTTGAACAACAGGCACAGGAAAATGGAGAACTGCGGGTCGCTGTAATCGGCAGCAGTGTGGCCAGAGGAATGGGGGCAAGTTCCGCTGCAACCAGCTGGGCCGGGCTGCTGAAAAGCGATCTGGAATCAAGAGAAGAACTGCAGGAAACGACAATTACATTTGGTAATTTTGGAATGAATGGGTACAAAGCGAAAGACCTGCTTGAAGAAGGTGTAGTAGACAATATGATTCAGGCCAGACCGGATTTTATTGTATTTGAAACAAGTGTGATTAACAGTTACCGGCAGGGGGAAGCTCTCGATACAACGATCGATTCCATTGATACCTTAATGAAACAACTGGAAACAGAGCTGCCGGATGCAGAGATTGTTGTTATGTCTCCCAACCCGCTCGAAACATCCTCAGCTAATATTAGAGGCAATACATATTTAGATTATTTAACAGAGACACAGGATTATATTATAGAAAATAACTGGAATTATGTAGACAGCTATACAGAAATAGAAGCGCAGCGGCAGGAGCAGGGGTATAACATTGAAGACATTCTTGAAGACGGAATTCATCCAAATGATACAGGGTACAGCATGTGGTATGACGTGCTGAAAAGGTATTTATTTTAAAACCGAAAGCTTATGCTATACTAAACCCAAAACGCTGCCATAAGAGGAGGCTCTTCCCATGGTTAAGTCGGTGGACCGCGCACTACGAATGATATCTATCATCAGCAGATATAAAGAAGGGATAGGGGTAACCGGCTTAGCAGAGGAGGTGGAAGTTACGAAGAGTGCGGCTTTCAAAATCCTTACTACTCTGGTGGAGCACGGTTATGTAGAACAGGACAGAACGACGAAGAAATACAAGCTGGGCTACAAATACCTGGAGCTGAGTTCTCTTCTTCTGGACTCAATGGATATCCGTACGCAGGCCCGTCCATTTCTTCAGGAACTGGAAGAAGAGACAAATGAAGTGATTCACCTTGTGGTGATGGACCAAGGGCAGATGGTATATATCGACAAGCTGGAAGGGTACGAAACCCTCCGTATGCATTCAAAAGTAGGGAGGCGGGCTCCGGCTCATTGTACCAGTGTGGGGAAAATGATTCTGGCCCATTTGTCTTCTGAAGAAGTGGATCATGTGCTTCAGGTGCAGGGAATGGCTCCGCACACGTCCTACACTATTACTGATAAAGCAGCGCTGTTAAAAGAACTGGAAACAGTCAGAAACAGGGGGTACGCAGTGGAAGAGCAGGAAAATGAGCTCGGTATTACGTGCATTGCAGCGCCGGTGTTTGATAATAAAAAACGGATTACAGGGGCAGTCAGTATTTCCGGCCCTTCCATCCGAATGTCTAAAGAACGTATTCAAAAAGTCAGCCCGCTCCTAATAGAAGTAACGAATCGAATTTCTTCAAGATTGGGATATATTAAAGCGATATAGGACTTGTCGGAATGCTTTAGGTTCCCGGCTTTTTTAGTTTATATATATATACAATTTGTAAGCGCTTAAATTTGTATACTCATCCATATCTATTTGTCGGGGAGAATATTACGATAAAAAAAGAAGTAGAGTATGACAGAATTTACAGAAAATAGAGAAAAATGTTGATTGTAATAAAAGCGCTTTCATTGTATGCTTTTATTATAAAAAGAAACGCAGTTTCTTATTGAGAAACAATGCACTATATACTATTTTTTATAAAAATGATTACGAAGGGGGAAACACTATGAACACAGGTTTATTAGCATTACTGTCGCTGCTTCCTATTTTAGTTGTAGGAATATTTCTTGTCGGGTTAAGGTGGCCGGCAAGTAAAGCGATGCCGCTGTCTTTACTTGTAGCAGTGCTGCTTGCATTATTTGTCTGGGGGGTACCGGGAAATGTAGTTGCCGCTGCTTCTCTAAACGGTCTCATTACAGCCGGAACGTTGTTGTTTATTATTTTTGGAGCCATTCTTCTATTAAACACCCTCCAGGAAAGCGGAGCGATGCGGACGATCCGCCAGGGCTTTACTGATATTTCGCCGGACCGCCGTGTTCAGGTTATTATCATTGCCTGGCTGTTTGGCTCATTTATTGAAGGGTCAGCAGGGTTTGGAACGCCGGCGGCAGTGGCAGTTCCGCTTCTGGTAGGACTTGGATTTCCAGCGATGGCAGCCGTTGTTGCCGGAATGATCATCCAAAGTACGCCGGTTTCCTTTGGAGCAGCCGGAACGCCGATGCTTGTGGGCGTACAGACAGGGCTTTCCGCAGACGCATCCATCACATCTAACTTTCTTGCCCTTACTACGGAAATTGCCGGACAAGTAGCCATTCTTCATGCGATTGCCGGATTGTTCATTCCGCTGTTTGTAGTGGCAGTCATGACCAGATTTTTCGGAAAAAACAAATCATTTGCCGAAGGTATTAAAATATGGAAATTTGCGTTATTTGCTTCTCTGGCAATGACTGTTCCCTACGTTATCGTAGCGAATGTGCTTGGTCCTGAATTTCCGTCCATGATTGGCGGACTTGTCGGTCTTCTGATTGTTATTACAGCTTCCAAAAAAGGATTTCTTATGCCAAAAGGTGATGACATCTGGGATTTCGACGAAAAATCCAAATGGGATCCGGAATGGACTGGAAGTATTGAAATTAAGGATATTGGTCATAAAAGTGGCAGCATGAGCATGGTAAAAGCCTGGACGCCATATGTATTAATTGGATTATTCCTGGTTTTATCCAGACAGGCGTTTCTTCCGTTTCAAGGAATGCTTCAGTCGTTAACGCTGGAGTATCCAAGTATATTTGGATCTGACATAACAGCAAGCTTTCAACCTTTATACTCACCGGGCTTCACGTTTATCGTTGTATCGGTGATTACATTTTTCATTCATGGCATGAACACCCAGGCTTACGCAAGGGCGTGGGCGCAGTCAGGAAAAACGATGCTGGCCGCTTCTGTAGCTCTCATTTTTACAGTCCCTATGGTGCAGGTCTTCCTGAACTCTTCGGGAGGCACCGCCGGATATGATGAAATGCCGGTTGTACTGGCAAACAGCGTTGCTTCGCTTACCGGAGAATTATGGCCGATCTTTGCAACCTTTGTAGGGGGACTTGGGGCATTTATTGCTGGGAGTAATACGGTAAGTAATATGATGTTCTCCTTATTCCAATACAATGTAGGTACGCAGATTGGTGTTAATCCAAACTGGGTGGTTGCACTGCAGGCTGTCGGCGGGGCAGCCGGAAACATGATCTGTGTGCATAACGTAGTAGCCGCGTGTGCGGTAGTAGGACTGGTCGGTAAAGAAGGATTAATTATCCGGAAAACACTGCTTCCTTTCTTCTACTATGCGCTGATTGCAGGTTCGATCGGCTACTCTATAGTATGGGTCGGAGAAAAAGGATTCTTTAATCTCGGTACCATCATTGCAGCGGCTATTGTATTCTTCGTTGTTTACATTATCGCGACCAACAACAAAAGATTAAAGAACGACATTCAAAACAGAAAAGCTGTATCATAAAACAAAGAAGCAGCCGTACTCTCCATGTGAAAGGGGAGTACGGCTGCTTTGTTTATTTTCTTCGGTTTTTCGTGAAATACGTGACGTATATATATTTGATGACGAAAAAGAAAACAAGAAAGAAGAAGATAAATACAAGCGTATTCAAAAACCAGTTTACGTTCAAATCCACAATGTAATGCAGGAACAGGTTTGTTAATAGAGCGGATGCAAAGGCAACAAAAAACGTACTGTTCATTAAACTATCGTATCCCCGGGATTTATTCAACTCCGTCACGCTCCTTTATATGAAAGAATACTACTCTATACCCTATAAACAGAATGCGATAACCACTGTCCGTTTATTTTAGAAATTGAACATATGTTCGGTTTACAGTTATTTCAAAATAGCGCATAATCATAAAGGCAATACAGAAGCAGTTATGCCCTAGTAGCTCAGAGGAAGAGCAACAGCCTCCTAAGCTGTAGGTCACAGGTTCGAATCCTGTCTAGGGCGCCATTTTTACAAGCAATTTAACAATCATCGCAATAGAAAAGAATAAAGCACGGATGCTTATAAAAAATAAGCTCCGTGCTTTTTGGTGAGGAAATAAATATTGCTGCTCTAAACTAGTTAAAGAGGGAATTTATTATATATTTACAATATAGTAAAGTGTTCATCAATCTTCTTCAGTAATCTCTACTTCTACCTCTTCAGGTTCATCTTCTGCAGGGTTTGGCATGTCTTCCGGCAGGTTCTCTTCCGGCAGAGCATCATCTCCACAGGCTGCTATAACAAGAAAACATAAGATGAAGAAACTGTGAACAGTCATTTTTTTCATATAAAATACCTCCTGGTATATAAGTACTGTATTTTTTATGCGCTGCTTGTATATTAATTGTATCATTATTCATATGTGCAATAAAAATGTTCACCTAAGGATAAAAAAAGCGGGCCTTTCATCTTTTTTGGATGAGGTCCGCTTTTACAGTAATGAAGATATATTATCTATTTATACGAGAAATAGGGCAGGGTATCAGGCATTGGCACGTCTAAAGCTTAACGTAGCTAATAGAATAAGAATGACGGTAAAAACAAAAATAAATGCGATCTCCATCGCAACGGTAAGCGTGGTTCCGAACAGCTGAAGGTTGAGGCCCATCGCTTCCCGAATCATAGGGGAGAGGTTCTCCACATCTATCATTATTTTCTTCATCACATCGACACCGTAAGTAACCGGGTTGAGTTTGACGACGACGTCCATCCAGGCGGGCATATTGTTAATAGGAAACAGCGCACCTGATAAAAAGATCATCGGCATAACAAGAATCTGAACAATGAGCTGAAAGCCCTGAGTGGAACGCAGAAAGCTTGCAATCAATAATCCAAATGAAGACAGAGCGCAGGCGAGCAGAAACATAAATGGTATCACAAGCAGCAGGGAAGTGAGGCTGTAATCAATCCCAAGAAACGGGATGAGAAGAAAAAGCATGATTCCCTGAAAAGTAGCAATCGTAGAAGCGCTTAATACTTTTCCGATTGCAATGCTTACTCTTGAAATTGGAGAAACGAGTATTTCCTTCATATAGCCGAAGTTCTTGTCTTCAATAATAGATAATGAAGAAAAAATCGAAGTCATCAAAAGAGTCATCGAAACAATCCCCGGAAAAACAAACTGCAGGTAATGAAAATCATCTCCGGCATCGGGCATGCTGCTTCCAATCAAGCTCTCCATCGTGCCGCTCATGCCTCCGCCAAAAATAAGCAGAAATAAAATGGGCATCGAAAAAGAGCCGATCAAACGGGCACGATCCCTGAAAAAACGGGTGATATCTCTAATCCATATTGCAAAAATACCTTCCATAGCTTTATGCCTCCCTTCTACTGTTTGTTAGGTTCCGTGCTGCCGATATTCCGTCCGGTAAAAGAAAGAAATACGTCATTTAATGTTGGCTTTCTAATGTTCAGCCGGGTTAAAGGTACATCCAGATTTTTAATGAATTCGGAAATAAAAGCATCACTGCTTGCTACTTTTAAATAGATCATATCTTCTTTTGTGGTTACTTCCGCTTCAGGAGCTTTTGCCTGAATTTCAAGAAGTGCTTTTTCATTGTCCTGGGTGGAAAGCTCAATAATGTCACCGCCCAGCGTGTTCTTTAAGTTTTCCGGAGAGTCCATTGCAATAATTCTGCCATGATCCATAATAGCGATCCGGTCGCTGATTTCCGCTTCATCCAGGTAGTGGGTGGTTAGAAACATCGTGATGCCTTCTTTTTCTTTTAAGCGGAGAATATATTCCCAGATATGGGCTCTTGTCTGTGGATCAAGGCCGACTGTAGGCTCATCGAGAAACAGCACTTTCGGATAGTGAAGCAGGCCGCGGGCGATTTCGAGGCGCCTTTTCATTCCACCGGAGAACGTTTCCACTCTGTTTTCTTTTTCTTCCACGAGGTCCACGATCATCAGCACTTCCTGAATCCGTTCTTTTCTCTTGGCACGGGGCACGTTATAAAACCGGCAGTGAAGCATCAGGTTTTCCTTTGCCGTCAGCTTCTCGTCAAGCGTATTCTCCTGAAAAATAATGCCGATGCTTTTTCGGACATCACGGCGGTCTTTATTCCCGTCAAAGCCGTTAATAGTAATGCTTCCACTTGTCGGGGCAAGCATCGTGCAGATCATGTTGATGGTGGTACTTTTCCCGGCTCCGTTCGGTCCGAGGAAACCGAAAATTTCTCCTTCCTTGACGTCGAAATCAATGCTATCAACGGCTTTTTTGTGTTTATATGTTTTGATGAGCTGACGAACTTCGATAATATTATTCATTCTGCCACCTGCTTCTGTTATAATTAGTTATGATATCATAACTAATTATTCCTCTTTTACGAAGGGAAGTCAATTGATCTATACAGAAAAAGACAGGAAAGATAAAATAGAGGTGCGACGATGACACTAACAAAAGAACAGCAGGCAGCAGATCGGCTGCTTGCCGTATTTCCGCTTATTAAAAGAAAGCTAATGCCCCCTATGCAGACCCTCCACTTCGACGGCCTGCATCATACGCATTTTATTATCCTGCGCATGCTTCAGGAAAAGCACAACATACGGCCGACTGATCTTGCGAAAGAAATGGGCATTCAAAAATCAAATATAACGCCGTTGTTAAATAAGATTCTTGAACACAAGCTGGCGGAAAAGCGCAGAGATGAGAAAGACAAGCGGGTCATGTATGTAAATCTGACAGAAGAAGGAGAACGTTTCCTGTTAGAACAGCATGGCTTATTTCATGAAAGTGTGGCAGGGAAACTGCAGTCTCTGGAAGCCGGCGACCTTGATAAATTGTCTGCCGCCGTTCATTCTCTTGAAGAAATATTACTGAAAATAGAGGAGGAGTAGCATGGAACAAGTGAAGCAGGATGGTATATATAAGTCGGTTTGTCCGCTTGACTGTCCGGATCAGTGCGGGCTGCTGATTCATAAAAAAGAAGGTCGTATTGAAAAAATAGCAGGCGATCCCGATCATCCGGTAACAAAAGGAGCGATCTGCAACAAAGTTCGTCATATGACAGAACGGCTGTATGATGACAAGCGCCTGACTCACCCTTTGAGGCGGACCGGTAAAAAAGGAGACGGCACCTTTGAACGTATTACCTGGAAAGAAGCAATAGAGGAAATAACAACGCGCTGGAACCAGCTGATAGAAACGGAAGGGCCGCAGAGCATTCTGCCGTACAGCTTTTACGGAAATATGGGAAACCTCAGCGCGGAAGGAATGGGGCATCGCTTTTTTCATTACCTGGGCGCCAGCCGCCTCGAGCGGACGATTTGTTCCACTGCCGGCGGCGTCGGCTATAACTATACGATGGGATCGAGCATAGGGACCGATCCGGAAGACACAGAGGAAGCGAAATTAATTATCTTTTGGGGGATTAATGCGGTCAGCACAAACATGCACCAGATTACCCTGGCTCAAAGGGCAAGAAAAAAAGGCGCCAAAGTAGTCGTCATTGACGTTCATAAAAACCAGACCGGCCGTTTTGCCGACTGGTTCATTCCTATAAAGCCCGGTACAGATGCGGCCCTGGCTTTAGGGATGATGCATATTTTATTTGCAGAAGAGCTTGTAGACCGTGATTTTCTGGAAAAGTATACGGTCGGCTGTGACAAGTTGGAACAGGAAGCGGCCTCCTACACTCCCGGAGTGGTGGCAGCTATTACCGGGGTCCGCATCGACGATTTATATGAGCTGGCGCGGATGTACGGCAAGGTGGAGCCGGCGTTTATCCGCATCGGCAACGGCATTCAGCACCATGACAATGGCGGTATGTGCGTCCGTACGATTGCCTGTCTGCCGGCACTGACCGGCCAGTGGTTGAAAAAAGGAGGCGGAGCCATTAAAGGCAACAGCGCCGTTCTTGCTTTTAATACAACCGCCATGCAGCGCCCGGATCTACTGGCGGATAAACGAACGCGCACTATTAACATGAACCAGATTGGTGAAGCGCTGGCAACAAAAACAGAGTCCCCGGTCCGGTCGATGTACGTGTATAACAGCAATCCGGCGCTTGTGGCACCGGACACTAATAAAGTGCATCAAGGGTTGGCGCGCGAGGATTTATTTCTGGTTGTCCACGATATGTTTGCAACGGAAACTGCCCGCTACGCCGACATCGTGCTCCCGGCGGCCTCCAGCTTTGAAAGTACTGATTTTTATACCTCGTACTGGCATCATTACGTCCAGATGCAGCAGCCGGTAATAGACGCTTACGGGGAAAGCAAAAATAATGCCGAAGTCTTCCGTCTGCTGGCCGAAGCAATGGCATTTGATGAGCCGGCTTTGTATGAAGATGACGAAGAGATGATTGCCCAGGCTTTTAGAAACACTGGAAATGACAGCGCGGCGCATGTTACACTGGGAAACTTGAAACAGGATCATTATATAAAAGCACAGCGCTCCGAAGCCTGGCTGGAACGTCTTGCTACGCCGAGTGGAAAAATTGAATTGTTTTCAGAGAAAATGGAGAAAGCCGGGTTCCCCGGGGTGCCGACATATCAGCCGCTTCCTGACGAAGAAGGGGATTTTCTGTTTATTCCGGCGCCCAATCACCATTTTCTGAACTCTACTTTTGCCCATAATGCGAAGCACACCAAACTTGAAAAACAACCTAAAGCATTTCTGAATGATAAGGACGCGGAATCTCTGGGAATTAAGGATGGGGATATGGTGCGCCTGTATAACCCACGGGGGGAGTGCCGTTTTCCGGTATCGGTTGGAGATGCGGTTCTCTCCGGCGTAGTTGTCACGCAGGGGCTTTGGGCAGAAGCACCAGGTACGGCAAGGCGCGTGAATGACTTGACACCGGACAGGCTGGCAGACATGGGCGGCGGAGCAACGTTCTTTTCCGGACGCATTCATGTAGAAAAAGCGGAAGTGTGATAAAATAATGGTTACTCAGAAGGCCTTCTTCGCTGGAGAAGGCTTTCGCGAACGGACAAGGAGCACGGATATATGATTATTCCATTAGATTTGGAAGACGCAGATACCGCGCAGTGTATTTTGGATCTGCAGCGTACGGCCTATCGGATTGAAGCAGATATGATGGAAACAGATGATATTCCCCCTATGCGCGACAATGAGTCCGCTCTCAGAACGTGCGGGGAATCTTTTTATGGCTATGAACGGGACGGTGCCGTGATTGGACTGGTCTCCTACCAGCTGAAAGATGGTATGCTTGAACTCTGTCGTCTGGTCGTATCTCCTTCATATTTTAGAAGAGGCATCGGCAGGCAGCTTGTCCATTTTGTACTCCGCCAGCCTTCCTGGGACCTTGCTACAGTATGTACCGGAAGTGTGAATGAGCCCGCACTCTCGCTTTATAAAAGCACCGGTTTTCAGGAGGCCGAGGAACTCGAAGTGTCTCCCGGGATCATCCTGACACGTCTGGAGCAGACAAAAGAAGGCTCCGCGCGCATAAAGAAAACGTCTTAATGAAAGAAACAACACACGCCGCAGCAGGGCGTGTTTTTTTCTAATGCATACAGCAGGAAAAGTGTGGATACATGCTTTTATGGGAAGATATAATAGAAAAGACTTTCAGCACAGAAAGGAAGCGAATAATATGAAGTACCGGAGATTAGGAAAAACAAATTTAGATGTATCTGTCATTGGTCTGGGAACGTGGCAGTTTGGGGGAGAATGGGGCGTCGATTACAAACAGAAAGAAGTAGATGCCATCTTCGCCAAAGCGGAGGAAACCGGCATCAACTTTATTGATACGGCAGAATGCTATGGAGATCACTTATCTGAGAAATTCATAGGAGCAGCCATTGAAAATAACAGGGAGCGCTGGGTGCTCGCCACGAAGTTTGGTCATAAGTTTCATGATTTGTATGAGCGTACCCGCCATTATGATGCAGAAGAGGTGCAAAAGCAGCTGGAGGATTCCCTGAAAGCCCTGCGCACCGATTATATTGATATTTATCAGTTTCATTCCGGCGTGGATGAAGAATTTGATAATGACGCGTTGTGGACGATGCTTGATAAGCAGGTGGAAGCCGGCAAGATAGGGCATATCGGCCTGTCCATCAGCAAGAATGATAATACGTATCAGACAAAGCATGCCACAGACGTTGGAGCCAAAAGCATGCAGATTGTATATAACCGTCTCGACCGGACGCCGGAAGAGGAAGTATTTGCCCTCTGCGAAGAGCAGGATCTTGGCGTCATGGCCCGCGTTCCTATGGCAAGCGGTTATTTAAGCGGCAAGTATAAGCCCGGCGCGGTCTTTGCCGACAACGATGTCCGTCACCGGCACGACAAAGAAGAGACACGCCGGAAGCTGGAAATGGTAGAAACACTGTATAATACGGAAGTACCGGAAGGTGTTCCCATGTCTCAGTGGGCTTTGGCATGGTGCCTGAAGCACCCGGCTGTTTCCACCGTAATTCCCGGCTGTAAAAATCCGGAGCAGGTAGAAGCGAACGCAAAAGCTGCAGACTTGGATATTGTTACTGACAATCATCCGCAGGCTGTTTCAAAGTAAACGAAAAAGGTCCCGGCTGATGCAGGGATCTTTTCTTTTGTCTCAAACGGCGCTTTGCTTTTCTTCTAACGGGGGCTTCTGTATATTAGAGAAAGTACAATACATAGGTAAAGCGGGGTATTAGATGAGAAATACTGATTGGGATCACTGGTTGTTTCGTTTTTTTCTAGTTTGGTACAGTATTGGTGTCGTTCTTCTGCTGCTTGATCTTGTGCCGTCCTGGCTGGAATGGGCCAACGCTGTTTATTTATGGGGAGCCGGACTGATCGGTGCTGTTTATCTGGCGAGAACCTACGGAACGGCGCTTGGTACTGTACTGGCAGTGATTATTTTCTTCTTTTCAATGACGCTGGAAGGGATCGGCGTCCAGTATAACTTGTTTTTCGGAAGCTACGAGTACAATTCTGATTTTGGAATTATGATTCTTGGCGTGCCGCTTACAATTGGTGCCGCCTGGGTGGCAATTGTAGCGACATCGCACAACATCGTAAAGTATATATACTGGCTGCTTCCAACAGCAAGCAGGTGGCGCCGGGCGCCGGGGTTTATTTTTCTGGGAGGTTTACTGGTAGTCGGCATTGATTTTGTACTCGATCCGGTTAACTACAAGCTCCAGGAATATTGGCTGTGGAATGAAGGAGGCTGGTATTATGATATTCCTTTTTCTAATTTCCAGGGCTGGTTTATTATTGGCATCCTCATGCATGCGCTTTTGTTCTTCGTCCTGCGCAATCATGCCGGCTTTAAGCTGAATCGTTCCGCCTACTGGGAACCGAGGGCTGCTGTTGTTTATGTCTTGATGACGGCGATGTTTACAATTCTTGCTGCGGCTGGAGGGCTGTGGCTTGCAGCAGCGATCGGCCTGCTGTTAATTGGCGTATGCACCGTTATTATCATTCAAGGGCATAAGCTGTCGCAGAGACGGCGCTTAAGCCGTGTCCGGTGATCAAGCTGTGAAACAAACAAGCAAAGCAGACGGGAGCCTGCTTTGCTTGTTTTTAATCAGCGTTGTTTTTTGTCGATCCAGCGCCTGTTCCAGCCATCCACCTTTTTTTTAGCAGGATAGATGGTGACAGCAAGCACTGCGAGAATAACAAAGGCTGCGATAGGCTGGCTTCCGAGCAGGAAAACAACGACAGCAAGAGCAGCCAGGAAATAAATAAATCCCAGAATTACGTATATAATGAAAGAATCCATTTATTTTCACCTCTTTTGCTGGGATTTTGAATTGCTGCGCTTTTTATAGAGCGCTGTGAAAACAGGAAGCATGGAAAATAAAAAAAGAACAAGAGCCCCGCCTGTCAACAGCAGAAGCAAATCTCTGGAAAGCAGTGAAAAAAGAGCCTGTTCATATGGCTCTAGTAATAAATACGTTCCGGTCAGACACATTAAAAGAATGAAAGAAAGCAAAGGGAAAAGCAGCATCCGTAACATGGGTATTCCTTCTTTCCCAGTATGAATACCAATATTTTACCATTAATCGTGTATAAATACGTAACAGAAGTGGAGAAGAAAAGGAGGAAAAAAATGAAGCATAGTAAATTTAAGATCTTTCTCGTAGTCATCTGGATTCTGCTCGGCGTGTGGAATCTTGGGCTCGGGGCGGCTGTTTATTTTTTCACCGGCAATATTCTTTGGACACTTGCTCATGTTATGGCCGGAATTATGTTTTTAGCCGTCAGCGTATGGGTAAAAAAGAAGAATACGATATAAAAAGAAAGAAGGCCCGCCATGAACAGATATCCGGTTATTTTATGCTATCACGGCGTGACAGAGGATAAAAGCGAAACGGATGAGCTGGTTTCCTATATTGGTGATATAAAAGAACAAGTAAACATGCTGCGGGACAAAGGCTATATATTTATCCACCCTTCAGAGTTTGCAGCATGGTACGAGGGACGCCCCGCCGGCCCTCCACCGGCTGTCATTCATTTTGATGACGCTCTGAAAAGCATGGACCCGGCCGCGCAGTGGCTCATACAAGAAAAGATTCCCTTTGGTGTTGCGGTTATTGCTTCAAGACAGCGAAAGCGCGTACCGGAAGAAGGGTACTTATCGTGGGCTCAGCTCGCAGCCTATGTGCAGAGCGGCTGGACTGAACTGCTGCATCATACGTATGATGCCCATCATTATGTATTAAATAAAGAAGAGGGGACAGCCGCAGGGGTGCCTTTTCTGGAAGGACCGCCGTGGATGGAAGACGGAATTGTGATTTGGGAAGAAGAGGCAGAAACGCCGAAAGTATATGAACGAAGGCTGGTGGAAGACTCATTGGCCTTTCCTCTGTTCGGCACGGATTTGGAAGCGAACCGGCCCATTGAATCCTCCATTACCTTTCAACCGGTGGAAACTGCGGATGTTCAGGACCTTACCCTATTTGCCTGCGGGCATGTCGGAAAGCCTTACGAGGCAGAGGTGGAGATACGGATAAATGAAACATCCGTATTTAAGGGCCCTCTTTCACCGGATTGGACGGAAAATGACTGGACGGTGTTTTCTTTTAATGAAAACATAAAAGTAAAGCACGGAGAAGAGACGACCGTCCGCTTTATTACCAGTAGTCAAGGCACCGGTATGTTTCGTGCGCATGCGAGGCTCAATACCAAACAAAACAGCACCGCCTTTAGTACGGACGTGTCCGCGGACTTCACAGCCGGTAATCCCTGGCCGGTAAAACTGTTAGGGATACTCGGCAGCGGCAAAGGTTCGCCGATGAACGACCGGAATTATCAGCAGCTGATCCGGGAAGATATGCAGCGTTGGACTTCTGCAGTGGAAACGTACCTGGACGCAGAGTGGATTTGGCATGAAGGAGAAATAGAACAAAAGCATCCGGTCGAAAAAGGCACAGCCGGCACAGATTCGGCTGGAGACACAATACAGGCTGTTTTTTCCTACAAAGCCCCGGCTGATTTCACAGGGGAGCTCCTACAATTCAACTGGGGCCGCCCGGAAGGCTCCTGGTATCCATTCAGAATGAACGTTACTATCCAGGAATTAGAGAACGGAACCCGCATGGAAGCCGCTTCTTATGTTCCCGGATGGGAAGAAGAGGAAGTGGCAATAAAACCATACAGGTTTCAGAAAGGAAGAACCTATATAGTAACGCTGGAAACAAAAGGGCTTCCTGCCGAAAAAGAGGGTTTTCTAACAGTAAGACAGGATACAAGCCCTTTTGTTTTTATGGAAGCGGCGGTACGAAACAAACAGCGGAAGGCGGATGGTTTTTGTTTTCCGTTTGGTGCCTACTATCCTCAATGGAAGGAAGCGGGAACCGCAGTACACCCTGTAATCCGGGAGGTTCTCGAAGAAGAAAACCTGCAGACGGGGTGGAGTGTTTATCCGGAACGCATTCGTCCCGAGGCAGAACCAGCCGAACCGGGACTGCGGCATGACCGCTATGCCCTTCCGAGGTTTATGGTATACGGAGATGAAGACAACGCGTCGATTCTCCGGCAGCTGGATGTTTACACGGGCGGCCTTTTCCATCAGAAATCGGAGCGGAAGCAAAAGCCCCCGAGGCAGATATCCATTGAATACGATGCAGCCGGAACGGCGGTGCTGCGGCGCCACTCTTTTGCGTATGCTGCTTTTGATACGTATTACTTTGAACATGACGGACACATTGAGCCGGGCCGCATAAATGACAAAGATAAGCAGGCGGCGAAAGACCATGGAGCGGCTGTATTGCTTGTGTTTTCCAATTTCAGCTTTGAACTGGATGAACCGGATGGAGCTGTGGCTCACAGCGTTCTTCAAAATAGATCTACTTATATTACTCAAATTGCAGAAATCTGCGAACAAGGCAGCTGGGACGGAGTCACCATTAATCTGGAGTGGGTGTATCCCGGGGACCGGGAGGCGATGAATGAGTTTATATCCGAATTAGCCTCCGTTCTTCATCGGAAGGAGAGGCTGCTGCATCAAACGGTTCCGGCTGTAACCGGTACTTCCTATGATTTGGAGGAATGGACAGGCTGGGCGGATTATCGATTTCTGGCGGAACGCGTAGATGCTTTGAAAATCATGTCCTACACGGAGGGGGTGGACGATGAGCCTCCTCAGCCCCACGCCCCGGATGCGTTTCATCAGAAGGTGTATGATTACGTGGACCAATCGATCAGAAAAAAAGATCGAGAAAAAATTCTGGTCGGTGTGAATGCGTTTGGCCGCATATGGACAAAGCAGGAGGACGGCTCCTTTCAAGGCAGGTATGTGACTACCCATGAAGCGGTTGCAGAAGCGGTTCTTCATAAAGCGTATATTAAAGAATACAAAGACGGGGAATGCTTCTGGGAAACAGAAGAGGCGGCCTGCTATTTTTCGTCGCCTCTTACGATAGAAAGGGCCGAGCGGACGGCACGGTCCCGGGGATATGGGGGTATCGGCATATGGAAAGCCGATGACGGGGACGTGCTGGATTATTTTCATATAAACAAAACCACTGACAAAAAGAAAAAGCCTTTTTATAAAAAGTGGCTTCCATGGTAAACAAAAAAAGAGAAGGCAGCGTAGCTGCTTTCTCTTTTTGTATCGTTATGATGCTTCTGGGTTGTTCTCTTCCAGATACGGCACAATATTTTCTTCGTAAAATGGAGTACTCAGTAGAATACGGTTTGTCCAATGCGGGTCTTCATCAGCCATAATTACCCGGGGGGCAAGGATATGAGTGCCTTCCATGCCTTGTTCCCTGGAAATATCTGCAAGCTCCTCAGAGCCTGCTCCGAACGGATAAGCGAACTCGGTTACTTCAATATCGAGTTCAGATTCAAGCACGTCTACACTTTTGGCAAGGTCTTCCGCAAACATATCATGATTTTCTTCATTTAGGAAAATAGCTTTGTCTTGATTTTCCTCAGCGAGCTTATGAAGATCATGGGTATGCGAGCCGATTGTGGCCAGTCCGCTGTCGCGGAGGGTTCTGAGGTCTCCCCAGTCCGCAAGCGGCTGGCTTTCAAAATCGTATTCGCCGACCTGGCCGGAAATAACAAATACAGTAAAAGGTATATCCCGTTCTTCGAGTATAGGAAGAGCTTCGTCTACAATACTTTTATCTGCATCGTCAAAAGAAATCCATACGCAGTTGGGAGGAAACTCCCCCTGCTCCTGATACTCACGAAGTTCATCCGGAGTAACAAAAGTGGCATTCTCTTCGATCATCTTATCGAGCTGGTCTTCGAAGTCGTCAGAGTAAACCGTATACGTTGTCAGTTCATCAGAATTGGTCATCGTTTCGACGCCTTTAGTAAAAGCGTTGCTGTCTTTTATCCGGTGATAGTTCAGACCAAGACACCCGTCGTTGTTCAACGGTTCCTCAAGCTGGTGAATTTTTTCGCTTTCAGCCTGGTAATGGGGAATAAGAAATGCAGCCATTCCTCCTATAACCGCAATAACCAGAAGTATGCTCATTCCTTTTTTCAATCTCATGACCGCTTCCTCTCTTTAAGAATTTCCGTTACCGGACTTTTGGTAAAGGTGACATAGCGTGAACTTTTTAGTTTTTCTATATCCTCTTTAGACATAAGCTCCAGATCTGCCATGTCTTTTACTGTAGATGTTTTTGGATAGCTTCTTCTTCGTAAAGAGCCGAAACGGTGGTAATTGTATTTTCTCCAGATCAACAGCAAAGCGACCATCACGGCAAATGCAGCAAGCGTACTCAGCATGAATACCCGTATTTCGCCATTCGTTATTTTAAAAGTAATTTTTAACAATCGCGAATAGGGATCGTTAATATACAAGGCGGCGCTGATAAAGAACCAGGCGACCATAGCACTGTAAGCCCACAGCACCAGAGTCAAAATAATAGAGACAAAAGATGTCAGGTAAGACTGGCGGGACTGTATTATGAATCGGTTTTGCGCTGGCCACGATCGGGGCTGTTCCATGTAGCGTATCCTCCTTTAAGACGGGACTTAATTGTTTTCGGCATAGCGGCTACAACAACAAATGCGTTAATAAACCAGTAGAAAATAGGGTACCAGGCAGCCCAGAAGTAATAACGTTTAATCTGGTCATACTGAGAGTCGATTCGTATCGAAACAAACAGTTGAATCAAGCATAAAAGCACAAGAGCAAATGACGTAAAGGTCAGCCAGATAAGCAGATCCTGCGGTGAGTTGGAAAACATAATCAAATAGAAGGTGACAGTTACCCACGCAAAGGACCAGACTGTGCTGATACACTGCTCGATATAAATCGGCCAAAGTCTGCGGTGTTTCCAGCTGAACATTAAGTACCAGTAACGGAACATTACTTCCTGGCCGCCCTGGGCCCAACGGACGCGCTGATTCCATATTCCCTTAACGGTTTCCGGAACAAGCATCCAGCACAAAGCACGCGGCTCAAAACGGATATCCCAGAAATTAGCCTGAAGTTTCCAGGAGACCGCAATGTCTTCTGTAATCATGTCGCGGTCCCACAGCTTTACGTCAATGAGTGCTTTTTTACGAAAGGCTACCACAACACCGGAAACGGTCATGATTTTTCCGATAACACGCTGTGTTCTTTTAATGGAGCCGATAATAGAAGCATATTCTACAAGCTGCATACGACTGAGTAGCGTGTCACGGTTACGGATTCTCGGGTTTCCTGTAACGGCACCGACTCTTTCTCCTTTATGAAAGAAGTGACGGACAAGGTGGTGAATTGCATAAGGATCCAAAATGGCATCACTGTCTACACAGACAAGGTATTCTGCGTTGGAAGCATGAGCCGCCATATGGAGGGCGTTTGCTTTTCCTTTATTTTCAAGGCAGTCAATTACTCTTAAATTCGGATAATGTTCAACAAGGTCATGAAGGGCATCGCTTGTATGATCACTGCTTCCATCATTAACCGCGATAATATCAAAAGACGGATATGGAAGTTCGTGAAGAAGGCGTATCGTTTCCCTTATAGTTTCTTCTTCGTTGTAACAGGGTACTAAGATATTAACATGAGGCCAATCAATTTCATTTAAATCGAGCGGCTCTCTGCGCTCCCTGTACCAGGCAAAAATTAAGGCTCCGGCTATCCAGAATAGCGACAGTAAAAAAGGAGCAAGGAACACAAACGGGGACGACCATTGTATAAACTGATTAGATGATTCAAACCAAGCGGGCATTCGCAATCTCCTGTTCTTTAAAAAATTATTTATGAAACTCTATAACGAACGTAACGATAGTATAGACTCGTTCTTTATAAAACACAACAGGGTATTGTGTTTTTTCTGGGAAAGTATTTACATTTTCCTTTCATCACAGTGTGTACAACGATATATTTTATTTATATTAATTTCTTATAACGAACAAATTTCGTAAAAAAACCCTGGTAAGCAAGGAACAAGCACCTTTGAAAAAGGAATGGTATAATTATTTCTGGATTCGAAATATCAATTGAAGGAGCGATACTATGCAGCACGTAACATTGAATAATGGATTGAGCATGCCCCAGCTTGGGTTTGGAGTATGGCAGGTTGAGGACAATGAAGCAGCATCCGCAGTAGAAAAAGCGATTCAGACAGGCTACCGCTCCATTGATACAGCAATGATTTATAAAAACGAAAATGGCGTAGGCCGGGGAATTAAAAACAGCGGTATTAATCGTGAGGATTTATTTATAACAACAAAAGTATGGAACGCTGATCAAGGTTACGATAATACGATTCGTGCTTTTGACGAGAGTCTGGAAAGATTGGGTATGGATTACGTTGACCTTTATTTGATCCACTGGCCGACACCGGAATTTGATAATTATGTCGATACGTATAAAGCAATGGAAAAGCTGTATAACGATGGAAAAGTAAAGGCAATCGGCGTTTGTAATTTTGATGTGGATCATCTGCAGCGTCTGTTGGATGAGTGTGACGTTAAGCCGGTGCTCAATCAGATTGAATGCCATCCATACCTTGCCCAGAAAGAAGTAAAGGAATTCTGTGCCAAACATGATATTTTTGTGGAAGCGTGGAGCCCATTAATGCAGGGTGGAGATGTTTTGGAAGATGAGGCTGTGCAGAGTATCGCACAAAAGCACAGCAAAACGCCGGCACAGGTTGTTCTGCGCTGGCACCTGGAGAACAATTCTATTGTCATTCCTAAATCCGTTACCCCATCCCGGATTGAAGAGAACTTTGATGTGTTTGACTTCGAGCTGACTTCAGAAGAAATGCAGAAATTAAACGAATTGGACCGCGGGGAAAGAAAAGGACCGCTTCCAAGTGAAATGAATACACGATAATCATTGAAAGGCGCCTTCCCGGCGCTTTTTTTTATGAAATAACAAAACGATTGACAATACATTATATTGTAACTATAATGGTTACAATGGTGGTGAAGAAATGATTAATACTCGATTCTCAGTAGCTGTCCATATTTTGGCTCTATCTGCTACGGTGCCGAGAGAGCAGCTGACATCTGAATATATTGCCGGAAGCGTAAATACGAATCCGGTCGTTATTCGCAGAATAGGAAGCATGCTGAAAAAAGCAGGGCTCCTTGAATCACAGGCGGGCATCCGCGGTTTCGCGCTGGCTGGACAACCGGAAGCAATCACGCTTTTGGATATTTATCAGGCGGTGCAGAAAGAAGAAGAGGCATTGTTTGCGATACATCCAAGTCCTAACCCGAACTGTCCGGTGGGAAAAAACATTCAAGGTGCTCTCGATACAGCTTTTCACAGCGCCCAGCAGGCAATGGAAAAGGAATTGGCCGGTTTAACGCTGAAAAATATTATGAATGATCTCTTTTCTTAAGAAAGAGATTTTTTTTACCACCGTAATGTAACAAAAATAGTTACAAACAGGAGGATGACAGATGAATATTGGAATTATTGGAGCAACGGGTAAAGCAGGGAAATTTATTACAAAAGAAGCATTGAACAGAGGACATAAAGTAACGGCAATGGTTCGGGATGCATCCAAAGTCGATACGGCCGATGTATCTGTAGTGGAGAAAAATATATTTGACCTTACAGGAGAAGACCTGGCACCTTATCAAGTAGTAGTTAACGCGTTTGGTTCCTTTGAAAGAGAACCTTATGTAAGGGCGGGGGAAGTGCTGATCCCGGCACTGCAGGCAGTCGATACTAAGATGCTCGTTGTAGGAGGAGCAGGAAGCTTGTACGTTGATAAAGATAAAACGACCCGGCTTATTGATACGCCGGAGTTCCCGGATGCTTATAAACCGATGGCCGGCGGCATGGGAGAGCTGTTGACGCATCTTGAAAAAGCAGAAAATATCACCTGGACGTTTTTGAGCCCCTCTGCCATGTTTGATGCAGATGGTGTGAAAACTGGTTCTTACGAAAAAGGGAAGGATCACCTGCTTGTAAACAAAAAAGGGGACAGCTATATCAGCTATCCCGATTACGCAGCAGCTGTACTCGATGAAATAGAACATCCGCAGCACGTTAACGAACGCTTTACCGTTGTAGGGGAAGCAGAATAATTCCCCGCCCCCCTGGGGGCTAATACATATGTTTAATGGTTTTGTAGTAATTGCCCCAATGCGGCTTTCTTCCATCAATGTCTTTAAAGCCGTATTCTTCGGACAGCCCCCAGCTGGAAAGGTGGCGGCCCGTTTTCGAAAAAACCTTTGGATCAGCGGCAAGCGAAGCTATCGCGCGTCCGACGAAAAACGGCGTCTCCGACTGGGAAAAATGCGAATCCTGAACAGCCGCATCCTGCCAGTTGCTTTCACTAACCCCAAAGTGATCCAGCATTTCCTCGGAGCGGAGAAAGCCCGGCGTGATCGAAACAGCAGCTATATTATAAGGGCTCAGCTCCTCGGACATCGAAGTAACAAGATTAATAATAGAAGATTTGGCTAGTGTATAGTAGAGATTGCCGCGGTAGCTGTAATCGGTGCCGTCCGTTATTTCCACGATCAGACCGCTTCGTTTTTTGATCATCAGCCGAGCGGCATAATAGCTTGTAATCATATGACTGTGAACAGCGCGTTCCTGCATCATCAGGCCGTTGGAAAGGTTGTGCTTCCAGAAGGGAGTGTTCCATTCCGTCCATTTTTCTCCGCCCCAAATATCATTAACGACGAGATCGAGCCGGCCCTGCTGCTCGCGGTCTATTCGTTCAAATAAAGCTTCCACTTCGGAAACAACCGTATGATCCGTTCGTACCGGAATACCCTCACCGCCGTAAGCAGTCACCATTTCTGCGGTGTCGTCAATCGTTTCCGGTCTGTTCAAGTCAGATGGAGCGCCCCGGGTGCTTCGTCCGGTACAATAGACCGTTGCCCCGGCTTCCCCGAGCATGACTGCGATTCCCCGGCCGGCTCCGCGGGTGGCACCGGCAACAAGCGCAATTTTGCCTTCTAAAGCTTTCATTTTCTGCCGCCTCCTTTTTTATAAAGTCTGGGTACTAAAAAGAGAAAAGCGCAGTAATGACATTTATATACTATAACTATCCCGCTTTATAAATAAAAAAACAAGGCTCAGATATAAAAATCTGCCTTGTTTTTTTTATTATTTGGACTGGGCCATCTGCTTCATCAATTTCTCCATTGGAGGGAGTTTGGATGTTAAATACACTTCGACTCCAATTTGTTTAGCGACAGGCATGAGTATGTCACAGATTTCCGGATCAGCGGCTAAAATCTGGGAAGGGCGTCCTTTTAAATGGTTAAAAATAATGTTTACTAGTTTATTCTGCAGGTACGCTGCTCTTTTTAAGAATGGAAATTCTTTATGGTCAATCATTTTTTCGTTATTTGCGTTAAACCAGATAGAGCTTTCTACAAGCAGTGGACGCTCTTCTTCTTCGCTTTGAAGAGCATTGGGAAGTGTAAAAACACCGAGCGCAAGTTTTGTTTTAATCTGCGGCTGCTTCTGGAGGCGGGTCATTGTCCACTGGTCTACTTTCAACCCTCCGGTATAGCGGAGAGGCTCGTCTGAAGACGTAAAAGGAAGCTCGGTGTCGACCCATTCGCTGCCTGTATATAGACGGGCCCGGCGCTGTCTTTTAGACGTTTCTTCGAGGAAGTTCTCGTCGTTTCGAACGTGATCATCAATGACAGCGGCCTGTTCAAGCACTTTCGCCATAAATACGGCTTCCGAAGAAGTTAAAAACCACGGATAGTAACCCGGCAGCATGCTGCGGATAACGGGCCATTGCTGTCCTTCGCCAAAGGAAGCACCAGCTTCTTCAATAATGCGGGCATCGTCTGTTTCCAGGTCTTCTTGTCTGTCAAACGTTAGAATGATGCACTTTTGATGTAGTGCCTGGTAATTATTTCCGTGAAGAAGGCTGTAAAGAGCGTCTTTGCCTTCTTCTCCATGATAGACGGCAATCCCGTGCACGCTGGTGTTTCCTTTCAGGATGCTGCAGTAAGCTGTTTCGTCCGTCTGTTCATCCCGGACAATAAAGATTTCCTGGTCTTCGATCCGCTCCCATGGAGCGAGGCGATGAAATGTTTTTGCTTGTTCGAAGAGGTTTTTCCATTCGGATGCAGTTGCCTGCTCAGCCGAAGGAATACCTGGTACAGCAATGTTTTTGCTGCTGCCGGACGTCACGCCTTGGTTGGATGCTGCCTGCAGGGAGGCAAATGCTTCATTCAAGCGGTGTTTTTCTTTTGTTTCATTGAACTCTTCGCCGTGCTGTTCTAAAGGCTTTGTTACTTTAATGCAGAGCGGGTATGTTTTTTTTGAATCTGCATCCACGATTTTTTCAAGTTGAACGAGGTAGCCGGCTGCGCTGTCTGCGTCTGATTCGTAAAGCGCCTGGTCTTTTTCTTCTTTCAGAACAGAAGCCAGGGAAGCTTCGTGATCAAGCGGCGTATTTTCTATAGAAAAAGTATAAGAAGCTTTCTCTTCAAGCAGAAAGCTGGTTGCTATAATAGAATGAACATCGGCAAGTGGTGTTTGGCCGTCAAGCTGAACACGTCTCCAGACAGGAGGCTTGCTCTGCTTTAGTTGCAGTTTTAATTGATAAATCATAAAAAGAACCTCCATTTTGTTAATATCTATACTTTCTGGTCTTTCTCACGGTAAAATAAAAGACACACAGCATTAAAAATACCACAACCACCGGAGGTTCACAATGACTGAAAAGATAGATACGAAAAAAAGGCTCCAAACGAGAGAGTCTCTTATAGAAGATATGCGCTCCATTGGAATAGAAGAAGGGATGACGCTGATCGTCCATTCTTCTCTTTCCTCCATTGGATGGGTGAGCGGAGGTGCTGTGAACGTCATACTGGCACTGATGGATACGGTAACCGAAGAGGGCACCATTGTGATGCCGACCCAGACCCCGATGCTGTCTGATCCGTACGAATGGAATGATCCTCCCGTCCCGGAAGAATGGCATGCCCGCCTGAAAGCGGATATGCCGGGATATCATCCGGCTTATTCTCCTTCATCCGGTATGGGGACCATTCCTGAAACCTTCCGTACCTTTCAAAATGTCAGAAGAAGCAGTCACCCGGCGGTTTCTTTTGCTGCCTGGGGGAAAAACAAAGACGTTCTAATGGAAGGCCACCCCCATGATTTTGCTCTTGGAGAAAACAGCCCCCTCGGAAAGTTATACAAAGCAGGTGCGTATGTGCTTCTGCTGGGAGTGGAATTTGACAGCAACACAAGTTTTCATCTGGCTGAATACCGGATTACCTACCAGGATAAGATAAAAACAAGTCACCCGGTCATTGAAAATGGAGAAACCATTTGGAAAGCCCGGGAAGATATTGAATTCAGGGAAGAGTTATTTGTGGAGCTGGGAGCAGATTTTGAAAAAGAAGAGGACGTAGGGTTTGGCAAAATCGGCTCTGCCCATATCAGGCTTTTTAAAATGGAGGACTGCGTCAATTATGCGGTTCGCTGGTTTAAGCAGAAGGATAAAAAAACAAACAAAAAACAACAGAAAAGAAGGCAGTAGGATGAACAAAAACTGTTTTCACGAAAGCGTCTGCTTATTGGAGCTGTTGTTATAATGACAGCTGCAGCCGTCGCATTGTTTGTATACCTGCGGCCCTATCCACCGGATGCTGCAGCCAGGGAAAGTATGACAGAATGGGCTGCCTTGGAAGAAGATAGCTGGATTGTATTTCAGGCAGAACAGGAACAGGGTCCTTCGGTTATTTTTTATCCGGGAGGTCTTGTGGAGGAACAGGCTTATGCTCCGCTGGCTCAGGGACTGGCGGAAGAAGGATTCACAACATACATTATGAAAATGCCTTTCAATCTGGCCGTGATGGCCCCAAACCGGGCAAATGGTGTCCTCGAGGAGAATTCGGACAAAGCATTTGTTATTGGCGGCCACTCTTTAGGAGGCTCTATGGCATCAAGGTATGCAGCTGAAAACGAAACGGCAGTGCAGGGCGTCTTTTTTCTTGCTTCGTATCCGGATGAAGGCGGCCGGCTCGATCAAACCGGCCTTCCCGTTTTAAGCATCACCGCCGAACAGGACGGCGTACTTAATCAGGGAAATTACCATGAAGCGGCGGCTTATCTGCCGGACACTACTGAGTCCGCGAACCTGGCAGGCGGCAATCATGCCGGGTTTGGAAGCTACGGGCCGCAGAGAGGTGACGGTGAAGCCTCTATTTCTTCAGCGGAGCAGACGAGCCAAACAGTGGATATCATGCAAAGCTGGCTGACCGGTCAAGTCGAGTGAACCAGATGATTTTGGGACATAGAAATGAATTCCCGAACGGCAAATGCCAGGTACTTATCTCTTTTCCAGATCATGCCGAGCTCGAGGTGTAAATTGGAGTCATGCAGAGGAATGGCAGCAATCTGTTTTTGGTGAATATCCCGGCAGATTCTGCTTGGGAGAAGCGCTACGCCAAGCGTTGCTTCGACCATGTCGACCATAAAATCTTTCTGCGAGCTCTCACAGACAATATTGGGGGAGAAGCTGTACTGTTCACACTCTTCAATAATCCGATCATACAAAGAGAAGTCGTTTCGGTATAAAATAAAGCGTTCGTCTGCGAGTTCCTCTATAGCAACAGAAGCACGGCCTTCGAATTTATGGCCGATAGGAACAATCAGCATTAAAGGATCTTTCAGCAGCTTTTCCATCTCGAAATTTTTCTGTTCGACCGGCAGGTTGCAGATCAGGCCGATATCAAGGGTTCCTTCATCCACCCCCTGTTTGATGGACTTCGTGCCGACCTCGGTCAGGAGAAGATCAATGGAAGGATGGGCTTCCTTATAACGGCTGACGAGCTGCGAAAAAAAAGCAGCCCCAATAATAGGCGGAATTCCGATGCGGATTTCGCCTTTTTTTAATTCAATAATGTCGCTTAATTCTTCGTTCATATTGTCAAAGGCTTCCAGTACTTTTTTGGCATTCACCAGTACTGCCTTTCCGGCATCGGTTAATTCGAGTTTTTTAGAATAGCGGTAAAATAAGGGCACGCCTATTTCTTCTTCAATATGCTTGATAGCTTTGCTTAGAGAAGGCTGGGAGATGTGGAGAGAAGCAGATGCTTTTGTGAAATTAAGCTGCCTGGCAACTTCCGAAAAATATTTCAAATGTTGAATATCCATGTTGTTCTCTCCTTTTAGAAATCGCTTTCTTTCTATTATAACGTGTATTCAATTCTTTTCTATAGCCAAAAGGCATAACACGTATTCCAGATAAGTATTTTTACAAAACAGCGCTTTCATATACAATGAATATAATCAGAAAATAAAATATATTATCGAATAAATTCCTGAAGGAGGAATGTATATATGCAAAATTACCAGAAAATCGGACGACTCCAGGTGGCTTCTGAATTATATGAATTCGTTAACAACGAGGCACTTCCCGAAAGTGGATTGAACCAGGATACGTTTTGGAAAGGCTTCGATGAACTTCTTCATGATTTAATTCCGGAAAATAAAAAGCTTTTGGAAACAAGAGAAGAGCTTCAGAAAAAAATTGACCACTGGCATAAAGAAAACGGCCGGGGGGATTTTGGAAGATACAAATCATTTCTTGAATCAATCGGCTATTTAGAGCCGGAAACAGATGATTTTAAGATCAGCACAAGCAATGTGGATGAAGAAATCACCAAACAGGCAGGACCGCAGTTAGTGGTACCGGCCGACAATAAACGATATGCGGCAAACGCAGCAAACGCTCGCTGGGGAAGCCTGTACGACGCTTTATACGGTACCGACGTGATCAGCGATGAAGACGGAGCTGAAGCCGGATCAGACTACAATCCAAAGCGCGGGGCCAAAGTAGTGGAGTACGCAAAGTCGTTTCTCGATAAAACCGTGCCGCTTAAAGGCGCTTCCCACACAGATGCTGTGCAGTACAGCATTTCAGGAAAGAGCCTGAACGTAAAACTGGAAAACGGAGATACCGTGCCGCTTGAAGACGAAAGCCAGCTTCAGGGCTACCAGGGTTCTGCCGATGAGCCGACTTCGATTCTCCTTAAGCATAATAACCTGCATGCAGATATTCAAATTGACCGCAGTCATCCGATCGGCAAAACCGATGGGGCCGGCGTAAAAGACGTTGTGCTGGAATCTGCGACGACAACGATCATCGACTGCGAAGACTCAGTAGCTGCCGTAGATGCAGAAGACAAGACAAACGTGTACAGCAATATTTTAGGCCTGATGAAAGGTACGCTTACCGCTGAATTTAATAAAGGCGGAAAGACGATGACGAGAAAGCTGAATGCAGACCGGGAATACACGTCTCTGGACGGTGGGAAAATGAGTCTGCACGGCAGAGCACTTTTATTCATGAGAAACGTAGGACATCTCATGACAACAGATGCAATTCTGGATGAAAATGGAAATGAAGTACCGGAAGGCATTATGGACGGCGTAATCACAAGCCTTGCCGCCAAGCATGACGTTCTCGGTACCGGCGAACTGCACAATTCAAGAGAAGGATCCGTTTATATCGTTAAGCCGAAAATGCACGGTTCCAAGGAAGTGGCATTTGCCAATAAATTGTTCGAACGCATTGAAGATCTGCTTGAATTAAAGCGCAATACGTTAAAGATCGGCGTCATGGACGAAGAACGCCGCACGACCATTAACCTGAAAAACTGCATCAAAGAAGTAAAAGAAAGAGTTGTCTTTATCAATACAGGCTTCCTCGACAGAACGGGCGATGAAATTCATACATCAATGGAATGCGGGCCAATGATCCGCAAAAGCGAAATGAAATCGTCCATCTGGCTTGGCAGCTATGAAAAATCAAACGTTGATGTAGGACTGGGTGCAGGCCTTAAAGGCAGAGCACAGATTGGAAAAGGAATGTGGGCGATGCCTTCGCTGATGGCATTGATGCTTGAACAAAAAAGCGGACAGCTTAAAGCAGGCGCGAACACAGCCTGGGTTCCTTCACCGACAGCTGCTACCCTGCATGCTCTTCACTACCATGAGGTAAATGTGCACGACGTGCAGGAAGAGCTTGCCGGACGAAATGAAGATCATAAAGATAACATTCTTACTATTCCAGTTGATAAACAGGCCGCCTGGAACAGAACAGAGATCCAGGAAGAACTTGATAATAATGCCCAGGGACTTTTAGGTTACGTTGTACGCTGGGTAGAACACGGTGTTGGCTGCTCGACGGTGCCGGATATTAACAACGTCGGCTTAATGGAAGACAGAGCGACCCTCCGTATTTCCAGCCAGCATATGACAAACTGGCTGCACCAGGGCATATGCACGAGAGAGCAGATTGAAGAAACGCTGCTCCGCATGGCCAAAGTAGTGGATGAGCAGAATGCCGATGATGCGGAGTACAGAAATATGAGTGATGATCCGGATCAATCGATCGCTTTCCAGGCTGCCCGTGATCTTGTGTTTAAAGGAACGGAACAGCCAAGCGGTTACACGGAGCCAATTCTGCACAGAAGACGCCGTGAAGTGAAAGAAGCGCTTGTAAGCGGAAGAAAATAACAAATAAAAAGGATCACGTGGTTAGTGATCCTTTTTTTACACGATCTATAGAAAGCCGGTACCTGCATCGTAAGGATCGGCTTTTCTTTTCAACATAGGTTGTCTGATATGTGATAACAAAGAAAGGAGACTGATTATGGAGGTGGAAAAAGTTCCCGCTGTCCACATTTCGGAACACGTTGCGGCCGAACTCGAAACCCAGATTCAAACCGGCACGTTCGAAGCCCACGAAAAACTGCCGTCCGTCCGAGAGCTGTGTGTCCTGTTTGAAACAGGAAGGTCCGCTGTACGTGATGCCATTTCGACTTTAAAAGGAAAAGGGCTTGTCTATGTGAAAAAAGGAGAAGGTACTTTTGTTTCTCCTTTTGATGCAGCAAAACTGTTTCGTTCCGGTGTTCTTCTTCCAGACCAGCAGGCAATTCAGGAGCTGTTTCAAGTAAGAAAAATGCTGGAAACGGAAATGGTGAAAGAGGCAGCGAGCTACCGGACGCCCAGGCAGGCAGACGAAGTAGCCGAAGCTGCAAAAGCGATGGAAGCAGCACTTGGTCCGGACAGCTGGGAGCTGGATTACGCCTTCCATCAATCAATCGCCAAAGCCGCAGGTAATACGATTCTTGTGCAGCTGATGGAATTTCTATCGTCCACGACAAAAAAAGCGATGATTGATTTTCATCTGTATTTGGCAGCTGATCCGGCTTCCTCTCAAAAAATTATTGCTCAGCACGCTGACATTGTCCGCTGCATTCAAGAAGCGGATCCGGAAAGTGCGCGTCAGGCGATGGTAAAGCATTTGTCGTACGTCGAACAGAAGATGCAGGAAAGTATTCTATGGGAAGATAAGGAAAGGAGTGTTTGATATGGAACTTGAAGAAGTGGTATCCCCCCAGCAGATAACAAAAACAGAGCAGGCCCACGCACTTGGTAATGGGGGCGATCATACCGTATATCCCGAAACAGAAGAAGAAATTGCCCGGATTCTAACCTATGCAAGTGAAAACCAGAAAAGTGTATCGATAATAGGCGGAGGCACCAAGCGGGGATTCGGCGGCACAAAAGACAATGACGATATTCTGCTTTCCCTTGAAAAATTTGCCGGCGTAATTGAGCATGTTCCCGGTGATATGACGGTTACAGTGAAGCCCGGGACAGTGATGAAAGACATTCAAGAGTTTTTGGCAGGCCATAACCAAATGATCTCGCTTGACCCGGAATGGCCGGAATATTCGACGATCGGAGGCATTGTGGCAAGCAACAACAGCGGCCCGAAACGGTTAAAGTACGGCTCTGCCAGAGACCATGTGATCGGAATGCGGGTCGTTTATCCGGATGGAAGGATTACCCGTACCGGCGGAAAAGTCGTTAAAAACGTCGCCGGCTACGACATGAACAAGCTGTTTGTCGGCTCCATGGGAACGCTCGGTGTGATTTCAGAGATTACGCTGAAGCTTCGTCCGCTTCCGAAACAGGAAAAGCTCGTACTGCTCTCCTTTTCTAAAGACCAGTGGGAAAAGCTTCGTCCGTTTACGGTTGGTTTTCTGGATTCCACGCTGGAACCTGTCTCGCTGGAACTGATGAATCCTGCTTTATCGAAAAAATTAGCCGGTATAGAAAGCTACACGCTCGCAGTTGCCTTTGAAGACGTTGAAAAAGCGGTCGCGTTTCAGGAGAACTGGCTGGCGGAAAACAAACCGGCAGAAATGAGCATGACTGTCATGGAAAAAGACGAAGCTGCTTCTTTTTGGAAGCGTTTCACGGAGTTGTCACCTAAAGAGCCATCGTCCACTTCTGACATTAAAGCGTCTGTAAAGACAGGCAGTAAAAATATGGACGTGTTTCATTTAATGGTGGAAACCGATCGTCTGCATCAGGAGAGCGGAGCTTCCGTTTATGCGCACGGCGGACTCGGTCATGGTGTGGCAAAGATGTATATAGAAGGTCCGGAAAGTAGTGTCACGACAGCAATTAAGAGTATTCGGGAGAAGGCAGAAGCATTAGGCGGGTATGCTGTCATTACCCATCTTCCGCTTGCTGTACGCCGTCAGATCAGCGTATGGGGAAATCAGCCGTCCTATTTCTTTTTACTAAGCGGTATAAAAAAACAAGCAGACCCTGAGAAAGTATTGAACACGGGTCGATTTGTCGGAGGGATATAAAATGAGTATGGCAAAAGATTACACAATGGAAAAGCAGCCGGCCTGTTCGACAAAAAGCTTAAGCAACTATTTCCCGGAAGACCATCCTGATCCAGCCAAATGGGATGACTGTGTTCACTGCGGCATGTGTCTCGAAGCATGTCCCACCTATTTAGAAACCGGTCAGGAGCAGCACTCCCCAAGAGGGCGCGTGCATTTAATTCACGCCGTTGCTGAAGGGGAAATCAAGATGGATCAGTCGTTCTCGGACGCTGTCTTTACCTGTCTGGACTGCCGGGCCTGCGTTACCGCCTGTCCGGCGGACGTGGAAGTCGGCGGGCTGATTGAAGAAGCCCGGGGTCAGATCCGGCGGGCGGAGCCGCTCACCGGCTGGAAGAAAGCCTTCAGTTCCACCATTTTGGAAAAGCTGTTTCCACACACGAACCGCTTAAATAAAGTCGGCGGCCTGCTCCGCTTTTATCAGGGCAGCGGCCTTCAGTCCCTCACACGGAAATCCGGGGCGATGAACCTGATGCCTGATCATCTTTCCGGCATGGAAGCCATTATGCCTAACGTCGGTCATCCTGTTCGTGAGAAATACAAAAACATGCCGGTTATTCCTGCGAAGGGCGACGAAGTCAAAGGCAGAGTAGCCTTTATGACAGGTTGTATCATGGACGTCATGTTCAGCGATATTAATGACGCGACCATCGATGTTCTGACGCATAACGGCAGCGAAGTAGTCATACCGAAAAATCAGACCTGCTGCGGAGCGCTTCATGTGCATGCAGGCGATCGGGATTCCGGGCGCAAGCTGGCGAAGCAGAATATTGAAGCATTCAGCGATTCCGATACGGTTGTAATTAATTCAGCAGGGTGCGGATGCGCGCTGCAGGAATACCCGGAACTATTTAAAGACGAGCCGGCCTGGAAAGAAAAAGCTGAAGAATTTTCCGAAAAAATTCAGGATATTTCAAAGTACTTGTACGATACAGGGTATGAGAAACCGCAGACTGAAATGAAAACAAGAATTACCTATCATGATGCCTGCCACCTTGCCCATGGGCAGGGAGTAAGAGATGAGCCCCGTCAAATCCTACGGGACATTCCAGGGGTGGACGTGGTAGAGATGCCAAATGCCGATACGTGCTGTGGAAGCGCCGGCGTGTACAACCTGACAAATCCTGATATGGCCAATGCCGTCCTGGATCGGAAAATGGAAAATATACCGGAAAATCTGGAAATGATCTCGATGGGGAACCCAGGCTGTATGCTGCAGATGGCGATGGGCGTACAGAAATACGGCAGAAGCGAGCGTATTGTCCACACCATTCAACTGCTGGACTGGGCTTATAAAAAACAAAAAGAAGAACAGCGGCAGTTACAAACTTCTGGAAAGGGGTAAATGGCATGCAGTTAATGAGAAGAAAAAAGAAAATCAGTGCAAACCAGGACCATCATATTGAAGCATTCTTTAAGATAGTCGGAGAAAAAGAAGTGCTGTTTGAAGATGTCGACATGCTTTCCTATAACTGCGATGGCTTCACGATTCATCAACATTCGCCGAAGGCCGTCGTGTTTCCAAAAAACACAAGGGAAGTAGCGGAACTTGTTAAATATTGTTCTCAAAACGACCTGCCTTTTCTGGCCCGTGGTGCCGGAACAGGGCTGAGCGGAGGTGCAACACCGCTCAATAAGGAAGTAATCATCAGCCTTGTGAAAATGAAAGGGCTGCTGAGTGTCGATTATGAAAATCGAAAAGCAGTCGTGCAGCCGGGCTATGTGAATCTGCACTTAACCAATTCCATTTCCAGTAAAGGCTATTACTACGCGCCGGATCCATCCAGTCAGTATGTATGTACAATTGGAGGGAACGTAGCAGAGAATGCCGGCGGCGCCCACTGTTTAAAGTACGGTGTTACAACCAACCATATTCTCGGCCTTGAAGTAGTCATGCCAAACGGAGACATTATTTCGATTGGGGAAGACGGCGTGCCCGACTCCCCCGGGTATGACCTGCTCGGCCTTCTTACCGGCTCGGAAGGGACGCTTGGTGTCGTCACAGAAATCACAGTTCGTATTTTAAAGAATCCTGAAATGAAGCAGACGGTGCTGGCTTACTTCGACCAGGTGGAAGACGGCAGTCGTGCCGTATCAGACATCATTTCCGCAGGCATTGTGCCGGCGGCATTGGAAATGATGGACCAGACGGCGATAGAAGGGGTGGAAGAGGGATCGTTCCCTGTCGGACACCCCCGGGATATTGCAGCGCTGCTGTTAATTGAAGTAGATGGAATTGCCGCTGGTATTGACGAGCAGATTGAAGAAATTCTTGCCGTCTGCCGGAACAATCACGTCAAAGAAGTGAAAGTGGCGGAAGACGACGCGGAACGCGGCAGATGGTGGGCCAACCGTAAGACCGGGTTTGGAGCGATGGGAGCCATTTCCCCTGACTATCTGGTCCAGGATGGTGTTATTCCAAGAAGCCGTCTGCCGGAAGTGCTGGAACAGATCAATGATATCAGCCGGAAGTACGAACTGCGTATTGCCAACATCTTTCACGCAGGGGACGGCAATCTTCATCCGCTGATTCTGTTTGATTCCAGAAATCCAGGAGAAACCCAGAAGGCGGTAGACGCCGGATCAGCTTGTTTGAAAGCCTGCTCTGACGCGGGTGGATCAATAACGGGAGAACATGGAGTAGGGATTGAGAAGATTGAAGAAATGCGGTTTATCTTTTCGGATGAAGAGATCGAAGCACAAACGAGAATCCGGGAAGTATTCAATCCGGGCAATTTATTGAACCAGGGCAAGCTCTTTCCGATGCCCGGCCGCTGCCTGGAAGTAAAAAAAGCTGTACAGTAACAGAACCCTAATAAATGGAGGCAGAATACGATGAAACTATGCAGATATGAATACCAGTCGAATCACTATTATGGAGAATGGACCGAAGAAGGACTTAAGCCGTTTAAAGGGGATCTGTTTTCAGGAAGAGAAGCAACCGGAGAAACACACGGGCATGCAGATGTTACCCTGCTGGCCCCTGTAGAGCCGGAGAAAATTATCGGCATTGGAGCCAATTATGTAGGAGACAAAAAAGATCTGCCGGATACACAGCCGGAGATTCCGGTCTTCTTTTACAAGCCGGCCTCCTCATTGATTGGTTCAGGAGCGGAAGTCCGCATTCCGGAAGGCGTGGATGAGATTAAGTTTGAATCTGAACTGGCTGTAGTCATTGGAAAGCGAACGAAAAACATCGAAGAAGATGAGGTGCTCGACAGCATTCTCGGCTATACGGTAGGAAACGACGTGACGGCCCCGCAGTTTTTCCATGAAGCCGGGCACTGGACCGTGGGTAAATCATTTGATACGTTTACACCGCTCGGACCGGCGATTCAGACGGATTTAGATCCGCTCAATGTGTACGTGAAAGCATTTGTGAATGGAGAAGAAAAACAAAACAGCAAATCCGATCTGATGATCGTTTCTCTAAAGCGGATGGTGTCTTATCTTTCCAAAGTGATGACGCTTGAGCCGGGTGATGTGATTTTAACAGGAAGCCCGCTTGGCGCAGAATTTGTGAAAAAAGGCGACAAGGTGGAATGTACGATTGATGAAATAGGCACACTGGAAAATACGTTTACGAAATAGTAAAAAGCCGCTCCTTTTAGAGGGAGCGGCTTTTTTATCATCGTTTTCTGGTGTTTCTTGAACGCATACGGGAGTGGTCATCACGTTCTCGTTCATCTTTGTCCCGGTTTCGCATTGTTTCTTCCTGGGCCTGTGTCCGGCCCTCCTGGTCTTCCTGCTTTTCTTTTGAATAATCCGAGCGCTGACCGTGCCAGATCAAATCAAAAATAGCCCGGCCGTTCGAGGGCTGGCCGTCGGGAAGGTAAACGGGAAGAGCGTCAAACAGTACAAAATAGAATACATAAAACAAGAACTGGTTCCAAAATCCCCAGTCCGGGAGGATTCCTCCTATAATCAAGCTGTTGATGGTAACAGCTACTATAATATTGCTCAGCATAGGAGAAGCATAAATCAAACCGTGCCAGAATTTTTTATCCGGGTTGATTTCATCGTATTCAAACCAGCTGTACATGAAGAAATAGCGGCGGACTTCAATCGTTTCGGTTCGGAACAGCACGGGACCGCTTCCTACCGTCAGTTTCTTATTGGTAGCGCCGAGCAGGCTCACGACTAAATAGTAGCCGGACTCCCGGATGATGGAAACGACAGGAAGGATCACAAGGGCGGAAAGCAGCAAATAAAAGAAATCAATTAATGTAAACACAAACAGTACAACTCTCTTTCCTTCTTCATTCTATGCATTATCTTAACATAAGAAGGATGGAGATTAAGAAACAGGGACGAAGTTTTCGGTAAAAATGTCATGCCGGCCCATTTCATGAAGACAGGAGACAGCCGCTTCCACAAAAGCAGGAGGTCCGCAGATGTAGCAGCGGGTATCTTCCTGCGGCAGGGCGGATTGAAGTGTTTCCGGCGTAAGCGTCGTTTCCGTTCCGAAGTGAGCAGAAGACGGGTGGTCTGCTTCGGGAGCTGTATACAAAGTCAGCGCCTGGGAAACGGGAAGTTTTTGGACGGCACTGCTGATTTCCTGTTGAAAAGGATGACGGCTGTGGTTTTTGGCAGCATAAATAAACGTAACAGGAGCTCTGTAGGAATCAGGCAGGGACTTTATCATACTGACAAGCGGTGTCAAGCCGGAACCTGCGCTGATGAAGGCAATAGGTTTGTGATCGTCCGTCTGAAGCACAAAGGAGCCATATGGAGCAGACAGCTCGATATGCTGTCCAGCCGCTGTCTGTTCATGCAGATAGGAAGAAACGATCCCATCTTCTTCATGCTTGACCGTAATTCTATAGCAGCCGGTTCCGGGAGCGTCAGACAGGCTGTAGGAGCGTACATGTGTGTATTCTTCTCCGGGGATGGAACAGCGCAGACTGACGTACTGGCCGGGCAGGAAAGAAGGCACGGGGGAGGCGTCGGCAGGCTGAAGGTAAAATGACTTCATTCTGCTGCTTTCCTGTACAATATCGACCACCGTAAAGTCTTTATAACCTGTCCATTCTTTAGGTTCTTCGGCTTTTGTTTCGTATAATTTCTGTTCGGCCTGAATAAAAATAGCAGCGACGGTATCGTAGGTTTCGGTCCATGCGTTTAAAATATCGGGTGTGGCATTTTCCTGAAGCACGTCTTCCATCGCTTTGATTAAATAATGGCCGACGATTGGATAATGTTCCGGCTTCACGCCGACGCTGGCATGTTTTTGGGCTGTCTTTTCCACAAAGGGCTCCAGTATTTCAAGACGGTCTACGTAAGAGGCAGCGGCATGCAGAGCCTGCGCCAAAGCTTTTGGCTGGGCGCCGGTTGCCTGATTGGTATGATTAAACATGTTCAGCAGCTCCGGATGGGCTTCAAACAGCATAGCGTAAAACTTTGTCGTAATGGCTTCTCCATGCACAGCCAAAACCGGGGCGGTGCTTTTTACAATATCAATCGTGCGGGTGGAAAGTGTTCCTTGAGTCGTCATAAAATGCCTCCTTTTAATATGTATATATAATACATATTAAAACAGTTCCTTATGTAAAACACAACGTCTCAAAGAAAACGTACGATTTTCGACAAACATAAGAAAAGCCTGCCGGTCTGTTTCACGTGAAACAACCGGCAGGCTTTTAAAGAGATATAGAACTGCTCTGATAGGCTTTCCAGCTCCCAAAGGAGGTGATATCTTTTCCATACTCAGCGGCATCTGCCTCGCAGATGAAGCCGGGGGTGAAGGTTCCATCTTCCAATTCTACTTTGCCGATTCCAAGCGGGGAGGGAATGCCCGCTGTAAATGAGCCCAGCTGATCAAGCGGCATGCTCCATAGCTCCAGTGCAATGGGAGAGCCTCCCTTTTCGGAACGAATCATGCCGGGCTTAGCCGGGGATCCCGGTACTTCAACCAGCTTGTAGCTGGAAGCGGACATTGTCTCTTTTACAAAATACGCTTCGTGGGAGATCATCTGTTTTTCAAGCGGAAATCCTCTCATATGCAGGCCGCACACAGCAACCATTACTTCCGGCCGGCTGCTGCAGCGCTGTATTTCTCTCGAGGCGCCAACCAGAAGAGAGTCATTATCCTGACTGGAAAATACCGTGATGCCGAAAGGAAGGCTGTGATCTGCAAAAGGCTGGGGAAGGGAAACAGCACATAACTCAAGCAGATTGCAGTGGTTGGTATAGCGTCCCATGTCACTGTTCGTCTGAATAGGATTTTCCCTTACGTCGTTTCGGCTCCATGTTCCGCCGGCGGTAGGCAGGATAAGTACGTTGTTTTGCAGCAGAGCCTCTGCTTTTCTCGTATAGGCCTTAAGCTGATGCCTGGCTTGAAACAACGCAGCAGCAGTGTAATCAGGATTCGTGCCGGAACGGAGTACTTTTTCGGTAACAGGCAGGAGAGCCCCGGGATGGGAGTCTGCAAATCCGCCCAGTTCCGCCCAACGCTCTGCCACGAGCGGTCCGTCATATAAAACAGCGGCGGCATCTTCCATAAATGCTGTAGATACATACTTGATCGGAAGACCGGATTGTTCCAGTGCGGCCACCGTGCGCGTCCATGCCTGGCGGTATTTTTCGGCAAAGGGCCCGAAAAACGCCGGTTCTTTATCCGGGAGCAGGTAAGACTGCGGCTTTGTTTCTGATAAAGCAGGGGTGGACCGCGACCATGAATCTGTTTCATCGAATCCGCGAATAACCGAGTCTACGAGAGAGGCGTCTTCTATCGTATTCGTGAATACGGTTAGACAGTCGATGCTTGCACAGGCCGGCACAATGCCGCTTACAGGCCAGGCACCTAAGCTTGATTTCCATCCGACTAAATTATTTAAGGCGGCAGGCACCCGTCCGGATCCGGCCGTATCTGTTCCTAAAGAAAAGAGAGTTTGTCCTGCTGCGACAGAGACAGCCGAGCCGGAACTCGATCCACCGCTGATTAAATCAGGATCCCAGGCATTTTTTGTCTCCCCATAAGGACTTCGTGTGCCGACCAGTCCGGTTGCAAACTGATCGAGGTTCGTTTTCCCGACAGGGATTGCTCCTGCATCGATCAAACGGGCAGCGGCTGTGGCATGCTTTTCAGGTATATAGCTGTATGCTTCGCATCCGGCAGTTGTCGGAACACCGGCTAGATCAATATTGTCTTTTAAAGCAAAGGGTACTCCCCATAAAGGGGCTTCTTCTATCGGCAGGTCCTTGAGTCTGTCCAAATAAGGCTGAATAAAGGAAAGGGAAGGGGGAGTAATCCAAATGTGATAGGATTCCTCCTCGCGGGCCTGGCTTATCAGCTGATCAATTAGAGATTCCGGAGCTATTTGTCCGGACGTATAGGCTTTTCTTAAGGCAGCAATAGATTGATAAGCATGCATTAAACAGAAACCTCCTTTTTTTCGGTGATCCCTAAAATAGTTTGTCCAGGATGGACTTCATCTCCCGGCTTGATCGACAGGCCGGTCACATATCCATCACAGGGAGCTTCGATGATAAATTCCATTTTCATGCTTTCTTCTATAATAAGCGTTTCCCCCTGCTTTACTTCGGATCCGTCCTCGACTAATACTTTCCATACACTGCCGGGAATGGAGCAGGTGACAGGAGACGTCCCTTCCGGCAGTCCTTCAGCGGGCTGCTCGGTCTTTACATCCTGTTCAGACACGTATTCTGCCAGGCCCTGTTCCTTCCAGCGCTGTCGTTCTTCCTGGAAGGCTTTCTGCTGATGCTGTTTAAATTGAACAGCACCGGATTCTACAGTTTGTAAGTCTTCTATATACTCTTTAAGAGAAAACGTTGTTTCGGTAATATCTGCTTCAAACCGGCCGCGCAGGAAGTCCTCCCGAAGTTCGAGCAGTTCATCGGCGCTGACCGGGTAATATTGAATCTGATCAAAAAAGCGGAGCAGCCATGGCTTGCCGGGTTCAAAGCTTTTTGTTTCGCGGAATTTGTTCCACATTTGAATGGTGCGGCCGACAAACTGATAGCCGCCCGGTCCTTCCATCCCGTAAACGCACATATAGGCTCCGCCGATGCCCACGGCATTTTCAGGTGTCCACGTACGAGCCGGGTTATACTTTGTCGTTACGAGCCGGTGCCTTGGGTCCGTTGGGGTGGCCACTGGTGCTCCAAGATAAACGTCCCCGAGCCCCATCACGAGATAGTTGGCATCAAACACGACGTCTTTTACGCTGTTAATGCTGTCGAGACCGTTGATTCTGCGGATAAATTCCAGATTATCGGGACACCATGGTGCATCCGGCCGGACATTCTGCTGGTACCGTTCGGTGGCAAGCTGGGTGGACGGATCATCCCAGGAAAGCGGAAGCTTCACAATCCGCGATGGAATTGTAATATCTTCTAAAGCGGGAAGCTGCTTATCGAGTTCCAGCACTTTTTCACAAACCTGCTGGACATTATTTTCCAGTGGATTGATGCGGATCTGCAGAGAACGAATTCCCGGCGTCAGGTCCATGATAGGAAAATCCTCTTCCTGGCGGATTGCTTCCATCAGCACCTGCACCTGAAAACGAAGCAGCAGATCGAGCTCCATTTCCCCGTATTCGACGAGTACATTCTCATCCCCGCTGCAGCGGACCGTTATTGGAAAGCGTCTGCCTGAAGTTTCACGGGCAAGAATAGGGTAATTCGGATCAAACGAATGTTTATCAAAAGATAGTACAGGTAAAGTATGGGAAGATTCTTCCTGAAGCGTCTTCAAATAGGCTTCCTGTTCCAGGCGGAGGGTCTCTGCCTGATCAAGGGTTAACAGCTGAAAGCGGATTGTATCTCCGGCATGAAGCTGGCCGATTTTCCAAAATTCTGCCGAGGCTGTCGTGACAGGACAGACAAATCCGCCGAGGCTCGGGCCATCCGGGCCTAGGAGAATAGGCATATCTCCTGTAAGATCCAGTGTCCCTACCGCATAAGCATTATCATGAATGTTGGAAGGGTGCAATCCCGCTTCGCCGCCATCTTCTCTTGCCCATAACGGTGCAGGGCCGATCAGCCGGACCCCGGTTCTGGAGCTGTTAAAATGAACCTCCCACTCGGTGTCTTCAAGCTGCTTTAAGTAGGCTGGAAGCAGAAATTCCTCCGTGCAGTGTGGTCCGGGAACGACTCCGATTGTCCACTCTTTTTGAATAGCCGGTTTTTCTGAGGCTGCTAAAGGTTCACTGACAGCAGGAAGAGTATTTCCGTTTACACGCAGCACGTCTCCTGCACGGAGAGCTCTGCCGCCGTGGCCGCCAAATCCGCCCAGTGTGAACGTAGAAGCACTGTTCAGCGTCTGCGGCATGTCAAACCCGCCTGAAATAAGCAGGTACGTACGCATGCCTGTTTCGGCCTGGCCGAAGGAGAGGACCTGTCCTTTTTCCGCAAAGGTCGGATGGTACAGGCTGATCTTTTTTCCGTCGAGTGCCGGCTGCATATCGGCACCTGTTATACAAAACCACATAGCTTCACGAAAGCGATAGGACCCGCCTTGTAACGTCAGCTCCAGACCGCTTGCTTTTTCATCGTTCTGCAAAAGCTGGTTGCCGATTCGAAAGGAGAGAGGATCCATCGGACCGCAGGGAGGAACGCCTACATCCCAATGGCCGACCCGTCCCGGCCAGTCCTGGACCGTTGTCTGAATGCCGCCGTCTATTACTTCGAGTGCCATCTCGGAAGGAGAAAAGCTGTTTAACAGCTGGGTATGAACTTCTCCCTGCTGAAAAGCAGGCTCCTGCAGAAGGCTTTTTATATAGAGAAGATTGGTTGTTACGCCGTACATTTTGGTTTCAGCCAGCGCGGCGCTGAGCTGTTGAATCGCGCTGTTCCGGTCTTTGGAATGAACGATAACTTTAGCAAGCATTGGGTCATAGAGCGTAGTGACCTGAAGACCGTCGCGTACCCAGCATTCGTTACGGGCGAGAGAAGACAGCTCAACCCGGTCGATCTGACCGACGCTCGGACGGAAATCATGAAAGCTGTCTTCGGCATAGACACGCGCCTGTATGCTGTGGCCCTGAATCGTAATAGGAGGAAAGGCAGGAAGTTCGCGAGCAGCTTCGAGAATCATCCACTCCACTAAATCAACGCCGGTTACTTCCTCTGTCACACCATGTTCTACCTGTAGTCTGGTGTTCATTTCAAGAAAATAAAATGCTTCCGAATCAGGGTCATACAGAAATTCAACGGTGCCGGCATTCTGATAGCCTGTAGCAGATGCCAAACGTTCAGCAGAAGCAGCCATTTCTTTTCTAACCTTCTCTGAAAGCAGGGGAGCCGGAGATTCTTCGACTACTTTTTGGTTCCTGCGCTGAATGGAGCAGTCTCTTTCTCCGAGAGAAACGACGTCTCCTTTCCAGCTTCCGAAAATCTGTACTTCAATATGGCGGGCAGAAGAGATGTATTTCTCCAGAAACAAGCCGCCGTCGTTAAAGTTATTTTCCGCCAGGTGGGTTACGGCATCAAAAGAAGAAAGCAGGCTGTCTTTGTCGCGGCAGATTCTCATGCCAATACCGCCTCCGCCGGCGGTGCTTTTCAGCATAACAGGATAGCCGATGTCAGCGGCTGCAGCGACCGCTTCTTCTGCATGCTCCAGCAGATTCGTGCCGGGAAGAAGAGGAACGTCTGCGTTGGCAGCGGCTTCTCTGGCAGAATGCTTTAAGCCAAATAATTCCATCTGCCCGGGAGTAGGTCCGATGAAAGTAATTCCTTTCTCCTGACAGGTTCGGGCAAACTGAGCATTTTCACTTAAAAATCCGTAACCCGGATGAATTGCATCGGCGCCTGTATCAAGAGCAGCCTGAAGAATGGTTTCCGGATGCAGGTAGCTCTCCTGGGCGTTTCCTTCTCCAATAAAAACTGCTTCATCGGCCTGGTCCACGTGAAGGCTGTCCTGGTCGGCTTTTGTATAGATAGCGACGGAAGGAATCCCCATTTTTTTCAATGTCCGTTCGATTCGTACCGCGATCGCGCCGCGGTTGGCAATGAGTACTTTTGTAAACATAACGCAGTCTCCTTTCTTCTATTGATGAATTAGTTATTCCAGATGGTTACTTCAATCGGGGTGGGGTTGTAATCGTTGCACGGATTATTAAGCTGTGGACAGTTGCTGATTAGTACAGTTGTGTTAGTTTCTGCCTGCATTTCCACGTAATAGCCGGGGGCTGAGACGCCATCTTCAAAGGTAAGGCCGCCTTCCGGCGTAATAGGAACGTTCATAAAGAAGTTAATGTTCGGAGCCAGGTCTTGTTTGGAAAAGTGACTGCCCCGTTTCGATAATTCGTACATAAATGTATCGCGGCAGTTATGCATCGCTTTTTTCTCATGGGCATAGCGGACCGTGTTGCTTTCTGCAGAGCAGGCTCCTCCTACAGTGTCATGCCTGCCGACCGAATCAGCGGTAATCGTGAGAAGCGGCCGGCCGGATTTTGCCCGGAGAACCGAGCCGGTAGTAAGGTAGATATTTTTCTGGGCGGTGACCGTTTCAATCGCACTATAGCTGTCTTCCGGATTTAAGGCGTCATAAAAGAGGGTGTCTGCCGCCTGGTTGCCTTCAAGGTCTGTAATTCTGAAAACCTGCCCGGGTTCTAAATCGTACATCCAGCCTTTTCCGGCTGGAATCGTCCGCGTATAAACGGCATCTTCTATTTTTCGGTGGCTGGTTGTTACTTCTTTTGCTTGTGTCACTATCGATCATCCTTCCCAGATAATTGAATTTTCCAAATTTATTTAGTGGAAACAGGAGCAGCAATAAAACCTTCAGCAAGCAGGTGCGCTTCCCATGTGTTTTCATATGCACGACGGTTTTCTTCGCATAAGTTTAAACAAATATCATTTTCGGCTACCGGCTCAGCAGCACCCGCTTCAAGCTTTACAGGGACCGAAGGGTAGACGGTGGACGTATCAAGCGGGTGGGGCGTATTTGATAAGACGATAAGCAGGTCCATTTCGGTCCGGAACGTAACGGCTTGGCCGGCCCCGGCATTTTCTTGATGAAATACCATGCCGCCTCCAGCCTCGACGGCTGTTTTTGAAAAAACATTCAAGACAGGAACCGTATCCCGCATCGTCAGACCATTGCGGAACAGCTCCATGGAAAAATTCTCTTCTCCGCTGCGATAACGATCGTTCCGCTCGGATTGATAGGTTGTTTTTCCAAATTGGGCATCCGTCCAATCGGTTTTAGAAAAGCCGCCAAAAGGATCATGCCACCCAGTGTCATCCTCGATAATACCGGCCATTGCTCTGCCGTTGTCGCTCATCAACACATGTCCTTTCGTTAAATGGGAGGTGTGCTGAGCTTTCAGCGTATCCGGCATATTGTAGCGTTCTGTCCGATCATGAGCGTTGAATAGAAGCATAGATACATTAGCGGTGCTTTCTGAAGCGGTTAAGCGGAACAGGCTGCCTTTTTTAACAACCCCCGACCATTTTTCCCCGGCTTCCAGTGACTTCGTCCAATAATTATTCATCATTGTTTCCTCCTTTAAGATTCATAAGCCTTATTCAGCAGGTGGCTGAAAGGTAATAAAAAAAGCCTGAGAGAATTTAATCTCCCAGGCTTTTGTCCGTCCGTGTAAGCCGCAGCCCGTGTGATCCGGCTGTGCCCGCTTTCTCTCGGACCAGCCCTGCCAGCAGTGAAGCGAAGCTGACAGCGGAACCCTAGAAAGCATTTGTCGCCCCTCAATGCCTTAGGCAAGGAGGCCTTTATGTTATTTTTGAGGATCGCTATGTGTGCGGTGTATATAAAAAGTGTAGTAGAGGCTGTTTGGAAAGACAACGCTTATGTGAGGTTATATAACATACTTTTTAGAATAGTTATCTCAGACACTCGAGTCCGATTATTTTTGCTTGGAGCTTGTAGAAAAATGAAAGCCACCAGCTAAAATAGGTTGATAGATTTTCTGCCAGGGTTGTTGATTAAAACAAAAAGACTCCAGAGAATGAACATCATCAAGCACAACCAGCCCGGCCGGCTGACGTTTTAGTTAAAGGAAATGATATATTGGAATAATTTAATCGATGGAAATGATCCCAACAGAAAGAAGGAAAACAATGGCTGAAAGAGCTGAGTTGAAACGTACATTAACATTATGGCAGGTTGTTTTTATGGGTCTGGCCTGGAACACACCGATGATTTATTTTTCCGTATTTGGAGTAGCTTTTGAAGGGTCTTCGGGATTTTTAACTCCGGCCTACATTTTTGCAGTTGTTGCGGTTATATTTACTGGAACGAGCTATGCTATTATGGCTAAAAAAATTCCTATCTCCGGTTCTGCCTACACTTTTGCCAAAAAAGCAATTCATCCTAATGCCGGTTTTTTAGTAGGGTGGCTGCTTTTGTTTAATTACTTATTCGCTCCTATTATTGCCTGTATCACCTTTGGTGTTTTCCTGAATGCACAGTTTCCGGGAATTCCGGCTCCGGTTTGGATTATAGGCTTAATTGTGCTGCTGGCAGCGATTGCGGTAATGGGCATCAACTCTTCTGCTAACTTGAGCGGATTGTTCGTTATTATGCAGATCGTGTTTATTATTGCCTTTTGTATTATTCTTATCCGCGGCCTGTGGACAGGGGAAGGAGCGGGGGGGCTGTTCTCGATTCAGCCTTTTGCCGGGGACCTGACGGTTCCAATTATGCTCGCAGGAGCCTCCGTCGTTATCTTCTCGTTTCTCGGCTTTGATACGATTACTACACTGTCCGAAGAGACAGTAGACCCACAGAAAACGATTCCAAGAGCGATTTTTATTATGATCGGCATTATCAGCGTGCTTCATATCAGCAGTTCGTATTTGATCCAGCTCGCCCAGCCCGCGTTTTCGTTCGTGAACATAGATTCCGCGGCGATGGAGCTCATGGCGCTTATTGGAGGCAGCGCATTGAATGCTATCTTTATGACCGTTTTAATCGCAGCTATTTTCACGCAGGGGCTGGCCTCGATTACTGCCGTTTCCAGACTGCTTTACGTCATGGGAAGAGACGGCATCCTGCCTGAAAAATTATTCGGATACATTCATCCACGATTTAAAACGCCGGTGTTCAACATTGCCCTTGCTTCGGTGCTGTCCATTCTCGCTTTATTTATCAGTGTGGATGCGGCGCTTCGTTTCGTTAACTTTGGAGCCCTTACTGCCTTCTTCTTTGTGAATATATCCGTTATTGCCCTGGCCATCCGCCAGAAAGAAACAACGACCCTGTACCAGCGTGTGTTCTATATTGGAGTGCCTGGTATAGGAGCCTTTATTATGCTCTGGCTTTTGTTTCTTCTCGATCCGCCGACGATTGTTGGAGGGCTGGTCTGGGTAGGGGTGGGGCTCATTTATATGCTTTATCTGACCAAAACATTTACAAAGCCGCTTCCCGGCACTGCCAAGCAGCCCGTTATATTAAAATAATAAAAAGGCCTCTTCCACTGGGAAGGGGCCTTCTTTCTGCCGGCATTTAATCGAGGGAGGTACTGTTTAGGTTTGTAAAGCAGTATAATGGTACATGAGATAGAGACAGAGATGCGGAAAGGGTGACATCGCATGGAGAACAACTTAATGAACAAGCTGGAAACCTATGAAAAGTACTATATGATTCTAAAAAAAGAACTAAAGTGGCAGGTAGTGGATGCAAGAGTACTTATGCTGATTTCTTCCATGTACGTTGTACGGAAAAAAGAACTCGACGTCGATCGGTTTAAAGAAATTGCGGAGTACATGAAAAAGAAAAAAGGCGTTTTCAGTGCTTTAAACGGCGCCCAGGTTTATGTAGGAGCGGCTACGCTCGACATTCGCTTTGACGATCCTGAAGACAAGTATCATGAATGGATGGAAGTCTATGATCAATTAGTGGCCGGTTCTTTTCAAAGAGGAAGCTTTACGTATATTTCCGCTCTTCTGGTGATCGATTTGAAAAAAGAAGCAGACAGCAGAATGGATCTGATAAAAAGATCCAAGCGTGTATTTGACTTAATGAAAAAAGACCATATGTTTTTAACGTCCAGCTCGGATTATCCGATTGCGGTGCTTCTGGCTGCGTCGCCGGTAGAAGAAGGACCGCTGATGGTGAAAATTGAAGAGTTGTACCGGAATTTGAATGACAAAGGTTTTAAAAAATCCAATGAACTGCAGATGCTGAGCCATATTCTGGCCCTGCGTGATAACGAAGACACCGATATTCTCGTAAAACATGCCATAGATGTAGTCGTTACCCTGGAAGCCCAGGAAAAGAAGGTGCGGCCGGTTCATTATCCGGAAGTGGGAATTATGGCATTGGCCGAAGAAAAAGAAATGCTCGCTGATTTTATTGTGAGAATTGAAAAAACATTGAATGACTCCAAAGAATTTAAATGGCATAAAAAAATGAACTTTACGATTGCCGTGCAGCTTTCGGTCAGTGAGTACGCAGAAGAAGCTTCTATTATAGAAACGACTGTCCAGACTTCGCTGGAAAGTATTCTGCAGGCCCAGCAGGCAGCTATGACAGGCGCCATGGTTGGTGCGGTCGCTTCTGGTTCCACCAACAGCTGAAGGTTTTTCCGCCTGAAGTAAAAAAAGACGAAACGCCGCAGCGTTTCGTCTTTTCTTTTTCCTATACTTCGAGTTTTTCTCTTTCCGTTACATAGTCTTCCGTTACATGAATTTCCAGCATTTCGCCGTCTTTCATAAACTTAAAGGTGCCGTTATTAAAGTCGGTACCGGTTTCTTTAAAGAAAATGCCTTCGTACTGCGCGTCGTTTGTATGGTTAAAGCTGATCTTATATTGATCTCCATCTCTTACAAGGTAAGCGTGGCAGCCTTTTTCATAATCTCCGTCATGATCTCTAAGTTCTCTGGAAACAGAAATGATATGGAGGTCGATAAACGGAAGCTCTTTTAAAAGAATATTAACAAAAGATCCTTTCGTGATTTCTTCCCAGCGGCTTTTGGCGGTCTGGCCGATAATAATCTGGGTGATGCCTTTTTCTCTGGCGACTTCTCCGATCACTTTAACGACAGGGCGTTTTTCGTTGTCTTTCAGAATAAACTCGGTTGCCCCGTACTCTTCTGCAAGCTTCTTCCAGCTTTCAATATACTGGCTCTTTTCGTGGTCCAGGTTATCGGCGGGAGCAGGGTCAATTGATACTATATATAAAGGACAGTCAAGACGGGAAGCTATTTTGCATCCTCTGCGTATTAACTTGGCGCCATTTGGCCCATAATAAACACAGACTAGAATACTTTCATCCATTGTACCTTTACCGGTCATGATCCTTCACCTCGTGTAAATAAATTCTTGATTATTGGTAAAGCTCTTCCATAGGCTACTCCTCGCCGTGAGTTTTGTCAATTAATAATTAGAGGTTTTTTGGAAGCGCTCTCTTTTAAATTATATCATGATCCGAAGAAAGTTTATGTGATTATTATGTGCGAAACAGCCGGGCTTTCTTTATACTAATATATAGGAAGAAAAAAACTGAAAAATGATGGATTCTGTTGTATCCAGTGAGTAGGAGGTTACATTTTGTCCTGGCTCCATTCCGTTGTACTTTTACCCTTTTTATATGCCCTTATGATTCCTTTCCTTTACCGATATGTTTCCCGTATTCATACCGGCTGGTTTGTCCTGCCGCTGCCCCTTATTATTTTTATTGTGCTCGGAAGCTGGCTGGTAGATATCAGTGAAGGAGAGTCGATGCTCTATACGCTCTCCTGGATTCCCTCCTATGGTATTAATTTATCGTTTTATGTAGATGGACTAAGTCTGGTGTTTGGTTTTTTAATTAGTGGAATCGGCGCCCTGGTTGTTTTATATTCTATCTTTTATTTATCAAAAACGAGAGAACTGTTACATAACTTTTACGTGTATATGCTTTTGTTTATGGGAGCCATGCTCGGCGTTGTATTTTCTGACAATCTGATTGGCTTTTATTTATTCTGGGAGCTGACGAGCATTTCGTCTTTTCTTCTGATCGCCTTTTGGTACCAGCGGAAAAAATCCCGGAACGGCGCGCAGAAAGCGATGCTGATTACCGTAAGCGGCGGGTTTTCAATGCTGGTGGGTATTATCATGCTTCATTCCATGGCCGGTACATACAGTATCCGCGGTATTATCAGCCAGACCGGAGAGCTGCAGGATCATTCTATGTTTCTGCCGGCGATGATTTTTGTTTTGATCGGCGCATTTGCAAAATCCGCTCAGTTTCCTTTTCATATCTGGCTTCCGGATGCCATGGAAGCCCCCACACCTATCAGTGCGTATCTGCATTCGGCCACCATGGTAAAAGCCGGGATCTACGCCATCGCCCGCTTTACTCCGTTTTTTGGAGGAACCGGGGAATGGTTTTGGATTATTACATCGGTCGGACTGATTACCTTGTTCTGGGGCGCCATTAATGCAATGAAACAAACCGACTTAAAGGCGCTTCTCGCTTTTTCTACAATTAGTCAGCTGGGCTTAATTACATCGCTTCTCGGAATAGGCTCGCTTGCTTTAGCGGTCCAGGAGGAAGCACAAGCTGCTTTGTATACCACAGCAGTGCTGGCGGCAGTCTTTCATTTAGTAAATCACTCTACGTTTAAAGGCTGTTTATTTATGGTGATTGGCATTATTGACCATGAAACCGGGACAAGGGATACGAGAAAATTAGGCGGGTTAATGAGCCTGATGCCCATCTCGTTTACTCTTACACTGATCGGAAGCCTGGCCATGGCCGGATTACCACCGTTTAACGGGTTTTTGAGCAAAGAGCTGTTTTTTACGAGTTCTCTTTCCCTTGGGGAAGCTGGTGTGTTTTCAGCAGGAGGGGCTGGTCTGCTGATTCCGGCTGTTGCCTGGGTGGCAAGTATTTTCACTTTTGTTTACAGTATGATTCTTATTTTTCATACGTTCCGGGGGAAATACCGTCCGCGGCGTCTTGAAAAAAAACCAAAAGAAGCACCTCTTGGGATGTTGATTTCTCCTGCGGTGCTGGCAGCATTCGTCATTGGTATTTTCTTTGCACCAAACGTGCTGGTTCATTACGTACTTGAACCAATGGTGGCTTCCGTTCTGCCTGGAAATGCCGGTGACTTTTCTATCCATATTGAAGCCTGGCACGGATTTAATACCGAACTTTTCATGACCTTTGGCGTGATCGCGCTTGGAAGTATCTTATTTTGGACCTGGAACAAGTGGAAGGGTGTGTTTACTTTGTTCCCGCAGGTCTACACGCTCAATAATGCGTATGCTTCCGGCATTGTAAAAGCCGAACAAAAAGCGTATTCATTTACAAATCTTTATATGAGCGGTTTAACAAGAGACTATATTCAATATATTTTGGGAATACTTATTCTGCTTATCGGAGGAATGCTGCTGTTCTCAGACAGTATTTCCTTTCAACAGGTAGATGTATCAACGGTGGAAGTGTATGAAATGCTGCTGGCTGCAGGGCTTGTTGCAGGCGCTCTCACAGTCATGCTCGCTTCCAAAAGGCTGACGGCCATTATTGCTGTTGGGGCAGTGGGGTACTTGGTGGCCCTGTTTTTTGTCATCTTCCGCGCGCCGGATCTGGCTTTGACTCAGCTTGTAGTGGAAACAGTCTCCGTTGCTTTGTACCTTCTCTGCCTGCGGTTTCTCCCGGAATTCCGCTTCCGGGAAACGGCAAGAAGCGTACAGATTCCAAACTTAATTATTTCACTCGGTGTGGGTGTACTCATCACTTGTTTCACATTAGCTGCACAGGGAAATAAACTGTTTCCTTCTGTTTCGGTTTATTTCGAGGATTCATACGAATTGGCCGGCTCGAGCAATATGGTGAATGCTATTCTGGCTGATTTCCGCGGGTTTGATACACTGCTCGAAATTATGGTTCTCTGTATTGCCGGATTGGGCGTATATTCCTTAATCAGTCTCCGGATGATGGAAAAGGGGGATGACGGTGAAAATTAATGATGTCATTCTGCAGACCGTTACAAAGATAGTAACGTTCATTATCCTTACTTTTGCAATTTATTTGTTTTTTGCCGGACATCATAATCCGGGCGGCGGTTTTATCGGCGGGCTGGTTACTTCATCGGCTTTGATTTTAATGCTGCTGGCGTTTGATATAGATACCGTTACTCAAACGCTTCCGATTAATTATAAAGTGATTACCGGACTTGGCGTGCTCGTGTCTTTGTTAACAGGGATAGCTTCCTTTGTATTCAATGTGCCTTTTCTAAGCCAGACGCATCTGCAGTTTTATATGCCGATTGTCAACGAAGAGATAGATATTGCTACGACTATTATATTTGAAATAGGAGTGGCTATGGCGGTCGTCGGCACGACGATGACTGTGATTGTAAGCATCAGCCGCAACAAAGGGGATGAGGAATAATGGAGACTGTGATGGCCTTTGTTATTGGAATGTTTTTCAGCATCGGCACGTACTTAATACTAACGAAAAGCCTGCTCCGCATCATTTTAGGAACATCTATTATTGGGCACGGAGCACTCCTGCTGCTGCTGACTATGGGAGGATTAAAACAGGGCGAAGCTCCACTGCTTGGAATAGAGGCGGCCGCTTACGCGGACCCGCTGCCGCAGGCATTGATACTTACAGCCATTGTTATTAACTTCGGAACGACCGCCTTCTTTTTAGTGCTTGCCTACCGGGCCTATCAAGAGTTTAAGTCCGACGACATGAAGAAACTGCGGGGGACAGAGCATGAATAATATAGTAATTCTGCCTATTGTCATTCCTTTTCTAACAGGGGCTCTGCTCGTTTTGTTTCCTAAACATGTAATGATTCAGCGGCTGTTGAGTGTCCTCTCGTTTCTGGCTGTGTTGGGAACAGCGGTTCATCTGCTGCGCCAGGTCGGAGGGGAAGGCATACAAATTCTCAACCTCGGAGGCTGGGAAGCACCTTTTGGTATTGTGCTTGTAGCGGATACTTTTTCTTTGCTGCTTGTCATCACCTCCGCCATTGTGGCTTTGGGATGCCTGATTTACTCCTTTCAGTCGATTGAATGGGAGAGGGAACGTTTTTATTACTATGCCTTTATTCAATTTCTTATTACCGGTGTTAACGGTTCTTTTTTAACAGGAGACATCTTTAATTTGTTCGTATTTTTCGAGGTGATGCTGCTCGCCTCTTATGTGCTTTTGTCCCTCGGCGGCTTAAAAAAGCAGCTTCGGGCAGGTATTATGTATGTATTGATTAATATTGTTTCTTCTATGCTGTTTATCGTAGCAATTGCCTACTTATATGCGGTCACAGGAACGTTGAATATGGCACATCTCTCTGTGCGTGTAGCCGAGGCGGGGCAGCCTGATCTGCTTACCGCGATCGCGCTGCTGTTTTTAGTCATCTTTGCGGTGAAATCGGCACTGCTGTTTTTTTACTGGCTGCCCGAATCCTACAGCGCCCCGCCTGTCGCTGTTTCTGCTCTGTTTGCCGGATTGTTGACGAAAGTAGGGGTGTACGCCATTTTTCGCATGTTTACTTTGATTTTTTACCACGAACCCGGCATTACGCATAACGTTATCGCCTGGATGGCGGGCCTGACAATGATACTTGGAAGCATTGGGGCTGTGGCGTACGGTAATATCCAAAAGGTACTGGCTTACAACATTGTCATTGCGATTGGGTTTATTGCGGTGGGCATCGCCGTGTTTCAGGAAGCGGCACTCACCGGTGCTATTTACTATTTAATTCATGACATGATCGTAAAAACCCTGCTCTTTCTGCTTGGAGGCGCGATGGTCGGGCTTGTTGGGACCTACCAGTTAAAAGAAATGAGCGGGATGATTCGAAACCATCCGTACTTGGGCTGGATGTTTTTCATTGCTTCTTTTGCTTTAGTGGGAGTGCCGCCGCTCAGCGGATTTTTTGGCAAGCTGCTTGTGCTGCAGGGAACGCTGGAAACCCAGTTTTATGTACTGGGGGCCATTGGGCTGCTTTCCAGCCTGGCCGTATTGTATTCCACCATGAAGATTTTCATGAATGGATTCTGGGGAGAAAACCAGCTGAGCAAGGAGGATGAAAAAACCTCCACGCATGGGCTGCTGCTTCCCTGCACTCTGCTTATATGCGTGAGCCTGTTTCTGGGAATTGGAGTCGAATGGGTGAATCCGTACATTGCAGAAGCGGCTTCTGACTTAATGAACCCCGCCTTTTATATCGAAGCAGTGCTTGGTTCTGCTTACTCGTAATGGAAAAGGAGAGGATAGAAAATGCCGGCGCAAATACTGCTTAATATTTTGATTGCTGTTCTGTGGGCATCCTTTCAAGATGAAGAAGGCATTTATGTAACCACATTAATGACAGGCTATGCGATCGGGCTGGCGCTTATTTTCTCATTCCGCCGCTTTTTTCCAAAGGAATTTTATATGTGGAAGCTCTGGAGCATTATCAAGCTGCTGTTTATTTTTATAAGAGAGCTTATTTCGTCAAGCATTCTTGTTATTCGTCAGATCCTGCGGCCGCGCCTGAACATAACACCGGGCATTTTTAAGATGGAAACAGAACTTTCCACCGACTGGGAAATTACCTTTCTTGCGATGCTGCTGATGCTGACACCAGGTTCAGTAGTAATGGAAGTGTCAGCTGAAGGCAATGTGCTTTATATACATGCAATGGACATACCGGAATCGCAGAATAGAGTCATAGCGACCAAAAATTCGTTTGAGCAGGCTATTATGGAGGTGACCCGTTGATGTTTGATATTGCGATGACTGTCAGCCTTGTATTTTTGTCCGTTTCCATTCTTGTCGGCCTGTACCGTGTCATTATCGGCCCTTCCATGCCGGATCGGGTGATTGCGCTTGATGCGATCGGTATTAATTTAATTGCAGTGGTCGCTGTACTCTCCGTTACTTTTCGAACGAGTGCCTATTTGGAAATTATTCTGCTGATGGGGATTATTGCCTTTATCGGAACCGTCGCCTTTTCCAAATACATTGAAAGGGGGATTATCATTGAGTCCAGACGCGGTGATTGAAACAATTGTAGCCCTTCTTCTGCTTATTGGAACCACGCTTGCTCTGCTCAGTGCGATCGGTATTCTCCGCCTCCCTGACGTGTATACCCGGTCCCACGCCGGCACGAAGAGTGCCACGCTAGGCGTATTGTGTACGCTGCTCGGCACTTTCATTTTTTTCGCCGGCATGGAGAACTTTGTCAGCGTCCGTTTGATATTAGGAATTTTTTTCGTGTTTTTAACAGCTCCGGTAGCCGGTCATCTTATGTGCCGGGCCGCTTACCGTTCCGGTGTGCCGATGTCGAGCCGAAGCGTCCGGGATGAATTGAAAGAGGTTCTCCCCGTAGAAAAAGAAGAACAGCGTTGAACGGCGAAAGGAATCAGATCGCCGGCGTAGAATAAATACTATAATAAATAAAACACAGAAAGCGGGGACTGAAATGAGTATGCAGGCAGAACGGATTTTTGTTAACCTTCCAGTAAAAGACTTACAGAAATCGATCGACTTTTTCTCGGGAATCGGGTTTGAATTTAATCCTCAATTTACAGATGAAAATGCCACGTGCATGATAATCAGTGAAACGATTTTTGCTATGCTTTTGACAGAACCTTTTTTTCAAACGTTTACGAAAAAAGAGATCACCGACACCTCCCGGAGCATAGAGGCTATAACAGCTCTGCAGGTGGACAGCAGGGATAAGGTGGATGAAATCATCCGCAGCGCGGTCCAGGCCGGCGGAACATCCCCGCAGGATCCGGCAGAGCAGGGATTTATGTATGGAGCGAGTTTTGAAGACCTGGACGGCCACCTATGGGAAGTAATGTATATGGATGAAAGCGCAGCTGATCCAGAAGGCTGAAACGGGGAAGGTGCTGCCGGATTCTGCAGCATCTTTTTTTTATGTTCTGCCCGGAAAAGAAACCATCGTTCGTTTCTTCCGCTTGCTCTGGTACTGTGATAAGCTAGAAAACAGTTACGTATTTTTTTGAAAAGAGGGATCATATGGGAAGCTACGATACGCTTCTAACAATTTTTACAAAAGAAGTGAAACGGGAAAACGAACGTCTCACTGCCAGCTGTTACGGATGGTGCCGTTCTGAACTTTCAGGGCCTCAGGAATTTCCAGGCGCTTTTATCGTCACGAACGAACGAGCTATGTTTTTAAATAAAAAGTATAAGCCGGAAGAGTCTATCACATTTGATTACAAAGAAATAAAAAATATAAAGCTGCTGGATGAGCGGAAGTTTGGATTTGAATCCGGGGCTTACAGCATTACGCTTAGAGATATTAAACAGGCGAAAGCCGGTGACGTAGCAGCGGAGCTTTCCAATCAGCTTCAGCAATTTCAGGCAGAAGCAGAAGAAACCGAACTTGAAGAAAAAGAAGACCTGCAGACGCAGGTTCCGTTTGCGTATGTACCATTTACGTATCAAGATCAATGGTGGTATTCCACCTGGTTTATTACGGTGTTGGGTATTCTCGCTGTTCCTACGCTTTTTCTAAGCGGTGTAGCTGCTATTATTTTAGCGAATGTGCAGAAAAATAAACGATTGACGATTACCCACCATTATCAGGAGATGAATAAAGAGTTAAACAAGCGGTTCCAAGAAAAAGTGCTTCAGCTTGAAAATGAATTCTCCGACAAAAGAAAGCTGTACGAACACGATATGGCGCAGCGGACTGGAGAAATGGCTGCGCTGGACAGAACGATTGAATCGAAAAACCAGGAAATGACTAAGCTGTGGGATCAGCAGAATTCTTTTGGGGACCAGATGGAATCGCTACAGAAATCAAAGCGTCATCTGGAAGAAGAACATGAGCAGCTCGGCATGAAAGTCATGGAGCTTGCCGAAACAGCAAGTATCACGGAAGGCTACCGGAAGCTGAAAGAAGAAGTGAATCTTCAGGACGTTCATGCGTTTGAACGAGCCTTTGATTTTAAAGAAGCGGATGAGTACCGCACTCTTTACCACAGCTGGAAAAAACAGCAGCGTGATATGATTACGGAAGACCGTGCTGTACTGATCCATGAAGGCGCCTTTGACGCTTCAGAGGAAGAAGAAGTACCGGCTTCCCACGTGAATATGAAAAAAATGATGCTGCGTGCGTTTAACGAAGAATGTGAGCTTACGATTACCACCCTGGTGGAAGGTCAGTTTGAAACAGCGACTAAACGTATTCATAAAGCATTTGACCAGATTAATATGCTGGCTCTGCCTTTTGGTATGGAAATTACGATGGAGTATTTGGATGCAAAAATTGCTGAGTTAAACGTCTGCTATGAAATGCTGGCAGCGACCGGGGAAAAAGATATTTTATTAAAGGAAAAAGCAAAATAAGCAGAGACGGCCCCGCGGCCGTGTCTGCTTATTTTTTTTCAGATAGGTTCGTCCAGTCGCTGCAGGGAAGGCGGCTCCTCTTTGTTTCCAAGCACGAGAAAGGTTGCTTCTTCTCCGGGGGCCAGGTCACAGGTGAATACGTCCGAGCCCCCGGCTTCTTTTTTTACCTGTAGGTGGTGTACCCCAGGTTCTACTGTGTAAGACAGCTTCTGATTCCGTTTGATTCGTCCGGTTTCCTTTTCATCAATCAGTAATTGAAATCCACGCAGAACCGCGTAACGTTCTTTTCGGCGGACAAATGTAACAGTTGAGGATGCTTTCATTTGCTTACCCCCTTCGTATGGATGGATAGAAAAAAGGTTTTTTCTATCGTATCACATTCTGCATGCCCCATAGTCATTATTTGGAAAGACTTTCTGCTGAAATTGTTGAAAAAGAACGAAGAAAGTAACGGCACCGCTATATTTGTTGAGAGCAGCATGATCTTCTATTCGTACCATTTATACTGTTGTATTTCTTGTTCATTCTGGCAGTCCTACTAGCCAATCTATTCTACTATGCATTACACTGAATATAATCGTACGAATGGTGTGAATGGAAAAGGAGATAGGATGATGAATTTCCCTATAAATAAAGACAGANTCTTGTTCATTCTGGCAGTCCTACTAGCCAATCTATTCTACTATGCATTACACTGAATATAATCGTACGAATGGTGTGAATGGAAAAGGAGATAGGATGATGAATTTCCCTATAAATAAAGACAGAGATTACCATATTCTTGTCGTTACGTCTGTTTCGGCTGAAAAAGACGCTGTTCTCAGAGGTCTCAATGCGTCAAGCAGCTTTGATGTAGTGACAGCAGGAGTCGGCGCGGCCGCGGCGGCGGCCGCTACAGCCGCCGCTTTGGTCCGAACCCGCTACGATCTTGTTGTAAGTGCAGGCATTGGCGGAGGATTTGAGGGACACGCGGAAGTAGGTTCCCTCGTCATTGCTAATGAAATTATCGCAGCTGATCTGGGAGCGGAAACAGAAACGGGTTTTCAGACGATTAAGGAAATAGGCATGGGGCCGGATCGCGTGCTCGTGGATGAAGGGAAAATAGAGATTGTGAAGCGTGCGCTTCGTTCTTCAGGTCTTGTGATCAACATCGGGCCTGTGCTGACACTGTCTACCGTCACCGGGACAGCCCATACAGCAGAAAGGCTGTCCCGGCAGGTTCCGGGAGCAGCAGCAGAAGCGATGGAAGGATTTGGTGTCGCTACAGCTGCAGAAATGTTTGGCGTGGATTCGATGGAAATTCGGGCTATATCCAACGTTGTGGGTCCGCGTGACCGCTCGGCCTGGCGAATCAATGAGGCGCTTGAGACACTTGAAGCTGCCAGTTCTATATTATCGGAGGTGCTGATTGAATGAATATAGCTTATTCTCCATGCCCCAATGATACATTCGTGTTTCATGCCTTGGCGCATGGCTTAATAGAAGGAGCCCCCGACCTGGAGGTTCAATACGCAGATATTGATATTACCAATACATTAGCAGCCAAAGGAGAAGGCCCGGAAGTAATGAAAATTTCCTTTGCGGCACTTCCTTACGTTCTGGACGACTATGCGCTTATTCCCTGCGGTGGCGCACTCGGACGAGGCTGCGGACCGCTGATTCTGTCAGCAGACGGGAAAAAACCGGAAGAACTGGGAGGCAAAATTGTAGCGGTGCCAAGCGAACGCTCTACAGCGTATATGCTTTTCCGTTTTTGGGCCAAGCAGATGATGCCGGACAGCCTGCCTGTCATTAAGGTGATGCCGTTTGACGATATTATGCCGGCTGTACAGGAAGGACGTGTGGACGCAGGCCTGGTGATTCACGAAGCGCGGTTTACTTATCAGAACTATAATCTGCATATGATGGAAGACTTGGGAGACTGGTGGGAAAAAGACACCGGCCTTCCTATCCCGCTTGGTGCTATTATTGCGAAACGTTCGCTTGATACAGACAAAATAACGGAATGGGTACGGGCTTCGGTCGATTATGCCTGGAAGCATCCAGAGTCATCAAAGGACTATGTGATGGAGCATGCCCAGGAAATGTCTACAGACGTAGCCGAATCGCATATTGATTTATATGTGAATGAATTTACACGTGATCTTGGAGAAGACGGCTTTGCCGCGGTGGAATCTCTACTGACTCGTGCAGCAGCGGAAGATATTGTTCCTGCTTTTGATTTTTCCAAATTAAGAAAATAACTGCTGATATGCAGGGACAGCCGGATTTTTCGGCTGTCTTTTTCTATGTCCCGGCTTATTTTCCCGGGCAGGCTTATGGTATTATGCTTATACCTTTACAAATACAGATAATGGATGGTGCCTCTGATGAAAATTTTAGTCGTTGAAGATAATGCGAGCGTTCGTTCCATGCTGGATATGTTTTTTTCCAAAGAAGGGATTACAGGAACCTTTGCAGAAGACGGCCTGAAGGGATACGAGCTGTATAAGCAGGGAGAATGGGACCTGCTTATTCTGGACTGGATGCTTCCCGGTATGGACGGCGTGACGCTCTGCCGGAAGATCAGACAGGAAAAGGGGAGTGTGCCGATTATTATGCTTACGGCTAAAGACAGTGAATCCGAGCAGGTGATCGGCTTTGAAATGGGTGCCGATGATTATGTCACAAAGCCGTTCAGCCCGCTTGCCCTGATGGCACGGATACGAGCGGTTACAAGACGAACAGCGGGTGTGACGGAAGAAGCGGAAGATGATCATATTATTACGTCGCGTTATTTTAAAATAAATGACCGTACGAGAGAAGTATTCTATAAAGAGACGCCGGTGCTGCATTTAACCCCAAAAGAATTTGATCTGCTGCATTTTTTAATAAAGAATCCAAGACAAGTGTTTACGAGAGAGCAGCTGCTCGAGCAGGTGTGGGGCTATCAGTTTTACGGGGATGAGCGCACGGTGGATGTGCATATTAAAAGGCTGCGCAAGAAAATTGAGAGCGAAGAACACACGATTTTCCATACCGTCTGGGGTGTAGGCTATAAATTTGAAGAAACGGAAACTGTGTCTCATGAAGATTAGGTATATGTACCAGCTGTTGGCAAGTCATCTGGGCGTATCGATTCTGGCACTTCTGCTTCTTGGTCTGCTGTTTGTCAATTTCGTGGAGGAATTTGTGTATCAGGATAAAGTAGATGAACTGACGGCCTACGGAGAAGATATTTTAACAGATCTGGACAGCGGCGTCAGTCCGGCATCTCTCTCGCCATATAGTGAAGTGCTGCGCGTGCAGAACATTAATTTCAGCGTGTTTGATAATGAAGGAAGGGTGCTTTATCCGGAAGCGGGCAGCTTTCCCAACCCCCAGTTGACGGATGAGGAGTGGTCCCGTATTCAAAATGGGGAGCTCGTCGAAGAAACGCGTGATGCAGGACGCTTTGACCAGACGGTCTCCCTTGTCGTGCTGCCTTTTTTTGAAAATGGAGATTTCTCCGGCGGCGTGCTGCTCGTCTCCCCTATCAGCAGCTCTGCAGAAATCATCGCCCAGATCAATCAGTACCTGCTTTACACAGCGCTGATTGCGCTCGTAGGGGCGCTGCTTCTCAGCTACCTGCTGTCCAGGTTTCATGTCAATCGGATCCAGCGGCTTCGAAACGCTACGTCTTCTATTGCGGAAGGAAATTATGATGTAGACGTTCCTTCGTCTGATTTTGATGAAATTGGAGAACTTGCCAGTGATTTTCAGGAAATGGCCGCTGATTTAAAGCGTTCCAACGCTGAAATAGAAAGCCTGGAAAACCGGCGCCGCCAGTTTATTGCCGACGTTTCGCATGAAATGAGAACGCCGCTTACGACAATTAAAGGAGTGATCGGCGGACTGGAGAGCGGCATGATTGAAGAAGGACAGAAAGAAAAAGGGCTGCGTTTGATCAATGAAGAAACAAAACGGCTGATCCGGCTCGTAAATGAAAACCTGGATTATGAGAGAATTCGTTCGAACCAGCTGGTGCTGCAGAAAGAGGCGGTGCAGCTCGAAGAAGTATTCGAAATTATTAAGGAGCATTTAATCCCTCAGGCCGAAGAAAAGCAGAATCAGATTATTATTGAAGCAGATCCTCATGTCACGGTGTCTGCTGATTACGACAGGCTTACCCAAATTTTGATGAACATTACAAAAAACAGCATTCAATTTACAGAAAAAGGTACGGTGTGGCTCCGTGCCCGGGAAGAAGAATCGGAAACGGTACTGGAGATTGAAGATACCGGAGAGGGCATTGATCCGGAAAAAATTAAAACAATCTGGCGCCGTTTCTATAAAGCGGATATCTCAAGAGCCAACGTAACATTTGGGGAGTTCGGGCTCGGCCTTTCCATTGTAAAGCGTCTTGTGGAGCTGCATGAAGGAACAATTGAAGTAAAAAGTGAAAAAGGGAGGGGAACGATCTTTACCGTCCGTTTTCCTAAGTAAAGCCGTAAAACCGCAGGGGAGTTCCCCTGCGGTTTTTTAAAGTTTCTTTGTTCTTTCATAGTCTGTTCATAGTTTATTCATAATTCCCGATTATGCTGGAAGAGTATCCAGAACAGACAAAAAGAAAGAGGCGTTCAATATGTTTAAAAAAGGAAAAAAGAGATATTTTATTGGGCTGGTTATTGCAGCGGCTGTAATAGGGCTTTTAATTACAGGGTTCAGCCGCAGCGATGCGGTAGCTGAAGTCGGCGATGAGACGATTACAAAAGATGAGCTGTACGATGAAATGGCTGCCTCTTCCGGAGAAGCAGCGCTGGATACGATCATTACAGAAAAAGTAGTTGACGCCGAAGCCAAAAAAGCTGAAGTGAAGGTCACGCAGAAAGAAATTGATGAAGAAAAAGCAACACTGGAAGAGTCCTACGGCGGAGCAGAAGGACTGGAATCGGCTGTATCCCAGAGCGGCCTTAAGATGGAAGATCTGGAAGAACAGATAAAGACGACGTTGAAAGTCGAAAAGCTGATGGAAGCAGATATTTCCGTCTCAGATGAAGAAATTGAAACATACTATGAAGAAAACAAAGACTCGCTCGGCGAGCCGGCGCAGGTAGAAGCCGGCCATATCCTGACAGAAGACAAAGAAACAGCGGAAGAAGTAAAAGCAAAGCTTGATGAAGGAGACGAATTTGCAGAGCTGGCCAAAGAATATTCGACCGACACGGCTTCGGCTGAAAATGACGGGGAGCTGGGATTTTTCGGCAAGGGAGAAATGGCGGAAGCATTTGAGGAAGCTGCCTTTGCCATGAAGAAAGATGAAATAAGTGAGCCGGTGGAAACGGAATACGGTTTCCATATCATCCACGTCACCGATAAAAAAGAAGCAGAGGAACCGACTCTTGAAAACAGCAGAGCGGAGATCAAAGAAACACTGAAAGACCAGAAGCTTGATGCAAATTACACGACCTGGCTGGAAGAAACAAAAGAAAAATACGATATAAAAAATTCCTTAGCAGATGAGCAGGAATAAAGATGCAGACCAAGGCAAACAGCTGGGAGATCTGCTTGATGAAAAGGCGATTCGCCCTCTGTGAGATGGAAACGCGACTGCACATTCTAAACGAAGAATTTACAGTGCTGCACGAGCATAATCCAATTGATCATATGGTGTCGAGAATCAAATCACAACAGGCCATTGAAGAAAAGCTTACACGAAAAGGATTTCCGGTCACGGAGGCGATGGCGGAAAACCATATTCGGGATATAGCCGGACTGCGTATTGTCTGCTCGTTTACAGATGATGTCTACCATATCAGCCGTCTTATTGAAGATCAGGCAGACCTTCTTCTTATGCAGAAAAAGGATTATATCGAAAATCCGAAGCCAAACGGCTGCCAGAGCCTCCACTTAATAGTGGAAGTGCCGGTAAACCGTACAACTACCAGCAGATCCGGACGATGGCAATGGATGTATGGGCCAGCCTCGAACACAAGATGTACTATAAGTTCCGCCATGATGTGCCCAAGTACCTGCAGGAAAACCTAAAAGAGTCTGCCCGGACCTTGTATGAGCTTGATGAAAAAATGAATACCCTAAAAAAAGAAATCAATATGTTTCACGCGCTGCCATCGATTCGAATATAAAACAAAAGGAGGCATGACCAATGGGATACTATAAAGAAAAAACAGAAGGTACGTCGGACAAAAAAACAAAAAGAGGCTACTTTTTATCAAGTCTCTCCGGGCTGGTGGCCGGAGCGGTTATTATGATGGCTGCAGGCCCGCAGATAAGCGGAACGGATGGAAGCGGGAGTGGAGCTGATGCACAGACAAGCGGACAGACTGCTGCAGAAACGGTTTCTTACGATGTGAATTCGGATGTGACCGAGGCTGTGGATAAAACGAGCGATGCCATTGTAGGGGTGACTAATCTTCAGGCTGCCGCAGCTCAAAACGGTTTATACGAAGAGAACACGAACGCCGCCGAAGAGACGGAACAGGAAGCAGGAACAGGATCAGGGGTTGTTTATAAAAAAGACAGTGGAGAAGCTTACGTGGTGACCAACAACCACGTGGTCGAAGGCGCTGATCAGGTGGAAATTACGCTCGCAGACGGAACCAAAAAAGAAGCAGAAGTACTGGGGGAAGATGTCTGGACCGATCTGGCTGTGCTTAAAGTAGATGGAAGTGGTGTTGATACGGTGGCAGAATTTGGAGATTCGTCCGTACTGAAATCCGGGGAACCTGTCATTGCTATTGGCAATCCGCTTGGAGAACAGTTTTCCGGATCGGTTACAACAGGTGTAGTCTCCGGAACAGAGCGTTCCATCCCAATCGATGTAAATGAAGACGGCACCGCAGATTGGCAGTCAGAAGTCATTCAGACCGATGCAGCTATTAATCCAGGTAACAGCGGAGGGGCTTTGATCAACTCCCAGGGGCAGGTAATCGGAATTAATTCCATGAAGATTGCCCAGGAAGCGACGGAAGGAATCGGCCTGGCCATTCCAATCAACAGCGCCCAGCCAATTATTAATGACCTCGAATCAAACGGAGAAGTGAAACGCCCTGCGTTAGGCGTAGCGCTGCTTGATTTAACCTCCCTCCCCCAGCAGTACCAGCAGCAGCTTAATCTTCCGGAAAACAGGACTACAGGAGCCGTGGTGCAGTCGGTGGAGCCTGGTTCTGCTGCAGAATCAGCTGGAATTGAAGAACTTGATGTGATCATGGGTGTGGATGACGAAGAAGTAGCCAGTATGTCAGAACTCCGCCAGTACGTATATACGAATAAAAATATCGGGGATAACTTAAACGTAACGGTCATTAGAGAAGGAAAAGAAAAACAGCTGACGCTGACCCTGGACAGAGGAGAGCAGCTCTAATAGAGAAAGGACAAATGACGTTAATGTCATTTGTCCTTTATTATTGGACTATATGACTGCCGGCACTTATGTAATGCATATAATTTATGATAAGCTGGTACAATGAAAATTACGTAACAGAAAAAGTAATGCGAGGTAGGTATACGTGAAGGAAAAAACAGCTAAAAATTACGACCAGCTTCTGCACGATTATTTATTATCTCATTCCAGTCAGTTAAGCGAAGAATGGTATGATTCGATAGATGATAGTGATCCCTCATCCATTTACGCCTCTAATGATCCGGAAACAACAAAAAAACTAAAAGAAATGAATACTACATTCATTCAGCAGTTTGTTGAAATATTTAATACGGAAGAAGAAGAATTTTATGAGAAATTTGAAAAGAAGTTTGCAGATACAGTAAAAGAAGAGGAATATGTCAATACACCGCTTATTACACTGCAAAGAGAATTCTCACGCTACCGGGACATGGTGCTGGGATATATTAAATCCTTTGTTAAAAGCCATCACGGGGAAGTCTCCCAGGATGAACTTCTCGCCTGGAATGAAAAAGTGACCAAAGCTTTTGATTTTACGATACAAATGTTCATGCGTGAAGCGATTCAAAAAACAGATCAGCAGCTAAAAGAGCAGGAAGACGTCATTAATGAACTCAGCTCCCCGGTTATTGTTCTGAAAAAGCATCAGGCGCTTCTGCCGCTGATCGGCAATATTGATGCAGCCAGAAGTGAGATTATTGCAGAAAAGACGCTGGAAGAATGCCGGCAGAAAGATATTGAGCATTTATTTATCGACCTGTCCGGTGTGCTCAGCATAGATCAGTTTGTTGCACAGAAAGTGATGGATTTGTCTCACGCTTTAAAGCTGATCGGTATTGAAACGATTCTTTCCGGGATGCGTCCGGAAATTGCCCAGAAATCGGTAAACCTGGGGATCTCATTTAAAGAGGTCCGGGTCGTAACGAATTTGAATGACGCGTTATTTTAGAAATAGAGGGCAGAAAGAAACAGCTGTCTCTATCGATAGGTAAAAAGGCTGCGCCCTTGGACGCAGCCTTTTTTAGATTGTCGAGACATTATTCTATTATATAATCTTTTTAATAAAGAGAATTATTTTACTTATTATGCCAAATAAAACAAAGGCTGTTAATGATAATGGGTGTAAGTTGAAAAAAATGTGTCCGGCGGGGTACACTTTACTCGATCTTATTACTTGCCTGTATTTTCCTGCAGGGGGAAAAAGGAAAAACAGGCTCTTGTATAAATGGCGAATAAAGATAGAGAGCAGGCCAATGAATGTATATACAGTTCCCCGGAAACCATATATTCGATTACATCAAGGTGTTCGGCAAAGAAGACGGCGAGGTTACTTCTATAGTATTTGATTCCCGGAAGTCCCAGAAAGGCGCTGTTTTTTTCTGCATGAAAGGGTTTAACGAAAACGGAGAAACCTTTATTGAGGAAGCGCTAAACAAAGGGTGCACAGTGGTTGTAAGTCAGAACGGGCAACGAATGAAAGATTTAAGTATACGCTATCCCGATCTTACATTTATCGAAGTATTGAATACGAGAACAGCGGCAGCCCAATTTTCCGCCGCATTTTATAACAACAGTTACCGTTCTTTATTCTTAATGGGAGTAACAGGCACGAACGGAAAAACGACAGTGGCCTCTTATATACGCTCGATCTTTAATGCGCTGGGGAAACCTGCCGGAATGATTGGCACGAACGGCATCTGGTCTTCCAGGGAAAAGCTGGCGTTTCGGGGGAGTACCCCGACGACTCCGGAGGCGCCTGATCTGCACCGGATCTTCTCTGAATATGTAAAAAAGGGAGAAGAGGCGGCTGTGATGGAAGTGTCTTCTATTGCGCTTGATCAAAAAAGGGTGGAGGGGCTTCTATTTGATGTCGCCGTGCATACGAATTTGTCGCCGGAACATATGGAATACCACAAAACGTTTGAAAACTACCGAGAGGCTAAGCTGAAATTATTTAAACAGGCTGATAAAGCCGTAGTGAACGCAGACGATGTATTAGGGGCGGAAATTCTTTCTGTGTTTCCGGGCAGCGTATTAACGTACAGCCTCGACCGGGAAGTGCCGGCAGATATACATGCATATGCCCTTACGCCATCTGATGCGGGAACGAGTGCAATAATAGAAATGAACGGAAAAACTCATAACGTTTTTCTGCCGGTGTTTGGAGAATACAATGCAGCCAACGTACTCGCTGCGGTCTGTACAGCGCTGCACGGCGGATATGCGCTAAACCGTGTACTGGAAGCAGCGGAAAAAATAGAACCGGTGGAGGGCAGGTTTCAAGTAGTATGGGGGAAGCAAAAGCAGAAAATCATTATAGACTATGCCCATACGCCAACGGCAATGGATCAGCTTTTAAAGGAAGCGGAAAAGCAGAACGGTCGGCGGATTATATTAATGCTGATGGGAATAGGAATACGTGATTTTTCCAAAATGCCCCGAATGGCAGAAACAGCTGAGGGTAGAGCGGAGCATATTGTCGTTTCTGTAGATCATCCGGGTGAGCATGAGCCACAGGTGATCATAGACAAAGTGCTTTCCGGGTTTAAACATCCTGATGATCCTTCCATTCATACCGCCCCCACTAGAAAAGAAGCCGTTCAGAAAGCATTGTCTCTTTCAGAAGAAGGGGATATAGTTTTGTTGACGAGCGGTTGTATAAATGGGGCGCAGATTGTAAAAGGACAGTCCATTCCCCATTCAGATGAACAGGTGATTGAAGACTATTTTGCAGAGAGCGGCTGTAATCAGCAGTACTCTATATAAAAGGAGACAGCAGCATATGGCACAAGAAGCAGAAGTAAACAGAGACGCTATTGTAGCAATGGTATTTGGCATTTTATCTTTATTTGCACCGGTTATTGGTATTATTTTTGGGGTGATGGCCATTATCTTTGGGAAAAACGCCCGGAAAAAAATAAAAGCAGCCCAGGAAAAAGGCATGGCGATGGCTGTTACAGGAATTGTGTCCGGTATCGGCGGCATTTTATTTTCCCTTTATCTCATTACGTTTATGATTGTTCTCGTCGTTCAGGCATAAAGAAATGTTTATAAATAGATCTGTATAGGGTATAGCGATTACCATAACTAACTATAAATAAGCAGGGTGATAAAAATGGACAAGTTTGATAACAATTTATTTAAACAGGGAAATATAAGCAATCACATTTTTAAGAATCGTTACATGGTCGGTCCCATGACGAGAGTCAGTTCGGAAGCAGACGGTACGCCCAACGATCGGGTGCACCAGTATTACGTTCGTTATGCGAAAGGCGGATTTTCCGCAGTGATAACAGAAGGAACTTATCCGGATACAGCGTACAGCCAGGGCTATGAAAATCAGGCAGGCATTGCCACGGAAAAGCACAGAGATGCCTGGAAGCCTATCGTAGAGGATATAAAAAGAAACGGTTCAAAAGCGATTGTTCAGCTTATGCATGCAGGAGCGCAGTCGCAGGGCAGCTACTATAAGGACGAAACGATTGCGCCGTCTCCTTACGATCCGAATGCAGAAAAAGTCGGTGCCTACGGCGGAGAAGGAATGTTTCAGCAGGCACGCGAAATGACGCAGGCAGACATTGATGAAGCAAAGCGCGGATTTGTCCAGGCTTCTATTTATGCCGCAGAAGCCGGATTTGACGGCATCGAACTTCATGGGGCAAACGGCTATCTGCTGGATCAATTTTTGTCAGAAGGTATAAATAAGCGCACCGATAAGTATGGCGGCAGTGTAGAAAAGCGACTGACTTTCCTGCTGGAACTTATTAAAGAAGTAAGAGAAGCGATTGGAGATGATATGGTGCTTGGTATCCGTATCTCCCAAATCAAAGTAGTCAATCCAAACCATAAATGGTCGGGTGGAGAAAAAGAAGCCGAAACTATTTTCGGGATAATCGGCCGGTCTGAAGTGGACTACATTCACATTTCCGATGACGATGCAGCCGAATCCGGTTTTGGCGAAGGAACAATGACTATGGCAGCAGCGGCAAAAGCCTTCGGCGGCGTTCCTGTTATTACAGCAGGGAATCTGGCAGATCCAGATAAGGCGGCCGGCATGATTGACCGGGGAGAATGTGACTATGTGGCCGTTGCAAGAGCTGCTCTCGCCAATCCGGATGCTCCTAACCGGATTCAAAAAGGAAAGTCTCTTGATGACTTTAACCCTGATGAAATTATGAGTCCAAAAGCATATGTGAAAGACACCGAGCTTTCCAGAGAAATGATTCCAAACGAATAAAGTAAGGCTTCCGCTGCGGCGGAAGCTTTTTTTATAGTGAAAAGGCAGGATGGCTTATTTACACGGGGAAAGAAAGAAAATAAAATACAGAGGTGCAGCAAAGCATGTTGCATGCAGGGGATTTAAGGGTATAAAAGAAAAGAATACTAAGAGAGAACAAGGCGGGAGAGAAATGATAAGAAAGAAAAAAGCTGCGGCTTTTACCGGTGGGATGCTAAGCATTATTATGCTGCCGTTTATTATAATGTTTTCTATTAACGCAATAGTCGATCCGCTTTGGTTTTTTAATCATGAAAACCGGCTGAATGAAGTCCAGGAAGATTTTGACGAAAGACAGCAGAAAATCAATCGTGTGGCTTTTGCCGGGGAAGAATTTGATACTCTGCTTATTGGCAGCAGCCGTGTCACCTATATAAATCAGCAGGAGTTCGGGGATGAGGATGTATTCAATATGTCCTCCGGGCATATGAGCCATAAGGAATACGGCCCCTATCTGGAATATGTGGAAGAGAAAAGAGGAGAGCCGCTCGACAAAGTGTATATAGGGTTTGATTTTTTTGCGACGTCTGAGAATAAGGGAGTAACCGATCCGGCACCATTTATAGAAAACGCGCAGGACCGGCTGTATCCTCTAAAAGCTTATTTATCAAGAGATATGCTGGAACAATCTTTTAAAAATGCATCAGCCTCTTTAAATGACGAACCTTTTCATCGGAGCTATGACCGCAGTAATGCAGGGACGACAGAAAAGCTGGGATTGGAAGAAACACAGGAACGAATTGAAGAAAAAGATCAGGATTTTGAAGACGTAACGTATGATGAACAAACATATTCCTATGATGAAAATTTCAAGGAGGAAATGCAGCAGCTGCGGGAGGCGCATCCGGATACAGAATTCACAGCGTTTACCACACCGGTGACGGAAGACTTGTTTCGCACGATGCAGCAGGAGGGACGAGAAGAAGACTACGAACAGTGGCTTCATGACATCACCGATGTATTCGGGGAAGTAGAACATTTTATGTATGTGAATTCTGTGACGGGAAATCCTGATTATTTCTATGATGCCCATCATTATTACCAGACGCTCGGTGATTTAATGGCACATCGTATGGCCGGCGTAGAGAACGATGAGCTTCCCGATGATTTCGGTATTCGTTTTAACGAGGATAACATTGATGAGCAGATCAGCTCTTTAAAGCAGAACGACTGGGAGCTGCAAAACTAAAAGGAATAGAACATGGTTTCATAAGCGCAGGAAAAGGCCCTTCCGGCAGAGGGAACTCCAATTGCAAGTTTACGCCTTTAACCAGAGGGAATATAAAAGAAATAACCAGCAAAAGGGAGGCTGACATTATGGCAGATATCACTTTTGAATATATAGAAACAAATGGCATACTTCTTCATACAGCGACGGCAGGCCCTGACGATGGCGAATTGGTCGTTCTGCTCCATGGATTCCCGGAATTCTGGTATGGGTGGAAACATCAAATAAACATGCTGGCAGAGCTTGGCTATAGAGTGATTGCCCCGGATCAGAGAGGGTACAATCTAAGCGATAAACCTTCGGGCGTGGAAAATTATACATTAAATAAACTGCGGGACGATATTATCGGCTTGATCAAGCATCATAATCAAAATAAAGCAATTATTATCGGGCACGACTGGGGCGGTGCTGTCGGGTGGCATTTAGCCGCGACACGTCCTGAATATGTAGAAAAGCTTATTCCTATTAATATCCCGCATCCGGCCGTTATGCCAAGAGTGCTTGCTACAGAACCACAGCAGTGGATTAAAAGCTCTTACATGCTTTTTTTCCAAATGGCAGAAGCACCGGAGAAAGCGCTTCGCGCCAACGACTTTCTAGCAATGAAAAAAGCACTGCTTAAAACCAGCCGGCCGGACGTGTTCTCGCCTGAGGATATAAAAAAATATAAAGAAGCGTGGAGTCAGCCGTGGGCATTGACGACGATGCTTAACTGGTACCGGTCTCTTTCCAAGTCTACAAAATTGCAGGGGACAGATAACAATGTACCTGTGCCCGTACAGATTATCTGGGGTGCCGATGATACGTTTTTATCCAAAAATCTCCCGAAGGAAAGTCTTAAACTGTGCCTGGATGGAAAATTTGTTCTTGTGGAAGAAGCGACACACTGGGTTCATCATGAACAACCTGAAATTGTAAATAGAGTGATTAAGGATTTTCTGGCAGAGTAGCATAACAGCTGACCGGCTGAAGCCGGCCGGCTTTCTTTATGCAGGAAGCAGAGAATTACATAATTTCACATAGCTTTTCCATGGCTCTTTTGAAACTAAACGAGCCGTCTTCTGGTATATTATATTATCGGTATGATTCTTTTATGCCGGTCGATCCAGGCATGATTGTAAGAAAGCAGAAACTAAGTTCAAGAAGATAAAAAAGAGATAAATGTAATTGGAGGAGCAGCTATGAGCGGTTTGCAGCCAACCGTTTCCTTTATTATACCTGCGTATAATGAAGCGGAAAACGTACCGTTAATTCATGAAGAGTTACGGAAAGAATTTGAATCACTGAACTATCAATACGAAATTGTTTATATAGATGATGGAAGCAGTGATAATACGCTGCAGGTATTGCAGGAGCTGGCCGCTGCTTTTGAAGAGGTGTGCTACATCTCCTTTACGAGAAATTTTGGTAAAGAAGCAGCGTTAATTGCCGGTCTGGAGCATGCTAAAGGAGAAGCCGTCATTATTATTGATGCCGATCTGCAGCATCCGGTGTCACTGATTCCGGATATGCTTAAAGGATATGAAGAAGGATATGACCAGGTCATTGCCCAGCGCAATAGAACAGGCGATTCTAAAGTACGTACCGGTCTTTCCAATCTTTATTATTTATTAATGAATAAGCTGGTGGATGTAGACTTAAAAAATGGCATTGGCGATTTCCGGTTGTTAAGCCGCCGCGCGGTGGATTCCATGCTGGAACTAAAAGAAGGCAATCGTTTTTCCAAAGGTCTGTTTTCGTGGATTGGGTACGACCAGAAGATTATCCACTATGAAAACGTGCAGCGCCAGCAGGGGGAAACAAAATGGTCCATGTCGAACCTGGTCAACTATGGAATCGATGGAATGATTTCCTTTAATCATAAACCGCTGCGCATCTGTTTGTATGTGGGCTTGTTTATCCTGATGCTCTCACTCGTGTATATTACGATTATGTTTGTACAGGTTTTCCGGCAGGGCGTCAGCGTGCCGGGATATTTCACGACGATCTCAGCCGTATTGTTTCTGGGAGGGCTGCATTTATTCAGCCTGGGCGTAATAGGCGAATATATTGGCCGTATTTACTATGAAGCCAAGCAGCGGCCGCACTATCTTGTCCAGGAGACAAATACTACGAGGAGAAATAAGAAATGAAGCGGTTTAACACGGAATTCACTCGTTTTGTACTTGTCGGCGGCATGAATACATTTAATTATTATGTTGTATTTTTAGTCTGCCACAATCTTTTGTCTTTACATTATATGGTGTCACACATTCTTGGTTTTCTTGTCAGCTTGGTAATTTCCTTTTTTCTCAATACGTATTTCACGTACCGGGTTAAGCCGACACTGTCGAAATTTCTGCAGTTTCCGATTACTCAATTTGTCAATGTAGCTGTGTCTTCGACGCTTGTATTTGTTTTTGTGGAATGGCTTCAGCTGAACAGTAACGCAGCCCCGCTGTTCGCTGTGATTTTCACTATCCCTATTACATTTATTGTTACTGGAAAAATACTAAAAAAATAACGGTGGGCCTCTATGACTAACAAAAGAAAAATCATTATTCTTATTGCCGCGGCCTTTGCCGCTGCATTCTTCTCCCATTTTTTCTTCCTAAGAGAATGGTGGAACGACAGCTACATGCTTGGACCAAATGACGGTCTGAATCAAATAGCACCTTTTAAGGCGCTGTTGTATAACGAATACACAAGCGGAAATTTCTTTTATTCCTTTTCCTTTGGAATGGGAGCAGGAATATACAGTCAGCTCGGCTATTACTACTCTACCAATTTGGTATACCTTTTTTCGGCAGCCGTTGTTTTTGTACTTGATACGATAGGAATCATTGATTCGCCGGATGCGCTGTTCTGGGCCCAGGCGAACGTATGGATAAGCGTTATACGGGTCACCGTCATTATTCTGATCACGACGGCGGTCTTCCGCTACATGAGAATCCAGACAGTCCCAGCTTTTGTGGGGGCTTCTTTATATGCAATCAGCGCTATTTACTTCCGCCACGTGGTTTTTTGGGAATTTTTTGCGGATGCCCTATTATGGGTTCCGCTTCTCGTTTTAGGAGTAGAAAAAATCATCCGGGAAAAGCAGCCGGCCTGGTTTGTGGTGGCTGTTGCGCTGACGGTCTTCTCTAACTTCTACTTTGCCTATATTAATCTTATTTTTATTGGTATTTATATTCTGGCCAGATGGCTGATCCGGCTTGAAAAGAAAGAAGCACCGCTTAAAAAGCAGTTTAAGCACTACACGCTCGGCGGACTGCTCGGTTTTGGTATGGGATCCCCGGGCTTTATTCCGGCGGCTTATGGGTATCTTAACAACCATCGGCCGCCTTATGAAGACAGCATAGCGCTATTTGATTTTTCCGACAACATTTTATTTACAAGTTTGACACTGCTGCTGCCTACTGTTTTTTTACTTTTTGTATGGATAGGAGCGTTTTATAAAAATAAACTGTTTCTGTTATTTACGTCGATTAGTCTGCTGCTGATCATCCTGCACTTCAGCCCGCTTGCCGGCAGTTTATTTAACGGCTTTTCCGCACCAAGAAACCGTTTTGAGTACCTTGCTGGCTTCACAATAGGCGGCATGACCGCAGTTGGCCTGCAGCTGCTGACTAAAGTGAAAAAAAGCCGTCTGCTGACGGCAGGCATTTTGGCTATGGTGATGTATGCATTCATGTATGTAACAGGGGATGTAGCAGATAATGATACGAACCAGGGTATGTTGGTACTTATTCAGGCTGCAGTCATAGCGGTAGTATTTGTGCTGTTTGGCTGGTTCCGCAATCCGGTTCTTGGCTACACGCTGCTCGCGGTTATTATGATCGGCAACATTCTCGTGCTGAACAACCATCAGCGCATTGAATTTCACGAAGGCAATAATGTAGATCAGGTGACCCGTGAATATATGCTGAGCGGAGACTATATGAATGAAGAACAGATTGAACTGATTGACCGTCTCCAGGCCCGGGATGAAACGACGATGCCCCGGCTTGACTGGAGAGGGGAAGACGAAAGAAACAATATTCCTTTTATTCAAGGTTTTCACGGGACAAGTGCGTATTCCAGTATCCAGAATCAGACTATGTTGTTTTTGTATTATGAAGACCTGGAAATTGATATGGAAAGTGAAAGCGTCAGCCGTTATTCCGGTTTTGGGGACCGGGCGAATTTATACAGCGAGCTTCGCGGAAAGTATGTAATGCATGCGAAAGAGGAAGAAGATGAAGTCGTGCCGTATGGTTTTGAAGAATACATGGAAAGCGACAACTATGTAATCTATGAAAATACGAACATTCTGCCTTTTGTGCAGACGTCGAGTACGATTTATGATAGGGAAGAAGCATTAAACCGTTCAATTCCCGAACGCGAACAGGCCATGCTCTCAGGTATTGTACTGGAAAATCCGGATGAGTCTGCCGAGGTTCCCAACAACAGCCCTGATATTCTGGAACAAGCAGAAGTCGTGCCGGTTAACGGCGAGTACAATGAGGGGCAGCTGACTGTCACAGAAGAAGAAGGCGGTCTGGATATTGTACTTGGAGAAGAATCGGAGGCATGGGAAGATCTCTATGTATCCTTTTATCTGGAGCAAAACGATCACGCGGCCCCTGGTTACCCGCTCGATGTGAATGAGTTTCAGACAGACCGTAAATCGCATACTTCTTTATACCGGACGGATGTAAATGACATTACGATCCGTGTAGAGAGTGCAGATACTGTTTCCATCCGCATGCCGGAAGGAAGCTATACGCTGGAAAACCTCGGACTGGCCGGCGAAACCTATGAAACGCTTGAACAGGCTGTATCTTCTGAAACCCATGAAGATGAAGAGGTTACCATAGATGGAAATCGTATGGAGCTTGCATTTGATAATACAGAAAATCACACGCATCTGACGCTTCCGGTTCCTCATGAGCTGGGATGGAATGTTAAAGTGAACGGAGAAACCCGGGACGTGCTAGAGTCAAATTTTGCTTTTCTTGGTACAGAAATTGAACCCGGTGAAAATACCATTGAATTTGTTTATTACCCGCCGTTTTTCCGAATCTGCTTTATCGTGTCCCTTGCTGCTTTTATTATTACAGCGTTTTGGGGAATCTATAAATGGAAACAAAAACAGAACAGTAAAGAACCTTTCCGCTATTGAGTGGAAAGGTTTTTGTCTGTTCCCAAAAGAGAGTATACTGGATGGAGGACGCACAAATAGGAGGGAATTCCATGTGGAAAAATGCCCAGCATATGGCGTGGTTTATTGCGGGACTTGTTGTAATATTGAGCATCTTCCGTCCGGGCTACGTCAATTATTTATGGATGGTTCTCATCGTTGTGATTGCTCTGGTCATTCAAGTGCTCTACTGGTACAAAGAAGGACGGTATGAAGAGAACACTTAGTCAAAAAAACGGAGAGGTATTACAAAGCGTCTTCCGCCCGCTGCAGATCGCTGATATTCCAGCCGTAGCTCTGCTGAAAGTGCGGATAGTCCGTGAAGCCCTGCCAGTCTCCCCCCCATTCCAGCCCAAGGTCTTTTCCTATCTCTCCGACTTCCTTATAGTCTGCAGTGCCGCTGTCGTTTCCATCCCTCTCTATATCCCAGTGAACTTCTCCATTTTCATCAAGTACAGCAAAGTCAAAGGCAAGACCATAATTATGATAGGATTCTCCTCCGCGGGCCCCTGTTACTATCTGACCGGGTTCGGTTCGGCCCTGCGCATACAGCGCCTCCTGCTCTTCTTCGGTACGGTACTCCTCTGTAATAACGATATCTATTCCTCTTGCTCCTGCCCGGCGTATTACGCGGTCTCTTTTTTCTTCCACACTCGGGTGCAGTCCATTTAATTCTATAATCTCTTCAGCTGAGACTTCAGGTTGAAAAGGATTTTCCGTCATTTCCATCAGGTCAGTGTTATCAACAAAGAACAGCACAGCTAATATGAAGACACCTGTCCACATAATAGTTAAGCCAAAACTCCATTTCACTCTACATAAATCCTTTCCTTATAAACTTCCTTGAATATATAATGATTTTTCCTTTTCTGTCAACAAAAGCAATAGTCGCTGGGAACAGAGGCCGGATATCTGCTAAACTACATACAGGAGGGGATATTATGAATAAGTTTGATATGCATACTCATCACTATCGCTGTGGACATGCGAAAGGAACGATGGAGGATTATATTAAAGCGGCAGTGGATTCGGGTCTTCAGGTTATTGGCATCTCCGATCATTCTCCTTATTTTGCCGAAAAAACAGACCACCCTTATCCACACATAACAATGGCAGCAAGCGAATTTGAAGGGTACATACAGGAAATAGAAGCATTGAAACAAAAATACAAAGGCCGGATTGACGTGCTGGCAGGGGTGGAATCAGATTACTTCCCGAAAGCAGCCTCCACGTATAAGCATGCATATGCTAAATACGAGCTTGATTACATTATCGGCTCCGTTCATTTCGTTGAAGACAGGAACATTTTTGATAAGGACCGTTGGAAGGACATGACAGACGAAGAGATGCTCCGTGTGAAAAATAAATATTATCATTTGATTCAGCAGTCCGCGCGGAGCGGCATGTTTGATATTCTAGGACATATTGATGCGCTGAAAGGGTATTTCCCTTATATCGCAGAGCTGTACACTCCGGAAATAGAGCAGACGCTGAAGGTGATTGCAGAAACAGAAACAGCGATTGAAGTGAATACCTCCGGGAAAATGAAATACTGCGGAGGATGGTATCCTTCTGCAGGTATATTGGAAATGGCCTGTCATTACGGTGTGCCGGTAACATTTGGATCTGACAGCCACGTGCCGGAGCGCGTAGGCGATGAATGGGAAGAAGTCCGGCAGGTGCTCAAGGAGACAGGCTTTAAAGAGTGGCGCTACTATAAAGAAAGAAAACCGGTGATCCAGCCGTTGTAAGAGATATTAAAGCCTTCTCTGTCTTTTTTAGAAAGAAGGGTTTTAAGACTCCCGCATGGAAGGGTATACAAAACTAGAATACATAATTAACGAAAAGGTGGCTGAATCTATGGAAAAGCGTACATTGCAGACAATCGGCTTTGTTGGTTTAGGGGTAATGGGAAAAAGCATGGCAGCGAATTTAATGAAAGCAGGCTATACGCTGCTCGTATTCACCCGGACAAAAGAAAAAGCAGAAGACCTGATTAAAGAAGGCGCTTCATGGATTCCAACCGTCAAAGAACTGGCGGAGCAGGCAGATGTTGTCATTACCATGGTCGGCTATCCTTCAGACGTAGAAGAAATTTACTTTGGAGAAAAAGGAATTCTGGCAGGAGCCGGCCCGGGGAGCTACGTTATTGATATGACAACATCCAAACCAAAACTTGCCCGGACTATCTATGACCAGGCAAAAGAGAAAAATATCCACGCTGTCGATGCACCTGTATCAGGTGGAGACATCGGTGCCAAGGGAGGCACGCTTGCTATTATGGCGGGCGGAGATAAAGAAGCATTTGACGCACTGACAGACGTATTTGAAGCGATGGGATCAAATATCAAATGGCAGGGCGAAGCAGGGGCAGGCCAGCATACGAAAATGAGCAATCAGATCGTCATCGCGTCCACGATGATGGGCGTGGCCGAAGCCATGGTCTATGCTAAAGCAGCCGGCCTCAATCAAGAAGAGGTTCTCGAAAGTATCGGCACCGGCGCCGCTTCCAGCTGGTCTTTAACAAACCTTGCTCCAAGAATGATAAAAGGAGATAATGCTCCGGGATTTTATGTAAAACACTTTATTAAAGATATGGGAATTGCTATTGAATCAGCAGAAGAGCTCGGCATTGAAACACCCGGCCTGCGTACCTCTAAAAAAGTATATGAAGCGATGGCAGAAGCAGGCGAAGAAGACAGCGGCACCCAGGCTGTTTATAAATACCTGCTGGGACGGTCATAAAAAGTCCGTACAAAAACGCAAAAAAAGAAGCTTCTTCTAATGAGTCCTAGAAAGAAGCTTCTTTTATTTCACAATTACTCGTGTACGTCATAACCGAGCGAATTCGCTACTGTTTTGCGTTCAGCAGGAATAACTAGAAATGTTACCCCGTTATCATTAGAAACGATAATATGATTCGGCTTAGCTGCCGCCTCTGCTTCTTCTAAAGATTTGAACGCTTCTTCTGTTGTTGCTTCCATCTTTTGAGCTGTTGTTTCTTCATTTGCCATTGTGTCATCCCTCCTCTTTAAAATGTGTACCCGTTTTTAACGAAAATAAAAAGGAAAAGGAGAAATTCCGTGAAAAATTCTTATTTTATTACAGGTTTTCCCGGTTTTGTAGCAGGAGCGCTGCTTCGTGAGCTGCTTAAAGAAAAACCGGATACCGAGTCGATTTATCTTCTCGTACACCCGGACAAGCTGGAAGAGGCAGAAGAGAAAGCAAATGAGACAGCAAAAGCACGGGAATTTCCACGTACCCGCATTCAGGTTATTCCCGGTGATATTACAAAATCCGGTTTAAACATAGATTCTGCGTATGAAAAACAGATAAAAGAACAGGTGACCTACGTCTTTCACCTGGCGGCAGTATACGATCTGGCGGTCTCTTACCATTATGCCTATTCGGTCAATGTAACAGGCACACGAATGGTGAATGACTGGGTAAAACAGCTGCCGCATCTAAAACGCTATACGTATTTCAGCACTGCTTACATAGCGGGAAAGCGACAAGGGAAGATTTTTGAATCCCAGCTTAATGAACAGCAGTACTTTAAAAATAATTACGAACAAACGAAGTTTCAAGGGGAATTTCTTGTAGAAAAAATGCTGCGGGGAACCGTCCCGGTGACGATTATACGCCCTGGTATTATTATGGGGGATTCTGTAACGGGAGAAACGGATAAGTTCGATGGGTTTTATTATTTAATTAAAGCGATGCGGAACCAAACACAGGCTGCGTTTCGAGGGTATACGGGAAGCGGGGAAGCAGAAGGAAACTTTGTGCCGATTGATTACGTCATCCGGGCTTCGCTTTATCTGGCGCATGAAGCCATAGGAGAAAATCATACGTATCACCTGACGGATCCAAATCCTTATAAAATGAAAGAAATTCAGCGTATGCTTGCTCTTGAAATACATGGCACCGAACCAAAGCGTAAAGTCCCGATAAGTCTTCTTCGTATGCTGTTGTCTACAGGAGCCTTACGCAGAAAGCTGGGCATTCCCAAAGAAACGCTGGACTACTTTGAATACAAAGCATCATTTGATACGAGAAGAGCCAGGCAGGACCTGGAAGGATCAGGGATTGAATGCACAGACTTAAAAGAAAGAATCGCCCCGGCTGTTCAATACTTCGAACAGCATCAGGACGATCCTTCCAAATTTCCATTTCTTCGTTAAGTTTGAGAGCTGTCAATAATAGGAGCGGCATGAGGCGGCTCGTAAGAGCGCATGCCGGCGAGCAGCGCTGCTGCGTCGTTATTATATATCAGCATGGAGCGTTGGCTTTCTTCGAGAAAGCCTTCTTTCTGCATGTGTGCAAATAAGCTTAAAAAATGATCATAGTAATGATTAACATTCAGCAGGGCAACAGGTTTTCTATGTGCTCCGAGCTGGGCCCATGTGAACACTTCTGCTAGTTCCTCCAGCGTGCCGGGGCCACCCGGAAGAGCAATAAATCCGTCAGCAAGTTCTTCCATTTTTGCTTTCCTTTCGTGCATGGATTTTACAATAAAAAGTTCGCTCAATCCTTGATGGGAAAGCTCTCTCTGCTCAAGCATCTGCGGGATAACGCCAATGACGTTTCCGCCTTCCTGAAGCGCACTGTCCGCCAGGGCACCCATCGTTCCAACGGAGGCACCACCGTATATAATGTCGATGCCTTCCCTGGCCAGCAGTGACCCAAGGGCCGAAGCGGCTTCTTTATATTGCGGGCTGTTTCCCATTTTTGAACCGCAGAATACGGCAATTCGTTTCATTGGAAAAACTCCTTCTTTTTATTTAAACGTTTCATTTACTTTATTTGTTCTGCCAAAGCTTAGTTTTATCATAAGCTTATTGCCGCTGCCGTGACAAGTCCGGATAATGGGAAAAAACGGCCCCCGATTACTTCTGGAGGCCGGACGGATAGGGATTTAAGAAGAGATGGAGCCGTTTGACTTGTTTGCAAAATAGTTGGCTTCAATTTCCATGGGAGAAAGCGGTTTGCTGAAGTAAAAACCTTGAATATCCGAACAGTGATGATCTTCGAGGTAGGAAACCTGTTCGGCTGTTTCCGCCCCTTCTGCCGTTATGGAAAGGTTAAGGTGACGTCCCATCGCAATAATGGCACTGGTGATTTTTTCTGTTCGGTCGTCGGAGTGAATGTCTTTAATAAATGAGCGGTCGATTTTTAACCGCTGAATAGGAAATTCTTTTAAATAAGCAAGCGAACTGTGCCCCGTCCCGAAGTCGTCTATAGATAAAGACACACCCAAATCCCTGAATTTATTCAAAATGCCGATGGAGCGGTCCATATGATCCATCGTCATGCTTTCTGTCACTTCAAGCTCAAGCAGAGAAGGGGAAAGGTCATAGCGGTGCAGCACGGCAGCTACATAATCAACAATGTCGTCGGATTGAAACTGTTTGGGCGAGAGATTAACAGAAACCTGGATAGGAGAGCCTGCCTGTTCCCACTTTTTCGCCTGACGACAGGCCATATCGAGAATAACTTCTCCTAAAGGAATAATCAAACCGGTTTCCTCGGAAAGTGGAATAAACTCGCCCGGGCTTTTGATTTCTCCTGATTTTGTCCTCCAGCGGACCAGTGCTTCTACACCGACAATGGCACGATCAATACAGCTGATCTGCGGCTGATAGGCTAGAAAAAATTCATTGTTTGTAATACCGTGTTTTAATTCCTGCTCCTGCCTGAGCATGGTTTCCGTTTTTAAAGAAAGGCTGGCGTGGTAATACGCATAGGTGCTTTTACTTCTTGATTTCGCTGCGTACATTGCTATATCTGCATGCTTCATTAATTCATCTGAAGTTTCTCCATCTTCCGGTGCTACGGCAATGCCGATGCTGAGGGACATATACAGGTTATGGCCGAGAACCTGGATGGGCTGCTCGAATGCTCTAATAATGGATTCTGCTACTTCGGTCGGATAATTATCATGCTCTATTATAGGCAGCAGAATGGTGAATTCATCTCCGCCGAGCCGGGCGAGGACAGCCCTGTCATCTATACACTCCTGCAGCCGCAATGCAGCACCTTTCAAGAGCAGGTCTCCTACAGAATGACCGAGCGAGTCATTAATCATCTTGAATCGATTGAGGTCGAGAAAATATAAAACGGTTTTTTCAGTAGATACAGCCAGCGTTTGTTCAATCTTATTAACAAAATAGCGGCGGTTCGGCAGGCCGGTCAGCTGATCAGTGTAAGCAATCGCATGGATTTCTTCTTCAGCCTCCACCTGGGCGGTAATATCCCTGACTATCCCGTGAATGCCTTCAAGTTCACTGCCCAAATACATTGGGATTAACGTGGTGTTTAAATGAACGGGATGGTCTTTAGATTGAATAATAGAGTCAAAACTGGAAGGTTTTTCTTCTGAAACTACTTTTCGGAACTGATAAGACAGATGATCCATTTCTTCTCCGGAAAATACTGAGGACAGGTTAACATTTTTCCATTTGTGCTCGGGGATACCGATCAGCCGGGAACCGGATTTATTCATCTTCGTAAACCTGCCGTTAAGATCGGTCGTAAAGATAGCATCAATACTGTGGTCAAGCAGTGACTGATAGCGGTGTTCATTATCAGAAAGCATGACCGTCTGGGAAGCGAGGCGTTTATCTGTAAAAGCACCAACTACAAAAAAGCACTGAATCATTACAATAAAGGCGCTCACAATGATAGCAGTCGTCGTTAAGTCAATGCCGCCGGAATGATCGTGGTTCATGTCTCCTGTAAAGGATGCAGCATTCATTCCAATATAATGCATGCCGCTGATCGCAATGCCCATCAATACCGCACTGACTAATTTATATAAAAATAATGTAAAGGAAGCATCCCTCATGGCCAGCTCATAAAACATCTTCAAAGCAGTCATGGAAGCAAGAACAGCAACCAGAATAGATAAAGCGACAAGAACATAATCGTATGAAATCGTAAAGCCTTCTATTGCGGCCATTCCAATATAATGCATGGCAGAAATGGAAGCTCCCATAAACAAGCCAGCCAGGACGAGCCGTCGGTTATTCAGCCTGGATTTCAGGTTAATCGTAAAAAAGGCAATATGGGACCCAATGTAGGCCGCAGCAAAAGAAAGTATCATCATCCATTGGTTGTACACCATGGGCATATCCATTTCGAACGCCACCATGCCGACAAAATGCATAGACCAAATGCCAAGGCTCATTACAAAAGAACCTATATATAGCCAAATTCTGCGCTTCCAGCCGTTTGAATGAATCACACGTGAAGTTAAATCCAAGGCGGAGTAGGCTGCAAAAGAAGCGATAAAAACAGATAAAAGGACAATCCAGTAGTTATATGATCCGGTAAATGCTTCCATAATCCCCTCCGTTAACAAGTAAGCATAGTTGTTTTCTCATTATATCGTCAATATTTGGAAATTTTTAAATATTAATTAGGTAAAAAGTATCAATACTAAAGATATAATATTTTTATAATACTGCTCGTGAACGGCAACTGCAAGCAATTTGCGTAAATTAAAAGCAAGATCCTGTCTACAAGCTGCTTTTCCTTTTATACTTATAGGACCAAAAGGAAATGAGGAGCTGATCCTATGGAACCAAGGCTGTTAAAAATGAGGTGGGAGAAGGCTCTATTTGCGCATTGGGACTGGGATCCCATCGAAGTGGAGGCTCGTCTTCCCAAAGGGCTGCAGCTCGATACATTTAACGGAAGGGCTTATTTGGGAGTAGTGCCTTTTCTAATGGAAAATATTCGGCCGGCTGTAATGCCGGACGGGACCGGGCTTGCTTTTCCCGAGCTGAACCTGCGCACTTATGTCACTTTGAATGAAAAAAAGGGTGTTTATTTTTTTAATTTGGATGCTTCATCAGCACTGGGCGTCTACCTTGCAAAGAAGTTATTCGCGATCCCTTATTACCAGGCAGATTTTTCTGTGTCCTCCACGCCGGAGTGGATACAGTTTGCCCATAAGCGAAGGAATACGTACACAAGATTTGACGCCGTGTACAAAGGAGATGGAGAGATCTTTTACGCGGAGAAGGGAAGCCTGGAACATTGGTTAACAGAACGATATATTTTTTACACGAGCAGAGGCAGAAGCGGCTTATTTGAGGGCCGGATTGCCCATACACCCTGGCCGTTGGAGAAAGGAAGCTGGAAAGCATCGCAAAATGACTTGTTTCAGGCCAACCACTTCGCTGAACCAGTATCCCATCCTCACCTTCTGTACAGCAGCGGCATTGATGTAACGGCTTCACGGTTAATAAAACTCAGCAAAAAATAAGCGTCCATCAGCGGACGCTTATTTTTTTGTCATATTATCTGCCATAAGGCCGTTTAAGAGAAAACGATACTTTCGCCTTTGTGACATATACGAAAAAGTATATTTGATTTTTACTGGTCTGAATAACCAATAGAATATAATTTTTTTGGACAAGGTAAACAATGATTGTCTGAAAAATTCGACTTATACTTACGTCAACTAATACAAGACGGGAGTGAAGGCGATGCTGGCTGTATGCCAAGTAGATGAAAAACAGCTCTGGGATGGACTAATGGCCTTCCGGCAGATCGGGCGGGATAACAAAGGCGGCATTACAAGACTGGCCCTCTTACCTGAAGACATGGAAGCAAGACGCCGGTTGATCGAATACATGAAAGAAGCCGGCCTGGATGTCCGGGTTGATAATGTAGGCAATATTATTGGAAGAATGGAAGGAAGTATTCCTGGTGCTCCCGCGGTTATTGCGGGCTCCCATATTGATACGGTCATAAATGGCGGTCCCTTTGACGGGACCCTTGGTGTAATAGGCGCTGTTGAAGCGGTGAGAGCGTTAATGAAAGCGGAAATTCCTATAACCCATCCCATAGAAGTAGTTTCTTTTCAAGACGAGGAAGGCGTTCGTTTCGGGGCCGGCTATACCGGCAGCAGAGGAATGTTTGGAAAAATAAGCGACGACACATTGAAGCTTAAAGATGATCAGGGCATGACGTATAGAGAGGCCTATGAGCAGGCAGGCTTTGATCCTGCTGAGTTTCATAAAGCTGTCCGGGCTCCGGAAACGGTCAAAGCATATATAGAAATGCACATCGAACAAAGCAGGCAGCTGGAAGAGCAGCAGCTTTCCGTAGGCGTGGTAAAAGACATCCAGGGGCCGCTGTGGCTTCAGGTGAAAGTAAAAGGAATGGCCGATCATGCAGGAGCTACACCGATGAATATCCGCTCGGATGCGGCCCTGGCGATGGCTGAAGTGATGCTGGAGGTGGAACAGGCTGCTGTAGACGAAGGCGGAGTTGGTACAGTAGGAAAGCTAAAAGTATATCCAGACGGAATTAACATTATTCCGGGAGAAGCGGCCTTTTCCATTGACTTCCGTCATACAGATACAGCCAAAAGAGAGCGAATGCTCTCCCGCGTGAAACAGTGCTTTCAGGCACAGGAGATAAAGCGGAATGTACACATAGAACACCACATAACCAAGCAGGTGGAGCCGGCTTCCTGCTCCGAAGAGATTAGAAAAATGATCGCAGACAGCTGCGTTTCCGCGGGTCTTCCAGTATATGAAATGAACTGCGGTGCCGGCCACGATGCATTACTCCTTGGGGAGCATGTCCCATTTGGAATGATTTTTGTCCGCTCCAGACAGGGGATCAGCCATCATCCGGATGAATGGAGCGATAAGGCGGACTGTATTAACGGCGCGAATGTACTTCTGGAAACCATTCGCAGGCTGGCAGAATAAGAGGAGGAACTACCATGATGCAAGGATTACACATACCACAGCGCACCATCATGACACCGGGACCTGTTGAGGTTCATCCACGGGTAAGGCAGGCGATGTCCAACCGTATGCTGGGCCAGTTTGACCCGGCTTTTACGTCGATTATGGATGAGACGATGGAGCGGCTGCGTCAGGCCTTCCAAACGAAAAATAAATGGGCGTTTCCGGTGGATGGGACGTCAAGAGCAGGTATTGAAGCAGTCATGTGCAGCCTGATTGAACCGGGGGATAAAGTATTGATTCCGATCTTTGGACGGTTTGGCTATTTGATGGCAGAAATCGCCGAGCGGTGCGGGGCCGAGGTATTCCGCATGCATGCCGAATGGGGTACGGTATTTGATCCGGACGATGTTATTGCAGAAATAAAAAAGGTGGATCCTAAAATAGTCGGTATGATTCATGGCGACACGTCCACTGGACGCGTGCAGCCGCTTGAAGCGATTGGAAAAGCGTGCCGCTCCCAGGATGTACTGCTTGTGGTAGATGCCGTAGCGACTGTAACGGGCATGGATGTAAAAACGGATGACTGGTGTATTGATGCAGTTATCGGCGGTACACAAAAATGCCTTTCCGTGCCTTCCGGGCTTGCTCCGCTGACATATAACGACCGGGTGGAAAAGGTAATAGCCGAGCGGAAAAACATCGAGCAGGGGCTTGTACAAAAGGAAAAAACCCCCAATCCAAGAAGGATCCACAGCAATTATTTTGACCTGACGCAGCTTCAGGACTATTGGAGCGAAAGCAGGCTGAACCACCATACGGAAGCGACACATATGATATACGGGCTTCACGAAGGGCTGCAGGTAGTGCTGGAAGAAGGACTCAAAGAGCGCTTCAGCAGGCACCGTTACCATGAGCAGGCGCTGATAGCCGGGCTGGAAGCTATGGGACTTACCTTGTTTGGGGACCCGGCAGCGAAGCTTACGACCGTAACGTGTATTACTATTCCTGAAGGAATAGACGGAGACGAGGTCAGGGATTTTCTGCTGCAGCAGTTTGGCATTGAAATTGCTTCATCTTTCGGTCCGCTGCAGGGGAAAATATGGCGGATCGGTACGATGGGCTACAGCTGCCGGCAGGAAAATGTTCTGCAGGTTCTGATGGGACTGGAGGCTTCTCTTATTTATGCAGGCGCCGCTGTTCACAAAGGCGAAGCCGCCCGGGCAGCACTGGACATTTATACAAAACAAAAACAGCCGTTATTGGCTTAAAATCAAGGAGGATTTATTCATATGCAGTCAGCTAAAAAGCCGGGACCCTCTTCTGAAAAAAACATAGAAACTTCTGATTCTCCGAAAAAAGGAAGCCGGTTCTCCTTTCCGCATATATACGTGATTCTTATTTTGTTTATCGCTATTATGAGTTTAGCTTCTTATATTGTTCCCGCGGGGGAGTATGAAAGAATAGAAGGTCCGGGCGGTCGGGAAATGATAAACGCAGAAGAGTTTTCCTATATTGATGCCGCACCTATCGGCATTATGGATTTTCTGACTGCAATCCCGCAGGGGCTGATTGATGCAGCGCCGGTCGTCTTTTTTACCTTCATGATTGGAGGCGCGTTCTATGTTTTTAAAGAAACCGGCCTGATCCAATTTGGTGTGCAGTACTTAACGACCACATTCCAGCACAGGAAAAAATTAATTATTCCTATTCTGATGGTGGTATTTTCCATGATTGCGGCGTTTGTCGGAACGCCCGAATTAAGCCTGGTGTATATACCGATTCTTATTCCGCTGATGATTAAACTGGGGTACGATAAAATGATGGCAGCCGGTGTGGCACTCATTGCCACGTCGGGAGGTTTTCTGGGCGCTATTACCAATCCGGGAACGGTCGGCCTTTCCCACCAAATTGCGGATCTGCCGATGTATTCCGGAGCAGCTTACCGCTTCCTCGTTCTTTCCTTTATTATTCTGGCCGGCGTGTTGTTTCTGCTCCGGTATGCAAGAAAATTAGAGAAAAATCCGGAAATAGCTGCGGCAGAAGCAGAAGAGTTCTGGAAACACAATGACGTGCAGGAAGAAAAGATATTTATGAATACAAGACAAAAAATTGCCGGCATTACCGCCCTGCTGATGTTTGCAGGGATGGTCTTTGCAGTGCTTCAATTTCAATGGGATTTTGTGGCGCTCGCCGGGTACTTCCTGGCAATGGGGATTATTGTTGGAATTATTGCCGGTATGTCCGGTAATGAAATCAGCGACAGTTTCAACAACGGATTCAGGGAAGTGCTGATGGGGGCAATGATTATTGGGATCGCCCGTGGTGTAGCGGTCGTGATGGAAGAAAGCCAGATTATCGACACCATTATTTTTGCACTGGCTTCCGTGGTCAGCACGATGCCGTCTTCGGTAACCGTACTTGGTATGCTTGGCACGCAGGGATTATTTAATTTCTTTGTTCCATCCGGAAGCGGCCAGGCGCTGATTACGATGCCTATTATGATCCCGCTTGCCGATATTGTCGGCACGACCCGGCAGACAGCAATCCTTGCCTTCCAGCTTGGAGATGGGATTTCCAATATTATTTTTCCTACGTCAGGATACTTCATGGCTGTTCTCGCTACCGCAGGCATTTCCTGGTGGAAATGGGCAAAATTTATTATGCCGCTTATCATCGCCTGGTTTTTAATAGGCGCGGTGTTTCTGCTGATCGCCCATGGTATTGAATGGGGACCTTTCTAGAAAACAAAAAAACGCTTCTCTTCCTTTATCGGAGAGAAGCGTTTTTAATTCTTTTATTTACTGAAAAAGGAAAGAAGCTCCTGGTTGAATTTTTCTTTCTCTTCAAAAAAGAGACCATGGCCGCTGTTTTCAAAAGGTACTAAAGTAAAATCGCTGATACTCTTTTCAAGTTCCAGGGAGAAATCAAAGGGGCATATCTTATCTTTACGGCCGTGCAGGCTTAAAGTTGGCACGTTAATGGACGAAAGGTCCCCGCGCACATCTTCATCGCGGAGCGACTCGGCAGAGTGGATCGTGCCATAGGAGGAAGCTTCCATGCCGAGGCTGTGGAAATGATGGGCGTAGGCATCGGATATTTCGCCGGCGAAAAACATTTTGCCGAATTCTTCGAGCATAACCGGCCGGTCTGATTTTAAGTTATTGATTATGTCATCCACTCCCGATTTCTCGAGTCCGTGCGGATAATCATCACGCTGGGTAAACACTGGAGCCGCCGGAGCCATGAGTACAAGCTTGGACACTTTGTGGCTGTTGTGTCTTGCCATATAACGAATGGCGATCGGGCCGCCCATGCTGAAACCGCCCAGAATTACGTCTTCGAGTCCAAGCGCATCGATAACTTTTTTTACATCATCTGCTTTTGTGTTGTAATCATAAGAAGCCCAGGGCTTATCGGATTTACCATAACCGCGCAGGTCAATTCCGATAAAGCGGTAGCCTTTCTTTGGCAGTTCGTTCATTTGGTATTCAAACATCTTGTGATTAACAGGCCACCCATGAATAAAAACGACCGGCTGTCCTTCTCCGAGGTCTTCCACAAACAGCTGTACATTCTTTTCTACATCTACATAGTGTCCCATTTACAAAACTCCTTTATATAAAGTGTGAATCATCATCCCGTTTATTAGTGCTTACTTACTCATAGTACCCGGCTGACCTGGGCATAAAACACTATATTCGTGATCAGGTTGTTGAATACGTCTGAATCTCCCTTTAGATAGTATACCGGCGCAGGCAGGCTGGTTCACAGAGGAGGATATTATATGAAAAACGTTCATTTAATCCCGTTTAAGCACGAACAGCACGTTCACGTATCATCGACCATTCCAACGGGCATAGACCTCGTAGAAGCTCCGGTGTTGTGGAGTGAAGCAGATCAGGGGAGCGGCAATGTGATTGCGGTTATCGATACAGGCTGCCAGACGCATCCTGATTTAAGAAACCGTATTATCGGAGGCCGGAATTTCACAGATGATTTCAGAGGAGATTCGGAAAACTACACGGATAACAACGGGCATGGAACGCATGTGGCAGGAACCATCGCAGCATCGGAAAATGGCGGAGGCATCGTCGGCGCTGCCCCGAAAGCCGATCTTCTTGTGTTGAAAGCTTTAAAAGGAAATGGCAGCGGACAGATGGACTGGATTGTCCGGGCTATAGATTACGCGAGAACGTGGAGAGGAACCGGAGGACAGAAAGTACGGATTATTTCTATGTCCCTGGGCGGGCCGGAAAGCATTCCTGCGTTACATCAGGCTGTAAGAAATGCCGTCAATGCCGGTATTTCTGTCGTCTGCGCGGCTGGAAATGAAGGGGATGGAAATATCGATACAGACGAATTTGCATACCCGGGAGCCTACAACGAAGTTATTCAGGTAGGAGCCGTAACGTTTCGTAAACAGCTGTCTGATTTTACAAATACAAATGATGAAATTGATTTAGTGGCGCCGGGCGTCAACATCCTATCCACCTATCTGAATGGAGGCTACGCCAGGCTGTCCGGTACGTCGATGGCAGCGCCTCACGTCGCCGGCGGACTCGCTTTATTGAATAATATTGCCGAAAACGGGTTTGAACGTCCGATTACGGAACCGGAGCTTTATGCCCAGCTTATCCGCCGCACGCTTCCTGTTGGATATCCGATGACCGCAGAAGGTAACGGCTTTATGGCTCTGGGTCTTGTGAAAAATCTTGGCTGAAAAAAGCGCCACAGATATAAAACAGCCGCAGAGCTTATGCTCTGCGGCTGTTTGTTAGTTATTATCCAGTTTTTTCAAAGGAGTGACCGCAGGTCCTTCCAATATGCTGCCATCATAAGAAAAGCGTGAACCGTGGCACGGACAGTCCCACGACCGTTCTGCATTGTTCCATTCCACGTCACAGCCCATATGCGTACAGGTTGTTGATACCATGTGGGTCTGACCGTTCTCGTCTTTATAGGCCCCGATTTTTTTCCCTTTTTGGGTAACCAGTGCGCCTTCATCATTTTCCAATTCCTCAAGCTTTCGATCTTTGCGGTGAAGCTTGCCGGCTATAAGTTCTTTTCCTACGTCCATATTCTCTTTGAAAAAGGACAGTGCATCCGCTTTTTTGAGCTTTGTGCGCCTTGGGTCAAACAGATCCGCAAACCGGTTTTCTTTTTCCTGGACGAGGTCACTAAGCAGCAGGGCGGCTGCGACGCCGTTGCTCATGCCCCATTTGGCATAGCCTGTCGCAACAAATATATTTGGCTTTCCGGTGACCGCCGGGCCGATGTAAGGCACCTTATCGAGTGTAATAAGATCCTGCGCCGACCAGCGGTACGGAATAGAAGTAATGCCGAAATGCTTTTCTCCATAATCCCGGAGACGCTCATAGTTATTAAAGGTATTTTCTTTATTCTTTCCGGCCGTATGGCCTTCTCCGCCAAGAATCATCAGGTCGCTTCCGTCAGCTGATTTGGCGTAACGAAGCGACTTTCCCGGGGAATCCACGCTGAGGTACATTCCTTTAGGAGGTTTCTTTTCCGTCGTAACGGCGAGTGTATAAGACCGCTCGGCATGAAGCCTGGAGAAATAAAGGCCTTCTTCATCATTAAAAGGAAAATGTGAGCTTACAATAACGTGTCTGCTCTGGATCGTACAACCATCAGTGGTTTCAATAGAAGGATTTTTAGAACTCTTTACTTTGGCAGCTCTCGTCTGTTCAAAGATTCGGCCCCCGTTTGCTTCAATGGAGGGAATCAGGCCGGCGAAAAATTTAACGGGGTGAAACTGGGCCTGGTTTCTGATAACTAAAGCTGCTTCCACCGAATAAGGCAGTTCTACTTCATTCAACGCCTCTCCACCATTAATGCCAATATCCTGGTATGCTTTTAATTCTTTTTCAAACTTGGAGACACTTTTGTTTTCTGTCGTGTATGCATAGGCATTCTCTGTCGTCAGATCGCAGTCAATGTCCAGTTCTTCCGCTGTTTTTCTGATGAATGTTAAAGCTTCTTCATTGGCTTCATAGTAAAGGCGTGCTTTTTCCAAACCAAAATTGGTAATCAGGTCATCGTACATAACCCCATGCTGAGAAGAAATTTTAGCCGTCGTGTAGCCGGTCGTGCCATCAAGAATCCGGCCTGCTTCGATCAGGGCCACCTTTACTCCCTGCTTAGACAATAAGTAAGCAGCAGTTAACCCGGTCGTGCCGGCTCCGACGATCGTAACGTCGGCTTCAAAATCTTCTGTAAGGGCGGGGAATTCAGGAAGTCCCTGAATATCGCGCCAAAGTGATTTAGGGTAACGGGGAACGTGATGTGATGAGTCTGTCAAATAAATCCCTCCCGAATTTCGTATTAGGAAACTGTACCCGATATAGACTCCCCTCACTCCATTTTCTGGACAAAAAGAAAAATAGGCAAAAGGAGAAAGCACGGGAAATGGAAGGAATTTGAAAGTGATTATGCTATAATCGAGGCACATTTACTTAGAAAATGAGGGTCCTATATGAAAAAACTAGCGGGAATCATCGGTCTCAGTCTGCTGCTTTCAGCCTGCAGCAATAACTCAACAGCAGAAGACGCAATGCAGACATATACGGAACATTGGAACGAGCAGGAATATGCAGAAATGTATACGATGCTGTCCTCCGAAGCGCAGGAAGCCGTGACGGAAGAAGAATTTACGGCCCAGCATAGAGAGGTGTACGAAACGGCCGGCGTACCGAACCCTGGTATCACGCTGCCGGAGTATTCTGAAGAACAGCAGGAGCAATTCGAAGAAGAGGCGGAACCGTCCCTTCCATACCAAGCAGCGATAGAAACAAATACAGGCACGGTAGAGTTCGAAGAGGAAGCATCCTGGCAGCAGGAAGAGACAGAAGGAAACGAAGAGTGGAAAGTAAACTGGGAGCCCTCCTTTATCTTCCCCGGACTGCAGGGTGGGGAAAGAGTAAGAGAGGAGACAATAGAGCCGGTAAGAGGAGAAATTCTGGATAGAAACGATAACAGCCTTGCCGTAAATATGTCTATTGACCAGGTGGGCATTGTTCCGGGAGAAACAGAAAACGAAGAAGCTGCCGCAGAAGAGCTTGCCGCTCTTCTCGAGATGGAGGAATCTGATATTACAGAAGCTCTGGCGGAAGAATGGGTCTCGGAAGAATCGTTTGTGCCAATTAAAAAACTGACTCCGGAAGAGTCCGAATCGCTGGATGAAATCGAAGAGGTCGAAGGGGTGCAGTCCACAGAAACGACAAGTCGTTACTACCCGCTTGAGGAACAGGCTGCCCATTTAACAGGGTATATTGGAACAATTACCGAAGAAGAACTTGAAGAACGCGGAGAAGGGTACAGCGAAGGCACAACCCTTGGTAAAGCAGGGGCAGAGTATATTTATGAAGAGCGTCTGCGCGGGACGCCGGGCCGGGCTCTTGTTACGACGGAAGGGAGTGAAAGGATCGCTGAACAGGAGGCAGAAGACGGAGAAAATGTTCATTTGTCTATTGATACAGCCGTTCAGGAAAATCTGTTCAGTGAACTGGACGGCGAGTCCGGTACTGCGGCAGCCCTTGATCCAAAAACGGGAGAAACCCTTGGTCTGGTAAGCACGCCTTCGTATAATCCAAATAATTATCTATTCGGCTGGCCGGAAGGTGAATACGCAGAACTAAGCGAAGATGAAGGACGTCCTTTTTCAGCTAAATTCAACAGCCTTTATGCGCCGGGATCTACTATTAAGCCAATAACGGGCGCAGTAGGCATGAACCAGGGCAGTCTCGATCCCGAAGAAGAAAAAACAATTACCGGTGAGCAGTGGCAGCCGGACAGCAGCTGGGGAGGCTATTCGATTACGCGGGTTTCCGACAGGCTTGATCAGGTCAGCCTGGAAGATGCTTTGATTACATCGGATAATATCTTTTTTGCCCAAACAGCACTGGAAACAGGAGAAGAAGCTTTTGCAGAGGGACTGCGGAACTTTGGATTTGATGAAGAGTTTCCTTACGATTTCCCCGTGCAGCCGTCTGCCATATCCAACGAAGGGTTGAGCTCGGACATCCTGCTTGCGGATACCGGTTATGGACAGGGGCAGATGCTGATGTCCCCGCTGCATTTAGCAGTATCCTACACCCCATTTTTAAATGAAGGAGATATGCTGGCTCCACAGCTCGAACGACAGGAAGAAGAATCCGAAGTCTGGAAAGAAAATATCCTTCCGGAAGAAGGAGCAGACGTGATTACGGAAGGACTGCGGGGTATTGTCGAAGATGAGAATGGATCCGCCTACGAACCGGTACGCGAAGACCTTACTCTCTCAGGGAAAACCGGCACGGCTGAATTCAAAACCGAGCAGGGAGAAGATGGAACAGAAAACGGCTGGTTTGTCGCTTACGATTATGAGCAGGAAGACTTATTGATTTCTATGATGATTGAAAATGTAGAAGATGAAGGCGGAAGCGGTTACGTGGTGGAAAAAGTAAAAAACGTCTTTGACGAACGAGAAGAATAATCTGTCTCCTATAAAAGAAGACCGGCTGCTTATTTTAGCAGCCGGTCTTTAAAGTATAGAGAAAGCCTTTCTTTTTTTAGGTCCATCTGTAGAACTGTTTATTGAATAATGTTTTTAACCCGGCCGACACTTCCATCTTCAAGGCGCACTTTAATGCCGTGCGGATGCTGAGGAGACTTGGTTAAAATATCTTTGACAATGCCGTTTGTTGTCTTACCGGTCCGCTGATCCTGCTTCAAAACGATATCAACCTCTACACCGGGGGTAATATCTTTTCTAGATTGTCCATTTGCCATTTGTATTCCTGCTTTCTATAATATGCTTCTTCTTATTGTACGGCAGTCGGGCTCTTTTGATAAGAGCAAACAAAAAAGAGTCTAGTGGACAGACTGCACGCGAAGCATGTTTCGATACAGGAGCATATAAATGCCAAGTGTCGCGAGGACAAGCGTTCCGCATATTATATATACGAAGGAATACGTCATCAGTGAAGCAATGGTTCCAAGGACAAAGGAGCCCACGGCAATTCCTGAATCAAACAGCATGAAAAAAGTGGCAGTGGCATGGCTTGTCCGCCCGGGAGGCGAAGCCTGAATGGCCATCGTCTGCAGGCTCGGCAGAATCGAGCCGTAGCCGAGGCCGATCAGGCCGCCGGCGATAAGCAGCACAGCTGTTGTCGTAACGGTGCTGAGCAGAAACAACCCTGCAGAAAACACAAGCAGGGATGGAATAATAACGTAAGCGGGGCCCGCCCGGTCAAACAGTCTTCCTGTAAACGGCCGGGACAAAAGCATAACAGCTGCAAAACAAACGAAGAACAAATTAACCGCATGAAACAGGTTAATGGACTCCGCATAAACGGAAATAAAAGAAATAACACTAGCGTAGGAAAACGCGGCTAAAAATCCAATGCTGGATGGCAGAACCGCTCGTTTTTCAACAAGGTCATGGACAGTCAGCTGTTTAAATACAGGCTGCCGCGAAGGTGTTTCTACCGGAAGGCGGATAAGAAACGTTAATAGAAATCCGAGAATGGAAACCGCCGCCAGTCCGCCGAATAAAACAGAATATGGCACAAAACGAACGGCGGTCAGCGCAATAAACGGCCCGGCGACGACCGCTAAGTTCATGGACATAATAAAATAGCCCAGGCCTTCACCTTTTCTGGCAGCAGGCACAAGGTCCGCTGCTGCAGCCAATAAAACCGTTGTAGCAATACTGAACCAGATGCCGTGAAAGAAACGAAGGGCCAGCAGAAACACAAGCTCATGAGCAAGCAGATACAAAAGCATGGAAAAGGCAAATAAAAGAACGCTCAGCACCAGCATTTTTTTCTTGCCGAAGCTTTCGATAATGCGGCCGGCAAAAGCTCTCGTAATAATGGCGGAAACTAAAAATATAGTCGTCGCGAGGCCGGCCTGTCCCTCTGTGCCGCCTAGTTCCTGTAGAACAAAAATAGGCAGGATCGTCAGCAGGGCATAGAACGCGAGAAATATAAAAAAATTATTAATCAGGGCAATCCAGAAAGGCTTTGTCCAGATTTTTTCTGAAGCGGTGGAGGACACAGGAGTTACCTTCTTTCTTCAGCATATTCGATTTTTTCCAGCAGCACAGCAAGCTGCTGCTTTTCGTCAGCAGACAGCCGGCAGAGCATGTTTCTTTCATGGCGTCTGACACTTGCATCTACGGCTGGGAAACATGCCAGGGTTTTCTCTGTCAGACTGACGACGCGTTCGCGCTTATCAATGCCGGATTGACGCTTTATATGACCGCTTTCTTCGAGCTTTAGAAGCGTACGGGTGATAGTGGGGGATTCCACGTGCAGGTATTCTGCCATTTCTTTCTGCGTCATGCTTCCATTTTTCTTCAGGCAGTAGAGAAGACTCCACTGAGAGCTGAACAGGGAATGTTCCTGAAGCTCATAGTTAATGGATTTCATGGAGAGGCGGACTTTCTGGTGCAGCAGTGTAAAAATATCGCGGTCGAGCGTAATAATAACCCCATCCTTCCATATAGTTACTTAGGTAATTAATTATTTAATCGAGTATAGCTTAAAAAGGGGCGGAAAGCAAAAATAGATTCCCTGGATAAAAATTGGTCCCGACTGCATTATTCGTAAAGGGTTTATGATAAAATACAAGAGTGAAAACAGCCAAAATACATACAAGGGAGAGATAGAATGAGTAAATTGCTAGTATTCGGCCATAAGAGCCCCGATACAGATACGATATGTTCAGCGATCGCACATGCTGCCTTAAAAAACAAAACAGGAGACGAGGCAGAAGCGGTAAGACTGGGTGAAATAAATGGAGAAACACAATATGCCCTGGATTATTTCAAGGTGGAAGCACCGCGCCTCGTGGAGTCGGTTTCCAATGAAACAGACCGCGTCAGCCTGGTAGACCATAACGAATCGCAGCAAAGCGTGGATGACCTGGCGGAAGTCAGCATTAAAGAAGTCATTGACCACCACCGGATTGCCAATTTCCAAACGTCCGAACCGCTTTATTATCGCGCCGAGCCGGTAGGGTGCACTGCTACTATTTTGAACAAAATGTACAAAGAGTATGGCGTGGAGATCGATAAGAACACAGCCGGCTTGATGCTGTCTGCTATTATTTCTGATTCCCTGCTTTTTAAATCACCGACATGCACACACGAAGATGTAGCTGCGGCTGAAGAGCTCGCTGCTATTGCAGGTGTTGATACGGACAGCTACGGCCTGGAAATGCTTAAAGCCGGAGCCGACATCAGCGGCAAAACAGAAGAAGAATTAATTTCTCTGGATGCTAAAGAATTCTCTATGGGAAGTGCAAAAGTCCAAATTGCCCAGGTGAATGCCATCGATCCAAGCGAAGTACTTGAGCGTCAGGCAGAAATTGAAAAAGTAATGAACGAGGCTGTCCAGAAGAATGGACTTGATCTGTTTGTCTTTGTCGTTACCGACATTTTAAACAGTGACTCTACTGCTGTAGCAGTAGGCAGCAAGACTGAAGCTGTAGAAAAAGCATTTAACGTCACGCTTTCCAACAACAAAGCAGTATTAGAGGGAGTAGTCTCACGCAAAAAGCAGATTGTTCCTGTTCTGACGGATGCGCTGAAATAAAATCAAAGCTGTCCGGATCTTTTTCCGGACAGGCTTTTTTTTAAGCTGAAAATGGTTTGGCATGCAGCACCAGGAGGAGGAGAGTGGTTGTGGAATCAAATATTGTATCGTTAAATGTTGGCGAAGCAGTGAACATTTCTTCAAAAAAGGACAGGCAGATTCTTTCCGGGATTAACAAACAAAGTGTAGGCGGAAAAACTGTTTTTCTTTCTATCACCGGTCTTTCAGGAGATGTCCAGGCTGACCTGAAAAGTCACGGCGGCCCCGATAAAGCGGTATGTGTGTATCCAGTAGAGCATTATGAGCATTGGAAAAGCCACCACGGTATGGATATGAAAGAAGGGGCTTTTGGAGAAAACCTGCTTATCCGCGGCATGCCTGAAACAGAGGTCTGCATTGGGGATATTTATGAATGGGGAGATGCTGTTGTACAAGTAAGCCAGCCGAGACAGCCATGCTATAAGCTCGCCGAAAAGCACGGCATTCCGAGCCTTCCCTTATTTGTAAGAGAAAATGGCTTCTCCGGTTATTATTTTAGAGTGCTGAAAGAAGGAATGGTTTCCGCGGGAAGCCCATTAAAGAAGCAGGAAAGCGGTTCGGGCTTCTCGATTGCTGAAATTAATACGCTGACATACCAGCCGATTAATGATCATAAACCCATTCTTACGCTTCTTCACAGCCCGCTTCTTGCAGAAAGCTGGAAGAAAACGCTGCGGAAAAAATACGGGATTACAGAAACGGCAGGCGGAGATAGATGAAAAGAAAGTGGAGTTTTATTGCGATGGCAGGAAGCGCCGTTCTGCTTGCCTGCCTGCTTTTGCTGTTTTTTCTCTGGGATAATGACCCGTATGACTATCACAGCGGAGTAAACAGCGATCTGGATTTATCAAAAAACGATGAGCAGTTTGCTTTTTCTTATTTTCAGCAGGGGGAACGTTCCATTTATACTCTCCCGGTAAGCGGAGGGACCCCGGAACCGATTCCCAACGGAACGGGAGAAGATCAGCATCAGCCTTCCTTTAACGAAGACGGAACCGAACTTCTCTATTTATCAGACAGCGCCGAAGGGATAAGCTATTTAAATAAAATTAATCTGCTTACCCGGGAAACGGCCGAGTTAACATCAGAAAACTTACATATAAGAGATGCCATTTTCTCATTGGATGATGAAAAAGTGTATTTTATTGGGATCGAAACAGAAGATTGGTTCTCCGAAGATATGGAAGCGGCCGGCGGATTTGATGTATATGAAATGGACAGCAGCGGGGGAGAGCCGGTCAAGCTTACCGAAGAAGACAGCTATGTTATGAGCGCCCTTTCCCTCGCTGACGATGGTTCAGCCCTGTTTTACAGCGCAACGGGGGATGAAGGGGAAATAGTGAAAACTCATTCACTCGAGGATTCCAATTCCTACGAGACGCTGATCAACAGGCTGCCCTCAGGCGTCTATTCGCCAACACTTTCCCCGGACGGAGAGGCATTTGCCTATACGACAGCATCCGACCGGGCAGAAGGAGATATGTACCAGTATGAACTTTTTGTTCTTAATATTGAAAATGGGGGAAGCGAACGCCTTACGGAAGGATCGATGAACGTCGATTCTCCGGTGTTTTTTCACGACTCTAATTATATTGCCTACATGGAACAGCAGAACTGGCCGGAAGATCCGCCGGTCTTTCAATTAAAGAGTATGGAGCTCGAATCGTCGGAAGCTCATGAGATTCCGATGCACACGTCAGATATTGATGGAACAGCGTTTCATCCTGCCCAGCTTCTGGATGCGATGCTTGATCCAAATGTGTTTGGAACGCTTTATACTATTCTGCTCGCAAGTGCCGTAGTGTATACCGGCCTGGGCGGTGGAAATGTGTATCTGCCTCCCCTTATTGGCACGGTCATTTCCGCGCTGAGTGCGGCAGCGGCTTTTTATATGGTGGATGCGAGACCCTGGCTCATGATAGCCCCCGTGTCATTTAGCATTGGTATAGCTATCTGCACAGCTGCAGGATTTGCTGCTGCATTTATTTGGAAAAAAAGTACAGCAAAAAAAGAAGCCGCTTAGGGCTTCTTTTTTTGTATTGTCATCTTTCAGCGGCCTGGTAATCTCCACTTTTCCCGCCGGTTTTCCGGAGAAGCTTGGTTTCTTTAATTATCATGCCTTTATCGACCGCCTTGCACATGTCGTAAAAAGTAAGGGCCGCCGTGGTGGCAGCGGTAAGTGCTTCCATTTCCACGCCTGTGTTGCCTTTGCATTTCACTGTAGCCAGAATGTGCAGCTCCCATCCATCTTCCACCTGGTGATAAGCAAACGTAAGATCTGTCCCCTGCAGGGCAATCGGATGGCACATCGGAATAAGATCGGATGTTTTTTTGGCTCCCATAATGCCGGCCAGCTGGGCGGTATGAAGAGGATCGCCTTTTTTCAACTGCTGCTTTTCAATGGCTTCATACAGTTCATCGCTTAAATGAACGATACTTTGGGCTGTGGCGGTCCGGCTGGTTTCGTGTTTTTCGGAAATGTCGACCATGCGGGCGCGCCCTGATTCGTTGTAATGTGTAAATTCATTCATTGTTTTTACTGCTCCTTTTATTTAGGCCTGTCTTTTGTGGCGGGCGTTTCCAGTCCTCGGGGCGGTTAATATTAACAAAATCCTGTTGGTCCTCGGGATATTCTGCGTACAGGACGCTGACTTCACCAAGGAGTGCTTTCATGCTGCTGTTTTCCTGGCCGGCCTTATCCGCTGCAGCCAGGCAGGAGGAATGATACAACCCGTGCAGCGGCTGGATCCGGCCGCCGGACACTGGAATAACTGCCTGTTTATTTATGGAGGCTTCTGCCTTTTTAAGCAAAGAAGCAACAAATTCTGAGGTAACAAACGGGATATCGGCAGCTAAAAGAAACAACCAGCTCTCCGGCTCCACATGACGGAGGGCTTCTTTCAGCCCAAAAAGGGGTCCGGAAAACGGATCCGGTTCTATAATGATCGAAGCTAGGCGGCTGTCGAATCGGTCGGCGAGCTCCTCATTTGTAATAATATATCTGTCGTCAATGCCGGCTTCTTTAAAAGCGTCAAGGCTGTACTGATAGAGCGGCTTTCCGTTGTGAAGCTCAAACATTTTCGGCAGGCCGTACCGGGAAGAACGTCCCCCGGCAAGTACAGCTCCGGCTGCGGCAATGCTCATTTGGTTAATTCTCCGATCAAATGGGGAAGAGAAGGAATAATCAGCTTTTCCATGCCCAGCTGGACGGCATTGCTCGAACCCGGCAGTGCAAACACAGCGGTGCTGCCAATACTGCCGCCGATCGCCCGGCTGAACAATGCTTTAGCGCCGATTTCTTCATAGCTGAGCGTTCGGAACAGCTCTCCGTATCCATGCAGCTCTTTATCGAGCAGAGAGGCGACGGCTTCATATGTTACATCTTTCGGAGATACACCGGTGCCTCCATTCATAATAACCGCCTGAACCATGGGATCCTCCGCCCATTCCTTAAGCTGCTGCTCAATAAGCTGGCGGTCATCTTTGATAATGCGGTAGGCCTGAACGTGAAATCCGGCTTCTTCAAGAAAAGAATGAATCAGTTTTCCGCTTTTATCTTCTGCTTTTCCTCGTGTATCGGACATCGTCAGAACGGCTGCCCTTAAAGAACGTACGTCGTTTTCGTGGTGCATTCTTTTAATTCTCCTCTCCATATGTGTTAGAATAAGTCTCTAAAGAAGGTGCAGGCTGTTTTCTGTTTATTATTCTATCAGCTTTTTTCCGAATAAAGATACTAAAACAAATGACGGTGCTGTTTTTTCTCATCGATCGAACCTAATCCAGACAGCTTTATATCCTGCCGGACTTGATCGAACAGGATACAATACAGCTAACGAATGCATACAGGGTTGGAAGCCTTTTCAACGACTGGAAATTCATATATACCCTCCTCAGATGTTTCAGCTGTGGAGGAAACACATGCCGGCCTTTCTCTAATAAACCAGCGGCGGGCCGGATTTTTTTATCTATTCGCAGGGGGGATTAAGATGTTAAAGCAAAGCCCGACGCTCGACCAATACAAAAGGCCTCTGCAGGACCTGCGCATTTCAATTATGGACCGCTGTAATTTTAGATGCTCGTACTGCATGCCAAAAGAAATCTTCGGGGATGATTATGTTTTTATGCCGGAAGAGGAATTGCTGTCTTTTTCAGAAATTACGATGCTGGCAGAAGAATTTGCTGCACTCGGCGTAAAAAAATTAAGACTGACAGGCGGCGAGCCGCTGCTTAGAAAGAATGTACCCGAGCTGATAGAACGGCTTGTAAAAATAGAAGGAATTGAAGATATTGCTCTTACAACAAACGGCGTCCATTTAGTGAAGCAGGCTAAAGCATTAAAAGAGGCCGGCCTGATGCGGATTAATCTCAGTCTGGACGCGATCGATCCACAGGTGTTCCAGGAAATGAACGGCCGGAAAGTGAAGCCGGATATTGTCCTGAAAGGGATGCAGGCCGCGATGGATGCAGGACTGCATGTGAAAGTTAATATGGTCGTTCGAAAAGGGGTCAATGACCAGGAAGTAATCCCAATGGCCAAATACTGCAAAGATATTGGCGTGACGCTCCGATTTATTGAATTTATGGATGTCGGCCAGACGAACGGATGGGACTTCTCACAGGTTGTCACAAAAAAAGAGCTGCTGGAAATGGTATCCACGATTGCACCGCTGCAGCCGCTTGAGCGTGAGTACCTCGGCGAAGTCGCCAACCGCTACGGATATGAAGGGTCCAACGTGGAGGTAGGTTTTATCTCTTCTGTATCGGATGCTTTTTGCGGAACATGTACGAGAGCGAGAATTTCTGCAGACGGTAAACTCTTTACCTGTCTGTTCGCCGAAACCGGCACTGATCTAAAAACGCTTGTTCGAAGCGGGGCTTCCCCGGCTGAAGTCAGACAGTTTATTGAACAGGTATGGCATGGCAGGACGGATCGTTATTCAGAGGAACGGACCGAAGAAACGGTGAAAAACCGTAAAAAAATCGAGATGTCCTATATCGGAGGATAGAACAGAATGAATGATAGATACTCAAGGCAGATACTCTTTCCGGGCATCGGAACAGACGGGCAGGCTGATCTGCAGAAAAAGCACGCGCTTATACTCGGCGCAGGTGCACTTGGCAGCGCTGCTGCCGAAACGCTTGTACGCGCAGGAGTTGGAGAATTAACGATTATCGATAGAGATTATGTGGAATGGAGCAACCTTCCAAGACAGCAGCTGTATGGAGAAAAAGAAGCAGAAGCCAAAATGCCGAAAGCCATCGCAGCCAAAGAGCGCCTGCTGGCGATTCGCAGCGACGCGGTGATTCACAGCTTAGTGATGGATGCGACCGCTGAAAAGCTCGAAGACATTGCCCCGGGGTTGGATATTATTATCGATGGATCGGATAACTTTGATATTCGGTTTATTTTAAATGATCTTTCCCAGAAATACGGGATTCCCTGGGTATTCGGCGCCTGTGCCGGGAGTTACGGCATGAGCTTTACGATTCTACCGGGGCACACGCCCTGCCTGCAGTGTATTCTGCCGGCCATTCCGGCGTTCAGCGTAACGTGTGAAACAGACGGGGTCATTGCCCCGGCGGTGCAGATGACATCCGCGTATCAGACCGCTGAAGCCCTGAAGATTCTTTCCGGACGAACAGAGGCGGTGCAGACAAAGCTGACGTTGTTTGACGTCTGGAAAAATCAGCATCATGCCATTCAAGTAGGCAAAACGAAAAAAGATACGTGTCCTTCCTGCGGGACTTCACCGGCGTACGCGCATTTAGCCGGCGCAGATGATACGAAAATGGCGGTGCTCTGCGGAAGGGATACGGTACAGATTCGTCCCGAAACCACCCGTTCATACGATTTTACGTATTTGGAAACCAAGCTCGGCCGGCATGGCCGGGTCCAGAAAAACCCTTACCTGCTGTCCTGCGTGCTTCCGGACTATCGTCTGGTCGTATTCCGGGACGGCCGGGTACTCGTGCACGGCACAAAGAAAGTAGAACAGGCCAAAGCAATTTATGAAAAATACTTTTTATCGTAAGGAAGATGCCGAATGGTGGAAAAAAGAAAACCAATGCCCGTAGAAGATGCGGTACGATCCGTCATGAAACAGACACTGGTTTCTGAAACGGAGATGCTTCCGCTCGCAGAAGCCCACGGACGTATTCTGGCTGAAGATTTAACAGCTGATCACGATGTGCCCCCTTTTAACAAATCACCATATGACGGATTTGCCGTGCGGTCAGAAGATACAGCAGGAGCCGGAAGAGACCATCCTGTTACGTTAACTGTAGCTGGTGAAATCGGTGCGGGATCAGTATTTTCACGGCCGGTCGAAAAAGGCGAAACGGTCCGAATCATGACCGGTGCCCAAATTCCCGACGGCTGTGACGCAGTTGTCATGCTGGAGCTCGTAAACGAAATAAATTCTGCCGCGATAGAACTGAAACGGGAGATTAAGCATAATGACAATATTTCTTTTCAGGGAGAAGATGCCAAAAAAGGCACAGCACTCGTGAAAAAAGGTACATTTATCAATCCTGGTATTTCAGCGCTGCTGGCCACCTTCGGCTTTGCCCAAGTGCCGGCAGCGAAAAAACCCCGGATCGGCATTATTGCTACAGGCAGTGAACTGCTCGAAGCTGGAGAACCGCTTGAACCAGGGAAAATCCGAAACAGCAATGCATACATGGCAATTGCCCAGGTGGAAAGAGCCGGCGGTGAAGCAGTGTATTTCGGGAAGTTTAACGATGACTTTGATGACTGTCTGAAAGCGACCACTGAGGCCTTGCAGGATGTGGATGCTTTAATTACAACAGGTGGTGTATCTGTTGGTGACTACGATTACATGCCGGCTATTTTCGAAAGTCTGGGAGCGGAAGTATTGTTTAATAAAGTAGCAATGCGTCCGGGAAGTGTGACAACAGTCGCGACAACAGGCAGTAAAGTACTGTTTGGTCTGTCCGGAAATCCTTCCGCCTGCTACGTTGGATTCGAACTGTTTGTCCGCCCACTAATGAGAACAGCGATGAAAAGCAGCCGGCCGCACTTGAAAAAACAGTCCGCCTTTTTAGCGATGGACTTTCCAAAAGCAAACCCGTTTACCCGTTTCGTGCGCGCGTCTTCGTATGTAGAAGAAGGAAAAGTGTACGTGAAGCCGGCGGGGCTTGATAAATCAGGATCGGTCACGTCAATTGCCGGAGCGGATGTATTTATTGTTCTGCCCGGGGGCACGAGAGGCTATGAAAAAGGAATGAAAGTAGATACCCTTCTGCTTGAAGATACAGAGGGAAGTGAATGGCCGTGGAGCAGCATCGTCCCGTCTTACAGATAACCGGTTTTCAAAACAGCGGCAAAACGACACTTGCCGAAAAACTGATCCGTGCTTTTGCAGATATGGGATGGAGTACGGGAACAATTAAACATCACGGGCACGGCGGCACGCCGGACATCCCGGAAGATAAAGACAGTGGAAAGCACCTGGCAGCAGGTGCTTCTGCTGCATTTGTAGAGGGAGGCGGCATGCTTCATATCCAATCACCGAGTGCCGGATGGTCCCTTGAGCGCTTAATTGATGCCCAGGCTTTGTTCGATCCGAAGATTGTACTCGTGGAAGGCTATAAGAAAGCCGCTTACCCGAAAGTCGTTATGATCCGCACAAAAGCAGATATGAATCTGCTGAAAGACAGTGAACAGGTGCTTTGTTTCATTTCCTGGGACAAAAACCTGACAGACAAAGAGATTCCAGTGTTTTCTATAGAGGAAAGCCCGCAGTATATGGAATTTATTATAAATCAAATGAGGGACGCTTTATGACAGAGGACACGTTATTTTCGATTTCGAACCAGCCGCTTGACCCGGCAGAACTTATAAAAAAGGTAGAACACCGCAACTGCGGAGCGATTACGACTTTTATAGGCACGGTCCGGGAAATGACGCACGGAAAAAAAACGCTGCGGCTGGAATACCAGGCGTACGAAAAGATGGCCGTAAAAAAGCTGGAAGAGATCGGCAGTGAAATTGAAGAAAGGTGGCCGGGGGCTATTACAGCGATCACCCACCGCACCGGAATGCTTGATATTTCGGATATTGCTGTCGTCATTGCCGTTTCTTCACCGCATCGGAAAGCCGCTTACGAAGCAAACGAATATGCGATTGAGCGCATTAAAGAAATCGTGCCGATTTGGAAGAAGGAATATTGGGAAGATGGAACGAAATGGATAGGAGACCAATTGGAGAACACTCCTTATGAAAAAGGTTTCCCTGACAAAGGAGAGAAATAAAAATGATTAAAGTGTTGTTTTTTGCCCGCCTTCAGGACGAAGCCGGGACAGAAGCGCTGGAAGCCCCAAAAGCAGGTCTGACAGTTCAGGAAATAAAAACATGGCTGAAAGAAGAGTACCAGCTTGTCTCTTTGGATCAGGCGATGGCAGCGGTAAATGAAGAATTTGCCGAAAATGAGGATACGCTTTCTGATGGGGATACGATTGCTTTTATTCCACCGGTAAGCGGCGGATAAGACAAAAAATACGGAAAAAAAGGGCGGGGAAGCTATATGATATCGTTTCATAAACCGAAAGCCGAACAGTTTTTCCAGACAACAATCATTCAGCAATTTGCTGTAAATACAGAAGAATCCCAGCTCATGTTCAGTTCCAACATGAACGGAGCATTTAATATCTGGGGAATGGACCTGCCTCATACGTTTCCCTACCCGCTTACGTTCATTAACCAAAGCTGCCACGGCATTCATTATGCAGAAAACTCCGATTTTGCCGTCGTGAGCTTTGATGAAGACGGAGATGAAAACAGCCGGCTGTACGCCATGCCGCCGGAGGGAGGACAGCTCGTCCCGCTTCGTACCGCGGAAGGAGAAAGACATTTCTTCGGCTCTCTATCTGACGACGGAAAGCGCCTGTATTATACAACGACGAGAGACAATGCGACTTTTTTGAATACGTACTGTTATGACCTGGAAAGCGATACGGAAAAGCAGGTGATCGAAGGAAGCGGCGGCGCCACCTATTTTGCGGCACGCAGCCCGGAAGAGCAGACGATTGCGTTTATCCGCCATTTTGCCAATACATATGTTTTGGGCTATCTGCTTAAAGGAGACAAAGAAGTCCAGCTCACGCCGGAAAGCGGGGAGCAGCACACGGTGTCGGATATCGTGTTTACAAGCGAGCAGGACATCTACCTGCTCACCAACTGCGGAGAAGACTTTACCTACCTGGCTCATTTTGATGTGGCACACGAACAGTTTACAAAGCTTCTGGATGCGCCGGAAGGGGAATTTTCGAGCCTTCATTTTGATGAAGATAGAAAAAAGCTGTATTTGTCTGCTTCCCTCGGCGTAGAAGACCGGCTGTATGTGTATGAACTGAAGAAAAAAACACTGGATAAAATAAAAACGCCGGTGGATGTAATAGAGCAGATTACGATAGGGAAAAGCGGATCGGTTTATTTGATGGGCCGCCGTGCCGTTGAGCCGTTTAATATTTTTAAGCTGGCTGACGGAACACCGGACTGGGAGCGGCTGACTTCTTTTAAAGTGCCCGGCATTGCAGAAGAAAGTCTCGTAGACCCGGACGTCATCCGTTATCCTTCCTACGACGGACTGGAAATAGAAGCACTGTATTTTAAAGCAAAGCCGGACGTGGATAACGGGTATTTGATCCATTGGCCGCACGGAGGGCCGCAGGCATCTGAGCGGAAGATGTTCCGGGCGCTGTTCCAGCTTCTTTTGAATCGGGGTTACAGCATTGTTGCTCCTAACTTCCGGGGTTCCACAGGCTACGGCCTGTCTTTCATGAAAATGGTGGAAGGTGACTGGGGATATGGACCGAGGCTTGATAATGTAAAAGCAATGGATTACATGATTGAACAGGGATATGCAGACAAAGATAAGATTCTATTGATGGGCGGCAGCTACGGCGGCTACATGGCCCTGCTGCTGCACGGCCGACACGCGGACTATTATCAGGCCGTTGTAGATATTTTCGGAGTATCCAACTTGTTCAGCTTTGTGGAATCGGTGCCGGAACACTGGAAGCCGGTTATGAAACAGTGGGTCGGCGACCCGGAAACAGATAAAGCGAAGTTTACGGAAGATACGCCAATTACGTACTTGGATTCAATGACCAAGCCGATGCTCGTGATCCAGGGAGCAAATGATCCACGAGTCGTGAAGGCAGAATCGGACCAGATCGTAGAAGCGTTGAAAGAGAAAGGGTCCGCTGTAGAATATATCGTACTGGAAGATGAAGGCCACGGCTTTTCAAAAAAAGAAAACGAAATCAATGTATACAAAAGTGTACTCGCCTTTTTTGAAAAATATACGAAAAATTAAACTGGTGTTCTCTGCCTGAAATAAAAAAACAGCTGCCCGGAAAAAGGGCGGCTGTTTTTATTCGGGCTGCAGAAAACCGTAGGAATCAAATACTTCTTCTGCTTCCGGACCGGTAAGATAATCAAACGCCTCGCGGGCATTTTCATTTTCTGCACCGTCTGTGGTAAGTGCAATAGGATACTCAATCGGAGAGTGAAGGTCGGGGTCCACTGCCGTTACGATATCCACCTGGTCAGTGGAGGGAGCATCTGTTGCATAGACAAAGCCGGTTTCCGTTTCGCCGCTTGCCACAAAGAGTACCGCTTCTTTCACATTGCGCGATTGAACAATTTTGTGGACGATTTCATCATAAACACCAAGAGATTCCATCATTTCCTGGGTATAGATTCCTGCGGCAGTATCGGTTGGCGTGCCGGCGGCCAGTTTATCAACCGCATCCGTCGTTAAATCATCGAGCCCTTCCAGTTTTTCAGGCTCTCCGGCGTTTTCAATCATGACCAGCTCATTGGCGAGAACGATTTCTCTGGAATCCTGATCGATCAGCTGCTCGTCTTCAAGTGCATCCATCGAAACATTTGATGCGCTGAAGAAAATGTCCGCGTCCGCACCGTCCGCTATTTCGCCTTGAAGAATGCCGGAGCCTTCAAAAATGAATGTAACATCGGCGCCAAGAGCCGTTTCAAGCTCTTCTTCCATGGACTCAAGCGAGTCCTGAAGGCTTGTGGCGGCATAAATATTTATCGTATCTTCTTCAGCGGCGGGAGTGCACGCAGCAAAAAGAGGAAGCAGGGGAAGGAATACAAAGAGTGTACGTTTCATAAAAAAGCAACCTTTCTTCTTCAAGATCAATTTATGTTCTTCTTTCTAGTGTAATCGAAATGATACCCGGCGGGAAAAGAAAAACCTTCCATTTTGTGAATGGAAGGCGAACATTATACAGCCAGGTTGATAATAGCTTCGTTTCGCTCCGATTGTTCCTCGGGAGCTGCAAGATCATACTTTTTTAAAAGATGAAACAGTTCATTGAGTCGTTCCTGGGAAAGCTCTTCATGCAGCAGCGCATCTGCTTTTTGGGAAACCTCTTCCGGCATAAAGCCGCGCTGACTGTTCAGCTTTTCTTTTACCTGTTTCGGGGTGTGGTCAATACTGCAGGAACTCATGGAAAAACCTCCTTGTTTATGGATGGATACGTTCCGGGTGGGAATAAATATTAAAAGACTGCCCCCTAATAAAGCCTACGGCTGTAATGTTCAAGTCTTCAGCCAGTTCAATCGCCAGATTGGTCGGAGCTGATTTGGAAAGCACGACACCGACACCGATTTTGGCAGCCTTTGTCAGTACTTCTGAAGATAGGCGTCCGCTGAAAACAAGTACTTTGTCGCGGACGGGAATTTGGTTCTGCAGGCAGTAGCCGTACAATTTATCAAGAGCATTATGGCGTCCGATGTCAGTCCGGCTTACGATAAGCTCTTCCGGCGTACCGATAGCCGCATTGTGCACCCCGCCGGTGCCTTTAAATAAAGTACTTTCCTCCTGCATCGTTTTCATCAGACGGATGCACTGCGAAGCGGATAGAGTAACGGCGGATACCGCTGTTTTAGTTGTTTTGACATCGCTTTGAAAGTAGAACTGACGGCTTTTGCCGCAGCAGGAACCAATGACCCGCTTGGAGTACTGCGCGGGCTGCATCGTTTTGCCGCTTACGAGCTGCACGTAGGCAAATCCTTTGCTTTCATCAATCTCGAGCGAAGCAATCTCTTTATAAAACATGATTACGCCTTCGGAAGCAAGAAAACCAATCACCATTTCTTCAAAATGGGTGGGGGTGCAGACCATCGTAGCAAATTCTTCCCCATTTACATAAATCGTGAGCGGAAATTCGGTGACGATGCTGTCTTCTATTTCAGAAAAAGCCTCCTGGTTATAGCGGACGATCGTCCGCGTCAGGCTCATTTTATCTGCTGACTGTTCGATAGCCATGGGCATACCTCTTTTCGTAGGAGCTGTATCTTAATGAAAACACATTCATGAAAAGGAAACAACTATTCCGCCGGCCTTAAATTTCTCTTGTGCTTTCAGCAGAAACAAGATATGATTTATACGAAGTTCATGCACGTGAAGCGATAAAATTCCGAGGCAGCGATCCTGTTATCGGTTTTATTTGCAGCACATTTGTAAGCGATTACCTTTGGTGGAAAAGTAGCGCATACCTGCTTAATACTAAACGTCGTCCGACTTTTTTAAGGGATACTTGTATCCTTTTGGAGAGCTGGCGGCGTTTTTTCTGTTTTAAAGCAATGATTCCACCGCTATTAGTACCGTACGCCGGTTTTATACTATGAAATAAAAGAAAGAGGAGAAAAAAATGGGAAAAACAAAAAACCGCTGGCTCATCGCTCTTGCTGCTGTAGGCATACATATTTCAATAGGATCAGTTTATGCCTGGAGTGTATTCACAAATCCTTTAATGGAGCAGTATGGCTGGGACTTAAGTGCAGTATCGATCACATTTAGTATAGCAATCTTGTTCCTTGGGCTCTCTGCCGCATTCATGGGACACTTTGTAGAAAAGCACGGTCCCCGTAGATCCGGTCTGGTGGCAGCATCGTTTTTTGGAGCAGGCATGATTGGCTCCGGTATTGCTGTATCGATTGAATCACTGGCTCTGCTTTATGTTACATATGGCGTTCTTGGAGGAATTGGACTTGGGGTTGGATACATTACGCCGGTTTCCACACTCGTGAAATGGTTCCCGGACCGACGCGGTCTGGCCACTGGACTCGCTATTATGGGCTTTGGTTTTGCAGCGATGATTGCAAGCCCGATTATGGCGAATTTAATTGAAAATGTTAGCATTTCCGGCACCTTTTTTATTCTTGGAAGTGTTTATTTTATTGTCATGATTTTATCTGCTCTTTATTTAGAGCGTCCGCCGGCGGGTTATATGCCGGAATACCAGCAGGGTGGTTCCGGTCGGGTTACGACTGATTTATCGCAGCTCACAGCGAATGAAGCAGTGAAAACAAGACGATTCTGGTTTTTGTGGATCATGTTATTTATTAATGTAACCTGTGGTATTGCCATTTTAGCAGTAGCATCTCCGATGGCCCAGGAAATTGCCGGACTCTCTGCAGCAGCGGCGGCAACAATGGTTGGCATCATGGGATTTTTCAATGGGGCAGGACGGATTGCCTGGGCGACGATTTCCGATTATATGGGACGTCCGAACGTGTATACGGCCTTCTTCGCCATTCAAATTGTTACCTTTTTCGCTCTGCCAAGTATTACAGCAGCGATTTTATTTCAGGCCGTACTGTTTTTAATTATTACTTGTTACGGTGGAGGGTTTGCTTCGATCCCGGCTTATATCGGCGACTTGTTTGGAACCAAACAGCTCGGCGCGATTCACGGCTATATTTTAACAGCCTGGGCCGCAGCAGGACTTGTCGGTCCTAACCTGGCTGCCTGGGTCAGAGAAACCACATCAAGCTATGCAGCGACCTTATATATTTTCGGAGGGATGTTTGTCATAGCGCTGATCGTTTCCCTCGTGATCCGCATTGATATTAATAAGCTCAAAAAAGAGAATGCGGTCAAAGCAAAAGCTGCGAGTTGACATTTCGATTAAATCCTTATAGGATTCTACGTAGCTGAACAAAAAAGGATTGGCATAGCAATGCATAAATATGAAGCAGAATTTAGTAATCTCGTCCGTTCGTTCCGCAAGAAACATATGGGCAAAGGACCAAGCATGATCAAGACTACGTTTTGTAAAAACTGGGCGATATGCGAAATGGAAGGCAATTTGTCTCCGATCGAAAAATTTATTTCCAGTTCAGACGAAGGCCGGCACATGCTCCGGGAAGCCAGAACCGAAATGGTCAAGGAAATATACCGGAAGACGCCTCCCGTCGAAATGGAAGAGTTTCTGCAGTGTAAATTTGTAGAGCTTTTCGTCGATATTGATATTGAACGAGACTTTGGCATGTCGATTTTCGTATTTGATGAGAATATCGAAGAAAAATTTTTAAAAGCATAACAAAAATCAGGTTAGGCACTTGGCAGCGTTCCTGTTAAAGACTCAACCACCGTATATCTCTTCCTTAGGGAGAGGTACGGTGGTTTTTTGTTTTAACGGAAAAACTGCCTGTACGATTAAAGGAAAGCGCTCTCCCAACATGCATTTATTACATATGAAGAGGTGGAAGAAATGGGAAAAACAAAACATACAGGACCAGTAAAATTGGATAAAAAAGTAACGCCAAGTCTTTGGGCGGGATTAACGCCTATGGGACTCGGCAAGGTGAAGCCCCATCATATCCGCGACACGATGAAAGTAGCATGGGACAATAAAGACAATGCCGCCTACGCCTATCGTATTCTGACAAAGGGAGTCTGCGACGGCTGTGCGCTCGGCGTATCCGGTCTTTATGACCAGACGCTTTCCGGACCGCACCTTTGTACGACAAGACTAAATGTGCTCCGTCTGAATACGGCACCGGCCATGAAAACAGACATTTTGGAAGATGTGGACCAGATGCGGGAGCTCGACAGCACCCAGCTTCGAAAACTCGGCCGGATTCCGTTTCCGCTTTCCCGTAAAAAAGGGGAGAAAAAATTCACCCGTATCAGCTGGGATACAGCGCTGGATCGTATCGCAGACAAAGCAAAAGAAATTGACCCCAAGCAGATGGCGTTTTACTTAACGGCCCGGGGCATAACGAATGAAGTGTATTATACGGCCGCGAAAATGGCACGGTTTATCGGCACAAATAATATAGACAACGCCTCGCGCATCTGCCACTCTCCAAGTAAAACGGCGCTGAAGCGTTCGCTTGGGATCGGCGCATCCAGCTGCAACTACAAAGACTGGATCGGCTCAGACGTTCTTGTCTTCTGGGGCAGTGTAGCCGCAAACAACCAGCCCGTTTCGACGAAATACATGTACGCTGCCAAAAAAGCAGGCACGAAAATTATTATGATTAACCCATACCGGGAGCCGGCTATGGAAAAATACTGGATTCCCTCTATCCCGGAAAGCGCCGTATTTGGCACGCAGATTGTAGATGACGTATACCAGGTTAATATCGGCGGGGATATCGCCTTTATGAACGGCGTGATGAAGCATTGGTTTGCGATGGAAGAAAAGCAGCCCGGTTCCGCCATTGACCATGCTTATGTGAACGAACATGCGAATGGTTTTGCGGAACTAAAGGCTCACATGCAGACACAGAGCTGGGCAGAGCTGGAGGTTTCTTCCGGCCTGTCGCAGGAACGAATTGCTGAATTTGCCGAGCTGCTCGCGCATTCCAAATCAGGTATCTTTATTTGGAGCATGGGCCTGACGCAGCATCGCTTTGCGACCGACAACATCTCCCAGGTAGCCAATCTGGCTATGCTCCGAGGCTTTATTGGACGCGAAAACTGTGGAGTGATGCCGATCCGCGGTCACAGCGGAGTGCAGGGATCCGGAGAAATGGGGGCAGATCCATTTGTGCTTCCGGGAGGAGATTTCACGGAGAGCAATGCAGCAAGACTGGAAGAGTTGTGGGGGTTTGATATTCCGAGATGGCAGGGGGACACGATCGGCCAGTCACTTGAGAATGCAGTACTTCCGGACGATCATGAGCGAAAGCTGAAACTGTTCTTTACGAGCGGCGGCAACTTTCTGGAAACGATGCCGGACCCGGATGCGATCGAAAATATTCTAAGCAGCGTAGAGCTCCGCGTGCATCAGGACATCATTTTTAATACGTCCACGTTAGTCGATGCCCAGGAGGAAGTCATTGTTCTTCCCGCTATGACAAGATACGAGCAGCCCGGTGGAGGCACGTCCACAAGCACGGAGAGAATGGTGTACTTCAGTCCGGAAATTGAAGGACCGCGCATTGAAGAGGCACGCTCAGAGTGGGAGATATACGTAGATCTGGCAGCGCGGATCCGTCCGGAGACGAGCGAAAAGATGAATTTCCAGGAAGCACATGAAATACGTGCGGAAATTGCGAAAGCCAACCCAAATTATGATGGGATCCAGCATTTGAAAGAGCAGGGAGACGTATTCCAGTGGGGCGGTGCCTGGCTCTGCGAAGGCGGTATATGCCCGACGCCGGATGGAAAAGGAACGCTGTTTGCCATTGATATTCCCGAGAACCGCCGGACGGAAGGAAACTTCTATGTGACGTCCCGACGGGGAAAGCAGTTTAATTCGATGATTTACAGCAGCAAGGATGCCTTTAATGGCGCGGACCGGTATGCAATTATTATGAATGAGGAAGACGCCGCTGTGTTAAATATTAAAGAAGGCGAAGCGGTTGTCACCTACAATAAATTTGGTACCTACCAGGGCACGGCAAAGTTTGAGGACATTGCGAAAAGCAACATTGCCGTCTACTGGCCGGAAGGGAACGTACTGCTTGATAAACGGGCGTACGAAGAGTATGCGCAGATTCCGGAATACAATATCGGCGCGGTCGTGGAAAAAGCGGAAACGTTCCATGCCCAGAAAGATCAGCGCTATGTAGAAAAACGGGTCGAAGAATTGGAAATGACTACAGAATAGGAAAAGAAGATAAATATGCGTCGTTTAAAAGCCCCGGAGCTTCCGGTGGCTTTTTTTATACTGTTTAAAAAAGAAGTTCGGACAGATAGACAACGATAGTTACCGTGACACTGCTGAGCATTGTAGAGATAAGAACGCCCTGAGCCGCATAGTCCGGATAATTATCGTATTCAAGTGCAAACAATGCGCTGTTCCGCGACATAGGGAAGGAGCTCGCAATAAATAAAGCCTGGGCGACGGTTCCTTCGATGCCAAGAAGCATGATAATACAAAAAGCGACGATCGGAGCAAAAATAAGACGCCCGAAAATAGCGGTAAAGAACAGAAAGGAAAAATGTTTCAGCGCTGGATAGGCGACCTGGGCTCCCAATGTAATTAAAGCAACTGCAAGAAAGCCGTCCGCAAGGTTTTGAAGTGGAATCCACAGAAAGTCGGGAATAGGAATAGAAAAGCCGTAAAAGATAAATCCGAGAAATAAAGCGTAAATGATCGGGGTTTTAAAAAGGTCTTTAATCATCCCGGCACCCGGACCGTTCGTTGAAGCGGAGTTCATCATGCCATATGTATAGGTAAGAATATTCTGGAACATCATCACAATAATCTGAATGGACGAACCGATGGGATTGGCCTGAAAGACGAGCTGGCTTACCGGAATACCGAAGTTGCCGGAGTTGTTGAGAACCACACTGTTTTTGAATGTGGCGGCAAGTTTTGGGTCCATCCCTGTGCTTTTAGCAAACAACGCAGTCAATACAGCGAGAACAAGAAACTGCAAAAATAAAAAGCCGCCTATTTCTAAAAGCAGGCCGGCTTCCATTTCATTTTCGTAAATATTCGTAAAAATGATGGTTGGCAGAAATAAATAAGTGAGAAGCTTGGAAAGCGTACTCAGCTGAAATTGAAAAATGCGGTGCAGCAGTGCTCCTGCAAACAATAAAATAAATACAGGCAGAATAATCTGCAGTAATATATTGAAAAGAAGTCCCATTTCATCCCACTCCAGCTAAACTTTTCCTTCAGTGTACCGAAATACAAAGAGAAATGCACTATTTATTAACAAAGAAAAAGTTGCATGAATCTGTAATGTATGGTAAATTATCTTTAATTCAAGATAATTGAATTCGAGACATAAACAAAAGGATATGAGTCTTATGACAGACAAACAGGTAGAAACTTCTGCTGCGCTGAAGTCTTTGATCGTTTTATCAAGAGCCCAGCATGCGGTGGAAGAAGAAGTGAGAAAAGACATTCAGTCCCACGGGTTAACACCTACGGAATTTGGTGTGCTTGAACTTCTTTACCATAAAGGCAGACAGCCTATCCAGCATATCGGAAAACGAATTCTGCTGACGAGCGGAAGCATGACCTACGTTATTGATAAGCTGGAGAAAAAAGAACTGCTGCACAGAGTCCGGTGTCCAAAAGACCGCCGGATCGTTTATGCTGAGATAACAGATAAAGGCTATCAGCAGATAGAACAGATCTTCCCGGCCCACGAACAGAAGATTACAGAAATATTCAGCGTACTGAGCCCGGAAGAAAAAGAACAGTTTATTGCCCTCTTAAAAAGAGTGGGACTGTCCCTTCAAAAATAGAGACATTTTACTTTTATAGGAGGTGAGTATTTCTTCAACACAGACTGCATAATCTGTTGATAACAGTGATAGTACAAATTCAGGCAAGGTGGAGAAAAAAACATGGGTCTATTTGATATTTTTAATTCGAAAGGAAGCGATGATACAATGGCAGACACAAAAATTGCAGTAATTTATTATAGTTCAACTGGTACAAACCACCAGATGGCTAAGTGGGCAGTTGAAGGAGCAGAAGCAGCAGGAGCAGAAGTAAAGCTTCTAAGAATAGAAGAAACAGCACCGGCAGCAGCACTTGATTCCAACCCGGCCTGGAGAGAGCACTACGAAGCAACAAAAGACATTCAGGCAGCTTCTACAGAAGACCTGGAATGGGCAGACGGCATTATCTTCAGCATGCCAACTCGTTTTGGTAACCTTCCGGCACAGCTGAAGCAGTATATTGATATGACCGGCGGCCTTTGGGCTCAGGGGAAACTTGTTAATAAAGTAGTAAGCGGCATGAGTTCTGCGAGCAACCCGCACGGCGGACAGGAAGCAACTATCCTTGCTCTTTATACTTCCATGATGCACTGGGGTGCAATCATTGCATCGCCGGGCTACTCTGATCCAATTACGTTTACGACCGGCGGTAACCCATACGGAACCAGCGCAACGGTAGGACAGGATGGAAATATCGTAGAAAACATTGAAGAAGCTGTAAAACACCAGGCGAGACGTACAGTGGAAATTACTTCAGGTGTAAAACAAGCCCAGCCAGTATCATAATATAAACAAAAAGAAGCAGCAGCCTGATATGGGCTCTGCTTCTTTTTTTATGTCGAAAACCCTCTTATGCGCGGCTTTGGGACTCGAAAAAAAGGAGAAAAAGGTGTAACATAACGGGCGGAAGAACTATTGACGCAGTGAAGACAGAGGAGAGACGAAAAATGATGGAACTACTGCTTATTATGGTTATTCTGTTTGCAGGCAGCTTTATTCAGGGAATCAGCGGATTTGGATTCGGATTGTTTGCCATGGCGCTGCTGCCTTTTATATTCACAGTAAAGGAAAGCTCACTGCTGGTGATTGCCCTGGCTCTTGTCACGTCCGTAACTATTATGCTGAGATTTAGAAAGCACATTGATTACAAAAGCCTGATTTACATATTGAGTGCGGCGGCAGCCGGCAGAATCGGAGCTTTTTTTATTTTGGATACATTTGGCGAAGAGGAAATAATGAAACGGATTCTGGGGGCCGTCCTGATAATGATGGTCATTTATATTTTTATGAAAAAGAAAACAGAGGATCCGGCACTGGCGGAGAAAAAATGGCTTCCTCTTACCCTCGGTTTTTTCGGAGGAATTGTAGGAGGCGTATTTGCAGTAGGAGGACCCTTTTTTGTATTTTATTTTCTGCTTCTCTTAAAAGATAAATATGCCTACACGGCGACGCTGCAGGCGACATTTGTGATAACGAGCCTGTTGACAGTGACCATCCATTTATTTAACGGCGATTTAGGCGGTACATTTATATGGTACTTCCTCGCAGGTGCTGTAAGTGTCATTGCCGGCTCGAATTTAGGGATGCATTACTTCAGCCATCTGTCTTCAGAAAGAATCAAACTGTGGGCCGGCATTTTAATTGCCCTTGCCGGGATAAATCTTATCCTGTTTAATTAAAGAAAGCCTGTCTCCCATTAGGAGGCAGGCTTTTTCTATGGGAGACTTATTTTGTATGGGAAGAGAGCTTCCAGGCCGATGTAATCAGCGGCCATTGCAGAAGGACCCGGATCCACAAAAGAAGCGGCTTCGGCTTCCCGCCTTTTTTCAGGGGCATGTTTGTTGCGGCCATATACAGGTTAGCTGGAAACACGAGCACCATTAATATGGACACTGCTTTTCCCGTCCAGGCGGTCCCTTTATTAATCAGCAGCAGCATGCCAAGGACCACTTCGGCTGCACCGGAAATGTAGACGGCGGCCATTCGTACTCTGCCGAGAAATGGAATCATTTTCGAAAAAAAGCCGGGGCGCTTGAAATGAGCCGCACCGGCTGCAGTAAGAATAAAACCAAATAATAGTCGGGCCATAAGGAAATTCTCCTTTCGCTGTGTTACTCTTTTGGAAAAATTTTCTCACGGACCGTGCCATGAATTACGCGGCCGATAACAATTTCCTTGCCGTGGAACGTTTTGAACAAACCGCTCTCAAAATCAGTATGCATATCTTTAAAGAAAATGCCTTCGATACATCCTTCCGGACAGTTTCCTAAATGAAGGGTATATGTCTCATTTTCTTTTGTAAGGTAGGCACGAACGCCTTTCTGATAATCACCGAAAGAAGGTGGGAGCTCGCGCTGTACAGACACAATATGAATATCAACAAAATCAATGCGCTTTAGGATTTCTGTAGCAATAGCTCCTTTTGTCAATTCCTGCCATTTGCTTCGGGCGCTTTTACCGATAACAATCTGGGTAATTTCCCGTTCTTTGGCTACATCTACGATAACTTCAGCTACTTTTCTGCCATTGGCCGGTTCAATCGTGAAATCAGCTTGGTACTGATCAGACAGACGCTGCCATTCTTCATGATTCTGCTGGTTCTCCAGGTAGTCTTCGTCTTCTCTGGAATTCTCTACAGTGATGACATGGAGAGGGGCATTAAAGGACTTGGCAATAGTTGATCCTCTGCGGATCAGCCGCTCTGCATCCGGCGGAAAAAAAACACAGACAAGAATGCTTTCGTCTCCTGGTTGATACGCTTCGTTAGTGTTCTTCATTAGTCGTCTCTCCTTATGGGACATTCGTCCGCTTTATATTTATAGTAACGTAAATTCTCCAAAAAGCATAAAAAAATCTGTTTTCCTGTACATATTCTACAAATTAGGAGATTAAATTTATACATGAAGGGTATATTATAGTATCAACATATAAAGGAGGGTATAATATGTTAAGTAAAATCGTACTCATTATAGGTTATGTTTTAGCAATAGCAGGTGTAATAAATCTTATTACTTCTCTTTTTGGAGCAGGAACAGGCATTTTGGGAGTAGGTATCGGTGGTTTAATCGTAGGCCTTATTCTAATCTTTTTGGCTAAACGAATATGACCCTGCACTAATACTATTATCTTAAGGCTCTTTGTACCGTTTGGTGCAAAGAGTTTTTTATTATGTTTTTTTAGTATATTAATATATCAAATAACTATATTTATATAGAATGTATAATTTTTCAAGTTCCAAAGGGCCTTTATTAAATTAACAAACATCCATCTAAAAGTCTATTCTTCTTAAAAGATTGCCAATACTTATTTTATATGGAAAAATATAAAAAAACCTTGTATAAATGGTCGCTTAAAAACGGAAAATCAATTACAATAATGATAGCGCTTTATTTTAGACCAGTGTAAATAGTCTGAATTTTTAATATATTAAAAGGAATGATTCCGTTTTACCGTATATTGAGAGGGGGGATGCTTCCTAAAACATTTTCAGCTGAATCTTCATTTTTCTATCTCCCGTCCTGAAGGTCACGGTTTGAACTCAACTACATGTGATAAGAAACTCCTGGAAAGCATAATCGAAAAGAAGGGATGGATTCATATGAACAAAGCAGTTGTTTACCGCGGAAAAGGAAAAGTAGAAATTGAGGATATCGGCTACCCTGACCTGATTCTAAAAGATGGGCCCGGCGTTCCTAAATCAAACGTAGGAAGAAAATGTGAGCATGGAGTCATCCTGAAAGTAGTAACGACCAATATATGTGGAAGCGACCAGCATATGGTCAGAGGCCGTACAACAGCACCGGAAGGGCTGGCGCTCGGCCACGAAATAACCGGTGAGGTTGTGGAAGTAGGCAGAGATGTGGAATTTATTAAAAAAGGTGACCTTTGCTCTGTGCCGTTTAACATTGCGTGCGGAAGGTGCCAGATGTGCAAAGAGCAGAATACGCATGTCTGCCTGAATGTAAATCCGGAACGTCCCGGCGGTGCCTATGGGTATGTAGACATGGGCGGCTGGGTCGGCGGCCAGTCGGAGTACGTCATGGTTCCTTATGCGGACTTCCAGCTGTTGAAATTTCCAGATAAAGACCTGGCAATGGAAAAAATAATGGACCTTACGATGCTGTCGGACATTTTCCCAACCGGTTATCACGGGGTTTATTCAGCGGGAGTACGCACAGGGTCCACTGTATATATCGCAGGCGCCGGCCCTGTAGGACTGGCAGCGGCTCACTCCGCACAGCTTCTCGGAGCTTCTACGGTAATTGTAGGAGACTTAAACGAAGAGCGGCTTGAGCAGGCGAGAAGTTTTGGATGTGAAACCGTTAACCTGCGGAAGCATGATAATCTCGGGGAACAGATCGACCAGATTGTCGGTGAGCCGGTTGTAGACTGCGCAGTGGATGCTGTTGGTTTTGAAGCTTCCGGTCACGGAGAAAACGCCGGAGAACAGCCTGCGATCGTATTGAATACGATTATGGACGTCACAAGAGTGGCAGGCAGACTGGGGATCCCCGGCTTATATGTAACTGAAGATCCAGGTGCCGCAGATGACGATTCAAAGGTCGGCTCCCTAAAAGTGAGAATTGGTCTTGGCTGGGCAAAGGCCCATACGTTTGTCACCGGACAAACACCGGCTATGCAATATCACCGCGACTTAATGAAAGCCATATTGTCCGGGAAAGCTGATATTGCAAAAGCGGTTAATGCTACTTTGATCAGCCTGGATGAAGCTCCCCACGGCTATCAGGATTTTGATAAAGGCGCCGCAAAGAAATTTGTTATTGATCCTCATGGATCCGTCAAACAATAACGAAACATTACAAAAGCAGCAGGTCTTTCCTGCTGCTTTTTGCTGCCAAAAACTAAGTAATTATATCGGAATACTTAATACTAAATATGGACGAATAAATTTATTTTCATTCAATATATGCTATATTTCCGCCTTTTCACAGAAAGTTGAGGCAAACACGCCTTGACATGCTGCTCAGAAAAAAGATATAGTTTGTCTACAACAAAACCATATTAGTGGAAATAGGTGCTCTGATTGTCAATATCAGACTGAAAAGGGAAGACCGGTGCAAAGCCGGCGCGGTCCCGCCACTGTAACAGAAGAGTCACAGTTATTATGTCACTGGGGAGCAGATGCCCCCGGGAAGGCCGGCTGTGATGATGACACTGGAGCCAGGAGACCTGCCTATTTTACCAACACCGATTTTTACCTACGGGAGATAGGACGGGTGTTCCTGAGCGTACCATATACGAGCCAGGAGTATTTCTGCATGCACTCTCCCTTAGTGCACAGTGGAAATACTCTTTTTTTTATGAAATGGACGGATTCGGAACGGATCAGGACTAGTAAAAAAAGGGAGGATATTTTACAAATGAGCACATGGACAACAAGCAGCCTCGGCTATCCGAGGCTTGGAGAGAACAGAGAATGGAAAAAAGCACTGGAATCATTTTGGAAAAAGAACATAACGCACGATGAGTGGAAAGCGGAAATGAAAAGACTTCGCCTGGAATCTCTTGTTAAACAGCAGCAAAGAGGAATCGACTGGATTCCCGTAAATGATTTTACTTACTATGACCAGATGCTTGATATGTCGGTTATGTTTAATATTGTTCCGGAAAGGTTCGGAACGTTCAGCAATGAAATACCCGACAGTGCCTACTTCGCTATGGCGAGAGGGTCAGAACATGCTCAGGCTTCTGAAATGACCAAATGGTTTAACACAAACTATCACTACATTGTCCCTGAAATGGAACATGCCGTGCCCCGCCTGACAAAAAATATGCCGCTTGAAGCGTACCGGCAGGCAAAGCAGGAGCTTGGAATAGAAGGAAAGCCGGTTATAATTGGTCCTGTTACTTTTTTGAAGCTGGCGAAAGGATATGAGGAGAAAAATTTTGGGGAACTGCTTGATCAGCTTCTTCCTTTATATGTTCGGGTCCTGCAGGAGCTGAAGCAGGAAGGCGTGCAATGGGTCCAGATAGATGAGCCTTCGCTCGTAGCTTCTTTTCCTAAAAAGGATATTGTCCACCTGGAGAAAGCCTATCGTCTTTTTGCAGAAGAAGTACCGGGAATTTCTCTTATGCTGCAGACGTATTTCGAAGGTGTGGATCATTACGAAGAGATCACTTCCCTTCCCGTTGCCGGTATAGGACTTGATTTTGTCCATGGGAAAGAAAAGAATACGGAGTCTCTCCGTGTCCATGGGTTTCCTGAAGATAAAGTAGTCGGTGCCGGCATTATTGATGGAAGAAATATTTGGAAAAGCGACGGGGTAAAAAAGAGTGTCGATCTTCAAACGATACAAAACGCTGTATCGGAAGACCGGATTTGGATTCAGCCGTCCTGCAGTCTTCAGCATGTTCCGGTTACCGTTCAGAATGAAACGAAGCTTAATCCTGTACTGCAGGAAGCTCTTTCCTTTGCCGATGAAAAGCTGGACGAAATTAAAAATTTACGGACTGCATTAAAAGAAGGAAACACTGAGCTTCTTCAGAAAAGCCATCGTGCAGTTCAAGCGCTCGCAGAATCAGAATGGAGAACAAAAGCGCTTGAACCTGTTAAAGAAAGCACACCTTCTTCAAGAACGGCAGCCTTCAGCGAACGCCGCACCGTTCAGCAGGAAAAATGGAAGCTTCCCCTGTTCCCTACGACGACAATCGGCAGCTTCCCGCAGACGAAGGAAGTCCGGGTAGCCAGGCAGAATGTGAAAAAAGGAACGATCTCAAAAGCAGAATACGATGCATTTATTAATGAAAAGATTAAAGAATGGGTGGACATTCAAAAAGATATTGGTCTGGATGTTTACGTACACGGAGAATTTGAGCGCAACGACATGGTTGAATTCTTCGGGGGAAAACTGGCTGGCTTTGCATTTACAGCGAACGGCTGGGTGCAGTCCTACGGATCCCGCTGCGTCAAGCCTCCTGTTATCTTTGGAGATGTAGAGTGGACAGAGCCGATGACCGTAAAAGAATCCGAGTACGCCCAGTCCCTGACGGACAAGCCGATGAAAGGCATGCTTACCGGACCGGTTACTATCCTGCAATGGTCTTTCGTTCGTGATGATATGGAAGAGCGCGACGTGACAAACCAGATCGCCGCAGCATTGAGCAAAGAAGTGGAAGCATTGGAGAAAGCCGGGATTGAAATGATTCAAGTGGATGAGCCGGCTATCCGGGAAGGGCTGCCGCTGAAGCACAGCGAGCATGAGCATTACCTGGACTGGGCCGTCCGTGCCTTCCGCCTGGCGACATCCAACGTAAAGAACACGACACAAATTCATACGCATATGTGCTACAGCGAATTCCAGGACATGATCGAATCGATACGCGCTATGGATGCGGATGTTATCTCCATCGAAACATCGAGAAGTCACGGCGAACTTATCGAAGCATTTGAGACAGCCGTTTATGATAAAGGAATCGGTCTGGGTGTTTATGATATTCACAGCCCAAGAGTGCCAGGCCCCGAGGAAATGCTGCAGATGATTGACCGCGCCCTGCAGGTCCTGCCGCCGTCCCTGTTCTGGATCAACCCGGACTGCGGATTGAAAACAAGGGATATCCCGGAAACCGTAGATGCATTAAAGAATATGACAGAAGCCGCCCGCCTCGTCCGGGAAAGATGGACGCAGGAAGTGAACTAAGGAGAGTGTAGAATGACAGTAATATTTAAAGATAACGGCAGCCGCACCCTGGCTTTTGAAAAGCAAAGACTCGAAGCCTATATAGACGAAGTAACAGACGGATTTCCAGATTTGGATAAAGAAGAATACAAAGAAGCCGTTGTTTCCAATGTATCCTATAAAGACAGCTATTCAGCCGATCAGATTACCCAGCTCCTTACGCTGCAGGCTTCAGAGAGAATTGACAGAAACGGTCCGCAGTGGACGTATGTCGCAGCACGGATTTATTTGAGAAAGCTGTATAAAGAAGCTGCCAAAAACAGGGCGTATGATGCCGAAGACAAATACGGTTCGCTGTACGGCCTGTTAAAGACACTGGGAAGCAAAGGGGTGTACGACAGTACGCTTTTACGCGATTATTCCAAAGAAGAAATCATCGAACTCGAGCAGGCGATCAAGCCGGAGCGGGATGAGCTGTTCACGTATGTCGGTGTGCTGACCCTTGCCCATAAGTATCTGGCGAGCGACAAAAGCAAAAATGTCTATGAGCTGCCGCAGGAGCGATTTATGGTGATTGCGATGAAGCTGATGATCGAAGAACCTCAGGAAAATCGTCTTCATATGGTAAAAGAGGCTTACTGGGCGCTGTCTAATCTTTATATGACTGTTGCTACACCAACCTTGGCGAATGCAGGAAAAAATGTCGGCCAGCTGAGTTCCTGCTTTATTGATACAGTAGATGACAGCCTGCGCAGTATTTTTGATTCCAATACAGATGTTGCCAACCTTTCTAAAAATGGCGGAGGCGTAGGCATATATTTCGGCAAGCTGCGAAGCCGTGGTTCTGACATTAAAGGATACAAAGGAGTAGCAGGCGGTATTATGGGCTGGATGAAGCAGCTCAATAATACAGCTGTTTCTGTAGATCAGCTCGGCCAGCGCCAGGGCGCATTCGCTGTTTACCTGGACGTATGGCATAAAGATATTCTCGAGTTTCTGGACGTAAAGCTCAACACTGGAGACGAGCGGATGCGCACCCATGATATTTTCACAGGAGTGTGTCTGCCTGACCTGTTTATGGAGAAAGTAGAGAGCCGCGAAGATTGGTACTTGTTTGACCCCCATGAAGTAGAAAAGGTTATGGGCTGGTCTCTAGAAGATTTTTATGATGAAAAAGAAGGCAGAGGATCGTTTCGGGAAAAGTATCAGCAGTGCATGGACCATCCCGGTATTTCAAAAGAACGAATCCCTGCGATTGAGATTATGAAACGCGTGATGAAATCCCAGCTGCAGACCGGAACACCTTATATGTTTTACCGTGACACGGTAAACCGGGAAAACCCCAACAAGCACGAAGGCATGATCTACAGCTCGAATCTCTGCACAGAAATTATGCAGAACATGAGCGCCACGGTTATTAAAGAAGAAAAGCTGACGCCGGAAGGCACGATTATTACGGAAAAAACACCGGGAGATATGGTCGTCTGCAACCTCTCTTCCATTTCTCTTGCCAGAGCAGTTACAGAAGGTGTGCTTGAGCGTCTGATTCCAGTTCAGGTCCGCATGCTCGATAATGTCATTGACTTAAATCATATTGAAGTGCTGCAGGCACAGCTGACAAACAAGCGTTACAGAGGCATAGGCCTTGGCACGTTCGGATGGCACCATCTGCTGGCATTAAAAGGCATCCGCTGGGAATCAGAAACAGCTGTAGCCTATGCAGATGAACTATACGAGAAAATCAGCTATTTAACGCTCGAAGCGAGCTGCCGTATTGCAGAAGAAAAAGGCGCCTATCCATTATTTGAAGGAAGCGAATGGGAAAGCGGTGCTTACCTGGAACGGAAATATGATTCAAAAGAATGGGACGAGCTGCGTACACGCATCCAGAAAAATGGTATCCGCAACGGCTACCTTATGGCGGTAGCACCCAATGCAACGACCTCACTTATTGCAGGATCCACCGCCAGTATTGACCCTATTTACCGCCAGGAATACGTGGAGGAGAAAAAAGGCTACCGGTCCCCGGCTACCGCTCCTGATATCAGTTCCAAGACGATCTGGTATTATAAGTCTGCGTTTAACATTGACCAGTCGTGGAGTATCCGCCAAAATGCCGCCCGCCAGAAGCATATTGATCAGGCGGTTAGTTTTAACCTGTATATCCCACGGGACATTAAAGCAAAAGAGTTTCTGGATATGCACCTTCAGGCATGGTCAGCAGGACTTAAAACCACGTATTACACACGTTCCACCTCAACGGTAATAGAGGACTGCGAAAGCTGCTCCAGCTAAGAGAAAAGAAAAGAGGAGGCATAAAAAATGGCTACTTTACAAAAACGCAAGTTGTATGACACGGCAGCTCCAAATAAATCAACCGGTATTATCAACGGCGAGAGCTCGAATATACTAAACTGGGATCAGACTGCGCGCAAGTGGGCCTACCCTATGTATAAAAATATGCTCCGCAACTTCTGGATTCCGGATGAAGTCAGCTTAATCAACGACCGCAACCAGTACAAACAGCTGAGTGATGATGAGCGGGAAGCCTTTAATAAAATCATCGGACTGCTTGCTTTTCTGGACAGCGTACAGACGGATTTTTCCTCCAAAGTGTCCGAGTACCTAACCGATTCCAGTCTGTCGGCCCTTATGTCTGTATTGGCTTTTCAGGAAGTAGTCCACAATGAGTCGTATACGTACGTTCTCTCGAGCGTAACAGACGGCAATACGCAGGAAAAAGTGTTCGAATACTGGAAAACCGATGAAGTATTGTTGGAGCGCAACAAGTTTATTGCAGATGGATATACCGATTTTACGGAGAATCCCACCCAGGAAAACTTCGTCCGAGCGATTGTATATGACGTTATTCTGGAAGGGTTGTTTTTCTACTCCGGTTTTGCTTTCTTCTACAACCTGGCCCGAAACGAGAAGATGCTCGGAACCTCTAAAATGATTAATTTCATAAATCGGGATGAACAGATTCACGTTAATCTGTTTGTCCACATCTTAAAAGAGACCCTGCAGGAAAACCCTGAGCTGAATACTGACGAGTTTGCCGACTTTGTAAAAGAAACCTTTATTGAAGCGGCAGAACTTGAAATCAAATGGGGAAACTATGTAATCGGCAATAAGATAGACGGAATCAATGCCAATGAATTGGAAAGCTATATTAAGTTTATGGCGAACAAGCGGATTAAAGAGCTTGGATTTGATGCAGTATTTGAAGGGTACAATAAAAATCCGATGCGCTGGGTTTCAGTTTATAATGATAATACGACCGGAAAAGCCGATTTCTTTGAAACGACGGTGACGGACTACAATTTAGTAGATTCAGATAATGATTTCGATTCCCTTTAATCAAAATAAAAGCTCTTTCCCATGCCGGGAAGGGGCTTTTTGAGGTTAAATAAAATCTTTCGTGTACTCATGCTATGATAGAAAAAAAGGAGGAGTGAGACCGGTGAAAATAGCAACAATTGGAACGAACTGGATTACAGAAGCGTTTATTGAAGCGGGAACAGAAGTGGAAGGTTTTGAGCTGACAGCTGTTTTTTCAAGAGACAGGAAAAAAGCAGAGGCGTTTGCTTCCAAAAATGGAGCAGCCCGGGCGTATGACAGCCTGGAAGCGATGCTTGCTGACCCGGAGGTGGAGGCTGTCTATATTGCGAGCCCCAACCGGTATCACGCCGAGCAGGCGCTGGCGGCAATGGAAAAGGGAAAGCATGTTATCTGCGAAAAACCATTATGCTCCAACGAAAAAGAAGCAGAAGTCCTTATACAAAAAGCAGAACAAAAGCAGGTCGTGTTAATGGAGGGCATCAAAAATATGTACACGCCTGCTTTTAAAGAAATGACGAGCCATCTGGAAAAAGCAGGCCCGATCCGGCGCGTCTACCTGCAGTACTGCCAGTATTCAAGCCGGTACGATGCCTATAAAGAAGGAACCATTTTGAATGCATTTAAGCCGGAGCTTTCCAACGGAGCGAGTATGGATCTGGGTGTTTATCTTTTTCATCCGGCAGTAGCCTGGTTTGGCCCTCCCTCGCGTATCATGGCCATGGGACACAAACTCGAAACAGGAGTGGACGGACAGGCGTGCGTTCTTATGCAGTACGATGGATTTGAAGTTATTATTTCGTATTCGAAAATCATGGGATCGTCGCTTGCCAGTGAGATTCAGGGAGAAGACGGTGTGCTGCGGATAGATAATGTAAATACACCGGAAGAAGTCGCTTTTCTGCCGCGCGGCGGAGAAGAAGAAAAGCTGTCGATGCCTTCCGGGCGACAGGCGATGAGCTATGAGATAGAAGAATTTATGAAGCTGATCACTTCAGGCGGCAAACGGCAGGTGACGCTGCAGCAGTCCCGGGACGTATTGGCTGTGATAGATGAAGTAAGGCAGCAGCTCGGTGTTGTGTACGACACAGATTGAAAATCCATTTTTCATCCTTTATACTTTGATAACGTGGTACTTATTTCCAATGATAAAGAAACAGCTTTTATCAAGTATCCTGTATCATGGAATTCGTCTCGTTTAAAGGAGCATATATAAGAAAAATAAAATACCTCAATTATTTTGAGGTATTTTTCAGTTTGCTGGTCGCAAACCAAATAAAAAACTACAACATATACTGAAAGAACACCAATCTGGGAAACGATCAGACTAAGGAGGCGGCTTATGAGTGAAAATCCAATTGTAAAAATCGAAGGGCTGACGAAGACGTTGGGCCGTACCAATGTAGTAGATGATATTTCCGTAGATATTTACGGGGGAGAAGTATTTGGTTTTCTGGGTCCGAACGGAGCCGGGAAAACAACGACGATCCGGATGATGCTTGGCTTAATGAAAGCCTCCAAAGGAGACGTCCAAATCAACGGTTTCAGCGTACAAAAGCAGTTTGTCCAGGCGATGGAGCACGTCGGCGGAATTGTCGAAAATCCGGAAATGTACGGCTATATGAGTGGATATCAAAACCTTGTTCATTACGCCCGGATGAACGGCATTACCTCCAAAGGAAGAATCGATCAGGTTCTGGACATTGTAGGTATGCGGGAATCGAGCGGCCAGAAAGTAAGGCGCTACTCCCTTGGTATGAGACAGCGTCTCGGGCTCGCCCAGGCCCTGCTGCATAAGCCGAAGCTTCTTATACTGGATGAACCGACAAATGGACTGGATCCCGCGGGAATACGCGAGATGAGGCGTCACCTGCGTTATCTGGCAGAACAAGAAGGAATGGCCGTATTTGTATCCAGCCACCTGCTCTCAGAAATGGAGCTGATGTGTGATCGTATCGGCATTATTCAAAAGGGTAAGCTGATTGATGTGCAGAACGTTCATGACTTTGTCGGAGGGATAGAAGAAAAAACGCTTCATCTCACAGTGGATCCGGTACGGGAAGCCCAGAAAATTCTGAAGGCCCACTTCCCTAAACAAACGATGATTACCAAAGGAAAAACCATTCAGCTGCAGACCGCACCGGACAAAGTGCCTGAACTGATTACAGAGCTTGCCGGAGCGGGTATTAATATTTACGAAGCTGCGTTAAACGGCGGGACGCTGGAGGATAAATTCTTAAAGGTGACTGGAGGGGAAGGCGTTGTCTAAGTTTACTGATTTAGTCAAAAATGAACTCATGAAGCTTTTTAATAGAACAGGAACCTGGGTGATGGCAGGCATTTTGGCTGCTGTTGTCATCGGCGCCGCGCTCATAACGCTTTTGAACGTGGATCCGCCGGCAGATAATTGGAGAGCGGAACTAGAACAGCAGGTGGAAGCCGACCGGGAAATTCTTGCTGAAAATCCTGAGGCAGTTCAATTCGAGGAAAATATTTTATTAAACACATACCGGCTCGATAATGATATTCCCCCTATTAATGATGCGACTCAGTGGGGATTTGTTGACTTTGTTTCTATCTTAACGATGTTTGTAACATTGTTTACTGTTATTGCAGCGGCATCCAGTGTGGCCGGGGAGTTTTCCAATGGGACAATTAAACTGCTGCTGATCCGACCGGTTAGACGATGGATGATTCTGCTGTCAAAGCTTGTCGTCAGTTTAATGTACGCGGCGGGACTGCTGGCGCTGCTGTTTGTTACGGCCTACCTTTCAGGTGGAATCTTTTTTGGTTTCCAGTCCCTGCAGTTAACGACGCTGTATCTGGATAATGGAAATGTAGTAGAACAGAGCATGGCGGCAAGTGTTTGGACAGGTTATGGCCTGGCAATGGTGAACCTGGTTATGATGACTATTTTTGCTTTTATGATTGCAGCCGTTTTCCGAAACAGCTCAATTGCGATAGGACTGACCATTTTTCTCATGTTTGCCGGCACGAACGTTGTGGCATTCCTGAGCCAGTATAACTGGGCAAAATATATTCTGTTTGCAAACACAGACCTGCGTATGTATTTTGGAACAGGAGCACCGCTTATAGAAGGAATGACCCTGCCATTTTCGGTTGCTGTTCTTATCGTATACTTTGCGGTTTTTTCCTTTATTACGTTTTTTGTTTTTTCCAAACGCGATGTGGCAGCTTAGATAAAGCTTCCGGTTTTGAAAAATATGGCGGACGGGGCTTTCCATGCTTCTTTTATAGGTATAAACTAAGGGAAGCACGAGGAGGTGGGCATACGTGGATTACAATAACAACACTCCAGTAGAGATAAACGTCCTGGAAATTAGAAATCTATTAAAAGAAGGCAGCATAGAGAAATTCCGCGAGCCCTTTCTGGACCTTCACCCGAACGATCAAATGCAGGTATTGTTCGAATTGGAAAAAGAGGAACGAAAGCAGCTGTATGCCTATCTGGAAGCAGAAGAGCTTGCAGCTGTATTTCAGCTGATGGAATATGAAGATCAATTTTTTACTTCCATCGAGATGGATGATGAACGCCTAGCTGCAGTATTAAACGAAATGTATGCTGATGATGTAGCTGAATTTATAGGGAAAATTCCTCATGCAGACCGAAAAGAAGCTCTTTTGGAAATGATGGATCAGACAGAAGCCCGCGAAGTTCGGGAGATTATGTCCTACCCGGAAAAAACAGCTGGTGCTGTGATGACAAAAGAGTTTCTGGAAATATTTGCAGATCAGCGGATTGACGGAGTAATGGCTTACCTCCGAAAAGCTGGAAACGAAGCAGAATCAGTGTACTATCTTTATGTTGTGGGAGCGCACGGTGAGCTCGTCGGGGTTGTGTCTCTCCGTGATATTATTGTCAGTGATGCCGATCGCATCGTTAAAGACGTGATGAACACGCAGGTTATTTCGGTAGACGAGTACCTGGACCAGGAAGAGGCAGCCCAGATTATTAAGGACTATGATCTGCTGGCAGCCCCTGTTGTAACAAAGGATAATAAACTCGTCGGCATCATTACATTTGATGATGCAATGGACGTTCTTGAAGAAGAAGTAACAGAAGATATTGAAGAAATATCTGCTTCCAAAGGATCGACAGACCTCAGCTTGAATCCGTTTCAGGCAGCAGCTAAACGAGCGCCCTGGATTGTACTGCTGATGTTTCTGGGATTAATTACAGCGAACTTGATTAATCAATATGAAGAAACGCTGGAAGCGATTGTGGTGCTGTCTGTGTTTATCCCTTTAATCATGGGAGCGGCGGGAAACGCCGGCACGCAGTCACTAGCCGTGGTCGTACGGAACCTGGCCACAGGAGCCCTGGAAAAAAAGGGGTTGTTTCTAATGCTGCGCAGAGAGCTTGGCACCGGAATATTAATGGGGGCCGCCTGTTCGGTAGTTCTCCTGGGCCTGGTCACCTTATTATACGGAAATATTGTGCTGGCTTTTATTGTAGCAATCTCCCTGCTGTTGTCACTCAGCGCGGCAGCATTGATTGGCGCAGTGTTCCCGATTATTATTAATAAGCTGAAAATTGATCCTGCCGTTGCCTCCGGGCCTTTTATTACAACGATGAACGATATTGTCGGGCTGAGTATTTACTTTTCCATTGCTACGGCCCTGCTTGAGTATTTATAAAAAACCTTCCGGTTTTCGGAAGGTTTTTTTATTTTTTACAAATTTGAAAGCTTTTTCTGTTGAGAAAAAGCTGGATATAGGATAAGCTGTTCTATGCTTTAAAAAAATAGATAGCTAGGTAAATAGTATAAGAGGTGAAAGCATGGACGCGGCAGCAGGAACGACAAAATCTAAAGCAGTAGATACAAGTGGAATTAAAAGAGCCCCTATTATGATTTCCTTAATCATAGGTGCTTTCATTGCTATTTTAAATGAAACGCTCTTAAATGTGGCGTACACCGATTTAATGGCTCAGCTTCAAGTTACAGCGGCTACGGTTCAGTGGCTTTCGACAGGGTTTATGCTTGTGGTTGGTATTCTGGTACCTGTTTCAGCTCTGCTGATTCAATGGTTTACGACGAGACAAATGTTTCTCGGAGCCATGGCGTTATTTACAGCCGGGACGCTGCTAAGCGGCCTGGCCCCGAACTTCCCCGTTCTTTTGGTGGGAAGAATTATTCAGGCAGGAGGCACCGGCCTGCTGCTTCCCGTATTAATGAATACTATTCTTGTGCTGTATCCGCCTGAAAAACGCGGAGGCGCCATGGGAATGATGGGTCTTGTTATTATGTTTGCTCCGGCCATCGGGCCCACGTTATCCGGCGTTATCGTAGAATCGCTTAACTGGCGCTGGCTGTTCTTTTTAATCATTCCTTTCGCTTTGTTTTCCATTATCTTTGGGATGATTTATTTAAGAAACGTATCAGACATCACTAAGCCGAAAGTAGACGTTATTTCTATTGTGTTATCAACCATTGGTTTTGGCGGATTGGTATTTGGATTTAGTAATGCCGGGGAAGGAGACGGGGGATGGACTGATCCGGGAGTATATTTAACGATTATTGCCGGATTTACATCCCTTGGTTTATTCGTCTGGCGGCAGCTTCGTCTAAAAGAGCCGATGCTTGATATGAGAGCATTTAAATCACCGATGTTTTCATTAACAACCGTCCTGCTTATTATTATGATGATGACCATGTTTTCTACGATGATTATCCTGCCGCTCTTTCTCCAGGGAGGCCTTGCTTTAACGGCTTTTGCAGCCGGACTGGCTCTTCTTCCGGGAGGTCTGCTGAATGGAGCGATGTCCCCAATTGCGGGGAGACTGTTCGACAGATATGGACCGAGAGTCTTAGTGATTCCCGGTACGGCACTGCTCGTTGTGACAATGTGGTTTTTCACCAACGTAACGACAGAGACCGCCACCTGGCAGTTTGTTACGTTTCATTCGATGCTGATGCTGGGCATTTCCCTGGTGATGATGCCGGGTCAGACAAATGGATTGAATCAGCTGCCGCGTAAATACTATCCGCACGGAACGGCTATTCTTAATACGCTTCAGCAGGTAGCAGGAGCGATTGGGGTAGCACTGTTTATCGGGATTATGACTGCAGCTGAAACCGGCTATCTGCAAAGTGCAGTTGATCCGGAATCAGCTGCTGCGCAGCAGGAAGCACTCACATCCGGTGTGCAGGGAGCCTTTACGGTTGGCCTGATCTTCGCGATTATAGCGTTCGTCTTATCTTTATTTATGAAACGAACCACGGCTCCAATTGAAATTGATGAAAAATAAGTAAAGCAGCTCTCCTCACAGAGAGCTGCTTTTTTTATACCCACAGCAGGTGAACCATTGTTACGGTAACAATCATATACATAATAGTGAGCGGCAGTCCGACTTTAATATAATCCGTAAATTTATAGCCGCCGGGGCCGTATACAATTAAGTTGGTCTGATAGCCGATAGGGGTAATAAAGCTTGCAGAAGCCGCAATGGCAATCGTAACGAAGAGCCCCATTGGATCGATGCCGACCTGGCCGGCTGACGCGAAAGCGATCGGAAACATAAGCACAGCGGCCGCATTATTCGTAATAACTTCAGTGAATATATTTGTAAGAATGTAGACAGCTGCAATCGTACCGATAATGCCAACGCCGGCCGTCCAGGAGACGAGATAGGTGGCAATAAATTCAGCGGCCCCGGTCTGCTGGAGGGCTGCTCCAATACCGATAGAGCAGGCAATAAGAATCAGTACGTTAAAGTGCACATAATTTTTTGCCCCTTCCAGCGTGATGGTTCTTGTTAATATCAGCACGATAACCGCCAGCATGGCAGACATAAACATCGACAGCACGTTTGTAGAAGCCAGAAGAATCATGCCGATGAGAGTGAACAAGGCAATGAGTGACTTTTTTTGAGGAACCAGCTCCTGCTGTGCTGTGGTATTCATGAAATAAAACAGCTTGGATTCTTTATGCTTTTCTGCAAATTCGCGGTCACTCAGCAAAAGCAGTGTGTCCCCGGGCTTTAATACGATATCGCCTACTTTGTTCTGGATACGCGCCTGGGCACGATGAACAGCGACTACGCCGGCCTGGAAACGGGACCGGAACTGATTTTCCTTTAGTGTAGAATAAGCGAGCGGAGACTGGGATGGAATTACGACTTCATTCAGCACTGCCCGGCCGTTGCTCAGTTCATCAAGCTCTATATCCGTGCCGGTTTCCACACGTAGGCCTTTTACCTGATGAAGCTCAACAATCGTGGATAAAAGCCCGGTGAAAATCAAACGGTCTTTTTCTTTTAGTTGATAATAGGAGGGCACCGGCGCAATTCGTTCGGTCCCGCTGATTACTTCAATTAAGTACAGCCCTTTTAAATTGCGGAGGCCGGCTTCTTCAATCGTTTTACCGATTAAAGGAGAGGCTGCAGTGATACGGCTCTGGGCCAGATATTCTTTAGCGTGCTCCGTGAAAGACTCTTCTGAGCTTTTTCTTACCGGAAGAAGTTTATAGCCTACCGTGCTTAAATAAAGAATACCGATTATGCAGGCCGGGAGGCTGACAGCAGTCAGCTGAAACATAGAAAACCCTGCCATGTCCTGATCAAGCATCAGACCGTGGATAATTAAGTTGGTGGAGGTACCGATTAATGTAAGCGTGCCGCCAAAAATAGCAGCATACGACAAAGGTATAAGAAACTTGGATGGAGCGACATTGTGCTTTTTGCACCAATCCTTAATTACAGGAGTAAACATGACAACGATAGGCGTGTTATTAAGAAAAGCAGACAAACCGGAGACCGGAAGCATCATACGCGGTATCATAGCGCTGGATCCTTCTTTTTTGCCCAATGCACGGTAAACAAGCTGGTTCAAAACACCGCTCTGCTGAACCGCGCCTGCAACTATAAACAAAAGGCCGACAGTAAGCATCCCTTCGTTGGAAAACCCGACGAGGGCATCAGCAGGAGCCAAAATGCCGGTGAACATGAGAAAAGCCAGGGCACAGAAGACAATAAAATCAGGCCGGGCTACTTCTTTCATCAAACAAATAAGCATAATAATAATCGTGCAGACAACAATGACAGCTTCCAGACTCATGGTGCAATCCTCTTTTCCAATAATGTAATGCCTAGTAAATGAATAGGTTTTATTGGATTATATAAGATTTTACAGATGCTGTCTATTCTTATTTGAAAAGAAAGCCGTCTGGTTTACATGAGCAGGAATTCGGAAATAGAAGATAAACAGAGAAAAGGGGAGATATCTATGTATGATATTATCGTGATTGGAGCCGGGCCGGCCGGTTCAAGTGCAGCAATATTCGCTGCCAAAGCCGGAAAACATACGTTAGTAATTGATAACGAACAGAGCATGACGAAAGCCGCATGGGTGGAAAATCATTACGGCGTCCTGGAGACTGCGGGACCGGACCTGCTGGAAACAGGGAAAAAACAGGCGAAAAAACATGGGGCAGAGCGTGTTACAGCAACGGTAATTAAAATGGAAAAGCTGGAAAATGGTCGAATAAAAATATATTTGGAAGACGGAGATTATGAAGCAGAACATGTTTTGTTAACAACTGGAAACAATCCCCAGCTGCCGGAAGCGGCAGGTATTGAAATGGAAGAAGGCCGGGAGCCCCGCATTAAGAAAATTGTAAAAACAGATGCGGCCGGCCGGACGTCAATGGAGCATGTATGGGCAGCGGGGACGATTGCCGGAGCAAGTGTGCATACGATCATTACTTCCGGTGATGGGGCCCGGACCGCTGTTAATATCATCAGCGAAATGAACGGAGAACGTTATGTAGACCACGATGTACTGAGAAAATAATAAAAAGCATGCAGAGCTGTTGTTCAGCCTGCATGCTTTTATTTAGTTAAGCAATCGATTCTTCCCGGGGGTGTTTTTCAATGTTTTCAACAAAAAGCTTTACGCTTGTAACAGTAAGGGCTGTCATAGGCTGAAGTGCTTCTGTCACTGCTGCTTTTACACGTTGATGAAGAGATTGAAGATTTTCTCCGTAGCGTGCCGTAACGGTTAATTCAATAGAAAGAGATTGGCCATCTATAAAAGCCTGGACGCCTTTCCGGGGATTGTCGCTGCCAAGTCTTTCTGTCATACGGTCGGCGACATTTCCGCTCATTTCAACAATGCCCTGTACATTCCTGGTAACAGAAGCGGCTGTTTTTTCGATAGCTTCCCGGTTATATTCAGCCGGGGTTATGTTTGCTTCTGCACCTTCCGGATGAATTCGTCCCTGGTGGGGGTTGTGTTCCATAGTATCACCTCATTTTCCTGCCCTGCCGGGCTTACTTATTGTACTTTTTGTTTGGAGCGCTGAGAAGGAGCTTCTGCGCCTTCTACTTTAAGGTTCAGGCTTTTAATGGTTACTTCCGCATAATTTTCGACATCATGACGGATGGATTCCTCTACTTCCTGTGATAAGTAGGATTCGTCTGCCCGGTCATTGGCCCTTACGGTTACATTAAGTGTAACGACATTTTCTCCAGCACGGGAGCAGGACACATCTACATGCCTTACACCAGGCTTTGTAGCAGCGCTTTTATGAGCGATATCTTCTACGGTTTCCATAGGCACCTGGATACTGCCGTGAGAAGAAGTTGTGTTAATGTACTTAACTTTCTTTGGTTTTTTCTTTGGCTTGAGGGCTGGGATAAGAAATAGTAAGCATATAAGTGCCCATGCACACACAATAATTAATCCAATCCACCAGCTCTGTGACATATAAGAAGCTTGAAGAAAGTAGGTTTCTACGGCCTGCAGGGCGGGCTGCCATTGGAAGAGTCCTGCAATAACAAGTCCTGCCAGGGCTAAGTTCAATAATACAAATAGAAATAATAAAAAGCGTAAAAGAATAGTCATCGTTTGTTCCTCCTTTCTCATTAACGCAGTGTATTGCTTACTAGATACCCGAAATACAAAGGTTGTAACCCATATGAAAAGTATCGTTTTTTATAATAAAAGCCGGCAGGGACTGTCCTGCCGGCTTTTATGCTTATTCTTTTGTATCGTCTTCTTTATCCCAGGCTTCTACATTCTTTAAACCTGGAATCGTATTTTTGTAAAAAATAGGATCCTGTCCTGATTTTTTCTGACGTCTATAGTCATTTAATGCAGCCACTGCCGTTTTGGTAAGCAGTGTAATTGCTATAAGGTTCACTACAGCCATCGTACCCATAAACACGTCAGCCAGGTTCCAGATCAAGTCCAGCGAAAGCATGGATCCGATAAGCACCATAGCTAGAAAAGCGATACGGAAAATCTGTACATACAATCGGTTTTCCGTAATGAATTCAATGTTTGCTTCCCCGTAGTAATAGTTACCAAGCAGGGAACTGAAAGCAAAGAAGAAAATAGCGAGAGAAACGAAAGTCTGGGCCCAGGCTCCAAAGTGCGAGTCAAAGGCCATCTGTGTCAGTTGGATGCCTTCCATTTCCCCAACAGTATGAACATCGGCAAGAATGATAACAAAAGCTGTCGCACTACAGATGATAAGAGTATCTGTAAATACGCCAAGTGCCTGGACAAGCCCCTGTTTAACCGGGTGGGTGACATAAGCTGTAGCTGCCGCGTTTGGCGCACTACCCATACCAGCTTCGTTGGAGAATAACCCGCGCTGAATCCCATTCATTAAGGCAGCAGCAACCCCGCCCCCTACAACTTCCTGAAGTCCGAATGCATTTCCGACAATAAGCGCAATGACTCCAGGAAGTTCTGTAATATTCATGAACATTATAATAAGAGCGGCAAATATGTAAAGAAGGGCAAAGACAGGAACAATAATTTCAGCTACAACAGCAATCCGGCGGATACCGCCAAAGACTACAATACCGATAAGGAAGGCGATCCCAATACCGATAAAGAGCGGATCAATATTATAAGAACCGCTGAAGGCAGCAGCAATTGTGTTCGACTGAACGGCGTTAAAGATCAGCCCGAAACAAAGCGTAATCAATATGGCGAAAAGAACGCCCATCCACCTGGCACCAAGAGCTTTTTCCATATAATAAGCAGGGCCGCCGCGGAATCCATCTTTATCTTTTACTTTATAGATCTGTGCCAGCGTGCTTTCCACAAATCCGGTAGCAGCACCAAGCAGGGCAATAATCCACATCCAGAATATAGCACCCGGACCGCCGACGGTGATAGCAATAGCAACACCGGCCAGGTTCCCGGTACCAACTCTTGCCGCTGTACTGATAGCAAAAGCCTGAAACGGGGTAGTCCCTTTTCTTTCTTTGAATCCCTGATGATTTGTGCCTTTAAACAGCTGAGTTACCATTTCTCCAAGTAATGAGAATTGAACAAAGCCTGTTCGGATAGTAAAGAAAACTCCGAGAATTAACAGCATTGCAATAAGTACGTAGGTCCAAAGCAGGTCGTTTGTAAAGGTCACTGCTTCTCCCAAAGGGGTGTCCATTGTAAACCAATTTGCCATGGTAGGCCTCCTTTTAAAAGATATGTTTGTATAAGGTCATAATATATAATATCATACAATTTTCGCTTATCATGTATAGAATATAATAGAAGAAAAAAACATTTATTCAAGAGAACGGAGAGAGTATACAGCAACTGCATATATATTCAAATATTCCTGCAGATGTGACAGTTCAAGCGATCATAGTTTAACAATATTACCTAATACTATTTTTGTATCCGCTTTAATACACTGTATAAGTATATAATATCGTGGTACGGGTTTAATCAGCTATTATTCTGATAGTTAGTTAATGAATATTTTTGTATTTATATACATACATATAAATATTTTTTGATTTAATTTTTCTTTTAAAATCTTTTCGACTACTATTTTTGTAATTCGGGCACGACATCGGCAAGGGTGGCGTTGTTCTATATAGTGAAAGTGATGGCAGCAAGACTCTGTTCAATGTTTGTAGAAGTGATCTGTCATAGACACCCCGAAATATAAACTGCTGAAGCCACTATTCAATGCCGGTAACCATTTTTTCTAAATAGTCCTATACTAAACTTGTAAAATATGCTTACGGAAATGGTATAATAGGCGATATTAGGGATATAATGGATAATGACAATACACTCACGACGAACAAAAAATTGAAAATTCGTTTAACTTTCCGCTTTTTCAGGAAAAGTATAAAAGGACGGAGCAAGTAACAGCCGGTAGAAAATCTGTCCATTACAATCTCTTTGCAAAAGAAAAACGTGCCCAATCATAAAAATAGATATATTATGTATAATGAGTCATTTTCTTCGAAACGTACATATATATGACAGATCATTTGGCTGTGCATATTCATTTAACAAGGGGGGAGATAGACATGAAACAGCAGGACCGATATACCAGACTGGCAGAGGTAACCCGGCTTATTAATTCAAGGCTGGAGCTAAAAGACATGCTGAATCATGTAGTAGAGGCTATATCTGAAGAAGTGGTCCTCTGTGATTCAGTCGGTATCTATCTTCCTCAGGAAGACGGCACCTATAAAGGATTTGCCGGGAAGCCCGAATTTATTAATGGCAGAACTCTGGATATGCATGTAATAGATCCGGAAACAGACATGCTGGCCCAGCAGATTATTGAAACAAAAAAAACAATTTATATTCCGAGCATTACTACAGACGAAAGACCGGATGCAGACGCGGTGGATGACTTTAAAATCCGCTCGCTGCTTGCTTCTCCTATCGTTTTTGATAACGAGATTTACGGACTGGTTTTTCTGTTTAATTACAACATGCCAATGGAATTGACTCAGCAGGAAATTGAAGCAGTCGAAGCCTACATTAATATGACGGCGGTGGCCATCCGGAACGCCAATGAATTAAAGCGGAAAGAATCGCTGATCGCGGAAAATGAATTAATACTGGATGTGACGAAAGCTTTATCGATGAATCAATCTGTCGAGGAAGCGATTGAAACCTGCTTTTCCTACCTGGAAAAAGTGCTGTACAACAAAAACGCCGGCATGCACTTTATCGAGGCTTCCATGAGCCGGTATATTAAACCGAGGAGCTTGAATCACAAAAGCGAATGGTCTGAAAAAGCCTGGAAAGACGCGCATCAAAAAGTAAACTTAACCCACAGCGAAGATCAGCTGTTTCAATACGTAGTAGAGAATAGACGGTCTGTGTATTTGTATGATGCCACAGAAGACCCTAGAACACATAAAGAGGCGATCAAAGAATTTAATATCCGCAGCCTGCTCATGCTTCCGCTTATTTCCATTGGTGATGTACTCGGAGTGGTGGCAGTTCCGCAGTTTATGGGAGCGGAGCCTTATTTTACAGAAACCCAGCAGGCAAAAGCCCGATCAATTGTAGATGCCGTTGCCCCTGTCCTTTCCACGCTGATCTATATGGATAAACAGGAATTGATCATTCAGGACCGGACGTCCGCTCTGTTGAAAAAGAACGAAGAACAGGCAGAGAATGTAAAAGAACTGGAACGTCTAAGTAAAGAGAAGGCAATGATCCTCGATGCAGCAGGGGAAGGTATATTTGGTATTGATATAAAAGGGTATGTGACATTCTGCAATCCTGCAGCGCTTAATATGCTCGGTTATCAGGAGGACACGTTTGTGGAAACGCGGCACATTCACGACGTATTCTCCACCCCTATTATGGAAAGCAATCCGGAGAGCAGCGTTTTTCATCAAGAACCTAAGCTCTCCGCTGAATTTTTTAAACGAGAGGACGGCACGCTGTTTCCGGGAGAATATGTGCTCTCCCCGATCCTGGACATGAATGAGATAAAAGGCTATGTTATTACGCTCCGGGATGTTACCCAGCGAAAGGAAATGGAACAGAAAATCAGGTACCATGCCTACTACGACAGCCTTACCGGGCTTGCAAACCGGGTGCTTTTTAAGGACCGTGTCCAGCAGGCACTTGGTTATGCGGAAGATAACAAAGAGAAGCTGGCAATTTTATTTTTGGATGTGGACCGCTTTAAAAATGTGAACGACTCAATGGGACACGAACACGGGGATCTTTTGTTAAAGCAGGTGGCCTACAGGCTCCGGGAGGTAATGGGGACCTCTGATACGCTGTCGCGGCAGGGAGGGGACGAATTTACGGTTCTTCTTCTCGGGAAAAATAATATTAAAGACGTCCAGTCTAAAGCCAACTCTATTGTTGAAGCGTTTCAGAACCCGATTACTATTAATGAAGTCGATCATTTTATTACGGTCAGTATGGGAATCAGTCTCTACCCATTTGACAGCGATAATGTAGAAGGACTTCTAAAGCATGCGGATACAGCGATGTATCGCTGCAAAGAAGCCGGCGGAAACCAGTTTCAGTTCTATCACCCTGAAATGGAAACCGAAATGATGGAGCGGATGAAGCTGGAAACGGCTTTATTCAAAGCATTGGAATATGAAGAAATGGATCTTCACTACCAGCCGCAGTTCAATATGGAAACTAAAGAGCTGGTCGGTATTGAAGCATTGATTAGATGGGACCATCCTTCGTATGGCAGACTGAGTCCGGATTTGTTTATTTCGCTTGCGGAGGAAACCGGCCTCATTATTCCGATTGGCGAATGGGTGCTGCGTAAAGCCTGCAGACAAATGCAGGCCTGGATGAAAGCCGGAATGAAACCGGTTACGATTGCAGTGAACATTTCGCCGCGCCACTTCAGTCATGCTTCCTTTATTGAAAACGTTCAGGTGATCCTGGCAGAAGAAAAAATTGATCCGGGACAGGTGGAGCTCGAACTTACAGAAAATCTATTAATGCATAATAACGACAAAAACGCCGAAAAGATGGAAGTACTCCGCAGCATGGGAGTAGATCTGGCGATTGATGACTTTGGAACAGGATACTCTTCTCTCCGCTATTTAAAAGATTTTCCCGTCAGCTTGTTAAAAATAGACCGTTCCTTTATTGACAGCATGAACAAGGATGCAAAAAGCGCGGCCATTACCAAGTCGATTATTACGATGGCCCATAACCTTGAATTAAAAGTAATGGCTGAAGGAATTGAAACAGAGGAGCAGGTAGAAGCTCTGCTTGAACAAAACTGTATTTACGGTCAGGGCTATTTATTTTCCAGGCCCATGGCAGCAGAAGGCATATTCAACACGTACGGCCCAGTCGAAATAAAAAGGGGATCAGGCGAATGAAAACAGCACGCCACTTAGTGGAATATTTAAAATCTGGAGGAATTGAATATATTTTCGGCATTCCTGCCGGGTCGGTCAACGCTTTCTTCGACGAGTTATACGAAGAACCTGGAATGGAGCCTGTTATTACAAAACATGAAGGAGCAGCAGGCTATATGGCATGTGCGTACGCTAAATATTCCCAGTCTTTGAGTGTGTGTGTTGGAAGCAGTGGCCCGGGAGCCACAAACTTTATTACCGGAGCAGCCAACGCGATGAGAGAACAGCTGCCGGTGCTGTTTCTGACGGGAGCTGTGCCGGTAGCTTCCAGGGGGTTAAACGCCTCCCAGGAATTAAATGTATCAGATGCGTATGAAAGCCTGACAAAATACAGCGTGACGATCCCGACGGCAGAAGCATTTATGCCGGAAATTGAAAAAGCAGCCGCTATCGCTTTAGAAGGCATACCGGGACCGGTTCATGTGGCCCTTCCTATCGATCTGCAGCTCACTTCCGTAGAGCAGGGGGCATTGGCTCCTTTTCCTTCACTGGAGAGGTCCGAGCCGGATATGGAGCATGTTCAGGAAGCGGCAGCGCAGCTTAATAGTTGTAAAAAAGGTATCATCTTCGCAGGTCAGGGTATCCGCCAGTCTGCTGACGAGGTGGAGGCTTTAGCAGAAAAACTTCAGTGGCCTATTGTAACAAGTCCGCAGGCGAAAGGCATTATCGCTGATTCCCATCCAGCAATGAAGGGGATTTTTGGATTTGCCGGAATGGAAGAGGCGTCTGAGATAATGAATGATGCGGGCTATGAGACGATTCTGGTGCTCGGTTCCAGCCTGGGCGAAACAGCGACCAACAATTGGAATCCCTGCATATCAACCGATCGTTATGTTATCCAAGTGGATCATGACGTCAGTGTATTCGACCGCAAATATCCGGTCGATCTTCGCGTTGAGAGCGATCTTGCTTTATTTCTCCATCAACTGCTGCCTTTGCTGGAAGCGAAGCCGATGCTTCAGGAATACGAGGAGAAGCCGGCTCAAAAGCCGCATGTATTTAATACCCAGACGGTTCTTCATGAGATTCAGTCCCTTCTTCCGGCTGATACAAGGTATATAGTGGATATAGGAGAATTTATGGCCTATGTGGTCCATCATATGAAAGTGCTGGAGAAAGATACCTTTGATATAAATGTACACTTTGGAGCGATGGGAAGTGCTATTGGAGGGGCTATTGGCGCAAAAATAGCACAGCCCGAAAAGCCAAGCGCCTGCATTACCGGGGACGGCTGCTTCTTTATGCATGGAATGGAAATACTTACAGCAAAAGAGTACAATCTGCCTGTTGTGTTTATTGTTATCAATAACGCCCGGCTTGGCATGGTCCATCACGGCCACAATCTTCAATATAAGCGTGTACATAAACGCTTCAGCCAGAAGCCCGTTTCCATTAAAGCGATGGTGGAAGCAATGGGGATTCCTGCATTTAAGGCATCAAGCCTCGAAGAACTTGATCAGCTGAAACAGGAACAGCTTTTTGACGCAGATGGTCCATCCCTGCTGGAAATTGAACTAGTCGATGACCAGGTACCGCCTATGGGAGACCGGGTAAAGTTTTTATCGTCTTTCGGTAAATAAGCAATAAAAATACGTATTTTTTTCTAATTTAGAAAATAGACTACTTTGAACCCTTACAGTTGACATTTGCGTTGTGATATAATATAGAAAACGCAAAGAAGTGAGGAATTATCATGGCTCAATCAGATAAATGCACAACCGATAAATGCATGATCACGAACGCGATGGACCTGCTCGGCAAAAAATGGGTCGTTCTTGTCATGTATAAGCTGCTTAATGGGCCGCGCCGCTTTACGGAGCTGGAGGCAGACATGGCAATCAGTGGAAGATTACTATCCGAACGCTTAAAGGATCTGGAAGCTGCCAATATGGTAACCCGCAGGATCTATCCGGAAATTCCACCCCGCGTGGAATATGAATTAACGGAGAAAGGCAGAGGCATTGAACCGGTTATTCAAGAAATTTATGCCTGGGCCGAAAAGTGGGAAGCCGCTGATATGGAACACAATAAACACCTGGTAGATCATAAATAAACGTTCTGTGGAGACACTTTCTCCACGGGACTTTTTTTATGGAGAAAAGAGGGTTCGCTTGTAAATAGAAAAATACGGGTATAGGTGGAAAATGGAATGTAACAGAAAGGGCGTATAAGATGAAAAACATCGTAATTACTGGAGCAACAAGCGGAATTGGCCGAGAGACCGCCCGTATTCTGGCAGGACAGCAGCACCGCGTAACCATTATTGGTCGCAGCAAAGAAAGAGGGACATCCACAGTAGAAGCATTAAAGCGGGAAACATCAAACCCGGACATTTTCTTTTATCAGGCCGATCTTTCTCTAATGGAGGACATTGAGGCTGTGGCAGCCAGATTAGGAGAGGAACTTACGGTTATAGACGCATTGATTAATAATGCAGGTGCTCTTTTTGAAAAAAGGACGGTAACAAAAGAACAGTTCGAGGAAACGTTTGCTTTAAACTATTTAGGCGTGTTTCTGCTTACCTATAAATTACTGCCGCTCATGAAAAAAAGCACGGAGGCTCGTATCGTTAACGTATCTTCCGTCGGTCATAAATTTGCACGGTTTGAACTGGATAATCTGCAGGGAGAGAAAAAATATGGAGCGATGAAAAGCTATGCGGGGGCTAAATTGTATTTGAATATGTTTACATATGACTTAGCAGACCGGCTCGAATCCGAAAACATTCAAGTGAACGCGATGCATCCCGGCAATATTTCAAGCGGTTTTGCCCTGAATAACAAAGGACCTTACCGATTGCTTCACTACTTTACGAAATATGCAGGGAATTCGTTAAAAAATGGCGCCCAATTGGAAGCCGACCTGGCGGTTTCTGAAAGCTATAGGGAAATGACGGGTAAATACTTTACGCCAAAAGGAGAAGAAGCATCGTCTGCTGCTTCTTATAATAAAGAAAATCAGAAAACGCTCCGGAAGATATCTGAATCGATGCTGTCCTCTTATTTGTGACGTTTGACTTCTGACCTTTGGGGTATGGAATAGCAATACGCTATAAGGAGGAATCTATTGAAAACATTACTCACAAAGCAGGACATGGAAGAGGGCACAGATCTTCCCGAGTGGCTTCTGCAGGAATACCGCACATTCCACGATACCGTAACCGATGCTTCATTCCCGTGTTATTTTGGAATGAGAGCAGAAAATAAAGGTGAACTACGGTATGCCTATATAGAGCATAAGGATTGGTCGGCCCTGCCGAAGGCGGTGGGAGAATTTCTGGAGTTGTTCCAGGGGCCGCCTTTCACGAGACATGGCTTGTTTGTATTCGTGGAGCCGGAAGTTACGGAGGGCACGATGGATCAGTATAGAAGCCAGTTCTGGAACATTTTACAGTTTCTTCATGAAGAAGATACACAAAGCTGGCCGGCTGATAAACCAAGGGACCCGGAGCATTATTTATGGGATTTTCATTTTCATAAAGAACCTATTTTTGTATTTGGCAATGCTCCGGCCTACAAACAAAGAAAAACCCGTGACCTTGGGCGGAGCCTCGTGCTGGGATTTCAGCCACGCAAAATATTTGAAGGTCTGGAAGGAACAGAAAAAGGCGGCATTATGTCGCGTGAAAAAGTAAGAGAACGTGTAGAAAAATGGGATAACCTGCCTAAGCATCCGGATATCAGTCATTTTGGCGATCCGGAGCATAATGAATGGAAACAATTTTTTATAGGCGACGATGCAGAACCGATAAAAGGAAAATGTCCCTTTCATTACGGCAAATAGAAAGAAAGCAGGGAGCTTTCCTGCTTTTTTATTTTGGCCTTCCGATTGTTTTTTTGGTTTAGATGGTCCCGCAAAGTATTTAGATGTTCGTACATAAAAGTTTCAAGAGAACGGTTATATAAAAGAGCGGCCGGATGATAAATAGGAAATAAATAATGTTCCCTGCGGGACCACTGGTAGTCGTAGCTGTCCGGTGAAGTGAGCTCCAGTATGCTTCGCTTTTGAAGAATACCGGTGACAGAGGACATCTTTGGATTTTCCCCAGTAAGGCGGCGGTACGCGATTTTTCCCATTGGAACAAGAACTTTGGGCTGAAACGTCTGAATTTCGTAATCGAGTACGGGGGCATGGGCCGCTGCTTCTTTTAAAGTCGGCGTCCGATTGTATTTCTTATTTGGATTGCCGGCAGCATTTCCCCATTTGTAGGGGCGGCTTCGCACGGCACTTGTAATATAGACCTCTTCCCGGGACAGCTCGAGGTAGTGGAGAAATAAGTTAAACTCTCTGCCGGCCCGGCCGGTAAAGGGAATACCATTATGAAACTCGGTTTCGCCGGGAGCTTCACCGATAAACATAAGCTCCGGGTTTAAAGGGCCGGTTCCCGATACAAAACCTTCACAGGGATAAGGGGCCAGTCGTTTCTTGGCAGCGTCTATTAATTCTTCAGGGAGCATGAGCACACATCCTTTACAATAAATGGAGAGCGGTTAAAGCATACCGGCGGCCAGCGCTTGTTTCAAGTTATCCAAATGCGTATAAATAGTCTGATCCAGAGAACGATTATATAGGGAAGCGGCTGGGTGGTACAGGGGGAAAATGAAATACTCTTTTTCCGACCAGACGTAGCTGCCGGATTCCTTCGAATACTGCCGGATGGGAGAACGGATAATACGGCCTGCCGTTTCCGATACAGCATAGTTTTTGCCGAGCAGCCGCCAGTACGGTGTTTTTCCCATTGGCAGCAGGACGGCTGGACTGGCACTGCTGATTTCGTAATCAAGGAGCGGCGCATGGGCCAGAATCTCTCTTTTGGAAGGAGTTCGGTTATACTTGCGGTCTTTCCCGTTTTTTTCTTTTACTGTATAGGGCCTGCTTTTAATAGTGCGGGTCACGTAAACGTCTTCGAGCGGATAACCAAGGTACTCAATATATTGAAGAAATTGTTTTCCAGCCCGTCCCCCGAAGGGATCTCCTTTATATATTTCTGTCTCGCCGGGAGCTTCCCCAATGAAAAAAAGCTCAGGACTGACAGGGTTTTCCCCATCCAGAAATCCCTCGCATTGATAGGGAGCCATGCGTTCTTTGGCTTCGGCGACAAGTTTTTTCGGCAGCATAAAGAAAAAATCTCCTTTCCAATAGAAATGACATGCCGTTTTCTGTATAGTATAGAAGGTTAGTAAATGGGAATAAATGAAGAGCAGGAGTTTTACATATGGAAGATATATCACTCTACGTCATGTTGTTTTTAATTATAGCAGGATTTCTGGCAGCTTTTATTGATTCCGTAGTCGGAGGGGGCGGAATGATTTCCACTCCGGCGCTGCTGGCGTCGGGACTGCCGCCTTCTACAGCACTGGGGACGAACAAATTGGCAAGTACGATGGGTTCGTTTACGAGCATGATCTCTTTTATGCGAAACGGGCAGATCAACAAGCGGCTCGTCTGGATTTTGTTTCCGCTCTCCTTTGGAGGTTCTGTGTTTGGTGTGTTCATTGTCCAGCTGCTGCCTCCGGACGTGCTGGAGCCGATTATTTTAGTGCTTCTTATTATAGTAACCATTTATACGATTTTAAAACGCGATTGGGGAATGGCTTCGACATTTAAAGGGATATCCATGTCGCTGCTTATATTTGCCGGCACCGCAGCGTTTGTTATCGGATTCTACGACGGGTTCCTGGGAGCAGGAACCGGTTCATTTCTCTTATTTACGTTTCTCATGATGGGGTTTAACTTCGTAGAAGCGGCAGGTAATGCGAAAGTACTAAATTTCGGAAGCAATATTGCAGCTCTTATTACATTTATCAGCTTTGATTCGGTTCATTTTATTTATGGAATTACGATGGGGATTGCGATGGTGGCGGGTGCATACATGGGGGTGAATTTCGCTATTAAAAAAGGCGCTGCCTACGTGAAGCTCCTGTTTGTCGTCGTCACTGTTCTGTTAATTGCGGTTAATATTTGGGAGTATATGACGGCATCTTAAAACGACCCCTCACCAGTGGTGAGGGGGTCGTTGTGTCAGTTTTGCTGCCTGTTAAATTCTTCTTTTACTTTCTGAAGCAGGAACGGCTGGTCGAGCAGATCCAATGCGGTCATGGCCATCGCCTGCGCTCCTGTAAGCATATCGTCAAACCCGCGCCGGCTTCGTGCCGCCTGTTCAAAGCCAGGGGTATGGCATGCGTAATCTTCATCTGTAATCTGGATGTACGGATGAATAGATGGAACGACGTGGCTGACGTTCCCCATATCTAGTGATCCCCCTCCGCCTTTTTGCTCCCGGACAGCTGAAGCATCTACACCGGCTTCAACTAAACGAGAGGTGAAAGCGGAGGATAGGGTTTCGTTGGTTGTCATATCGTCATAAGAGAACTCGTAGTTGGATATCTCAAGTGATGTTCCCGCCGCAAGAGAAGCCCCGCGTGCGCAATTTTTCACCTTTTCGGTAATCTCATCAAGATCGCGTCTTCTGCCGGCCCTTACATAGAAGCGTGCTTCAGCATAGTCCGGTACAATATTGGCCGCTTGTCCGCCTTCAGTAATTATGCCGTGAATACGGACGTCGGAAGGCACATGCTGACGCATGGCATTAATGCTGTTGAATGTTTGAATCACTGCGTCAAGGGCGTTAATCCCCTTTTCCGGAGAAGCCGCCGCATGGCTGGATTTCCCCTGAAAAGCGAACTGAACAGCGTCCATAGCAAGAGACGTCCCGCTTTTTTCGTAATGGCTGTACGGGTGAATCATCATAGCAGCATCTAAGTGGTCAAAAACACCGTTCTCAGAAAAAGGTACCTTGGCTCCCCGGGTTTCTTCAGCAGGGGTGCCGTATACATAAAGAGATCCCGATTTGTCATCCATGGCCTTGCTTGCGGCAACAGCGGCGGCCGCTGCCATCGTGCCGATTAAATTATGACCACAGGCGTGTCCGAGTCCCGGCAGGGCATCATATTCAGCCATAAACGCAATATGAGGACCGGGAGTCCTGCCATGGTAAACGGCTTCAAATGATGTAGGAATGCCATCAATGCCGGTCGTAACATCGAATCCGTGCCTCTGCAGAAGCTCTGCCAAAGCAGCCGATGCTTTGAACTCTTCATGACCCAACTCCGGATAGCTTCCTATGTAGTCGCTTATTTTGAAAAAATCGTCTTTCCATTTTTTCAAAGTGTGTGTAACGTGTGCCATTCTATGCGGCCTCCTTTCTGTTAGTCTAGCATAGGAAAAGAAAGATCCGCACATAGAAAGAAATAAAGATATTTCCGCGGAAGTACTGCCGGACATGGAACATGAAGGATCCCTCCTGCAGTAATGCCTGCCGGTATCCGGTAAACGTGGTAGAATGAAGAGTAGCATAATGATATGTCGCATACTACGTAAAATTGGTGATAGCATGGAAAATACATCGTTTGAAAAAACACCGTTTGGAATCGTCAGTCCCGTCGTTCCTGAAGCAGACCTGGCCCGGGAAGAATCGGGTACAGGACAGGCAGACAGCGGAGAAGCGGATTACTTTTATTTCCAGGCACTTGAAGAAAAAGGAATTGCTCTTAATCAGGCGCAGATGAAAGCTGTGCGGCATGGGGAGGGGCCTTTTCTGGCTCTCGCCGGGGCCGGTTCCGGCAAAACATCGGTTCTTGTCTGCCGCACCGGCTATCTGCTCGCTGTCCGGAAAATACCGGCTGCTCAAATTCTGCTCGTAACCTTTACGAAGAAAGCTGCCGAAGAGATGAAAGAACGAATTGCTGCGCTGCCCGGTATCTCTGCACAGGCGGTCCGACAGCTTCAGATTCGAACGTTTCATTCTTTTTTCCTGCAGCTGCTCCGCGGGCAGGGGTACGATCAGAAAATGATGACAAGCGAGCGGTTTAAGCATATTATCATTAAGAAAAAGTTGAAAGAAGCAGGATTTGATGGAAAGTACCAGCCGGAAATCCTGCTGTCACTATATTCTGCTTATCGGATGAACAATCTTTCCCTCGCAGAAATGCCGGCCAAAACCCCAATGGAAATTGAACAGAAAGGGGTTTTTCGCAGGTACGAAGCCTGGAAAAAAGAAGAACATCAGCTGGATTTTGATGATATTCTCTGTCATGCCTACGAACTGCTCTGTGAATCAGAAACCCTGCTCAAAAAGCTGCAGGAACGATTTCAATATATTATGGTAGATGAATTTCAGGATACCAACCCGCTGCAGTACGAAATGATGAAGATGCTGTCTGCTTCGCATAAAAATTTATTTGTAGCAGGCGATGATGATCAGACGATTTATTCCTTTAATGGAGCGCAAAGTGAAATTATCCTGGAATTTGATAAGGAATTTCCAACAGCAGAAATCGCCACACTAGATATTAATTACCGGTCAACGTCGCCTATTACAGGATTGGGAAATGAAGTTATCCGCCATAATACGAACCGACGGGAAAAGACGCTCAAGTCTACAGCTTTATCCCAAACATATCCGCTTTATTTCCGGGCGGAAACGACAGATGAAGAAGCGAAGCTGGCCGCGGCTGATATTCTTCATAAAGTGCAGAATGGCAGCCGTTCTTTTGCCGATTTTGCCATCCTTCACCGAACTGCCAGTGTGAGCCGCGCTATGTTTGAGCAGCTGACGCTCCATCAGATTCCTTTCTTGTCTTTTACGACAGTGGATCAGATGTTTTATAATCAGTGGCCGATCAAAGCGGTGATGGATCATCTGCGGCTTGCTTTAAATCCATATTATAACGATGCGCTGCCTGAAGTGCTGCCGACGTTATTTATTAACAGGGAAAAAGGAATGCTTCACATCAAACGGTTGGAAGCTGTCGGAGAACAGGCGGAGCCGCTGGAGCTGCTTGAGTCTCTCGGCGGGCTGCGAACTTTTCAGGTGAGCAAGCTGCAGGAGAGAGAGCGTCTGCTCAAACAGCTGAAACCGATGAAGCCAAAACAGGCAATAAAGAAAATGCGTGAAGCATTTTATGACGCATACCTGGAAGCCAATGAAGCCCAGGCGGAAACGATGCATAAAGAAGGCGTGAAAGAAACGCTCGATGAATTGGAATCGTCCGCCGGCCGTTTTGATTCGGTTCTGGCTTTTGTATCCTTTGTGGATGATATGGTGGAAATGTATAAAGGCATGCAGAAAAAAACACAGGCCGCCAAAACAGATGCAGTGTCCCTGATGACAATTCACCGGGCAAAAGGACTGGAATTTCCAGTAGTATATTTAATCGGCGCATCGGAAACGATCCTGCCGCACAGCACGGCGGTTAAATCTGCCGGATGTGGAGATTTTATAAAGAAAAGCAATGAAAGTGAAGAAAAAGCAATTGAGGAGGAACGACGCTTAGCTTATGTCGCTATTACAAGGGCAAAAGAAGAGCTCTATATCGGTTCCCCCGCCCAATATCGTGGAAAAGCAGTGGAAGTATCCCGATTTTTTTTAGAGGCTTTCCCACATGCAACCCAAAAAAGGAGACAACCCATGGAACAGCAGCCGGAAGAAAGAAAAATAGTAAAAGCATGGTTATGCACAAACGACGATTGTATCGTATGGGTGAAAATTCAAACCCAGGAAGACGATACGCTTCAGGAAAAAACATGCCCTATCTGTAAATCAAAAATGGAAAAAGGCGAAAAAGAAGTGATTATCGCGCAAAGAAGAAACAACAGAAGGTAAGTAGAAAAGGATAAGAGTTCTGATAAGCTGTGGAGATTTCTGGAAGGTTCGCACAGGAAGCCCAGCTTCCGATGCCGTAACCTGAAGAAACGGAAGCGGACACATCCGTTAAGCCCCAGGGGCTTTTAAGGATAGTCAAAAAGAAAAAGCCTAAAGCGGGATCAAAGCCGCTTTAGGCCTTTTTTGATAGGTGGAATCGTAGTGGACCCTTTGGAAAACATGCTTTTGATCATATACTGGCCATATTGAATGCCCTGGTGATAGGACACTTTGCCGGGAAGCGGCGGAATATGTTCGACATGAGCATCAATTACAACCGGGACTTCACTGGTGGATGCCTGCTTCAACGCATGTCTGAGCTCTTCCCGCGAATCAGCGGTGTAACCGATGCCGCCGCAGGCACGGGCAAACGCGGCGTAGTCGATGTCACTGATATCTGTTGCTGCAGGCTGGTTGCCCATCGCCTGTTGTTCAAATTCAATCATTGAAAGTTTTTCATTATTAAATACAACCATAATAAGAGGTAGTTTATATTTTACAGCGGTCACAAAATCCTGCATTCCCATCGAAAAACCGCCGTCTCCGACAATACCGATCACCTGTCGTTCCGGAAAAGCAAGCTTGGCGGCAATCGCTCCGGGCAGGGAGCAGCCCATCGTCGCCAGCCAGGACGAGACAACTATTTTTTGCTTTTTCAGACGGAGGTAGCGGGCGGTCCAAACCGTAATACTGCCGACATCAAGGGAAATAATAGCATCTTCTTCCAGAATGTTCTGTATTTCAGCAATCGCCTGCTGGGGTTGCAGGAGCTTTGTTTCTTTATCGATGTCCTGCTGGAGTTCTTCATTCCAGCTTTTCCGTTTTTTAATATAGCTTTGCAGAAAATCATCCTCTTTTTCTTCCAGGCCATTCGTGAACCAGGGGAGGATGGCGCGCAAGTCTCCAATGAGGCCGACCCGGGACGGATAATATTTGCCAATGACAGAAGGATCGATATCAATCTGGACGGCAGGCGTGTCCTCCGGGAGAAATTCACGGTAGGGAAATGCAGTTCCGAGCAGAAGCAGCAGGTCGGCTTCCTGAATAGCTTCATAGGATGGCTTTGTACCGAGCTGTCCGAGCTGGCCCATATTCTGCGGATGATCATCCGGAATCATGCCTTTAGCCGGAAGGGAGACGATGATAGGGGCTTTGATTTTTTCGGCGAAAGCCAATACTTCTTCGGCCGCGCCTTCCGCGCCTTTCCCAACCAGGATTGCGGGTTTTTTCGATTCGTGCATGTATGCTACTGCTTCTTTAAGGTCTTTTTCTTCCGGACGGATTACAGGAGAAGCGTATACCGGAGACGTCAGACCTTCTTTTGATTTAACCTTCTGACCGAATAAGTCATCCGGTACAATAAGAACGGCGGGGCCTTTTTGCGCGTAAGCCGTACGAATGGCCTGATTAAGCATATCCGGAAGTTGTTCGGCTGTTTGGACGCGTCGGTTGTATACGGCTACGTCTTCAAACATCGCTTCAAGCTTTAGTTCCTGAAAGTGATCGGTACCAACCATTGTGCTGCTGATCTGTCCAACAATAGCGAGAACCGGGACTTTATCTTTTTTTGCGTCATACAGTCCGTTCTGCAGATGGACGGCTCCGGGACCGGCAATGGATAAACAGACACCGATCTGGTGAGTAAGCTTGGCATGTGCCGAGGCCGCAAGTGCTCCTGTTTCTTCGTGTCGTATTTGAATGAAACGAATGTTTTCCTGTTTCCGAAGCTCTTCCATCAATTCATTGATAGAATCGCCGGGCATACCAAAAATCCGTTCCACCTTCCACGTGTGTAATAGGTCGATCACCTGTTTACCAGCTGTTTGTTCAAGCATTGGAACATCCCCCCGTTTCATAGTAGTGTATAGGATAAACAATTCCCTGTTCCCGGACTCTTAAACAATCCTTTGAGAGGTCCAATGTTACTTAAAAATGTTAAACCAGCCTTTCCATTTAAACAAAAGCAGCAGGACAGCGGCCATGCCGGCCATTGCCGCAAGCGTGATAAAGTAGCCGTTATCTGCTGTCAGCTCCGGCATGTTCGTAAAGTTCATCCCATACAATCCGGCAATAAAGGTAAGCGGAATAAAAATAGTGGAAACAATAGTCAAAGTCATCATAATTTCGTTCATTCGATTGGAGTTAATTGTCTGGTAATTATCCCGCATATCAGAAGTCATCTCACGGTTGGATTGAATAAGCTCAGTCTGTTTTAATAAATGATCATACACATCCCGGTAGTACGCTTTATGCTCGGTGATAAGCTCAAGACGAAGGTCGAGCATCCGATAAAGCAGATCCCGCATCGGAACGATAGTCCGGCGCAGCTGCAGCAGGTCCCCGCGGATATCAAATACCTCATCAATTAAAGCACCGTACGTTTTGTCCGTATCTTTTTCTTCAATTTCGTTCAGGCGGTCTTCCATTTGATAAAGAGGCGGAAAATACGCATCGACTATTTTATCAATAACAGAATATACAATATAAGTCGCGCCATTTTCACGGACATCAGCCGAGGTCCGGGCCTGTTTCCAAACGGCATCTATTTCCGGAGAGGCGCTCAAGTGAAAAGTTACGACAAAGTTACGGCCGGAAAAAATGTCTACTTCTTTTTTAGCAAAGGTATCCTTCTGAAGCGAATGGATAACAAAAAACTCAAACTCTTCATAGTGGTCGTATTTAGGTCGCTGCATAGAATGAAAGCAGTCTTCCACAGCCAGTGGGTGAAAGGCGAAGTCTTTTTCCAGGCGGGAGGCTTCCTGCTCTGAAGGGTCCCTGAAATCGGCCCAGAACCATTTAATCGTGTGATCTGCAAGCAGTACAGCGATATCTTCATTTTCTTTCCATTCATTATGTATCGTAACAGCCATCGTGCGAATCATGGGTGTGCTCCTCTCTGCATCTCAGCCAACGTATACTAATAGCCTATTTGCCAGAAGATCAAACATACAGTTGTATGAAAACGCAATCTGTGATTTACTGGAAGACATAAATGAATAATCATGCGTCACTTCTAGGGGAGCTGTATAAGCTGAGAAAAGGAGAAATCCTTGACCCTTATTACCTGATCTGGTTCATACCGGCGGAGGGAAGAAGCGGAAGACGGTTTCGTTGTCTTTGCTTCTTCTTTTGGGAAGAAGCTTTTTTGTATGTTGTATACGGATCAGCCATTTGATGGGGGAGGCAGAGACAATGACAGAATTATCCGGACTGTTAGCACATATGGAAGAAAAACAGGAAGATCTTATTGAACTGGTAAAAACATTGATTTCTTATGAAACCCCGGCGCCGCCGGCAAGAAATACAGCAGGCATCCAAGCTTTTATTGCCTCATATTTAAAAGAAATGAACTATGAGGTCGACACCTGGGACGTTTATCCGGGTGATCCGAATGTGGTGGCGAAGAAAAAAGGAACCGATGCAGCCAACTACCACAGTCTTATTTTAAATGGCCATGTAGATACAGCAGAAGTGGAAGGATCGGAGTGGAAGACAGACCCTTACCAGGCAGAAATAAAAAATGGCTGGATTCAGGGACGCGGGGCAGCGGATATGAAAGGCGGACTGGCAGGAGCTTTATTTGTGCTCCGCATGTTCCATGAACAGGGGATAGAGCTGCCTGGTGACCTGACGCTGCAATCGGTTATCGGGGAAGAGGTAGGAGAGGCAGGAACGCTTGCTTGCTGCAGACGCGGCTATGAGGCCGACTATGCGCTCGTTGTAGATACAAGTGATCTTCATATCCAGGGCCAGGGCGGTGTCATTACCGGATGGATTACGATCAAAAGCCCGGAAACCTTTCATGATGCGATGAGGCGGAATATGATCCATGCCGGAGGCGCGGTCAAGGGAGCCAGTGCGATTGAAAAAATGATGGTGATTATTCAAGGTCTGCAGACGCTGGAAAGGCAGTGGGCGGTAGAAAAAAGTTATCCGGGTGTTCCGGCTGGAGCCAATACCATCAATCCGGCCGTCATTGAAGGCGGAAGGCACGCGGCTTTTGTTGCAGATGAATGCCGGCTTTGGGTGACGGTTCATTTTTATCCGGATGAAACGCATGAATCGGCAGCCGCAGAAGTAGAAGAACATATACGAAATGTCGCTTTCGGAGATCCCTGGCTGAAACGTCATTCTCCCGTGTTTGAATGGGGCGGCACCTCGATGATTGAAGACCGGGGAGAAATCTTCCCGTCGCTTTCGGTGGATGAAGAGCACCAGGGAACAACAATGCTCGCAAAAGCGCTGGAGAAAATATCGGGAGAAAAAGCGGTCCTTGATGTTTCTCCCACCGTAACCGATGGAGGATGGCTTGGTGATGCCGGTATCCCGACAGCTATCTTTGGCCCGGGCACGCTTGCCAATGCCCACGCGGTGAACGAAAAGCTTTCTGTAGATCAGCTGCTTACATTTACGAGAACGCTTGCCGTTTATGTATACGAATGGCTGCATTCAGAAAAAAATAAGGAGGAATAGGTATGTCATTCAGCCATATGCTTCAGCAAAAGCTGCAGCCAATCTGGACTAAAAACCACAGCCATCCATTTGTTACCGGGATGGGAGATGGCACGTTGGACAAAGAAGCATTTCGTTATTTTATGATTCAGGACTATTTATATTTAAAAGAGTATGCCCGACTGTTTGCGATGGGAACGATGAAAGCCCGGACATTGAAGACGATGGGGGAGTTTGCGGATCTGCTGCAGTCTACGCTGAATGAAGAAATGCAGCTGCACCGGGAGTACAGTGCCAAGCTGGATATTAGAGAAGAAGAACTGGAGCAGGCAGAAGCAGCCCCGGTGACGTTAGCTTATACAAGGTATATGCTGCATGAAGGGCAAAGCGGCGGACTGGCTGAACTAACAGCAGCACTGCTGCCGTGTATGTGGAGTTACGCAGAAATCGGCCGGGATTTAAGCCGCATTCCCGGAGCTTCGGAGCACGAACTGTACGGGGAATGGATACGAATGTACAGCGATCCCGGTTTTCAGGAACTTGCTGAGTGGTGTATCGCTTTGTTGGATGAACTGGCAGAAGGAAAGCCGCAGCATGAACTTGATAAACTGGAAGAGATCTTTTTAACGACCACAAAATTCGAATATTTATTCTGGGATATGGCTTATCATCATAAAACCTGGCCGCTGTAACAGAAAAAGAGAAAGCACCCGCTGTGCTTTCTCTTTACTTATCTATGGCCTTTTTAACAAAAACACGCCAAACCATTCGTTTTCATCGGTCCAAAAAGCTTCAACGTTTAAATGAGCTTGTTCGGCAAGAGTCATAAATTCGGAAACAGAAAATTTATGTGAGTTTTCCGTATGAATGGTTTCACCCTTGGAGAAGTGAAATGTGTGCCCTTCCAAGGAGATGAGCTGCTCTTTACTGCTTTGGAGGTGCATTTCGATTCGTCCGTTTTCCTCAGAGTAAAAAGCATGATGCGTAAAGTCAGCAGCATTGATGCCTGCATTCATTTCTTTGTTCATACGCTCCAGAATATTTAAGTTGAAGGCAGCCGTAATACCTTTGGCATCATTGTAGGCTTTATGAAGAAGGGAAGTATCTTTCTTTAGATCTACGCCAATCAAGATCTGTCCACCGGCCGCCAGTTCGATTCCGAGCGACTGCAGAAAAGCGGAGGCTTCTTTCTTTTGAAAGTTACCGATAGTAGAACCGAGAAAACAGATCGTTTTATTCGTTTCCGGATCCTCATTCAGAAAGTCCAACGTGCTTGTGTAATCTGCACAGATACCGGTCACTTTCAAAGCCGGATAATGCTTCAGCACGTGTTCTGCCGTGTCCTGAAGGGCGCTGATTGATATATCGACCGGCTTATAGGCCGCAGGTTCGTCCAGAAAAGGGAGCACCTGGTTCATTTTTTCAAAGCTTCCGCTGCCCAATTCAATAATATGGGCCCGTCCGCCTATCGCTTCAGCAATATCAGGACCAAAATCATGCAGAATGTCCATTTCTGTCCGGCTTACATAATATTCCGGAAGCTTTGTAATAGCATTGAACAATTCACTTCCTGTTTTATCGTAAAAATGCTTAGCCGGAAGGGTTTTATGCGTTTGCCCAAGCCCGGCAATTACATCATCTTTAAAAGAGGACACCTCAGGCTGCAGATCGACTAACGTATAAGAAAGGTTTGTGTTTTTCATTTATTCATCCCTGGCGAGACGAATACCGCTGAACTGCCAGCGTTTTTCAGGTGGAAAGAAGTTCCGGTACGTAGAGCGGATGTGAGACTGAGGCGTAGCGCAGGAACCCCCGCGCAGTACCATCTGATTACTCATAAATTTAGCATTGTATTCTCCGAGTGCGCCTTCCAGTGGCCGGTTATTTGGATAAGGAGAGTAGGGACTTCTTGTCCATTCCCATACGTTGCCATACACCTGCTCCGGTTTGTGTACCGGAGCCGGATGATAGGTTTCTGCTTCCACAAAGTGGCCCTCTGTCGCATAATCACGGAAAGCATGCTCCCATTCCTGTTCTGTAGGCAGCCGGAATCCGGCCCAGCGGGAAAAAGCGTCTGCTTCATAATAGCTGATATGGGTCACGGGTTCTTCCGGGTTCACTTTCTTTAACCCCTGCAGCGAATAGGCATACCATTCTCCGTCGTGCTTTTCCCAGTAGAGAGGAGCCGCCCACTGCTCCTGCTTAACAATACCCCACCCTTCAGACAGCCAGTAGCCGGCTTCTGCATAGCCGCCGTCTTCTATAAATTGCATGTATTCTCTGTTGGTTACAGGTACAGTGGCGATCGAAAAAGGATGGATCCAGTATTTGTGTACAGGCCGCTCATTATCAAAAGAAAAATGAACGTTATTAGTTCCTATTTCGGCAAGTCCTTCCTCAAACGTGAGCCATTCCCTTGCGGCTGCAGCCGTTTCTTCTGTTCGTTCCGGAAAGACAGCAGGATTTGTCGGATTAATAGAGAAGTTATATTTAGTATCGGTAATAAGCAGTTCCTGATGCTGCTGTTCGTGCTGGAGACCTACTTCCATGAGATCGGCAATCTCTTCTGTTAAAGGAGTATTTTGTAAAAAGCTTTCCACTTTCTCTTCTACGTATTCACGATAAGCGAGAGTTTCTGCTACTGTCGGCCTGGAGATCAAACCGCGCTGGGATTTAGGAAATATTTTTCCCTGCGTTTCGTAATAAGAATTATAGAGAGCGTTGGAGTCTTTAGAAAACTCTACATAATTCTCAGCATGATTTTTCAAAATAAACTGTTCAAAGAACCAGGTTGTATGGGCTAAGTGCCATTTTGCCGGACTTACATCGGGAGAGGCCTGCATCATATAATCCTCTGTTTCCAGAGGGGCGGTAATGTGAAGCGTTTGTTTCCGGATTGTCCGAAAATCGGTCAGAAGCTTTTCAACAGTGGATGAAGTAGTGTGTGCGATGGGAAAAACCTCCTAAAAAAATTTTACTTATCTCATACCTTCTTTTTGCCTGAACCAAACCTGTAGAAAGCCAAGCACAATAGAATGTTAGAATTCACTATAGAGGGGGTACATAATGATATATGACAAATTATATGGAGCGGTAAAATGATAAATACCTGGAAGGCAAAAGTAGTTAGAAAAAAAGCATCTTTTAAAAAGCGCCCATCCACGATAAATATTCAAGCGGTAGCTTCTGTTGAAAAACGGTTAATCTCTACGACAGGGCGAATGACTCCTGTAACCTTTTATTATCCAGTAACATCCGGAGCGGCCACACTTCCCATTTACATAAACCTTCACGGAGGAGGATTTGTGCAGGGGCAGCCTTCCCAGGATGATCCGTACTGCAGATATATAGCCAATGAGGCTTCCTGTCTTGTAGTGAATATCGATTATGCCAAAGCGCCGGAGTCCCCATTTCCAGCAGCTTTAGAAGAAAGCTATGAAGTTATCAAATGGGTGATTGATCACGCCGATAGTCTTCGCGCGGACAAAGAACGGCTGGCTGTCGGCGGCCAGAGCGCAGGCGGCAATCTGGCAGCAGCGCTCACTTTGCTGGCAGCTATCAGAAAAGAATTTTCGTTCTCTAAACAGGTTCTGAATTATCCAGTGGTGGATCTGGCAACACCGGCTGAAGAAAAACCTGTGCTGGATGAAAACCGTGTGATTCCGGCTAAAGAGTTGACTTTTTATAATAACTGCTATGTAGTAGATAAGGAAAGTGCTAAAAATCCCCTTGCTTCGCCTATTATGGCAGAGAGTATGAAAGGGGTACCGCCGGCTCTGGTTATTACGGCGGAATATGATTCTCTTGCAGAGGAGGCCGAACTGTACGCAGCCAAGCTGACCAAGCATGGAATTGAAACAGAGCACAGACGGTTTGACGGATGTGAGCATGCGTTTACCCATGATGGTCCCAACAAGCAGGCAGAAGAAGCATGGGAGCTTATTGCACGTTCATTAAAATCATCCCTGCATACCAATCAAGCTGCAGCATCAGTTACTACTAAATAAGGAGTGAAGAAAAATGGACGATCGCTTATTTAAATCCGCCATGGGGAAATTTGCCTCCGGCGTGACCGTGGTTACAACAGAGACAGAAGAAATACATGGTATGACAGCCAATGCATTTATGTCCGTATCTCTTGATCCGAAGCTTGTCGTCGTTTCCGTATCCAAAAACGCGACCTGCCATGAAAAAATTAAAGAAGCCGGGACATTTGCGGTAAGTATTCTTTCACAGGAACAGGAAAAGTATTCCATGTACTTTGCAAGACAGCTCAAAGAAGATATCGACGTGTCATTTGAGCGGTTCGAAGGACAGCCTGTTATTGAAGATTCGTTAGCCAACCTGGCCTGCAGAGTGCATTCGACCCATGAAACAGGGGACCATACGTTGTTTGTAGGGGAAGTCATTAATCTAAAAGTACAAGACGGGGACCCGCTCTTGTACTTTGAAGGAAAATACAATAAATTTGCTGAATAACTGAACATAGTTTTTTAAAAGTTGTGTTCATGTTTAAGAGGGACCCGGAGAAAAATCTCCGGGTCCCTCTTTTTTTAGTTGGATGTTTTTACACTTACGACAGTGACGGTAACGAGAATAAGCGCCATTCCAAGCAGTTGAATGATGGTTAAATGATCGCCGAGCAGCAAGACACCGAACAGCGAGGCCGTGACCGGCTCGACCATCGCAACCATTGAAGCATTTGCAGGTGTTGTCCGGCGGATTCCAATCACATATATAATAAAAGAAATGCCCGCTCCGACGATTCCTAAAAGAAGAAACCAGCCTGTATCATTTGATGTCAATACAGCAGCGGCTTCATTCATGTCTGCAAACAGAAACAGGATAAGACAAAAGATAAAAAAAGCGATGGTTAACGTAGCCTGAGGCTTTCCAAGAGCGGAAGCGTTTTTAAATCCGAAGATAAACAGAGCGTAAGAAAGACCGGATGCGAGGCCGGCTGTTACTCCCAGAGCACTCACGGTGAGTGACCCCATGTTATAAGCTCCGGTAAGAAGAATAATTCCTATAAGCACTCCGGCAATGCTCGCCCATTTCATCCAGGTGGAACGCTCCATGCCCAGCATAAAAGAAATGAGAAGAACAAATATTGGTGCTGTATACATTAAAGTGACCGCAATAGCGATACTGGAAGCCTGGATACTTACGAAATAAAAGGTGAAATTTCCGGCTACTCCGACTCCTGCAAGCAGAGCCCATATGTAAAAAGAAGTAGACCGGTTCCAATTTTCCTTAAAGCGGAAAAGAACCCAGGTAAAAAAGCAGATAAAGCCAATAATGCCCCGGTAAAGGGAAATGATAATAGGGTCCCAGCCCCTGCTCATCAGAATGTCAGCAATACCTCCGGTAATGCCCCAGAATACGGCAGCCAGCATAACCAATCCAACGCCGGCGTATTTCATATTCATAATATGACCTCCTATAAAAAGTGGACTTCAATCATTCCATAGTTAACAGGATGAATGAAGTCGCAGTCTGCCTATTTTTACGAAAAACGTTTCTTTTCTTTTTTTCCCTCAAGCATTTGTTTAAGGTCGTGTTTTTTTCTGGTGGCTACGAGAATAAACAGCGTATCCCCCGGCTCGATCTCAATATTAGCGTCTGTATTAAGAAGTTCTCCATCACGGACTAATGCATTGACAGCAGATTCTTCCGGTATATTAAGGCTGTTTACATGCTGGCCGATAATGGCAGAATGTCTGGAGGCCTGATATTCAATAAGCTTAGCATCTGTTTTTCCTATATTAACAAGCTCCCAGGAAGAATGTTCGTCCCTGCTGTCAGGGGCAGTAACTTTCAGCTTGTTGGACAAGGGAGCAATGGTTGACCCTTGAATGAGAGCTGAAGTAAGCACGATAAAAAAGACCGTATTAAAAATAATCGAATCATTATCTACGCCCGCTACGATTGGAAATGTGGCCAGAATAATAGGTACTGCGCCACGCAGTCCGGCCCAGGATAAAAACAGCCGGTCATTCAGGGAAAATCCGCTGCCGAACGTAGAAAGAAAAACGGCTGCGGGTCTTGCGATAAACATAATAAAAAAGGAAAGCAGTACACCTGTCCATATGACGCCCCACGAGAAAATATCTTCCGGGGTGGCCAGTGCTCCCAGTACAATAAACATGACGATCTGTGCCATCCAGGCAAACCCTTCGTGAAAAGTGGTGATGGAATGGCGGTAGGTCAATTCCGAATTGCCGATTACAAGAGCAGCAACATACACAGCTAGAAAACCGCTGGCGAGCGCAAATTGAGCCGAACTATAGATGATGAACGCAAATGAAATGGCAAAGATAGGATAAAGGCCGCCGGCATCCATGTTAATTTTGTTAACAGCGTAAGAACCAACCTTTCCTAAGGCCAGGCCGATCGCGACGCCGCCGATCATCTGCCATAAAAAACTTCCGGCCATCAGCGTATAGCTTGGGTCCGGAGACATGAGCAGTTCTATAGCTGCCAGGGTAAGAAAAACGGCCATGGGATCATTGGCCCCGGCTTCGCCTTCCATAGAGGCACTGAGACTGGGCTTAATATTTTTTCCTTTTAATGTAGCAAACACGGCGGCTGCATCAGTAGAGCCCACCAGTGCTCCGAGAAGAAAGGCTTCTATCATGGTAAGGTCCAGCAAAACGTAAGCAAAACCTGCCAGAAGAAGCGAAGTCAGCAGCACCGTGAGCGTGGATAATGAAAGAGCGGTGCCGGCAACAGGCCGGATAACCGACCACTTTGTCTGGATCCCGCCTTCGAATAATATAATAACAAGCGCAAGGATCCCGATGGTCTGCACATGCTCCACGTTCCCTAAAGGAAGGATATTCAATCCGCCGGATCCCATCAGCATGCCGATAGCGATAAATAATATTAGAGAGGGAACGCCAAGCCGGCTGGAAAATTTGGACACGAGAACTCCGCAGGCGAGCAGAAGTCCTACAAGGAGCAGAATATAATCACTTAATAAATAATCACTCAGCACAACAAGGCCTCCTTTTTTAAAAAACAAAATAAAAAAATGCCCGATTACAGGCATTTTTGTAAGATACTGTCCTTTTGTATTATGGTTTCATATCAATCCACGAATACGTATGGTGCATGGAAAAGCCGTTAAAGCTCCGGTACCCGCTGTAGGCGGTCCGTACCTTTTCCAATTCTGCCTGCATATATGTTTCGCCTTCCTCATAAAATGTAGTAAACGATTCAGATGATCCAAGATTCATCGTTTCTACTCCTACGGTTACAGGCGTTGCATATACATTCCCCCATTTCATCTCGTTTGAAACCAGCGTAATGATACCGTTAGGGCCATCTGCTTTGTCACGGTAAGCCATAATATTAACACCGTCAGCCTGTTTGATGATCCATTCCGCCAGGTTGCCTTTTCCGATTTTGCTGCTGTAGGTTATTTCATCGAACCAGAAAGGCATATCCACAAAAAGAGGGAGTCCCATATCGTTAGCGGCTTTTGTACTGTTAATCAGCAGTGTTTGGTAATTCAGGACGCTTTTGGCATGATTTGTGTTCCAGCTCGAATGAAGATAAGGCTCGACATCAAGGTGCAGAGCTGCAAATTTTTCTGAAGGAGCGGCGCTGTTCTGATAGGTTTTCAGCCAGGGGATGACTGGCGGCTGTGTTTTGCCGCTGTAACGCGTTCCCCAGTCGGAGGCGCCGTCGAGTGCATGAACTGCGATACCGCGCTCCCCGGCACGTTGTATGAAGCTGCGGTAGGAAGAAGACGGGATGGTCCGGTCAATCTGCAGATAAACCGTCTCTGCTTCCTTTGATTCAAGAAAAGTAAGAATGCGGTCCGGTTCAGAGAGCATTTTATTTGTGTCCCAAAGCCAGGTGGATAAATAATTGCTGTTTGCGTTCACATGCTGCTGAGGCGTAATGGCCACAATAATCACCGCCAGTATAATAGTTAAAATAGAAAAAAGTCGCTTCATTCGTTGTTCCTCCGTTTATATGTAATGTGTGGGATAGTCTGGAATTCAGTCAAAAAGAAAAGGGGGCATGGTGAGAACTGGTAATGCTTTTATCTTGTTTTATATAGTAGATATCGGTCTTATTTTGATAGTTATAAGTGAAATGCTGTATTATTTTTATATGTATAATGAAAAGTTAAAACAGCTGGCTTCATCAAAGAAAAAAGCAGAAAACCGCTGAGGGTTTTTCTGCTTTCGTTTCTTATAAGGCGGCTATAATTTTACCGCGGACATGGCCGTCTTTTATACGGTGAAGTGCAGAAACGACTTCTTCCAAAGAAACAACTTCCTGAGGAAGAGGCTTAATCTTTCCTTGAGAGGCAAGTGCTCCGAGCTCTCTGGCCATACGACCGAGGTCGGCACGCTGCTCGAGGTCGTCGGAACGATAAACAAAACCAAGTGCAATTTCGTGGAAGGAAGGAGCCAGTGTTTTTGGTGTGTATTGTGTAAAATCGGGCAGGGAAGCGATGCAGACGAGGTGGCCATTAAACGCCAGGTAATCAATCGCTTCGGTAGCTGTCTTTTCACCAATGGTGTCCAGTACGATATCCACGCCGCGTCCATCTGTATATTTGTGAATCGCTTCGGTTACATTCTCAGTCCGGTAATCGATCGTTTTGTGTGCTCCCAGGCCGGTTACGTACTCATTGTTCTCCGGAGAACAAGTGGTAATAATGTGGAGGCCTGCAAGCGAAGCCAGCTGAATGGCATAGCCGCCTACGCCGCCTGCCCCTGCCTGGATAAGGATGGTCTGTCCATTTTGCACCGCTACTTTTCGATACAGGGATTGGTAGGCTGTCAAAGCGGCTGTCGGAAGAGAAGCAGCTTCTTCATGGCTCCACCCCGACGGTAGCGGAGCGATTACATCAGCAGAAACGGTAACATATTCGGCAAATGCGCCGTTTGCGGTCATGCTGATGTGTCCGTAGACTTCGTCTCCTTCTTTCCAATCCGATAAACCGGGATGCACTTTATCTATAATGCCGGATACATCAAGACCCGGCACGTGGGGAAGCTCCCATTCGGGAAGGGCGTTTTCCGATAATTTATAATCCACCGGGTTTACACCGGCCGCTTTTACTTTGATCCGTACTTCTTTTTCCTGTGGTTCCGGTAAAGGAAGATCGGTGATTTCCAAGTTATCGATACTTCCAGGTTTAGTCAGGGCTAAAGCTTTCATTAGAGTGTCCTCCTTTATTTGGTGAAGCTGCTGCACGTGCTGTGAATAGACGTATACTTATCTACATTCCTTTTTTTAAGAAGAATAAACGAAACAAAGGCAAAGAAAGTGAAACAAATAATTCAGTAGCCTCGTAAAATAGAAGCAGGTATGATGAAAGAGAGAAAAAAGGAGTGGAAACAATGGGAAGAAGAATTATGCTGTTAGTACTTACTAATATTTTAGTTATAACAACGATTACTATCGTTATAGGCATCCTGGGCTTATTCGGTATTAATATCGGAGGCATGACAAGCCCGGACGGCAGCATGAACTTTGGTGCGCTGCTGCTGTTTAGTGCGGCATTTGGTTTTGGGGGCGCCTTAATATCCTTAGCGATGTCACGCTGGATGGCCAAAAAAACAATGGGTGTAAAAGTAATCAAGCCGGACCAGCCTCAATCACAGGCTGAAAAGCAGGTGCTTGATACTGTTCATACGATGGCAAGAAATGCAGGGCTTACTCACATGCCGGAGGTTGGTATTTACAACTCCAAGGAAGTGAATGCTTTTGCCACAGGCCCTACTAAAAAACGTTCTCTGGTAGCTGTATCCAGCGGACTGCTTCAGACGATGGATAAAACGGCTGTTGAAGGTGTTATTGCCCATGAAGTGGCTCACGTTGCCAACGGTGATATGGTCACCATGACGCTTTTACAGGGGGTAGTAAACACATTCGTGATTTTCTTTGCCCGTATTGTGGCCACTGTTGTATCCAACTTTGTAAAAGACAGTACACTGCGGATGTTCGTACGCTTCGGAGCCATTATCGTGTTTCAGATTTTATTTTCCATCCTGGGAAGCATTGTTGTTATGGCTTTCTCCAGGTACCGGGAATATCACGCAGACCGCGGCGGAGCCGATTTGGCAGGGCGGGACAAAATGACCCACGCCCTGCAGTCCTTAAAGCAGTACTCCGAGCGGATTGATGACAGCCACGGATCAGTGCAGACGCTGAAAATTAATGGCAAGACTTCGATGGCGATGCTTTTTTCTTCTCATCCGCCTCTTGAAGAAAGAATTAGAAGACTGCAGGAAAGATAAACTAAAACGAGCTCGCTTTACCGTGGGCTCGTTTTTTACTGCATTCATTTAAAAGTCTTTATTTATTCACAGCCATTTCGACCCGTTTCTGTTATAAAGAAAGAGAGACTAATTTAAGGAGAGATTGCATGAAATATATAGGAACAGCCTTTGCGGCTTTTGCTTTGTTATGGTTTCCGGCTTCAGCTGAGGCCCATACGTACATGGAAGAATCAACACCGGAAGATGGAGAAACAATCGAAGAAGATATGAACGAAGTCCATGTTACTTTCGATTCTCCCATACAGGATTACAACATAGCTGATCTTTATGATGAAGAAGGCGAACCAGTTTTAGGGGATGTCACGCATGAACCGATAGATGAGGTTGTGTTTACTGCGGACGATCCGCTCCCAAACGGTGACTACACGTTTGAATTTGAAATCATCAGTGAAGACGGCCACCTTATAGAAGATACTATTGCCTTTACGGTTAATCAGGAAGAAGATGCCGCTGCCGCTCAGGAAGAACAGGAAAATGCAGAAGAAGCTGCTCCGGAAGCGGAAGAAACAGATACTGCCGGTGCAGCAGAGGAAGAAGAAGGAAATGGTAATACACTCATACTGGCAGGCACTGTGATCCTTCTTGTCCTTGTAGCCGGTGCTTTATTCTTTCTTATCAGGAGAAAAAAATAAGTGCTTATTGCGATCAGCAACGGGCTTTTATATGCTGCACTTGGAATTCTGATGGGGACCGCTCTGCTGAATATGATTCCAAAAACGAACCGTCCGGAGCTGCACGTACCATTTCCGCTCGTGCTGGGAAGCGCTCTGCTGCTTCCTGTCTTATCGTTTCCTTCGCTGCTGGACATTGCCCGCTCTATATCAGCGGGGCGTGACCGTATGCTCTCCGAAGCTCTGGAGATGGTTGTGTTTTCGTTCCAAATTGGAACTGCGTGGATATCATTAACGATAGCTTCCATAGCGCTTGCAGTATTGATTGCGTTATTTTACAGAAAAGCAGAGGCGCATTGGAGTATTTACCTGGCCTCTATGGCTATTTTAGCAGCCATTATAGGCTTTCAGGCCAGTGTGGGGCATGCAGCTTCAGCGAGCAGTCTAATCGGATTTACTACCCATACGATGCATTACCTGGCAGTCAGTGTGTGGATCGGAACACTGTTTATCGTCAGCTGGTTTTCCAAAAGCTATGTAAATTGGGAAGGGTTTTTGGAATGGTTTACGCTTATTGCAGTTGGGTGTGTTGTGCTGCTTACGATGTCCGGTCTGATTATGTCCCAGCTTATTACGGAGTCAATTACCGGCTCCTGGGTGCTTAGCTACGGTCAGGCGCTTTTGTTAAAACATCTGCTGTTTGCGGTTATTTTGCTTTTTGCCGTTTTTAATGCGTTTTTCATTAGAGGACGCTTAAAGAAGGATGCTTCGTTCAGCCCGAGACCCTGGCTTAGGGCCGAAAGTGCTGTGGCGTTAAGCATACTTGCTGTAACAGGATTTATGACAGAGCAGGAAACCCCGCAGCGAATTGAAAGGCTGCTGCGTTCGGAAGGTCCGTCCCCGCTCTATGCGCTGTTATTTGACAGCGGTCCAGCCGGTCCGTCCACTCCTGTCTTTTCTTTTCACGGTCCCGGTTTTGTATTGATTTTAATCGGTGTCCTGTTTGCCTGGCTGACGTATTATTCCATCAAAAAAGAAATGTCCGCCTGGGTTGTTTTTGGTATCTCGTTCTTTTTTGCCATCAGTATGTTTTTGGGACTGATCAGTATGATCGGTCTGGAAGCGACAGCTGCTGCCGGCATGTTTTAAAAAACAGGACTTTATAGGTGACGCATCTATTCTTTCGGTTTCCGAAAAAATAGATGCGTCATTTTCTATTTTGCGATAGGCTTGTAGAGTAGAAAAAGGGACGGGAGAGAAAAAAAGATGAGAGAAAATCAACAGGCAGCGGGGGTGGCTTTTGCCGGACTGGCCTATGTGCTTTGGGGATTTCTGCCCCTGTACTGGAAAATGCTCGGCGGTGTTCCGGCAGGTGAGGTGCTTGCCCACCGAATTGTCTGGTCCCTGATTTTCATGGGAGCTGTTCTGCTGGTGCTAAAAAAGATCCAGCCGGTCGGAAGTGAAATCATTCGTGTATTAAAAAATAAAAAATCAGCGGCAGCCATAACAGCAGCGGCCGTTTTAATAAGCATTAACTGGTTTCTGTTTATTTTTGCGGTGAACAGTGACAGGGTTATTGAAGCGAGCCTTGGCTACTATATCAATCCGTTGTTCAATGTTGTACTTGCTACCGTCTTTTTAAAAGAAAGACTGACCAGGGCAGAGGGACTGGCTTTTTTTCTGGCAGTCGGAGGTGTCATCACGCTGACGTTTTACTATGGTTATTTCCCATGGGCGGCGATTGGCCTGGCACTGAGCTTTGGGCTTTATGGACTGATTAAAAAAACAACCCCGCTCAGTGCGTGGGCCGGATTAACAGTCGAAACAATGATTATGGTGCCTTTTGCACTGCTGTTTCTATTTGCCGTGCAGGGAAATACAGGCAGCGTATTTCGTTTTTCGTGGGAAGACCATGCCCTGCTGATTGGAGCCGGAGCTGCTACAGCAGTGCCTTTGCTTTTATTTGCTGCAAGCAGCAAGCGTATTTCCTTTTCGCTCATTGGATTTCTGCAGTATTTTGCGCCCACGATTATGCTCCTGCTGGGTGTATTTCTGTTTAATGAGCCATTCAGCCTGCAGCAGCTGGCAGCTTTTATTATTGTCTGGATTGGTTTAATTATCTTCACGGTTTCCAGATCCAGAACCTCTTGGAAAGCAAGAAAATGGAGAACGTTTGAAAAGCCGGAATGAATCGTGAACATTTTATGTTTTTCCTGCTGAAACAGAGGGTGAGACTTTACTTTTTCTGCAAGTCGTAGCACAATACTAACGGTAGGTATTTATGTGAACCAATAATACGGCTGTTCAGATAAAAGGGGGCAGTAAAGCAGACAGCAGGAGCATGACGGCATAACTAATTGTATAAATAATGCTTTTTCATACCAAATGAAAAAAAGCATAAAAAATTCAACAAAGCGGATATACTCTTACATATTAGAAACCGTGAATTTTTTATGTCGATTTTGTGTTGAATTTGAAACACAAAATTGAGGTTTGTATGACAGTCTTTGAAAAGTGAACAAAAGAAAGCATAAATTTGCTACCATGGACAGAGCAGAATGTAATTCTGGCAGGGTATTACTATTACTAGGAAGGAGTGTTGGGTAAGGTGGGAAAATTTATAAGCCGGGCAAAGCGGACGCTGATGCTGCCTGCATTTGCTCTTGTTATATTCTTAAGCGGCTGTGCGGATTTAGTCGTTCTTGATCCACAGGGGCCGGTAGCAGAGAGTCAAGCAGAACTTATCACATTTTCTATCATTATGATGCTGGGAATCGTAGCTGTTGTATTCGTACTTTTCACATATATGCTTGTGAAGTTCAGATATCGTCCTGAAAAGGAAGGCAACGACAATTATGATCCAACTCATCACGGCAACAACAAGCTTGAAGTAATTTGGACGGTTATTCCTCTTATTATTGTAACGGTACTGTCTATCCCTACCGTAACAACGATTTATGAATTGGAGGAGCCGCCGGAAGTATCTGCGGACACTGAGCCGTTGGTTGTTCATGCAACAACTTCAAACTTTAAGTGGTTTTTCAGTTATCCTGAAGAAAATATCGAAACGGTTAACTATTTACACATACCAACAGACCGGGCTATCGAATTCAGGCTTTCTTCAGCCGATTCCATGACGGCTCTCTGGATTCCTGCACTGGGCGGTCAGAAGTACAACATGGCCGGTATGGAAAACACATTGTATCTGCAGGCTGATAACGAAGGCGAATATGCAGGACGCAATGCCAACTTCAATGGATCCGGTTTCTCCGGTCACACGTTTGAAGTTATCGCACAAAACGAAGACGATTATAATGCGTGGGTTGCCGAAACGCAGGAGTCAGCTCCTGAGCTTACAGAAGATGAGTATATAGCTATGCTTACTCCTGGGCTGAGTGAAAACAATGAATTTTCATCAACGCATTTAGATTTTGTCGATCATGGAACAAATGAGGGCCGTGATTACATTATTGATCACCATGGTGGAGAGCTCGGAGAGAAGCTTTACCTTCAAGGCGGTCGTGACATATGGGAAGATTAGCACGTTTTAATAGAAAGCAGGTGAGATAATTTGGAGGCGTTTATAGACTTTTTGTTTGGTGAATTTATCGTAACAGGAGATCCGCTTATATATGGCGCAATGGTCTCTATTGCGCTTGGTTCTATAACGGTTGTAGCTGTACTCACCTACTTCAAGGCATGGGGATGGCTCTGGAGAGAGTATATAACTTCTGTTGATCATAAAAAGATAGGTATTATGTATATCATCGCAGCAATTGTCATGTTTGTCCGCGGCGGTATCGATGCAATGATGATGCGGGTACAGACCTCGCTGCCGGGAATGACCTTCCTGGATTCACAGCATTACAATGAAATTTTTACAACACACGGAACAATCATGATTATCTTCATGGCCATGCCGTTTCTAATTGGCTTAATGAACTTTGCCATACCGCTTCAAATCGGAGCGCGTGACGTAGCATTTCCGTTCTTTAACAACTTGAGCTTCTGGTCCTTTGCTTTTGGACTTGCTCTCTTTAATATTTCCTTTATTATCGGGGGATCGCCGGACGCAGGTTGGACAAACTACGCTCCGATGGCCGGGGCCGAATTAAACCCCGGACCGGCAATCAACTATTATCTTCTGGGACTCCAGCTCTCCGGTATTGGTACGCTGGGAACCGGTATTAACTTTATTGTTACAATTCTGAAGATGAGGGCTCCGGGAATTACGATGATGAGGCTGCCAATTTTTACATGGTCGACGCTTATTACATCTCTTATCATTGTATTTGCTTTCCCAATTCTTACTGTAGCACTTGCTTTAATGACGCTCGACCGAATATTCGACGCCAAACTCTTTACGCTTGCCGGCGAAGGGATGCCGATGATGTGGGCAAACCTTTTCTGGCTTTGGGGACACCCGGAAGTATATATCGTTATTCTCCCGGCGTTTGGTATTTTCTCAGAAGTTATTTCTACTTTTGCAAGAAAACAGCTGTTTGGTTACAAAGCGATGGTTTACGCAATGGTTATTATCGCACTCTTAAGCTTCCTCGTATGGGTTCACCATTTCTTTACAATGGGTGCCGGCGGCGGAGTAAACTCCTTCTTCTCGATTACGACAATGCTTATTGCCGTACCGACCGGGGTTAAGATATTCAACTGGCTCGGCACGATGTATCGAGGCAGGATAACGTTTGAAACACCGATGCTGTGGGCGCTTGCATTTATTCCCAACTTCGTTATCGGCGGGGTAACAGGGGTAATGCTTGCAATGGCCGCAGCCGACTACCAGTATCACAATACGTACTTCCTCGTAGCTCATTTTCATTATGTGCTTATCGCGGGTACTGTATTTGGATGTTTCTCCGGTTTAATCTTCTGGTATCCAAAAATGTTTGGACACAAGCTTAACGAAAAACTTGGAAAAATATTCTTCTGGTTGTTTATGATTGGCTTTAACGTTTGTTTCCTTCCAATGTACTTCCTTGGATTCGCAGGAATGCCAAGACGGACATATACGATTGAACCCGAATGGATGCCGCTCAGCTTAACAGCCACAGCGGGCGCCTTTATGATGGCAGCCGGATTTGCTGTATTTGTTTACAGCATCTACTACAGCTTCCGTTATGCCGAGCGTGAAACAAAAGGCGACTCATGGGGAGAAGGAAGAACACTGGACTGGGCTACTGCTACACCAATTCCATTCTATAACTTCGCTACTCTTCCTGAGTTTGACAGTAAAGACGCATATGTAGGAATGAAAGATAAAGGCGAAACGACCTATGACAAATCAAAAGTGGAAGAAATACACATGCCAAGCAACTCCGGCCTTCCATTCTTCATGATGTTCGGCCTGTTTATCGCAAGTTTCGGCCTTGTATGGGAATGGTTCTGGATGGCAATTCCAGGTTTGATTTTTACCCTTGTTATTATGGGTATCCGCTCGTTTGATTACAATGAAGGGTTCCATGTCTCTACAAAAGAAATACACGAAATAGAGCAGGCAGCCAGAGGGGAGGATAGCAAATAATGAGTGCACATACGGAAGCAACAACAGGACCAATGGAATACCGCACACAAGAAGGACGTATGAATATCCTTGGTTTTTGGATATTTCTAGGCGCAGAGATTGCATTATTTGCTACCATTTTCGCCACCTATGCTGTTATGATAGGCAGGACGGCGGATGCTCCGCCTCCCCACGAACTGTTTGAACTGCCTATTACTTTGTTAATGACGTTTCTTCTTTTAACAAGTAGTTTTACCTGCGGAATCGCCATCAATGAAATGCGCCGGGGATCGAAGAACGGCCTTCTCATCTGGATGGGATTGACGCTTGTATTAGGTCTTGGATTCCTCGGACTGGAAATTTATGAGTTTAATCACCTGGTACATGAAGGTGCATCGATCAGCTCAGCAGCATACTGGTCTGCATTCTTTACTCTGACCGGTACACACGGGCTTCACGTGACGCTTGGCCTCGGCTGGGGTGTCCTCTTATTAATCCAACTCTACCAAAGAGGTATTACGCCGCGGACAGCAAGTAAATTCTTTATATTCGGCTTGTATTGGCACTTCTTAGATGTTGTGTGGATATTCGTATATACAGTCGTTTATTTATTAGGGATGGTGGCTTAAATGAGTTCACATAGTGAATCGCGTTTCCCTATAAAACATTTAATTGGATACCTTGCCTCGATTGTGCTTACCGGCGCAGCGGCTTGGATTGCTCTTGGCACAGGACTTCCAATGGGATGGATCGTTACTGGTATTATGGCACTTGCCATTATCCAGGCAGGCATTCAGCTGTTTATGTTTATGCATATTACCGAAACAGACAGCGGAGGCATTCAGCTTGGTAATATGATTTACGCTTTTGGTATTGCAGGTATTATTGTTTTAGGCTCGATCTGGGTTATGTCGTTTGGTTATCACGACCACGGCACAGATGGCGGCGGTTCAGAAACAGAAGAACACAATGGCGATCATTAAATAGTAAAAGGAAGCTTATCGACAGCGATAAGCTTCCTTTTTTTGTTCTATTCTTGAAGTTTGTATAAACAAAGCCGGAAATACTGCCAATACAGACAGTAAACCGGCTTTTACTATGTCGAAGTTTTATTTAGAGTTGTTGTTTACCTCAGAGCGGAGAAAAGGGACGCGGCGTGAGCGCTCCAGCTGTTTGAAATAGCTGATCATAATATAGATAATGGCTACGTTCGTGATAAGCAGGCTGCCGTAGAATGCAATAATGGAAGTCGGTGCATTAAGCACAGTAATTGGTGTGAAATGACTTAGAAAATAGTCCCACATGCCTAAAGCAAGAGCTGACTGAAGAACAACGAGAAACCATTTTTTGCGGCGGGCAAAGAAAAATGGGACAAGTGTGGCAAAAACCATAAATACGAGCAATACATCCATTACAAGCACCTCTTTTTATAATTTTCAGATTAGTAAGCGTTTTCATATTTTCTATAAATTTAGTATACCAAATTATTCACAGAAATGACATAAAAAAAAGAAATAGTTTGAACTTTTTTTGAACAAACTATTTCGTATGTTGACATAACCGGTGAACGAGTGCTCAGCGGAGCACACTGCCTCCGGATATTTTCACTGATTCACCAACTATATTATAGGCAGCGTTCGTCAATAAGAAGGCAATCGTATTTGCTACATCCTTCGAACGAGTGAGGGAACCGGATGGAATGCCGGCTTTAGCTATTTCCAGCTGTTCTTCATAGCTTCGGCCTTCCCGCCTGCCTTTATTGGCGATAGCTGTCTCACCCATTTCGGTATCAACATAGCCTGGACAGACTGCGTTCACTCTAATGCCATAAGGGATTGCTTCGAGCGCCATGGAATGGGTAAATCCAATAAGCGCAAACTTGGAACCAGCATAAGCAGTGTTGCCGGTTGTTCCCCGGAGTCCGGATAAAGAAGAAACGTTTACGATCGCTCCCCGGCCAAGCGTTTTCATGCCTTCATATACGAGCTGGCTCAATAGTACAGCCGAGGTGAAATTAATATGCATGATGGATTCCATCTCTTCCTGCTTTAACTGCTCGACCGTGCTTCCTCCTATAATACCTGCTGAGTTCACAAGCAGGCTGATCGTTCCATTTTCCGCAGCCGCCTTTGCTGCTAAAGAAGCTCTTTCCTCACTGTTGCCGATGTCTGCAGGAATTACTGCTACAGAAGCGTCCGGATTGGTTTGTTTAATTTGCTGCTGCAATGCTTCCAGCTTTTCCTGCCGGCGTCCGGTAATTGTAACGGCTGCTCCCATTTTGGCAAGCGTAATAGCCGTGTCGTATCCAATGCCGCCGGTAGCACCGGTAATTAGGGCATGTTCTCCTTGTAAAGCATCTGCTGCATAAATAGTCATTGATTATCTCTCCCTTTCTCAGCTGTTTTTAATCAGTACCCTTCACGAAAAAAACAAAACAGCTCTGCATATTTCTTCCAGGATAAGGGTACATGTCAATTACTCAGAGAAAAAGGCGGGATAATATGGCAGAACTTAAAGCACTGGTATTAAATGGGTCATTGAAAAAAAGCGGTGACGAAGAATCCAATACGGAAGCTTTAACAAACGAAGTGCTGAAACTGTTGGAAAAAGAGGGAGTTTCCACAGAAACGGTAAGGCTTGCTGATTATCACATTCCTTATGGTATTAGTGAGGATCTGGGAGAAGGAGACGACTGGCCGGCTGTTTTTGAAAAAGTAAAACAGGCAGATATCCTGATTATCGGCACACCTCTTTGGATAGGGGAGAAAAGCAGTATCACGACGCTTGCCATGGAAAGGCTGTATGGCGGAACCGGTGTGACAAATGAAAAAGGTCAGTCCGTTTATTACAATAAAGTAGGCGGCGTTGTTATTACCGGCAACGAAGACGGTGCCAAACATGCAGCTGCCTCGGTGCTGTACGGGCTTTCCCATATCGGCTTTACCGTACCGCCCAACGTAGACTGCTACTGGGTGGGAGAAGCCGGGCCCGGTCCATCGTTTATTGAAGCCGACGGCATGAGTAATGAGTTTACGAAAGGCCACGTGACGATGCTTGCCTATAACCTGCTTCATATGGCGCGCATTTTACAAAGAAATCCTATTCCTGCAGAAGGCAATGTATAAAAAAGAAACATGCGCGTAAATGCGCATGTTTCTTCAGGCTGTTGAAAAAGACAAAATATAGGTATTTTTATACAAAACCTTTACAGGGGTGCTTTCCGCAGGCCATGCCTCAGCTAAAGAGGGGAAAACGCCTCTTTATCTTCTCCTATGGCTGTTCTGCAGGAGTCACCCCTGTTTATTTTTCTTCTTTTTTTTTAAAAACTTAAAACAACAGGCTGCCAGAAATAAACGAAAGCCACAATGACAATAATCGAAATAATATTGAGCCAGAAACCGGCCTTAATCATGTCGTCAATGGTGATGAAATCCGAGCTGAACACGGCCGCGTTCGGCGGTGTGGAAATAGGCAGCATAAACGCACAAGAGGAGGAAAGCGCCACGATGGCCATGATTCCGTACGGCTCTACGCCGATACCAAGTGCAAGTCCGATGCTGACCGGAATCAACATGTTGGAAACCGCTGTGTTGGACATAATTTCCGTCATAAACAGCACCATCGCTGCCAGGACAACGAGAATGAGCAGATACGGAAGCACCTGCAGGCCGCCCAGGATATCGCCGAACCATTCGGTTAAGTTGGACTCGTCAAAGGCAGCCGCAAGCGATAAACCGCCGCCGAACAGGAGAAGAAGTCCCCATGGCAGCCGTTTCATATCTTCCCATACCATAATCCCGCCGCGCTTTCCTTTATAGCGGCTTGGGATAAGAAACAGGGAGACTGCCGCCATCATCGATATGGTTGTATCGGTCAGGTCAAGAAAGGGGATGAATCCTCCGAAAATCCAGAGAAAAGCGGTCATCGAAAAGATGATTAGAATCACTTTTTCCTGATAACTCATCGGCCCAAGCTCTTTCAGCTGATCCTGGGCGAAGTTCTCAGAAATACTGCCTGTATTCGGCACAGAGAATTTAATTTTTGTCATATAAAAGTACAACGTAATCATCATAATGACGGTAATCGGAAACCCGAAAATAAACCAGTCAAAAAAGGTAATCGTCTGGTCGAGCTGCTGGTTGGCGATTCCGACAAACACGGCGTTTGGAACGGAACCGATAAGCGTTGCCAGGCCGCCGATGGAAGCTGCATACGCGACGGTTAACAGCAGGCCTTTCGCAAAGGACTTCAAGTCTTTTTCGTTAAAGAATTCTTTGTCTTTTGCTTCTGTAATTAATGCCAGCGCGATGGGAAGCATCATGAGTGCAGTGGCGGCATTGGAGATCCACATTGATAGAAACGCCGTGGCAATCCCGACACCCAGCACAATCCGGCTGCTGGTTGTTCCTAAAAGCAGAAGAATAAACATGGCAATGCGCTTATGTAAATCCCATTTTTCAATGGCAAGCGCAATGGTAAACCCGCCCATATACATAAACACAATCGGATCGGCGTAGGCCATGGTTGCGGTGCTTTCTTCTGCTCCTCCCGTAAGCGGTAACAAAAATATCGGCATTAAGGACGTTGCGGGAATAGGCATGGCTTCTGTAATCCACCATGTGGCTACCCAGGCGGTGACAGCAAGCACGGCACGCGGTGCATCTTCAAGACCGGTCAGGGCCGGAAAAAAATAAATGAGGGCAAAAAATAACGGGCCCAGAATGATCCCAATTCGATGGCGGTTCCAAGACATGCTCTTCACATCCTTTCAGATTATACTTATGATAGTACCCGACTCTTTTTTATTTGTCATTATCATTCAAAAGAAAGCGATAAAAAGATAGAAAGAAAAAATCGTGATATAATAAGACACACGACAAAAGGAGGATTGAGCATTGTGAAAACATACCTTGCTCTTGCAGAAAGCGTCCGAATGATAAACAAAGGAACGCACTCGATCCTTATTGATTACGACGACACATTGGAATTTATTGGAAAAGGAAGAAGCGCTTATGTTTTTAAAATAAAAGGAACAGAAGTAGTATTGAAAATGTTTTTTCCGGACTTTGCAGCGGTAGCTAAAGAAGAAGCCCTCATCTATCAGGCTCTTGGAGGACTGGAATATTATCCAAATTTGTATGAGGCAGGGGAGAATTATCTGGTTATCGACTATGTGAAAGGAAGTACACTTTTTCAATGCCTGCAAAGAGGCATGCCGATAACGGAAAACTATTTGAAAGAAGTCGACCGGGCTCTGCAGTTCGCCAGAGACAGAGGTCTAAATCCGTCGGACATTCACCTGCGTAATATTCTTATCACCGATACAGGAGATATTAAAATTATTGACGTGGCCCGCTACCGCCAGCAGAAAGACTGCACACAGTGGGATGACTTAAAAAATGCTTTTTATGTATATTATACGAGAAAGTATTTTCCTAAGAAAATGCCGCTCGTTTTGTTAAATACCGTGGCTGCTTTATATAAACGAAAAATGCTTCCCCATTATGGAGGGCATTAATAAACACTGGATCTGCAAAGGCAGTCCAGTGTTTTTTTTATTTTTACCAGCTTGATTTTTTTACCCCGGGAATCTGTCCCTTATGAGCCAGGTCCCGGAAGGCGATTCGGGACATATTGAACTTTCTCATGTATCCCCGTGGACGACCGGTCACCCCGCAGCGGCTGTTGGAACGGGTAGGGGAAGAGTCTCTTGGCAGCCGGCGGAGCGCTTCCAGGTCCCCTGTTTCTTTTAGTTTCCGACGGATATCAGCATATTTTATAATGAGTGCTTCCCGCTTTTGCTGTTTGACGACTTTTGATTTTTTAGCCATTTTTTTCTCTCCTTTATAAAACGTAATGATTACGATTTATAAAATATATCATGCCTTTTTCTCCTTTGCAAGGATACGGCTTGATTTATTTTTTTATGAAAGCGTTATATACTGCAGGAGAAACAGAAAATTTAGAGGAGGGTCCAGCATGCCAGAAAAAAAGCAGGGCACAAATTATACGGCAGCATATCCAGGGAAGTGGGAGGATCTGAAGGACTATAAAATTGAAGGCAGAGTCAAAACGAGGGGCAAGCTGTTCTTAAATGAACTGCTCGGCCTCACAAGCATGGAAGCCTCCCTGAGTTCTTTTCCACCGCATACATCTATTCCGTTTCATCATAAGCACATAGAGAACGAAGAGCTTTATATTTTCGTGAAAGGAAGCGGGCAGTTTCAGGTGGATGATGAGATATTTGATATCGAAGAAGGAACGGTTGTCCGTGTAGCACCAGAGGGAGCCCGGACGCTTCGCAACAATTCCGATGAAGTGCTGTATTATATCTGTGTCCAGGCCAAAGACCATACATTGAATCAAAAAACAAATGACGACGGTGTTCTTGTAGAAAAGCCGGTCGAATGGGAGTAATGTTTTAATTTCTCCGGAAAAGGTAAAAAGAAAGCAAAGGAGAGATACGACATGGATGTAAAAAAAGGAAACAATGAATTTTACGTAGAAGACCAGCAGGGAACCAAGGCTGCCGGGATTACTTATTTTGAACAAAAAGATGGCGAAATAGTGATTGAACACACGGAAGTAGCGGAAGATTTAAGAGGACAGAATATTGGCTACCAGCTTGTCCAGCACGTAGTGGAAAAGGCCCGGGCGGAAAATAAGAAAATTATTTCCCAATGCTCCTATGCAGAAAAGCAGCTGAAGGATAATGATGAATTTCACGATGTAATAGCATAAAATCAAGCTGTTGATTCGTAAATAAAACCCCGGAGACTAAAGTGTCTCCGGGGTTTCATTTTATTAAAAGGTCTTTTTATACCAGGCTTTGGCGGCTTCGACTTCTTCGAGAGTCAGCTGATGACCGGCCTGGCTCCAGTATTCTTCTACTGCAGCTCCCGAATCGGAAAGGGTTCGGCTGAGCTCTTTAGTTTCTTCCGGTGTGCAGATCGGGTCGTTTTCTCCGGCTCCTATAAAAACAGGCGTGCCGTTTAAATCAGGAAGCTCTATGCCGCGTCTTGGCACCATTGGATGATGAAGAGATGCGCCTTTAAGAGAATCTTTATAGTGATAAAGAAGGCTGGCCGCGATATTGGCGCCGTTGGAGTAGCCTACGGCAATCACATTGCTGCGGTCAAATTCATATTTCTCCGCGCTTTCATTAATAAAGTCGTTTAGTTCTCCGGTGCGGAATACTAAATCTTCTTCATCAAATACGCCTTCTGCCAGGCGGCGGAAAAAGCGGGGCATGCCATTTTCGGATACATTTCCGCGGACGCTCAGGATAGAAGCCTGGTCATCGATCAGTTTGGCCAGCTCAAGCAGGTCTTCTTCTGTGCCGCCTGTACCGTGAAGCAAAAGGAGTACCGGGGCGTTTTTTTTACTGGACTGCTTAAAAATATGTTTCATATAGTATTCCACCTTTGTATTGTAATTATTCTTTCGGGCAGCGCGTGTTACGTTTCCGGTGTATAATCGAGCGGCTTTATTTTTGCTTCAATTTCTGCACGTTTAGGCTCAAGATATGGTGGAAGCGCAAGCGTTTCACCAAGGTGGTCAATGTCCTCATCACCTTCAAATCCGGGGCCATCCGTAGCAATTTCAAATAATATACCATTTGGTTCCCTGAAGTATAAAGAACGGAAGTAAAAGCGTTCCACGAAACCGGAATTAGGAAGCCCGGCATCGGTCACATGCTGAATCCATTTTTCCAGCTCCTCTTTGTCTTCTACACGAAAAGCAACGTGGTGTACGCCGCCGCGTCCCTGTCTTTCAAAAGGAAGATCAGGTCGCGGTTCCAGATGAATTTCCGCTCCGCTTCCGCCTTCTCCCGTTTCAAATACTTCAATATCCGGCTGACCTTCCACTTCTGCAGCGTAGCTTCCTTTGCGGCGGAATCCCATCACGTCTGTAAGAATGCCAGCTGTCGGTGCCGGATTTTTCACCGTTAATCGAATCGGGCCGAGTCCTGTCACACCATGCTCCACCGGTACAGGGGCACGGTCCCATGGGACGCCCCCGGGTACACCTGTATTGTTCTCATCGGAAACAAGAAACAGGCGCTGGCCTTCAGGATCCTGAAACGCAAGCGTGCGGCGTCCGGCACGTTCGACGATGTTGTCATGGCCGACGCCCATTTTGTCAAAACGGGCTTTCCAGAAATCAAGCGCTTTGTCGTCTGCAACACGCAGGGACGTACCGGAAATACTGCTCGCTCCGGGCTGGTTTGGAGCGGCCATCGGAATTTCAAAAAAGGTAAGCTCTGTACCGGGATTTCCTTTTTCATCTCCGTAAAAAAGGTGGTAAACGGAAGTATCATCCTGGTTTACCGTTTTTTTAACAAGGCGGAGCCCCATTACTTTTGTGTAAAAATCGAGATTGTGTTTTGCGTTTGCTGTCAGGGCAGAGAGGTGATGAATACCTTTAATGTTCATTGGTTTTCCTCCTTATGGGAAACAGGGTTTTTTTGGATTTTTTTTAATAGATGCAACAGCTGCTGCTGTTCTTGTTCGGAAAGAACCTGAAACTGCATAGCCTGAAATTGTTCCTGGTCGGGCACGCTCCGCTTATAAAGGGCGTTTCCTGCCTGCGTAAGAGTAATGGTTTTTGTACGCCACTTCTGCTCACGCTGAATGTATCCCATATCCTCCATTTTCCGGAGCATATGCGTGATGTTTCCTTTGGTTACAAAAAGCTTTTCTGCCAGCTCCTGCTGCGAAAGGGGCTGGTGGGCTCCCACCTGGGCAAGAACATCAAACTGGGAGGTTGTCAGCCCATAACTTTTTAAATAAGTATTGGAGCGGTACACGCTTTCGTTGTAAAAGCGGGAAAGTCGAAACCAGAGGAGCAGGCCCAGCTGTTTCTGTTTTTTTGTTAATTTTTTCTGTATGCTCATTTATGGGCTCCCCCTTCTTTACCCTCATCAGTTTAATATTAAACTGATGAAAAAGCAAACATTTTGTTTTCTATTGTACGTTTGCTGCAAATCCCTGCAGGGAACGAGTGGATAGATGATAAAGGAAGGTATATTATTATGAAAAAATTCAGTTTGGCGGCATTTTCATCAGTAAGCGCTCTTCTATTGGCTGCCTGTGGCGGCACAGAGGAAGATACAGAAGCTCCGGGGGACGATCAGAACGAAGAAACCCAGGAAGAAACTGCCCAGGATGACAACGGAGGCAGCTGGCATGAAGATCTTGAGATCGGTGAATACGATCTTGACGCAGACTACGGGGACGGTCAGTATGAAGTCGATTATGACTACAATGGCGGCAGCCCCGAGGCTGAAATAGAAGATTCCCGGGACGGGGAAAGTACGACAATAGAAGGTGAAGAAGCATTAAATGAACTTGAAAATATTCTTCCTTCCATGAACGTTACCGCCGATTCCGCTGAAGGTGAACTGCTCGATGAATCAATGCAGGCCTTTGAGTTGGAAGAGGACTATGAAGACATCGATATAGATGTAGAATTTAAAAACGACGATGAGCTGGAAGCAGAAGACGAACAAGACAATTAAGAAAAACAATTTGGCCATTCTAAAAAGAATGGCTTTTTTATTTGGCAGGCAGCCGCGGTCTGACGTACACTGAAAAGGCATAAAGGCGGTGGGTACATATGAAAGCATATATCTTTTTAATCATTACTGTTATTATTTTCACCGGCAATATACTGGTCGGTAAAGCATTGGAGGATATTCCGCCGTTTACCATCGCATTTCTCCGCGTGGGGATTGCACTGGCCGTCATTCTCCCCATTGGCTGGAAACAGGCGGTCCGTCACCGGGAAGTATTCCGGTCTGAGTGGAAGCCGCTTCTCGGCCTGGCTTTAACAGGAGTAGCTTTTTTTAATGCCTTTATTTATTTATCGTTAAAATACACAAGCGCATCCAATGTAGCGATTCTGGAGTCTTCTATTCCTGTTGTGACGATTGTGGCGAGTTTCTTTTTGTTTCGGGAACGGCTGAAGGGATACCAATGGGCGGGCGTTGTCCTTTCCCTAGGAGGAGCATTCTGGGTCATTACCAACGGGTCTGCTGAAGTGATCAGGAACCTGTCGTTTAACCAGGGGGATGTTATTATGCTGGCGGCAGTTGCTGCCTGGGTGATTTATTCGTTTCTCGTGAAAACGCATATGCACAAGTTTCCGGCCTACGGAAGCCTGCTCGTCATGCTTGCGGCGGCTGCCCTGATTCTGCTGCCTTTTGCTGCAGTCGAAACCATTCTTTATGGACCGCCTCCTATTGCCGGGTATCAGGATATTGCAGGAATTGTTTATTTAGGCATCTTTCCGTCTGTGATTGCACTGCTGCTCTGGAATCGTTCGATTGCAGAGATTGGTGCTTCCCAGTCATCGGTGTTTTTAAATCTGCTGCCTGTGTTTACGATGGCAGGCGCCTACATTTTTCTGGGAGACACGATCACCTGGACGCAGATAGGCGGAGCCGTAGTTGTTATATCCGGTGTTATCCTTACCACCCGGAAGTCAATTGGTTTTCGGCGCAGAAAGCATTATGAATAAAAGTCTGTGACATTTTCTGCCGTCCTTCTTGAAGGGCGGCCTTTCTTTTTAGACAATGAGAACATATGTATTTCATTTAAAAAGAAGCCAATACGGAATGGAGGCATGTTATGACTAAGGAAAAAGTGTTATTGATCGGCAATGGCATGGCGGGACTCCGTTTTGTAGAAGAATTACTCGAGGCCGCCCCGGAGCGTTTTGATATAACGATTATTGGTGAAGAAACAAGCCTTTCCTATAACCGGATGAAGCTGTCTTCCTATCTTCAGGGGGAAGCAAGCGGACCGGAATTATACACGCATCCGCTAAATTGGTATGAAGACTACGATATCCGGCTGCTTATGGGAACGAAAGCAGTCTATGTGGATCAAGAACAACGGCTCGTTTATACAGAGGACGAAACAGAAGTTCCTTTTGACAAAGTGGTGCTTGCTACCGGCTCCAAATCATATATTCCGCCTGTTCAGGGATCCGGTAAAGACAACGTATTTGTGTTCCGGACGCTGAAGGACTGCGAAGCAATTCTGGAGCAGACAGATACTCTTCACAAAGTGGCGGTCATCGGCGGTGGACTGCTCGGACTGGAAGCAGCCCGGGGCCTGTTAAATAGAGGGCTTGAGGTGACCGTGGTTCATAGAGGACCTTATCTAATGAACCGGCAGCTCGATAAGATGGCAGCGGGCCTGCTGCGGACAGAATTGGAAAAGCAGGGTATGGATTTTTTATTTGAAACCGAAACAAAAGCGATAAATGGTGGAATGCAGGCAGAAGAACTGCTGTTTGAAGACGGCACGTCTCTTGCGGTGGATGCTGTTGTAATGGCAGCGGGAATACAGCCTGAAGTGAAGCTCGCGCAGGCAAGCGGGATCCCGGTCAATAAAGGGATTATAGTCAACGATTGGATGGAAACGGAGGCAGAAGGCGTTTATGCGCTCGGGGAATGTGCTGAACATCGGGGTACTACATACGGTCTTGTCGCTCCTTTGTATGAGCAGGCCCAAGTGCTTGCCGCTTCTATTTCCGGAAAAAAAGAAAACGACTATCCCGGATCAGCAGTGTACACCAGATTGAAAATCCCAGGCGTGGAAGTGTTTTCTGCCGGAAGTCTGGAAGAGGAAACGGACAGCCATATCCTGCAGCTGTTCGATGAAAAAGAAAACCAGTACCGTAAAATTATTATGAAAGAAGATATGGTACAAGGGGCTGTGCTCTATGGAGATACGAGCATGTCCGCTCCCCTGCAGCAGTGGATTAAAACCCGAAAGCCGCTGTCAGAAAAAGAAAAACACCAGCTGTTATCGATTAATGATTCGACAGAGAGCAGGATCAAAACGCTCTCCTCCCATGCGGCTGTCTGCCACTGCAATAATGTATCCAAAGGTGCCATCATCAAAGAAGTACAGAGCCGCGGGTTATGCACGTTAGAAGAAGTAAAGGCCTGTACCGGCGCTTCCTCATCTTGCGGCGGGTGCCGCCCGGCAGTCGAAGAGCTGCTGGACTACATGCAGAGCGAGGCGTTTAACGAGCAGGTTGAAAAAATACCTTTCTGCGAATGTACGGCAATGGAAGAAGAAGAAGTCGTCAGCATCCTGCAGGAAGATACGCCTTCCTCGTTGATAGAAGCCTATCACACGCTTGGCTGGAAAACAGATGGAGGATGCCTGACCTGCAAAGAGGCGCTTCCTTATTATTTATATATGATATCCCCTGTCACTTTTCCGGAAGAATCGAATAAGACTTCTTCCTATAGCAATGTGACAGAACGCTCCGATGGAAATCTGGCCATCCGGATTCCTGGAAAAGCGGGAGGGTTGTCGCCGGCAGAATGGCAGCAGGCCTTGGAAACAGCAGAAGCCTTAGGCGCAGGTTCTTTAAAACCACTACCGGACGGATCCATTGAACTCTCACCGGTATCACCTGATTTAGTAAAAAAGGCCGCGGAGAAGCTCGGTTTAAAAAGGAATCTGCTTCCAGGTATACCCTTCCCGGCTGTCCAGACAAGAAGCCTGGAGAACGTCGAATGCGGCTGTACGAAAGAGCCGGAGGGGGAAATGGCGGAATGGCTCGAAAGAAGATTGGAACTGCTGCCATTTCCCGCGAAGCCATTTATCCGGATGTCCTCCTGCAGCCAAAACTGTGCGAACATTCAGAATGGACATGCCGGCCTGTTATATCAAAATGGAAAATGGGAGCTGTACGTTACTGTGCAGAAGAAAAGTCATATTCTTTTTTCTGTTTCCGATCAGAAAATGGTACTTCAGCTGCTTGAGTCTGTTCTCTTGTATTATCGTATTTCCGCAGGGTACTCGGAGACTTTGTCCGACTGGATGGAAAGAGTAACGATGGTTCATATTCGGGAAGTTCTTTTTCAAGAGGATAATACAGCGGTGCTTCTGGAGCAGAAAGAAGAAGAGCAGCAGCGGATCAAAACGCTGCTGGCACAACAAGGAGGACACGTATGTCAGAGCTGATGCTTAAATACTTTCGGGAAAAGCAGCAGAAAGTGGAAACAGAAAAAGTATATAATGCGCAATGCCCTTTCTGCAGCATGCAGTGCAAAAAACAGGTCATTGAACAAACGATCGTAACCAGAAAAAAATACCGCACCGTAGGCGTGGATAATCCGACAACCGGCGGCCGTCTCTGCGTGAAAGGCCTGAACGCATACCAGCATGCGTTTCATGAAGACAGGCTGCGCTATCCGATGCAGAAAATAAACGGGGCTTTTCAGCGGATCAGCTGGGAAGAGGCGATGCAGCTGATTAAAGATAAAGTCCCAGCTTTGCAGAAAGAATATGGAAAACATGCGATAGGTGTTTACGGGGGCGGTTCCCTCACTAATGAAACTTCGTATGTTCTCGGCAAGTTTGCGCGCCTGGCAGTCGGCACAAAATATATTGATTATAACGGCCGGTTTTGTATGTCGGCAGCCGCTTCCGCCGGGAATAAAGCCTTAGGTATCGATCGGGGGCTGACAAACCAGCTTGATGAAATTCCGGAATCAAAATGCATTATTCTGGCAGGAACCAATATTGCCGACTGCCAGCCGACTATTATGCCGTACTTTGAAGAAGCAAAACGAAACGGTGCTTACATTATCGTTATCGATCCCCGTGAAACGGCGACCGCGCAGATGGCTGACCTGCATTTAAAAGTAAAGCCGGGATGTGATAATGCTGCGGCCAATGCCATGCTCAAGTGTATATACGAAGAAGGCAAAGCAGATATGGATTTTGTTGAGAAGCGGACGGAAGGCGCCGAAGAGCTGTTTACCCATTTACAAAGCATGACGATGGAAGATTGTGCCGAAGAATCCGGCCTTCCCCGGCAGGAACTGGAAAAAGCAGCGAGAGCGTTTGCGAATGCAGAGTCCGGGATGATTTTTACCGCCCGAGGAATCGAACAGCAGATTGATGGCTACCTCGCTGTACGGAATTTCATCAATATGCTTCTGCTCACAGGGAAAATAGGCAAAAAAGGCAGTGGATACGGTGCTGTTACCGGGCAGGGCAACGGCCAGGGAGGAAGAGAGCATGGACAGAAAGCCGACCAGCTCCCGGGCTACCGGTCTATTGAAAACAAAGAGGACCGCCGGTATATAGCGGACATATGGGGCATAAAGGAGAAGGATCTACCCGGGAAAGGAGTATCCGCCTATGAAATGATGGAGCTGATTGGACAGGGAGAAATTAAAAGTCTATTTCTTATAGGGTCCAATCCGATCGTCTCCAACCCCCATGCAACGATGGTAAAAGAAGCCATTCAGTCACTGGATTTTTTCGTAGCAGTGGATATGTTTATCTCGGAAACAGCAGAATATGCTGACTTAATTCTGCCAGCCGCCTCATATATGGAAAATGCAGGCACACTGACGAACCTGGAAGGACGGGTTACCCTGCGGGAAGCAGATAAAAAAGCTCCCGGGGAAAGCAGAAACGACTGGGAGATTTTATCGATGATCGCCGGAGCTCTCGGACACGGCACCCAATTTCCGTATCAATCGGCAGAAGAAATTTTTGACGAACTGCGCCTGGCTTCAAAAGGGGGAACTGCGGATTATTTCGGAATCACGTACGAGCGGATCCGTAAAGAAGAAGGCGTATTCTGGCCGTGCCGGAGTGAGACAGACCCGGGCACAAAGCGTCTTTTTGAAGACGAATTTGCAAGAGATGGTGGACGGGCCGAACTGCTTGCAGTGCCTTTGAAAAACGAACATCCAAAAGAAGAAGTCAGCCAAAACTTTCCTTTATATTTAACAACAGGAAGAGTCATGGCCCATTATTTGACCGGAGTGCAGACACGAAAAAGCAGCAATTTGAATGCAAGACTGTTTGAATCATTCATTGAAATTCATCCGATGACAGCGGAGCGCTATGCTATTGCAGAGAACACGCTTGTTAACATTGAGTCCCCGCGTGGAAAAATCACCGTTAGAAGCAGACTCTCTGAGAGTATTAGAGAGGACACGGTGTTTGTGCCTTTTCACTGGGCGGAAAACCAGAACGTCAACATGCTCGTGGAAGGGCGTCTTGATCCGGTATGCCGGATGCCGGGCTTCAAACGGTCGGCGGTCCGGGTATCTTCGTATCAAGAGCAGCAGTAAAAAGCCGGACCCAAAGGAGGGTCCGGCTTTTTAGGTTGTTGAGAATTTGTTTTATTTAGTATACCTGATCTTTTTACTTCTTTATCAAAGACGGTTAAGTGCCTCTTTTGCAAGCATCGTAATCGTCATGTCATCCATCGGGGGGTTATGAAGTCCGGCCCGGACATCGCGGTAATAACGCTGCAGCGGGTTGGAAGCCGATAAGCTTCTTGCTCCTTCAATCCGCATCGCTAGATCAACAATAGCAACAGCTTCATTGACGACGCTTCGTTTAACTGTGCCAAGCTCGGGTTTCATGTTTTCCCGCTGCGCGGCGGAAGATTCATCCCATTGCCGGGCCACGCTGTGCAGGAAATGCCGGCTTTGGATAAGCTTCGCTTCCATTTGGCCGATCTTTTCCTGCACGGCAGGTATATCAGAGATCGTTCCCTCCATCGTATTGGGCGAATAGTTTTTGGCAAAAGCCGTAGCGTGGTCTGCTGCCGCCTGAGCAATACCTAAATAACAGGCAGGAATATGCAGCAGCCACCCGGCTGCTTTTTTGTTTCCTGGATTCAGGAAGGTTACCAGATGATCTTCCGGCACCCAAACCTGATCCAGCACTAGATCGTGGCTGCCTGTCCCGCGCATCGCAATGGAATCCCAGGTTTCGTCAATGGAAACTCCGGGAGTGCTGCGGGGCACCAGGAAGTTAGCCGTACGATTCTCTTCAGCCAGGCCGGCGCTCACGACAAAATAGTCCAGGACAGGAGCCAGCGTAGTAAACGTTTTCCGGCCGGTAAGGACCCATCCATCTCCGGAACGGGAAGCTTCCGTAAGCGGTTTCCCTCCCCGCGTCGGGCTTCCGGTAGCCGCTTCTGTTGCCGTATTGTTTAATAAAGCCTGGTCTGACGTGATGGCATCACACACCTTTTTGAAAATAGATTCAGGCCACGGGCGTGTTTCAGTCAGGTCTTTGATGATTCCTACGTGCCAGCCGATGGAAAGGGCGGTGGATCCATCCGCCTGTGCAATGATTTCCTGGGACTGGATGAACTCCAGCAGGGAAATTTCCATGCCGCCATATTCTATAGGGGCTGTTACGGAAGGGTATTGGATATGTTTTAAATCCTCAATGTTTTGATGGGGAAAAACAGCCTCTTCATTATGGCTCCACGCCCTTTCTGAAAAGGGAGCCGTCGTTTCTTTCAACAGTTGAAGCCTGCTGTCTTTAGTTGTTTTCTGCAGAACGCTCATTTTCTTCACTCCTTTTCCATACTCTTTATTTTAACGCAGCCTGCACCTTCCGCCCAGAAATGTGCTTTTTTAGATTTATCTACACGAAACATAAAAAAGCTTCTGTCTGTTCAGACAGAAGTTTCTCAGCTGGACCTTATTTATTTTTTGCATACCGCAATGCCTAAAGGGTAGTGGACATCTTCCCGACGGGGACGCTCAATGGCAACGCCAAGCTGATAGAAGAGCTGCGCCGTCTGCCACTGCCATTTGGAATCAGTAATCAGCCCGGCCCATTCCTGTTCTGTCAGCTGATGAAAGTGAAACGATTCATTCGAAGGCAGTCCTCTGCCCCGGCCGAAAGGAGTTGATATTATTAAAGTGCCTCCTGGTTTTAAAAGGTGATAAAGCCGCTCCAGACACAAATAGTCATCAGGTACGTGTTCAATCGTTTCAAAGGAAATAATCGTATCAAAAGTACCGATTCGATCGGACAGTGCCGGATCAAGAAGATCTCCCTGTTCAAAGGAAAGCAGTGGATGGTAATACTGCTTTTCAGCATATTCGACCGTTTTCGGATCTATATCTATTCCCAAAGAGGAGTGGATATAGTTTTTTCGGGTTTTCGTGACCATGTGTGTGCCGTATCCTGTCCCGCAGGCAATATCAAGCACCTTTCCTGAAGCATAAGGACAGGCAAATGAATAGCGTGCCAAATGTTCCAGCAGCATACGGTTGGAAGCATTCATCTGCTTGGGGATAATCCGTTCCCCGGTATCTTCTAACATACTCACTCACCGCTGTCTGTTTGTTTCTATTAAGCATAACGAATACAGTATCGTTTGAACAGTCTGGCGATTGTCAATAATAATACGGACTGCTTTCATGGAGATAGAAAACGTAATGAGTTTAGAACGTATTAATCATAAGATATAACGATAATCTCACCGGTACGCGCATCCACGTCTACATCGACTTCCCCCTGGGAAGATTCGATTTCAAGTTCATACAGCATTCTGCCATCATCGTCATCAAGCTCAATATCAGTAACCGAACCGCCGCCTACTTCTTCGAGTGCAATGGATTTGGCATCGTCCATGCTTATAGGAAGCTGGTTTGACGAAGATCCTGTCTCGCGGGAAGACTCCTGTTCTTCTTCAGGAAGAGGTGCATCCGGCGTTTCTTCTTCGGCAGCCGGTTCAGATTCTGTATCTCCGGCGTTGTCTTCGCTGGACGCGGATTCTTCAGAACCTGCATCTGTTATTTCAGAAAGCTGGACGACTTCCCCGGAATCGGCATTAAGCTTCAGTCGGTAATCTTTGTTATCTCCGTCAATTTCCAGCGTATATATCTGCTCTCCGCTCTCGTTGTTCAGTTCAATGACAGTTACTTCGCCGGGGTACCGGCTTGCAGCCAGTTCTTTTGCTTCCTCTGAATTAATGGAAGGGTCGTCGGCAGAGGCGGAAAACATCTGTATGCCGACGGCGACTGCCCCGATAGCAATAACGCAGAGGGTAATGATGATTAATTTTTTCATCTTTGCCCGCTCCTTTTCTTTTCTTATATACTATAGTATAGAGCACATAAATGAAGAGATCATGATAAAAAAATGAGAATTTGATGAGAGGACGTAAAGCAGATGATAGAAATAAAAAAAGCCGGCACGGAACAGGCCGGCTTGATCAAAAAAATTATGCAGGACGCATTTGAAGAATATAATCGTTTTGATCCGCCTTCCGGGGCTATGAAAGAAACGGAGGAGTCTATTTCACTTTCTCTTGCGGGAGGAAAAGAGTGGGCGGCTGTGCTGTATAAAAATGACAGCCCATTAGGAATGGTCCGGGTAAAGGAAGAAGAAACCCGTTTATATTTTATGCGGCTCTCTGTTCTGCCTGAAGCGAGAGGACGAGGGTATGGAAAAGCGTTAATTGACTGGGTGGAGAAGGAAGCAGAAAAAGCAGGAAAGTCGGAAGTATACTGCAAGGTAAGATGCACTACAGAAGATAATATCAGGCGTTATGAAAAGCTTGGTTATGAGGTGTACCATAAGCTGACAGTAACAAAGCTCGGCACGCCGTTTGATATTGTTGCCATGTCTAAACCAATTGCTATGTAAAAAAGTCAGGCTGCCTTTCTCCCGATAAGTATGGAAGAAAGGCAGCCTGAAATGATATTTTATCTTTGTCTTATCAGAAAGATAGTTTAAACATGTTTAAACATTTTGCGGAAGGTAGTATACATAATGCAGCAAGTAGATGTGAAAGCAACAATCTTTACGAAAAACAGCTGTGGACGAAGGGTTCTTGCGTAAGAAATACCGGTCCAAAGACCAATAGAAAATAAACATAATTTTAATATGCCAAAATCTACAAGCGTATAGGAGCGGGTGGAGTCTTGCAGGCGCTTTATAAATCGCTGCATGGTGGTCCTCCTTCTAAAATATATTTTGTGAATGATTAAAGATAGTGATGTTTAACTCCAGCAAAGACTGAAAAACGAGCTTGTCCGCGGAATGTGCAATTCTGCTAAAATAAACAACCATTTCATTATTCTAAAAAAACTTATTGGATATGTTATGGAAAAGAAGCAAAGTGAGGTGCATTGTAAAAAATGCTTAATTTGCTTGGTGGTATGAAGGATGGGATCTCTAATAGAGTAATGTAGGCAACTAATTTCAAGGTAGAAGGAAAGACTCTCTATTAAAAAAGGTATGTCTAGACTATTCGTGAGGATAAAAGATAAGCCATCCATGCTGAATGGCAATACAAAAATCAATGTATTTAAATGAAATTTTGAAATAATATATCGCAGGGGTTATTAATTACCATTATACTCTCAAAAGAGGGATTGACAACCATACAAATAACAATTTTATAGAAAAGCAGCTTCTGTGAAAGGATTTTTTATTTACGGTCCGAAGAATTTTCATTAAGAGAAGAAAAAGTCCAAAAAAACAGGCTGCCTTTCTCCCGGTAAGTATGGAAGAAAGACAGCCTGTAAAACTGGATCAGTTTAGAAAGATTTTCTTTTCTATGGTCAGTTGATTAAGCGGAACGCTGTACTTCATTTTTAAGCAGGATAACACGCGGATGCGGAAATTCTTCCTCTTCGCCTGCAAATGGGTAACCGGAAAATTCTACACATACCGTACGGTCGTATTCAGCAATGACACGGCATTCTTTTCCTTGATAGTACAAGACTTCGCCTTTTTCAAATAGCGGCTCTTCTTTTTCTTTTTCCATGTCGTTCGCCTCCTTTGTCTATTGTAAATGTAACGAAAAAACGGCTTGGAAGCAAGCCGTTTTCTCTGGAAGATGTGCAATCGTTCAAAATAAACCGGGCTGTTATTTTAAAATGGGAATTTGCGGTAGCCGGACTGCACGCCGATGGTTTTCACTGTTGTAAACTTGTCGATTACCCATTCTCCGCCGAAACGGCCGAGACCGGAGTCTTTTTCGCCTCCGAATGCTACATGGGCTTCATCATTAACTGATTGATCGTTAATGTGGATCATGCCTGTTTCAATTTGTTTTGCTACCTGAATACCGCGGAAGCGGTCTTTAGTAAAGACAGATCCACTCAGGCCGTAAGGGGAGGCGTTGGCCATATCTATAGCTTCCTGTTCAGAGCTCACTTTCAAAATCGGTGCCACAGGGCCGAATATTTCATTTACAGCGATAGGCATATCGTTGGTTACGCCTGTCAGCACGATCGGCTCGAGCAGGTTGCCGTCCGCCTTGCCGTCAAGAGCGATGCGGGCTCCTTGTTTCACGCTCTCATCAAGGTCTTTTTGTATGCGTTCCATTTGATCTTTATTAATAAGCGGGCCAACTACCGTTTTTTTATCAGATGGGTCACCGGCCTGCAGGGATTTTGTTTTGGCCACAAACTTCTCAGCAAATTCATCGTGAATGCTGTTATGAACAATAATGCGGTTCAACGCCATGCATATCTGCCCCTGGTGCAGGAATTTGCCAAAGGCTGCCGCTTCTACAGCCTGGTCGACGTCTGCATCTTCAAGAACAAGCATCACATTGTTTCCGCCGAGTTCAAGCGCCGTTTCTTTTAAGTGTTTCCCGGCAAGTTCCGCGATGTGGCTTCCTACTTCGGTTGAACCGGTGAAGGAAATGACTTTCGGTACCGGGTGCGTAACAAAGCTGTCCCCGATTTCCGATCCGCGGCCTACGAGCACATTGACCGTGCCTTTAGGAAAACCGGCTTTTTCGAAAACATGGGCGAGCATTAAGCCGGATGTTACGGGAGTGTCGGAAGCCGGCTTTATCACTACCGTGTTGCCGGTAGCAAGCGCAGGGGCGATCGATCTCATAGACAGGTGGAATGGGAAGTTCCAAGGGCCGATAACGCCGACGACTCCTTTTGGCATACGGTATACATAATTTTCTTTTCCAGGATTATTGGAAGGAAGAATCTTTCCATCCATTCTTGTAGGGAATGACGCAGATTCCCGGACAATGCCGAGTGCTGCATGAAACTCAGCTTCTGCTTTGGCAGCGGTGCTTCCTGCTTCTTTTACAAGCCATTCTTTAATAAATTCTTTTTCATCCTGAAGCGTGTCTGCAAGCTGGTACAAATAAGCCTGACGCTGGGCGGGAACGAGAGCCGCCCATTCTTTCTGGGCATCAGCAGCTGCATGGTAGGCTGCATCGAGATCCTGTTCATTTGCAGAAGTAATCGTGCCAAGGGCTTCCTGCGTAAATGGATTTATATTTTCTATTGTTTTGGAACTGGAACCTTCTGTCCAGCTGCCATTAATATACTGCTTCGTAAATGATTGTGTCACTTTCTATTCCTCCTGTAAGTTATTAATTGTAACTAATAAGTAGTATACCCAACCTGCTGACTATGGTAAACCTAAAAGCGTTGAAGGTCAAATATAGTCAAAACTATTCTGCTAAAATAATGAAATAGTATAGGCAAAAGACAGGTTCAGTGAGAAGATGGGTGCAGTTCACAACAGCGAAGGCAGGGATGGTGTATGGAAAAGGGCAGGGCTTACGCGATGACGATTGCCGGTGCCTCCCTCTGGGGAATGACCGGTTTATTTGTACAGAAATTATATACGTTTGGTTTTACGCCGCTTGAAGTAGTGACAGTGCGTATGGCATTATCTGCTTTTCTATTATTCGCAGTGCTTCTGGCCGTCCGTTCCTATCAACTGCACATTTATTTCCGCGACATTCCTCATTTTATCGGCTTGGGCGTCGTCAGCATTGCTTTGTTCAACTGGTGCTACTTCACCGTAATGGACCAGGCGTCGCTTTCTATTGCCGTCGTTCTTCTATATACAAGCCCTGTGTTTGTGGCGCTTATGTCCCGTTTTATTTTTAAAGAACTGCTGACAAAAAATAAACTGATTGCTATCTGCTTTACGCTGGCAGGCTGTGCATTTGTAGCAGGCCTTCTGCCCGGAGGCTCTTCTGCAGTCGAGCCGGGTATTCTGCTGCTGGGCCTTGCTTCTGGTTTTTTCTGCGGTATTTACAGCGTGATCGGAAAATTCGTCAGCCAGAAATACAGTTCGATTACGATTACGGCGTATTCTATGCTCTGCGGAAGTGTCGTGCTTCTTCCAATAAGCGGCCTGCACAGCAGGCTTCACCTTTTCCAGGATTGGGAAGTTTGGGGGTGGGCGCTCGGCAGTGTCCTCGTTTCAACCATTTTGGCTTATACATTATATACTGCCGGACTAAAGTATATCGAAGCTGGGAAAGCGGCAATTCTCTCTACGATCGAACCTATTGTCGCCATTCTTGTAGGTGTTCTCGTTTTCCGGGACGTACTGACCGGCTGGCAGCTGCTTGGGATTGTGCTTGTCCTTTCCTCGGTGCTGCTTGCTATATTTTCAAAAAGAAAAAAATTTACAGAAACTTCAACAGCCAGTGCCGCGAAGTTTACGCCTGCCTCTTATAAAAAGTAAGTGATGGACGTTTAAGGTTTTACAAAAAGGGAACAGTTTATATTGTATATAACAATTGGAAGAAAAAAACCAAGGAGGCACCAATACAATGAATATTTTAGTAGCAGGCGCAAATGGCCATACAGGAAGACTATTAGTAGAAAAACTCGGAAAAACAAATGAACATGATGTATTCGCCATGATCAGAAAGCCGGAACAGGCAGATGAGCTTAAGAGTCTTGGAGCAAAAGACGCTGTTATTTCTGATTTGGAAGGCGATGTATCAGATGCACCGAAAGGCATGGACGTTGTAATTTTTGCAGCAGGGTCCGGTTCTAAAACCGGCCCGGAAAAAACAGTATCAGTAGATGAAGAAGGAAACAATAAACTTGTGGATGCTTCTAAAGCCCACGGCGTGAAACACTATATTATTCTAAGCGCAATCGGCGTGGAAAATCCAGGCGGCAAGATTAAGCATTACGCCGAAGCAAAGAAAAATGCAGATGAGCATTTAAAAGCAAGCGGCCTGACGTACACGGTTGTAAGACCTGGTGGTTTGACGTTTGATAAAGGAACCGGCATGGTTGAAGCAAAAGAAAAGCTCGAAGATCCGGGCAGCCGCGATATTTCAAGAGAAGACGTAGCAGACGTAATGATCGCTTCTATTACAGAAGAAAACGCGAAAAATAAAACATTTGAGCTTCTCTCAGGGAACGATACGATTGAAGACGCACTAAAAGCACTGTAAAGTAACAGTAAAGCCGGCCTCCATAAGGAGCCGGCTTTTTTTGGATAGTGAAATAAATACCTGCAGAGAAACAAAAAAAGCGAACCCGGATGGGTCCGCTTTTTTCTATATTAAAGGTCTAAATCCAAAGGAGGGTTGTTTTCGCTGTTCATCAAACGGATGTGATCGGGCTTAATCTCAAGTACTACATATTCAGGATCGTTCGGGCCGTCCAGCCATTTACCCATACGCTCATTCCAAAGCTTTTCTTTCAGGTTCTGGTCATCACGGATCGTAACCTGTCCGGAAATTTCCACAAATTCATCATTTAATCCTTCACCCTGATACCCGAGAAGGATGTGTACGTTAGGGTTTTCTGCTACCTCTTCGGCTTTATGCGTTTCTTTATTCGTTGGCGTATAAAGCGTCAGGTTCTCATTAAAAAACGTCATATAGCGCGAGTGGGGCCTGCTGCCTTTAACGGTAGCAAGTGTGCCTACTTTGTTTGCATCGATTACTTCTACAATTTTTTCTTTAAGCTGCTGCTGATTCATAATATATACGCTCCTTTTTTCTATTGTTTCACACTGAAGTCTATTCCTGATTCTTACTTTGTTTAAACAAATAATTTGCACAAGTCTTTTATGGAAAAGAGATTAAATAATTAATAAATTGGGAATTTTCTGTTTTCGAAATGGGAATTCAGGGAAAGAGAAAAGAGTCTAGGAATATAAAATTTCAGGATCGAAGGAGGAGTAATATGTTTAAAAGAGTAGATAGGCTCCAAATTGAACTCCCACGCCCGACTAACCCAGACCCGGAAGCAGCGACGACCGTACAGGAACTCATGGGTGGACGTTTCGGTGAAATGTCGACACTCAATAACTATATGTACCAATCTTTTAATTTTCGCAGCAAGAAGAAGCTGAGACCTTTTTATGAACTCGTAGCAAGTATTACAGCCGAGGAATTTGGCCACGTGGAACTTGTCGCAAATACTATAAACCTGTGTATCGACGGATCTGTCGGCAACGGCAGCACAAATCCGGATGATACACCGCTCGAGCCTGTACTGCCGCTCGGCAATAAAGCCAACTTCATCATGGGCGGCCAAAACGCCCTGCCGATGGATTCAGGCGGTAAGCCCTGGTCCGGTGATAATGTATTTTCGAGCGGCACGCTTGTCACAGACCTTCTCCATAACTTCTATCTGGAATGCGGCGCCCGTACTCACAAGATGCGCGTGTATGAAATGACAGATAATGAAACGGCCAGAGAGCTGTGCGGTTACCTATTGGTAAGAGGAGGCGTACACGTTGTAGCGTATGCCAAGGCGCTTGAGAAAGCGACAGGCGTCGATATGACGAAAATGCTCCCTGTACCAAATCTTGATAACTCCAAATTCGACCACGCCAAGAAATTTGAAGACCAGGGTCTTCATAGAAAGCTTTACCGCTTCAGTGACGATGATTATAAGCTTCTTGATCGTATCTGGGAAGGGCCTACTCCAGTCGGGCCTCCGGGTGAACTGGAAGTAGTTGACGGTATTCCGGAAGGCGCGGAAATACCGGATCTGGAAAATATCCCGGAGGAATTTGCCCCGGGATTTGACGAACAGAGCTTCAGAGAATTATCCGAGCGCTTAAAGTATGACGCTGGATTGTAAGAAACAGCTGCACACAGGCTTCCCTATACGGGAGGCCTTTTTTGTTTTTAAAAAAATGTATGATTTCCAATTTAAGGAGAAAAATAGTACTATAGATGCAGGTGAAAGGAAGGGGATTTAACATGAAAAAACCTTGGATATGGATGATCCTGGGAGGATTAGGGTTGGCCGCAGGAGTCTATTTTTTGTTTTTTAATACATACCAGCCGGCGGTGCTGGAAGAAGATGGGGTGGAGTATAACTCCCGTATCGAAGGAGAACATTTTGAAGTGTGGGACGGGGAATCGTGGCAGGAAAAGAACATTCACGGCGTTAATCTAGGAATGGGGAAACCCGGTGCTTTCCCGGGAGAGGCGGCGATATCCAAACAGGAATACAAAGACTGGCTGGAAGACATAGCAGAAATGAACGCCAACACGATTAGAGTCTATACGATTCACCCGCCGGCATTTTACGAGGCGTTAAAAGAACATAATGAACGAACAGAAAATCCAATCTACATATTTCACGGGGCCTGGGTAAATGAAGAGCCCCTTGAAGAAACCCTTGATGCGTTTGACGAAGACAACACGGAGGATTTTCAGCAGGAAATAAGAGATATCGTGGATGTTGTGCACGGCAGTGCTTCTATCGAAGAAGAACCGGGGCATGCTCATGGAGAATATTCAGCTGATATTTCTCCTTATATTATAGGATGGATTGTCGGTATCGAGTGGTATCCATTTATGGTGGATGAGACGAATAAAAAACACGAAGATATCGGTGAATACGAAGGTGAACTCATTTATACAGAAAATGCAGAACCGTTTGAACATTGGCTTGCAGAACAGATGGACACAATGGCGGTGTATGAAAAAGAGGAATACAGCTGGACGAGGCCGATCAGTTTTACGAACTGGGTAAGCACCGATCACCTGGACCAACCGGCGGAGCCGATGGAACAGGAAAACTTGGCTTCTGTGAATCCAAACCATATCAAGTTACAAGGATCTGCCGAGCTGGCCGGGCAGTTTGCTTCTTATCATGTGTATCCTTATTATCCTGAATTTTTAAATCTGGAAGAAGATTATACTGAATTTATAGATCACCGCGGCGAAGCGAATAACTACGCCGGTTATTTAAAAGATTTACATGAAGCAAATGATCTTCCGGTACTGATTGCGGAATTCGGCATTCCTGCTTCCAGAGGAAAAACGCATGAAAACCCATTCGGCTTTAATCAGGGATTTATATCTGAGCAGCAGCAGGGGGAAATGCTTTCGAGCCTGTATGAAGATATTGAAGAAGAAGGCATGCTGGGAGGACTGGTTTTCACCTGGCAGGATGAATGGTTTAAACGGACGTGGAACACGATGGAATATGATAATCCTGACAGGCGTCCTTACTGGTCCAATGCCCAGACGAATGAGCAGCAGTTTGGACTGATGAGTTTTGACCGGGACAAAATAAAAGTGGACGGCTCCTTTGATGACTGGGGAGACAGCGATCCATTATATGAGACAGAAACGGAAGCTCTATGGATGGATCACGACGAGAAGTTTGTCTATTTCCGTATAGACCGGCAGGGAGATGAAACTCCCGTCATTGCACTGGATGTGAACCCAAACCAGGGCAATCAGGAGGCAGAACAAATAGAAGACGTAAGCTTTGAAGAAGGCATTGATTTTTTAATTGAACTGCCTGACAAAGAAAATGCCCGCATTACGGTGGATGCTTATTATGACGTCTTTCATTTAGACTACCGGGAGGATATCGATGAAGAGGAAGCGGATGCCGGGAGCGGGGTCTTTCATCCAATGAGGCTCGCGTTAAACCGGGAGCTGGAAAGGCCGGACACAGGAGAAGTTCTTCCATTCAGCTATTATGAAACGGGAAAGCTCCGTCATGGAAACGCCAATCCGGAAAGTGAGTCATATGATTCTCTGGCAGATTATATGATTGATGAAGAAACAGGATCAATTGAAATGCGGATTCCATGGCAGCTTTTAAACATCACAGCTCCGGGAATGAAAGAAATCATGGGCGATATTCAGCAGAAGGAAGGCTTAACTGCACGGGAGACAACGGAGGGTATCAAAGCGGCCCTCCTGCTGGGGGAAAAGCAGAATGATACGTATGCCATCAGCAGAACGCTTCCGGCTCTGGACAACGATACATTGCCCGCCGGCAGCATGGAGCAGTACACCTGGGAAGAGTGGGATCTGCCTGAATATGAGCCGCGAAAGAAAGAATCTTATTACATTCTGCAGGAAACGTTTGCGGAAGCGGAAAAATAAACAGCTGCGCATTAGCTTCACTGGACGAATTCAAAAAATAACATGAAAAAGCATAAAAAATAACAAATAAGGGTATAAGAAGTATCTACAAGAATTTTAGCGATAATCATAACAAGAAAAGAGACATTATTAGATTACAATTAGTACAAAGTATTGGAATTTTTTACATGAAATAAGTTAAAATACGGAGTAGGTTATTTTTTAACCGATAATGCATTCAAGAAATGGGAGGATTTTTTATTATGGCTGATCACAAAAAACTAACGACGAATCAAGGAGTCCCGATTGGCGACAATCAGAACTCCCGCACGGCTGGAAGCCGTGGCCCTACACTACTCGAAGACTACCAGCTGGTAGAAAAACTAGCCCATTTTGACAGAGAAAGAATTCCTGAACGCGTCGTACACGCCAGAGGAGCAGGCGCACACGGTGTGTTTAAAGTGAAAAACAGCATGAAGCGCTATACAAAAGCAGATTTTCTTCAGGAAGGTAAAGAAACGCCGGTGTTTACTCGTTTTTCTACGGTTATTCATGGCGGCCATTCTCCGGAAACGCTCCGTGACCCACGTGGATTTTCAGTGAAGTTCTATACCGAAGAGGGAAACTATGACTTCGTAGGAAACAACCTTCCGATATTCTTTGTTCGTGATGCGATTAAGTTTCCGGACATGATCCATGCGTTAAAGCCGGACCCGAAAACAAACAAACAAGATCCGGATCGTTACTGGGATTTTATGTCCTTAACCCCTGAATCGACAAATATGATGCTTCATTTATTCACAGATGAAGGAATCCCGGCAAGTTTCCGCAACATCCGTGGATCGAGCGTTCACGCATTTAAATGGATTAATGAATACGGCAATACCGTCTATGTGAAAAAGCGCTGGGTGCCGAAAGAAGGCATTAAAAACCTTTCAGCTGATCAGGCTACAGAAGTTCAGTCTACGGAATTCCAGCATGCAACTGATGACTTGTACAATGCTATTGAAGAAGGCAATTTCCCGGAATGGGATCTGTATGTACAAATTCTTGATCCCGCGGACATGGACAATTTTGATTTTGATCCGCTTGACGCGACAAAAGACTGGCTTGAAGAAGATCTTCCGTATATTCATGTAGGAACGATGACGTTAAATCAAAATGTAGATAACTACTTTGCAGAAACAGAGCAGGTCAGCTTCAACCCGGGCGTTCTAGTACCGGGAATTCAGGCTTCCGAAGACAAAATGCTGCAGGGCCGTATTTTTTCTTACTCTGATACGCAGCGTTATCGTGTAGGAGCAAACTACCTTGATCTTCCAATCAACTGTCCATTTGCCCAGAAAAACAACAACACTCGTGATGGTGCGATGCCGTTTGCTCAGCAGACGAGCCGTATCAATTACGAGCCGAACCGTTATGAAGAAGAACCGGCAGAAGATCCAGCCTATATTGATGCCGAACAGCCGCTTCCAGGTGACAGTGCCGGCCGCAAGAAAATCGAGAAAGCGGACGACTTTGGACAGGCGGGCCGTATTTACAGAAACTACGATCAGGCAACCAAAGATGCTTTATTAAGAAACTTAACCGATGATCTTGGTACTGTAGCGGAGGAAACCGTTCTTCGTATGGTATGCAACTTCTACCGTGCTGATACAGATCTCGGACAGAAGCTAGCGGATAATTTGAATGTAGATATTTCTCCATATGTAGGCCACTTGAATAAGTAAGTCTGCAAAAGCACCGCGCCTGCGGTGCTTTTTTTATTTGTGCAGACAAAGTTTTTCCTATAATCTCTGCAGTTTTTTTACAGGAATACGTTGCTGTTTAGAGTACCTGCCAGAAATAAAAGATCCAGGCAAGTATTAATCCAGCTACAGTAAACAGCGTATAGTGAATTCTGCCTGGCAGGCGCCAGTAGGATTTCCCCCAGGCTAAAATGCCAAATACAGCAGTCGCAAGGGCAAATAAGACGATCGCATAGGAAACGGCGGTGTCCAGCAGCTGCGCCCACTGGGGAGGAGGCGAATAAGCGGATACTGGCAGCCCATAAACCGGATCAAGTGCACTTTCCATAAGAAACTGGATAAGGAAAATGACAGTGAATGCGCCGAGCACTATCGCTGTTCTTTTGGCCCATACGGCACCCGGATGTTTAGCAGGCACCGCTTTCCTGCGTAGTTTGAACATCGCCGCCTTGATAGTCCAGTATGCGAAGCTGCCGATAATGAAAATAACTGAGGTACTTAAAGCGGCAACGGTGACAGCGAACGTTTCATACCATGCGGCTTTTGAGTAGCTCACCGGTCCGTTCGACAGCAGCATTGTTTTTTCAAAAGGATCGGTGGAGAAAATGATCGTCCGGAAATCCTCACCGTAGCTCTGCGTATTGTTTTCTTTTAAAATGTGATACTCCCCGGTCTCAACTTCTGTGAACTGGTTCGTTTCACCACTGTGAGACACAGATAAAAATCCGTCTTCATTAATATCTACACGGACGACCCCGGCGAAAATACTTAACAGCTTATCGGCTGTCGTAAAAGCGCGGCGGTTCTGATGGTATTCCCCGGTATACTCTTCTGCTCTTTCTGCCATACCTGCAGGAGTTTCGGCATCAGCAGCTGTTTCTTCGCCGGGGAAATACCGGTCCATAAACTGATGGGGAATGTCTATGTTAGCGAGATAAGAGCCGCCGCTGTGGGAAATGAAAAATCCTACGTCTTCCTCCGGCACGAGATACATCCCTGTGTTGAAAAGCATGGTTCCTCCCGGATGATGAACCACGTCCCGCCCGTTGATTGCTGTTTTAATAAATCCGTGGGCGGTGTTTTCCAGATGAGGATGGACCGTAAACGGCTCCGAAAACATTTCATCGACCGTTTCCTCAGCTAAAATCCTTTCCTCATCAAGCTCTCCGTTCTGCAGATAAGCTAGCATAAACCGGGCCATGTCCGAGGCGCTGCTGCTCATGCTGCCGGCAGGCTCCGGCATAAATTCAAACTCTCCTTCCTGAAACTCTCCATCCACGTACCGGTAAGCTCCGGACATATTCTCCGCGATATCCGCCGGCAGCGGCTGGCGGAAGGAACTGTTCTCCATACCGAGCGGGGAATAAATGTTTTCTTCCACATACTCGGCAAAAGGCATACCGGAAACGACTTCCACAATATAACCGGCGAGGGCGGCACCGTAATTCGAATAGGCCGGCACTTCACCGGGAGGGAAGACTCTGGCCGGTCTCTCTTCCCGAATATAACGGTTCAGGGGAAGCAAATCGTCTTCTGAGAGGGCAAATAAGCCGGTCAAATGATCTTCAAAACCTGGTGTATGGGACATAAGATGTCTTAACGTAATCGGCTCGAGCTCTGTTTGATTCTGCCCGTACTCCTGGTGGGGCGGGATCTCAAAGTCCAAGTACTCATTTATATCTGTATCGAGGTCCAGCGCTCCCTCTTCGACAAGCTGCATGACGGCAGTCCACGTAAACAGCTTGGAGGTGGAGCCGATCCGAAATAACGTCGTCTCCGGATTGACAGCCGTTTCCTGTTCTATGTCCGCCTGCCCATATCCCTTTGCTAAAACAACCTCACCGTCTGCCACTACAGAAAGAGTGAGGTTCGCTATGTCCCACTCCTCCATCTGCTCTGCCACTATGTCATCCAAAAACGGCTCCAGGTCAGCTCTATCGAGAGTATGCGACGAAGCTTCAATTGGCTGAAGGTTGATACCAGACAGAAAAACAAAGCATACAAGTAAGCAGATCCATAGCTTCCTCAATATGATCACTCCTTTGTTTTGCTTGACTGCAGTGTCTTTGTACCAATCGTTACAAGCGGTAAATGCGCATAAGGGGCAGGGATTAATAGAAAGGATTTGTACTTTTCTTCAACTCAATTTCGGTCTCTTTTTTACATTATATTTCCAATGTTTTTAGATGGAAACCATTATTTTTTCAGAATGTAAATTTTTGAAGGTTTATCTGATTTCTTTAGAACCTGGCGCAGAGGAAAGAGTTTTAAATGATAAGCACTGCACAAGACTGCCGGGTGTGGAAACATGAAAAGCACCGAGCCTGCGGTGCTTTTTTATTTGTGCAGGCAAGAAAGGGATTGTGTTTTTTGGCGGAACTATGTGAAGATAATAGAGACAACTAGTTATGAAAAGGGGGAAAGGCGGTCCGGCAGGTACACGCTGACACGGGATGCCGCTGTTTATCATGAAACAAGTTATATCGATGTTTAATGCATGGGACTGGCTTTTTTTTGGCGTTGCTGCATATATTCTAATTACGATGGATTATGGCAACCTTACATCTTTTAATATTATGATGCTCACCTTGATTGCTATTTCACTGACGCTTACGATATCCACCAAGTGGGCGCTCTGGAAAAATGAACGAAAAGAAGGGGCATCTAAATAAACTGCCTTTTTTAAAACGGCAAAATGGATGAAAAAATGTAATAGAGCACGATCAAAGGAGAAGAATAGATATGGGATTTAAGATGGAAATGAACTGGGAAATTATCACACATAAACAGGCCGAACGTTTGGATGAACGGAAATTTGAGTTGATCAAAGACGGCTATCAAATGTATCCTATGGATACAGCGCTGCCGATTCATACGTATGAGGACAAGGAAGCTTTCGGCAAGGCGGTCATTGTAAAAGTAGAATGGGGAAGCGGCAGAACGACCATGTACTACGAACTGGTGTCGCTGACTTCTGTGAATTAATGAAAGAGGAGGGCGATCATGGGACTATTTGATTCTTTAATGGGAAATGCATCAGAAACCGATGTATTGAAAGTAGAGCGTGAGCTTAGCGACTGGCTGATCAAAGGAGAGCAGGTCGAATACGCCTTCAAGCTCTACCGTGATATGATTATTTTCACGAACCGCCGGCTGATTCTGCTCGACAAGCAGGGCGTGACCGGCAAGAAAACGGAATACCATACCGTACCGTATAAAAGCATTTCCCACTACAGTGTGGAGACAGCTGGTACGTTTGAATTCGACAGCGATTTGAAAGTATGGATAAAAGGACGCGCGGAACCAGTTGAAAAAAGCTTTAGAAAAGACGACAATATATTTAAAGTACAGCTCGTGCTGAGCTATTATGTATTATAAAAAAACAGTAGAAGTGTATGTATATTCCAAAAAATGATATCGGCGGGCGCGTTCGACAGGCCATGCCTCAGCTAAAGAGGAAAAGGCCGGCCTCTTTATCTTCACCTATGGCTGGTCTGTTCGAGTCGCCGCCTGATTATTTCTAAGCTGCCTTTCTTTAAAAAGGAATATCCCTATGTACATATACTGAATGATACGTTTTTCGATAATATAAACAAAAAACTGCCCATTCAGGCAGTTTTTTGTTTATACAAATATCATCTGGTCCGTCAGGCCTTTCATGCTGCTCGTCTGTTCCGAATCTGAGACAACCGTTGGCTGAAAGTCAATGAGAATAGCCGATCGTTCTCCGGGGACATCTTTTTCTCCTTTTTCCACAGTACCTACATAATGCGTAACGAGTGGGTCATAGACGCCGTAGGACTCAAGAGGGTTTTCCAGATAAAAGGAAGCGGTTAATTCGTCAGGGCGAAGATCAACAGGCATTCTGCCGCGGTGGGCCGGCACGGAAATAGCGTTCATGGCGCCTTTCACATTATGGCGGCGGATTAAATGGGCAAAGGTAAACGGCTCGCCGTCCTGATGCAGATTGTTGGGGGAGGATACGGCGATTTCGCCGGGTTCATTGACACAGAGCTTCACGAAATGAATGCCGGCGTGAACCGGCATCAGCGCATCTTCTTTCATCCAGAACGTCTGCTGGAAATCAAAACGGATGATTTCCTCGAGCAGTTTATTCTGCATCATGTTGTCAGGAAGCGCGGGAAAGCGCCTGTATTCATCAGTATACTCCGGGTTAAAGCTGCCCTGAAAGTATTCGTAGTAGGCTTTGTCTTCTATGACCGTTTTTGGAAGCCACTCTATCCGGTGCGATCCCGGCATAATGACGGCGCGGGCATACCGGCGAAAGCGGTTTAACTGCGGAGCGTATTCATCCTGTGGCAGTCCGTCAAAAACGGAAGTGATAGCTTCCAGGTCCTGTGTATAATTTTTTTTTGCTTTTAATTCATCTAATGTATAGTATTCAAAGCCATTTTCTTTTAAGCGGCTCATAATATTCCATCCTCCATACCTTGGTTTAACGATATAATCACGGTTTTTAGTCTATCACGTTTCGCCTTTTTCGATAAGCTGGAAGCTTCATTTTCAGAAAGAAACCATAAAAACGCCTCAGCCTGGAGCAGTGCATGCAGATTGGTGTACTTCTAAAAAACAGAAGCGTACAATACAACCTGTGCATAAGCAGGATTGGTTATTTTGACCTGCGTGGATTTTTAAATAGAAAGGATCGTGGCACTTCATATGAGCAGTCAACTGACAGAATCAAAATCAATAAACGCTCTATTCCAGCCTTGGAGCATAAAAGATCTTCACATGAAAAACCGGACCGTAATGGCTCCGATGACGAGAAACTTTTCCCCGGGAGGCGTTCCTGATGAAAATGTTGTATCCTATTACCGCCGCCGTGCGGAGAGCGAGGTAGGACTGATCGTAACAGAGGGAACCGGAATCAGCCATCCAGCCAGCCTGGATAATGAAAATATTCCCCGTTTTTACGGAGAAGATGCACTGAACGGATGGAAAAAGGTTGTAGAAGCCGTACATGAAGCAGGCGGCAGAATTGTGCCGCAGCTATGGCATGTAGGAATGACGAGACCGCTGGATGACAGCAGTAAATCTGTACCGCCGGTAGGACCTTCCGGCTTAAACCTTCACGGAGAAAAGGTCGTGGACCCGCTTTCTGAAGATGAAATGGAACTAATTATTCAGGCTTATGCAGAAGCAGCTAAGGCGGCTAAAGATATCGGATTTGATGGTATTGAAATCCACGGAGCCCATGGTTACCTGATTGACCAGTTTTTCTGGGACGTAACGAATAAAAGAACGGATGAGTACGGAGGCAATACTGTAGAACGCACCCGTTTTGCTGCAGATGTAATCAAAGCCTGCCGTAAAGCAGTGGGAGAAGACTTTCCTATTATCTTTCGTTTTTCCCAGTGGAAAATGACGGATTTTGAAGCGAAGCTGGCACAGACGCCGGACGAGCTTCGTGAATTTCTGGCGCCGCTCACCGAAGCAGGCGTGGATGTGTACCATTGCTCCACAAGAAGATTCTGGGAGCCGGAATTTGAAGGTTCTTCTTTAAATCTTGCCGGCTGGACGAAAGAATTGACAGGCCTTCCGGTTATTACAGTCGGATCCATCGGCTTAAATGATGCCTTTACAGAAAGAACACAGGCGGAAATGACAAGTATTGATCAGCTTGTGGAACGGCTTGAAGAAAACGAGTTTGATCTTGTAGCTATTGGACGGCCGCTTTTATCAGATCCGGCCTGGGTCCAAAAAGTGAAAGAAAACAACGCAGATGCGATTGTTCCGTTTTCCAAAAACGCGCTTAAAGAACTGTATTAATAAAATAAACAAAAAGCCCGCTGTATCCGTAATGGAGACAGCGGGCTTCCCTTATGAAAAGTGGATATCTTTACAAACCTGCTTTGCAGTCCGTGTCTGTGCGTCGTATAATGTAAAGAACATTTGTTCCGCATCCAGCAAGGATATTTTAACATAAAGGGGTAGACATACTCATGCCAGTAATATTAGCAGAAAAACCGAGTCAGGCCAAAGCCTATGCTGAAGCATTTCCGAAAGGCGGCAAAGGGGAAGGGTATATAAATATAGGGGCATGTGAGCAGTTTCCTGAAGGAGCTGTGCTTACATGGGGCGTAGGCCACCTCGTCGAACTCAAATCCCCGGCGGAGTATGAGCAGGCCTGGAAACGCTGGAGTCTCGTACAGCTTCCGATGATTCCAGAACGGTTTGAATGGAAGACTGCTGCCAAAACGAGAAAACAGTTTCACATTGTGCGTAAGTTTCTGCAGGCGGCGGATGAAATTATTATTGCCACCGACTGCGACCGCGAAGGAGAAAATATCGCCCGCAGCATTATTGAAAAAGCAGGCGCTTCCCATAAGCCGTCCAAACGCCTGTGGATTAACAGCCTGGAAAAGAATGAAGTCATTAAAGGATTCCAGCAGCTCCGTGCCGGGGATGCGTATATGGCTCTTTATCAGGAAGCTCAGGCGCGGCAGGTATCGGATTGGATGGTTGGGATGAACGCAAGCCGCCTTTATACGCTGCTGCTTCAAAGGAAGGGCATTAAATCCGTATTCAGTGTCGGCCGTGTCCAAACGCCAACGCTGAAATTGATTTATGACAGGCATATGGAAATCCAACGGTTTAAGCCGGAGCCTTATTTTGACGTAGAAGGAACGTTTAAAGCACCAACCGGAACGTATAAAGGCAAAGCGAAAATCCGTCACAAAAAGGCAGCAGATGCAGAAGCTCTGCTTAAAAAGCACGATATTGGAAAAAAGGAGATGGGCGAAGTCTCAGAAGTGAAGGTAAGCCGTAAAAAAATCAAGCCGCCGCTGCTTCATTCCTTATCAAGCCTGCAGACGACGATGAATAAAAAATATAAGCTCAGCCCATCCCGTACGCTTGAAATTGCCCAGTCTCTCTACGATCAGCCGTTAAAGCTGATCACTTACCCGCGGACGGATTCCCATCATATTACGAACAATGAGTTCGCCTACATTAAAAGCAATTTATCCAAATACCAGGCGACAGCTGGAAAAGTATTTGAACCGGCGACCGACTATCCGGGCCGGCGGTTTGTAGACGGCAGTAAAGTAAAAGAGCACTATGCGATTATCCCAACTAAAAAAATACCGACTGAAGCGGCTCTTCAAAAGCTGACGGCAGACCAGCGGAAAGTCTATATGGAAATTGTCCAGAGCGCGATTGCTATGTTTCATCATGACTATGAATATGATGAAACGACCGTTACGACGAATGTAAAAGACCTGCTGTTTTTCAGCAAAGGCAAGGTAGAGCGGGTCAAAGGGTGGAAGGAATGCTTTTCGGCAAAAACGGCCCCTGCCAAAAAAGATCCGAACGCTCCTCCCGTTCTTCCTCCTTTGGAGAAAGGCATGGGAGTGGATGCAGCCGTCTCCATTGAAGAAGGAACGACTAAGCCGCCTTCACCCTACACAGAAGGCCAGCTGATCAACATGATGAAGACGTGCGGAAAATGGATTGAAGAAGATGAAGAAGCCAAAACGGCGCTCCAGGAAGTAGAAGGACTCGGCACAGAAGCGACCCGCAGCGGTATTATTAAAACATTGATCCGCCAGGAATATATCAGCGTGCAGAAAAATATCGTGCACGTAACCCGTAAAGGTGAGCTGTTGTGTGAAGCCGTAGAAGGAACACTTCTTTCCAAGCCGGAGATGACCGCTAAATGGGAATTGTTTTTGAGGAAAATCGGAGAAGGCGAGGCGCAGAAAGAAGCGTTCATCGAACAAACGTCGGCATTCACAAGAGACCTGGTGGAAAAAGTACCGCAGGCAGTAGATGCTCTTACCGTATCGGAAGCTGACAAAGAAGAGGGCAAAGGAAAAAAAGCAGCCAAGTCCGAACCTATTGTGCTCTGTCCCACCTGTAAAGAAGGTTACATTATGAACCGGCGCAATTTTTATGGGTGCACGAATTATTCAAATGGCTGCAAGCAGACGTTTCCAAAAACCCTGCTGCGCAAAACGATTTCTTCGGCCCAGATTAAAAAACTCTGCCAGTCCGGGGAAACAAACCTGATTAAAGGATTTAAAGGGAAAGCCCCATTTGATGCGAAGCTGAAGCTGAACGAAGGCAAGGTGGAATTTGTCTTTCCTTCCAAAGCAGATAAGTCGTGAAACGGGGCTTCCTCTTCCGCTTATAGTAAAATGAAAAGGAAGAGGAGGGATGAACATGGGATTTGTTATCGCATCTGTTCTGGTGGGAGCATTTATTTACGGCCTGTTTTATACGATCCGAAAAGGAAGCCTGCCTTCCTCTTCCAATGATTTTACTCCTTATGATGATATTACGATGGGCCGCAAGCGTACGGTCAATGATCATATCCAGGTAACCGAAGAAGATACAAGGCACCGGCCGGCTTATACAGAGAGTCTGCCGGATGATAGAAAAAAGAAAGACACTTGATTTTGAAGAATTTGTAAGCTATACTGACATCAAATTGTTTTCTAGGGTTCCGCGGCGTCGTGCCGGACTGGTCCAAGAGAAAACACAGCATGTATAAAGCATGCTGGCACGGAGGGAAAAAAGCCCGGGAGATCTTCTAAAGAGAAGGTAGCGCCTGGGCTTTTTGTATGCGCGGATAAGGAGGTTTCCTGTGAATAAAGATTGGATCAAAATTGTGGTGGCCGCCTTATTTGAAATAGGCTGGGTCATTGGATTAAAGCATGCCTCCGGTTTTGGAGAGTGGAGCGCAACTATTTTGGCTATTGCAGCAAGCTTTTATCTGCTTGTAACGGGCAGCCGGTATCTTCCTGTCGGAACGGCGTATGCTGTATTTGTCGGGCTTGGGACAACCGGAACAGTTCTTGCGGAAATTCTGTTATTCGGAGAGCCTTTTTTATGGAGCAAAATGCTTTTCATTCTGCTTCTGCTTCTTGGAGTGATTGGATTGAAACTGGTGACAGATGAGAAGAAGGAGGCGAAAGCGTAATGGCATGGGTGTCTCTTATTTTTGCCGGCCTTTTTGAAATGGTTGGGGTAACGATGATTAATAAACTTCATCACGATCGGTCCATGCTGGCTTTTCTCGGTATTATCGGAGGATTTGGTATCAGCTTTGTGCTGCTCAGTTTTTCGATGCAGACCCTTCCGATGGGTACGGCCTATGCCGTCTGGACAGGAATTGGCGCCGCCGGTGGAGCTTTAATGGGCATGCTGTTTTATAGGGAATCGGCGGATTGGAAGCGGATTGTATGCATTGGTCTTATTATTGCGTCAGCTGTTGGATTAAAGCTGGTGCAGGGATAAATTCACATGATTTCCCGGCTGCCTGTTGCACAGGAGCCGCCGCTTCTTTATATTGAAGAGAGCGCGGTGCGTGGCAAACCGCAAATCTGTACCAAAGGAGTGAAGACATGTTATATATCCTTTATCAGGCTCACGCAGGAGCATGGGCATTTTTGTTCATTTTCTTCCTGTTAAGCTATTTTCTGCCTAAACAGAAAATTACGATGATGATCCAGCGTTTGTTCGTTGTGATTATGCTGGTTTCTGGAATAGGTATGGTTATCGGCTATGGTTTTCCTTTAATCTACATTTTTAAAGGGATTCTTGCGATTGCCTTGATTGCCGTAATGGAAATCCTGGTAGGACGCAGAAAGCGCAAGCAGTCTCAGGGTGTATTTTGGATTGCCTGTATTCTGTTATCTGCTGCCGTTCTTATTATGGGATTTATGTATTAATTCAAAAGAAAGCAGGCCGGAAAATAATCCGGTCTGCTTTTTTATTATTTGAAAAATTATTTGGGAGAGTACGCTCTCTGCGAAAACTCCAAAGCTGAGTAATAAAGCGGCAACTCTCCCTTTTCTATTTGTCCAGCTGCGGTCTCCACCTGCTTGGTATTCTTCAAGTCTGACAGCGGAAGCGGGCTTCCTTGCAGCCTTTCCAGAATACAGCGCAGGTTACAGGAGACCTCGCTTTTCTGTTAATGCGGGAGGTAGATTAGCTGTAGTATAAATAATACAGCAAAGATATAAACGAGCGGGTGTACGGTTTTTCCTTTTCCACGTACGAGCTTCAGCAGCGGATGGGAAATGAAACCAAAAGCAATGCCTGTCGCGATGCTTGAAGTGAGCGGCATGCTCAGTATAACGAGAAAGGCTGGGAAAGCTTCGTCAAACTCGTTCCATTTAATATTCGCAACACTTCCGAGCATCAGGCTGCCGACGATAATCAGTACAGGCGAAGTAATTGCCGGAATGCCGGATATTGCATTTACGACAGGAGCGAGAAACATTGTCAGGATGAATAAAAAGGCGACCGCTATTGTGGTAAGACCGGTTCGTCCACCCGCTGCGACGCCGGAAGACGACTCAATATAGGCACTGGTAGGGCTTGTTCCGAAAATAGAACCGACTGTTTTGGCAACAGCGTCGGAAAGAAGTGCCTGGCGCACACGCGGCATTTTATTGTTTTTCATCAAGCCTGCCTGTTCCGCGACGCCGATCATCGTTCCGGTTGTATCGAAAATAGTGACCAGCAGAAAGGAAAAGACGACGGCATACAAGCCGTAGCCAATGACATTAGCAAATGCATCCACAGGAGAACCGAAAATAAACCATTCCGGACTCGGCGGAGCCGCTGCCACGCCGCTTTCAAAAGATAAAGCCCCTGTAAAGTAAGCAATAATGCCGGTAACAACCATCCCGATAAATAATGCACTGTTGATTCGAAGGGCCATCAGCGTAATCATGACCGCCAGACCGGTAAGCGTAAGCAGGACAGGCGGCGATTGAAGGTCGCCCAGAGCCACGAGGTTTTCCGGGTGGGCTACGATAATACCGCTCATGCGAAAGCCGATAAAGGCAATAAATAAGCCGATGCCAGCCGTGATACCATATTTTAAATTAGAAGGAATCGCTTCGATTAACTTTTCACGAAAGGGCGTCAGCGATAGGATAATGAAAATAACCCCCGAGACAAAAACCGCACCGAACGCTACTTCGTATCCGATCTGATCGTTGTTTCCTACAACAGAATAGGCGAAATATGCATTAAGCCCCATACCGGGTGCTACTGCAATAGGGTAGTTGGCAAAGACAGCCATCCAGAGCGTGCCGACGACTGTGGCGATAATGGTGGCCATGAAAACAGCGTCAAACGGAACGCCGGCATCTGCCAGAATCACCGGGTTTACAACAACGATGTAAGCCATCGTCAGAAAAGTAGTAATACCTGCCAGAAGTTCGGTTCTTATATTAGTATTGTGCTCACTGAGCTTGAACCATCGATTAAGCATAAAAAAACCACCTTATATACGAAATATGTAACATGCCCTGTTATATATTATTCGTATATGAGGTGATTTGCAAGAAGAGAATACCTTCTTATTTTTGAAACTGCTCCAGCACTTTCCGACGCTCAAATGCACGAAGAAGCAGATAGGCAAGAGCTCCTCCGACCAAAGCGCTCAGAATAAATGAAGGAACAAAGGCAAATAGGGCCGTTGCTTCGCCAAACACCAACCGGGCGAGCGGATATGTCAGCAGGGCGCCGATAAGACCGGTGCCGATTACTTCCGCTCCGGCTGTGAATGAAAGCTTCTTCGTTCTCTGGTAGACGATACCGGCAAGCAGAGCCCCGATCATGCTGCCCGGGAAAGCAAAGATCGAACCGGTGCCGAAGATATTCCGGAGAAAAGAAGTGCCGAATGCCTGGGCAAGAGCGTACCAGGGACCGAGCAGCACGGCACTGATAACATTAATAAAATGCTGGACCGGAAAGATTCGTGCAAATCCGATTGGTATGGAAACAAATGGGCTGGTAACCGTTCCAACCGCAATTAAAACGGCGGTATATGTAAGTTTTTTTGTTTTGTTCATAACGGACCTCCTTTGTTTTTATTTTACCTTTTTTTCGTTGGGAAATAGAAGCCGGGACCGATTTTTTTATCTTTTTAAAAAATTGTGGTAAAGTATAAGTAACATAATAATGATTTAGATGATGGTTATGACACATAAAAGAGGTGAATGATGGAATTTGTTAAGCCGATCGTTGACATCGAAACCATTCAGGTTCTGAAAGCAGCTTTAAAAAAACACTCGGCCCGGGACTACCTGCTTTTCGTTTTTGCGATTAATACCGGCCTTCGCATAAGCGAAATGCTGAAAATTGAAGTAAACGATATGCTGGAAAACGACACAACGCCCGTGCGCTTTCTTCGTATTGGCCGGGAAGACATTTTTATTAACGACACTATTCACGAAGCACTGCATTATTATTTTTCAAAAGCAGATGCCGGCAGACTTACATATCTGTTTCAGTCTTCCCGTCTGGAAAAGCCGATTACAAGGCAGCAGACCTACCGCATTCTGACACAGGCAGCAAAGGAAGCCGGGGTAGAGGGAACGATCGGCCCGCATACCCTGCGGAAAACGTTCGGCTACCACGCGTATCAAAAAGGAATTGCGGTTTCGCTTATTCAAAAACGATTTCATCATGCAAGTCCTGCTGAAACGAGAAAATATATAGGCATCGAAAAAAATGAAGTAATACCCAAAGTGGATGTCAATCTATAACCAAGGAGGTCATCTATGATTTCAGCAAGCTTTAGTACAGACAGCTTTATTCTGCTTGGAGCGCTCCTTCTTATTATTGGAGTAGTCGTTACCAAGTTCTCTTCTAAACTCGGAATGCCCTCCCTGATTTTATTTATTCTGGTCGGTATGATTATGGGAAGCGATGGACTGGGCATCATTTTCTTTGACAATGTCGAATATGCCCAGCTGATCGGGATTATTGCGCTCGTTATTATACTATTTGAAGGGGGCTCGCAGACAGAGTGGCCCACGATCAAAAAAGTTCTCGGGCCCTCTTTGTCCCTTGCAACATTTGGTGTAATCCTTACTTCAGCGATCGTCGGGGTAGCTGCAAAGCTGATAGTTGATCTTTCCTGGACAGAGGCGCTGCTGCTTGGTTCGATTGTTGGTTCTACCGATGCGGCAGCGGTTTTTGCCGCTTTAAAAGAACGAAATATTAAAACGAAAATAGGGGCGACACTTGAAGCGGAATCAGGAACAAATGATCCGATGGCTGTGTTTTTAACAGTCGCTTTCATAGAATTGGTTATCCTCGATGAGCCAAGTTATTTACTTCTCGTCGGCTCTTTCTTCTGGCAGATGGGGCTGGGGCTTGTTATGGGCCTGGCTTTAGGGAAAATCGCTTCACTTTCGATTAACCGGATTAATCTGGATTCAAGTGGACTTTATCCAATTTTCGCGATTTCTTTTGCTCTGCTTACTTACGGCCTGGCCGCATTTGCTGGAGCCAGCGGACTTCTCGCAGTATATGTAGCCGCTTTAATAGTTGGTAATTCCGAATTGACCTACCGTCATTCTATTTTTCGATTTAATGAAGGATTGGCCTGGATGGCCCAGATTACGATGTTTATTATCCTGGGACTCCTTGCCTTTCCGGAACAGCTATTAAGTCCTTCTGTCGCTATTGCCGGACTGGTGCTGTCTGCTACGCTGATGCTCGTAGCAAGACCAGCCGCTACATTTCTTTCTACTATCGGAACCTCTTATAGTTTCAAGGAAAAAATATTCATATCCTGGGCGGGTCTGCGCGGTGCGGTACCGATCGTACTCGCTACATTCCCAATTGTAGCAGGCGTGGAGTCGGGTGAGGTTTTGTTTAATATTGTATTCTTTATTGTACTGACCTCCGCCTTGATTCAAGGATCGAGTATTTCTTATTTAGCCAAAAAACTGGGGCTTTCCGGCCCTAAAAAAGACGTGCCTTACCATTCGATTGAGCTGATATCGATTGGGAAAGCCAATGCTGAAATTATTGAATTCCAGACGGACCAGAATACACCAATTTTAGGGAAAAGCCTGCAGGAAATTAACTTTCCGGATAGTGTTCTGATCAGTGCGATCGTCCGGAATGAAGATTTGGTTACTCCTTACGGAGAGACGGTGATCGAAGAAGAGGACTTTCTTTATATTCTTGTGTCGCGTTCCGAGAAAAAGCAGCTGAAACAGATGTTGAAAGGAAAGCCGAATCGATCAAAATAAAATATGATAAACTAATAAAGCGGAACCTGCTCAGGTTCCGCTTTGCTTGTTATTCTCAGAAAGGAGGAGCATATGGGCGTTTTAATCAGCACGCTTATTCCGATTGGACTTATTTTTCTTTCCGGTTTTCTACTTCAGAAAAAACAGCTGCTCGATGTACGATCTGTCTCGGGTGTAGCTTTATACATACTAACGCCGGCTCTCGTGTTCCGGACCTTTTACACAACAGAGCCTGATTATGATGTGTTTCTCATTGTTTTATTTGCCGTCATCTTTCTTATGGTGATGCTTTTGTTAAATAAACTGCTGGCCTTTGTATTCCGCTGGGATGCCCCGACGGAAAGCGGCATGACCCTGTCTACTTCGTTTATGAATGCTGGGAACTACGGTGCCCCGCTGATACTGTTTGCTTTTGGAGAAGAGGCGTTTGCCTATGCCGTTATTTTTATGGTCATCCAATCTTTTTTTATGAGTACGGTAGGGGTATACATCGCTAACCGCAGCAATATGACAGGAACGGATGCGTTTCGGGTCGTATTGAAAATGCCTGCGTTTTTTGCCCTGCTGTTGGGCATATTGTTTCAATGGCTTCATATCACGATTCCATCCACCTATTTTGACAGTATCAGCATGCTCGGAGAGGCCTCTATTCCTGTCGTCATGGTTGTACTTGGCATGCAGCTTGCTAAAATTTCCCTGGCATCTCTTGAGTGGAAGCTGATCGGTGTTGGAACAGCCGTAAGACTCGTTCTTTCACCGGTGATTGCCTATGGGTTAACGCAGCTGCTGCAGACTAATGACCTCTTGAGTACTGTACTGATTGTAGCAGTGGCTATGCCTACTGCAGCAACGATAGCAATGATATCTGTAGAGTTTCATTCCAGTCCTGACCTGGTTTCAAGTATTACGCTGCTGACAACTATTCTAAGCGTTCCATCGCTGTGGGTATTGTTGTTAATAATTGGCGCGTAGAGGTAACATAGAAAGTGCACTCAAGATATAATAAATCGTGAAGAACGACAAGAGAAGGGAGTAGGTTGTATGAAAAAATGGGGAATAGGAGCTGGAGCTGTTGGGTTTCTTTTGTTAAGTGCCTGCGGCGGTTCCGACGAATCGGAAGCCGGGAATAGTCCGCCCAGCAGTGAACCGATTGAAGTAGCCATACATACCAGTGAAACAGCTGAGGCCGGTGAAGCGGCTTTAATTGAAGCTCACGTAGAGCAGGAGGGAGAAGCGGTGGAGGACGCAAACGAAGTGCTGTTTGAAATATGGAAAGAAGGCGAACAGGAAACGGGAGAGCAGCTGGAAGGCGGACACAGCAGTGACGGAGAATATACGCTGGACTACACGTTTGAAGAAAGCGGAACGTACTTCATAACAGCCCATGTCACCGCCCGCAATATGCACAGCATGCCGACAGAGGAAATAGAAGTAGAATAAAAAAAGAGGAAGGCAGTATTTGCCTTCCCCTCAGGCCAGACTATAGTGAAAAGATGGGCTGCATCAAATTAAAGCGTGTCTTTTTTACGGATTTCCGATACCGATTTAGCACCGATGCCCCAGTTATCGGTCTCTACTTCATCAATAACAACGACAGTTGTCTGAGGGTTTTTTCCGAGAACATCCTGCAGCAGTTTTGTGGCGCCTTCGATAAGCTGTTCTTTTTGCTCCGGAGTCGCGGGCTTATGTTCTTTTGTAATTTTAATATTTACAAATGGCATGATGCATCTCTCCTTTATATTAACGTATGCTTTCAGTATAAAGGTTTTTCCTTATTTATACAGTATTTAGTTTTTGTTAATTGACAATTCAAACAATGATAGCTTACGATGAATACTATAGTTAATTTAATAGTTTTACCACTAGGGGTGCCCTTTAAAAGGGCTGAGATTGAAGTAATACTTCGGGACTCTTTGAACCTGATCTGGATATACCAGCGGAGGGAAGTGGCTTGTCCTGCTTTTTTCCGCAGAAACCAACAGCCGCTTTCCCTCATGGGAAGGCGGCTTTTTTCATGGGCACACATCGGAAAGAACTGCATGCTGTATCAACGGGCAGGCAGACATTGGAAGAATGGATGCACATTTCTAAAAAAATCAAAGAATGGACGGATTGTTTTTATATACGTGAACCTCTCTGGTCTCTCAGGGAGCTGGAGACTGCTGTTGCATTTCTGCAGGAAGAAGGGGTGGCGGCCCAGCAGATCCGGCTGAATGTACCGGGAGAAAAAAGGCAGCATTTCAGGGATATCGGTTTTCATCTCAAAGAATCGGTGGAGCAGAAGCCACAGCAGAGCCTTGCTGCAGGCTGGTCTGTTCACAGTCTGGAAACGGCCCGCCAAAAAGAACAGGCCGGCGCTGACTATTTGTTTTTCGGTCATGTGTTTCCTACCGATAGTAAGTTGGGACTGGAACCACGCGGCCTGAAGCAGCTTGCGGCTATTGCAGAAGCGACCGCACTGCCGGTGATCGCGATCGGCGGCGTTACCCCGGAACGAGTGAAGGACTGCATCCGCTCCGGTGCTTCCGGTATTGCAGTGCTGTCAGGCCTGTATGAAGCAGAAGAGCCAAAGCATCGGGCGCATGCTTACTATACGAAGCTTAACGAGGAGGGAAGAACATGACATCCTATCATACCGTAGTGATCGGCGGCGGCATCAATGGCTGTTCCACCGCCTTTCATTTAGCGGAAAAAGGGAAACGGGTGCTCCTTTTGGAACGGAGCACAATTGGCAGTGAAGCTTCCAGCGCCGCTGCCGGTATGCTCGGAGCCCAGGTGGAGATTAACAGTCAGGGCTCTTTTTTCGACTTTGCAAGAGCGAGTCGGTCTATGTACGACGAATTAGTCCCTAAACTTGAATCGTATTCAGGCATTCAGGTGGATTATATAAAAAACGGTATGCTGAAAACCGCACACTCGGACGAAGAAACCGCCCATCTTCATAATGTGCTCGCCTTTCAGCAGAAGGCCGGCGAACAAGTCAGCTGGCTGACCCGTGAGGAGCTGCAGACAAAAGAACCGAACCTGGCAGACGAATCCATACAGGGTGCTCTGTATATGCCGAAAGACGGCCAGGTTATGGCGCCGTATCTTACGAAAGCCTATGCCGGAAGCGCCGCCCATTTAGGAGCGGAAATAATGGAACACACTCCGGTGTCTTCCATTAAGCAGAAGGCGGGAGGATATGAAGTGATCACGGGCCGGGAAACGATAGAATCGGAGCATGTAGTCATGGCAGGGGGCGCATGGACGGACCTTCTGGATGGCGACATTGGCCTCATGCCGCCAATGATTCCTGTTAAAGGAGATATTTTATCTGTCCGCCCCACAAAGCAGCTTATTGTGTCTACCGTTCATGCCCCGGATGTGTACCTTGTGCCAAAGAAAAATGGAACAGTAATTATTGGGGCAACCGAACACCCGGGATCTATGGAGACCCAGGTGTATGCGGGCTCTGTGCATGACCTGCTGAAAAGCGCATTTGCGTTAGTGCCGGGTCTTGCCGAAGCAGAGTTCAAACAGGCGTGGAGCGGAATCAGACCGCAGTCCGCAGACGGTCTTCCTTATCTCGGTTCTATTAATAATCAAGGCCTTTGGATAGCTGCAGGGCATTACCGGAATGGGATTCTGCTTTCGGCAGGAACAGGAAACTGGCTTGCCCGTTCCATCTGTGGAGAAACGGTCAATACGGAATGGGAGCAGGCATTCTCTCCCTATCGAAAACGAACAAAGGAAGGTGTTTCCAGTGAAGCTAACCATTAACGGAGAAGAACAGCAGATTCCGGATACAGTCGAATCCGTCGAGCAGCTGCTTGCTCATTTTAACGTCGGACACAAAAAGTCTGTCGTAGAAAAGAATGGAGAAATTTTAACCAAGCCGGATCAGAAAAAATCAGCGTTGAAAGAAAATGACCGGCTGGAAATTGTTCACTTTGTAGGAGGAGGATGAAAGATGTTAACTATTGGAGAGTTTTCTTTTGAATCACGATTGTTTTTGGGAACAGGTAAATACAAAACCGCAGAAGTACAAAAGCAGGCGGTGGCAGCTTCAGAGACGGAGGTGCTGACGTTTGCCGTAAGGCGGATGAATATATTTGACAGCACCCAGCCGGATCCTTTCGAAGATATGGATCTCAACGGGTACAGACTGCTCCCGAATACGGCCGGAGCCAAAACGGCTGAAGAAGCCGTACGTATTGCAAGAATGGCTGATGCAGCCGGGATGTGTGACATGATTAAAGTAGAAGTGATCGGCTGTGATAAAACCCTGCTGCCGGACCCGGTGGAGACGCTGAAAGCTTCTGAACAGCTTCTAAATGAAGGCTTTACCGTGTTAACGTATACGTCGGATGACGTAGTACTGGCAAGGAAACTGCAGGAACTTGGCATTCACGCTATAATGCCCGGAGCTTCACCTATCGGCACAGGACTGGGTATCGTAAATCCCTACAACCTGGCCCACATTATTGAACAGGCTGTTGTGCCGGTTATTGTAGATGCGGGTATCGGCAGTCCAAAAGATGCCTCTTATGCAATGGAGCTTGGAGCGGATGGGGTGCTCTTAAATACAGCAGTGGCCGGTGCCGATTATCCGGTGAAGATGGCAGAAGCAATGAAACTGGCGGTTCAGGCAGGAAGGCTTGGCCATGAAGCCGGTCGGACAGAGAAGAAGTTTTATGCTCAGGCCAGCAGTCCGTCCGAAGGAATGAGCCAGCTGTGACAAGCGGCCGTTATTCCCGCCAGGAGCTGTTCGCTCCGATTGGAAAAAAAGGGCAGCAGGCCTTTGGGGAAAAGCACGCCGTTATTATTGGGGCGGGCGCTTTAGGAAGCAGTATGGCAGAAACCCTGGTCAGAGCGGGGGTCGGAGCGGTTTCGATTGTGGACCGGGACTATGTGGAACACAGCAATTTAAACCGCCAGCAGCTCTACACCGAACGGGATGCAGACAGGTCAACGCCGAAAGCCGCTGCAGCGGAAGCACGGCTGCGTGACATTAACAGGCAAACGGATGTGAGAGCTGTAATAGGGGAAGTAGATCCCGCTCTGTTGGAGTCGTTTCTTCCTGCAGACGTTATTATCGATGCTCTTGATAATTTTGAAACACGCATGATGGTCAACGACTTTGCCTGTAGGCATGATATTCCTTTTATTTACGGCGCCTGTGTAGGAAGCTATGGTCTCACGTACACGATTATACCCGGCGATACGCCCTGCCTGCACTGTCTGATGGAAGACATTCCGATGGATGGAGAGACGTGTGACACGGCAGGCATCATTGCCCCGGCCGTTCAGATGGTCAGCAGCCACCAGGCAGTGGAAGCGTTGAAATTACTGAGTGGAAATGAAAAGGATCTGCGGCGTACCCTTCTGTCTTTTGATGTTTGGGAAAATCAACACCGGACGATGAACCTGGATAAATTAAAAAAGCCGGACTGTGCTTCCTGCGGACAAGAAGCCTCTTATCCTTATCTGCAATGGGAAGCCAAGTCCTCCCTGGAAACTCTCTGCGGCCGGGATGCGGTGCAGGTCCGGCCGGCTAAGGCAGTGAAAGCGTCATTAGAGCACCTGAAAGAGCAGCATGAAAGTATTGTCCGGAAATCCAATCCCCACCTGCTTGTACTGGAGTGGGAAGAAAAAAGAATCGTCCTGTTTGCAGATGGACGTGCCATTATTCACGGGGAATCCGATAAGGTAAAAGCACGGAAAATATATCATCAGATCGTCGGTGGGTAAAAGAAAGTTTTAAAATTTCTATTTCAGGGAACACTTTTCTAGAAGGGAGAGATAAACTATGGAACCATTTTATAAAGAGTATTTAAACGACGATGAGGCTGTAACAGCAGTCGACAGACTAAAAACACAAGGGGTTAATGAGGATAATATTTACATTATTACTCATGATAAAGAAAGAACAAACCGACTGGCAGATGAAGCAGATGCCAATACAGCAGGTGCTAAGGAACAGGGCATCGGCGAAAACATCAAAAACGTATTCCGTAAACAGGGAGACGAGCTTCGCGCGAAATTCCAGGAGCTTGGCTATACAGAAGCAAAAGCGGAAGAATTAGAGGACAAGCTTGACGACGGAAAAATTATTCTCGTTGTAAAAGATGCGCCGGCTAATTTAAGCCTATAACCAAAAAGAACGGGGTGCCTTTTTTAGAGGCATCCCTTTTTTCTGGGAAATATAGGACAGCAGTATGTAAAAGAATGGTATAACCCCGCATAAAACTATAAGTTACATAAATAAACAGCAAATAAAATAGCGGCTTTAAAGCAAATGTTGTATAGTATACTATGGACAGTCTGTGCACTTTTTATACGTATAGTTTCGTAAAAAAAAGGGTATAAAGAGGTACACTATGTGGTTTTTAAATAGAAAGAGTAAAAAAAGACAAAACGAGATGGTTCCGTACGGATAGGACGGAACATATGACCTGGAGGTAGAAATACAGTGAAAATTATTATTGCAGGCGGCGACGGATTCTGCGGATGGCCGACAGCCCTTTATCTTTCCAAAAAAGGACACGATGTATCAATTGTAGATAATCTAATGAGAAGAAAATGGGACGAAGAGCTGCACTCGAATTCCATTACCCCTCTTGCCACGCTCGAAGAAAGAGTAGCAAAGTGGAAAGAACTTACAGGAAAAGAAATCCGTACATACGAAGGAGACTTAAATCATTATGATTTTCTTCGTGAGGTGTTAAAGCAGGAGCAGCCGGACGCTTTTGTTCATTTTGCAGAGCAGCGTTCTGCACCTTATTCCATGATTGACCGCGAACATGCTGTGTTTACTCAGACAAACAATGTAGTAGGAACGCTCAACGTTCTTTACGGCATTAAAGAAATCGTGCCGGAGTGCCACTTAATTAAGCTTGGAACCATGGGAGAATACGGTACCCCTAATATTGAAATTGAAGAAGGCTATATTGAAATTGAGCATAAGGGCAGAAAAGACGTCCTGCCGTTTCCAAAGCAGCCCAATTCTTTTTACCATTTATCAAAAGTGCATGACAGCCATAACATTATGTTTGCCTGCAAAACATGGGGCATCCGTGCAACCGATTTAAACCAGGGTATTGTATACGGTCTGGATACAGAAGAGACAGCTATGGATCCTGCGCTTGTAAATCGTCTTGATTATGACGGCGTATTTGGAACCGCTTTGAACCGCTTTATTATCCAGTCTGCCATCGGTCATGATTTGACGGTTTACGGCAAAGGACAGCAGATCAGAGGGTTCCTGAATATCCGTGATACCGTCCGCTGTATTGAAATTGCTGCAGAAAACCCGGCAGACAATGGAGAATTCCGCGTGTTTAACCAGTTTACAGAAGAATTTTCTATTACTGAATTAGCGGAAATGGTGCAGCGTGTGGCTAAAGAAGAAGGTATTGACGTCGAAGTTGGCAAATACGACAACCCTAGAATTGAGGCAGAAGAGCATTTTTACCGTGCGGTAAATACAAATCTTCTTGATCTTGGTCTTGAACCGTTCATGCTGACTGATGACGTTATCCGTGAAATCCTTAACGCTGCGCTGACGCATAAAGACCGTGTGGTAAAAGAAAATGTTCTTCCAAACGTAACCTGGAAATAATAAAAACGGAGTGTGTTCCTGTTGAAAATAGCTATAATAACTGAAACATTTCTGCCGTCCACAGATGGTATTGTTACCCGGCTGACAGCCTGCATCACCTGGCTGCTTGACCAGGGTCATGAAGTGCGGATTTACGCGCCGGACCTTGGTGTGTACGAATATAAAGGGGCTAAAGTGATTGGGCTTTCTCATATTACCTTTCCTTTTTATCGTTCCAAGCAGTTTGCCGTGCCGCACCCGGTCGTAAAAAAACATCTGAAAGAATTTAATCCGGACGTAGTTCATGTAGTGAACCCGGCGGTTGTAGGATACGCAGGCATTAAATATGCCAGGCAGCTCAAACTGCCGCTTGTAGCTTCCTATCACACGAATCTGGCACAGTATATGGATTATTACAAACTCGGCAGGTTGAAATGGCTGATGTGGTGGCATTTTCGCAGGATGCATAATCAAGCGGACATTAATTTATGTACGTCTCAGACGGTTAAAGATGAGCTGGTGAGCCGCAGGTTTGAACGTATGCATGTATGGAAGCGCGGGGTGGACACGGAGCAGTTTTCTCCGGACAAGTACAGCGAATCAATGCGCCGTCGCCTCACAGGCGGCAAACCGGAAAAGACACTGCTCCTTTATGTAGGAAGACTGGCGGCAGAAAAAGAAATTGAAAAAATACGCCACGTTCTGGAAGAATCGGATACATTTGTTCTGGCCATTGTCGGCGATGGGCCGCACCGCCAGGTTCTTGAAAACCACTTTAAAGGCACCAACACAGTGTTCACCGGGTTTATGCATGGAGAAGAGCTTGCAGAGACGTTTGCTACATCGGATGTGTTCGTGTTTCCTTCCACTACGGAAACGCTTGGCCTGGTTATTATGGAAGCCATGGCTTCCGGGCTGCCGCTTGTGGCTGCCCAGAGCGGGCCGACGAGAGAACAGCTGGAAGATGAGAAAACCGGACTTTTATATGAACCTGATGTCGAAGGAGACTTTACGAAGACCGTTCTTCGTTTTGAAGATGAGCTTCTTCGAAAAAAGATGGCCGATCAGGCCCATCAGGATGTTCAGAGCTACAGTTGGAACCAGGTAGCTGAACAAATTGAGGCTATTTATGAACAGGCTGTTTCCGGGAAAGAACCTGCCGAAAGCAAAGAAGAGCTTTCCGGTTCCTAACAGGTACGAGCTGCATCCAGATTGAACAGAGGGATACCTATGGAAAAAAAGAAAAAAAGAAAAGGACTATTTCAGTACGCACAGTTTAGTGCGATTGGCGTATCCAATGCCGCTGTAGATATTGGCACACTCAATCTGCTTCTTTATTTTTTTCCAACGGATGAACGGGTTATGCTGACTACCTATAATACGATATCCTACTGCCTGGCTGTAGCGAACAGCTATATCTGGAACGTTCTGATTACCTTCAGGCATTCTGCAAAAGGCAGCAATAAACAGAGAATGGCCTTTGTTTTGCAGGGGCTGGTAAGTCTTGGAGTGAATAACCTTGTGTTTATCGGCGGCAATACTCTGTTTCAGGCTCTTGGTGTTCCCGGCTGGCTCCGCTACAACTTAGCAAAAGGGGTAGCAATGTTTCTTTCCTTTACAGCGAGCTTCTTTATGATCAAGTATTTTGTATTTAAAGAACCACATCCGTACAAAGAAAAATAATACGATTCGATAAAACGAAAAAGCTGCGGCCATTGGCTGCAGCTTTTTTCTGTATTCAGGAAGAGACGGGGGCCGCTGTTTTTTTTCGTTTTCTCCCCCGTAAAAGCACACCGTGGGAAGGAGAAAAGAGGAAAGCAAGCAGAAACAGTACACCCGTGGTACTTGCGATGCAGCCGGCAATCGATACGTTAAAATACTTTGCCGTATAATAACCGATCACCGCAGATGCTACACCTGTTAAAGCACTCACGATCATCATCCGGCTTAGTTTTTCCGTAAGCAGATAAGCAGTGGCAGGCGGCACAATGAAGAGGGCTACTACGAGAATAGCACCGACCGCATCAAAAGAGGCAACAGCTGTAATCGACACCATCGTCATAAGAAGATAGTGGATCAATGTGACCGGAATGCCTAAAGCCGCAGCAAGCGCAGGATCAAAGGAAGTGATTTTAAATTCTTTATACAGCAGCAGAAGCAAAGCAAGGTCGATAATAAATACAATTAAAATGACCCAGAATGCCTGCGGCCCGAGCGGAATGCCATTCCATTCTACCGTATGAAATGGAGCAAAGCTGATATCTCCCATCAAGACATGATCCACGTCCAAATGAACGTCTCTTGCATACAAAGATACTAGAATGACGCCGACAGAAAATAAAGCGGTAAACACAACACCAATAGCAGCATCCGTAGGAACGCCGGCATTATCAAGCACTTGAATAAAATAAGTCGTTGCCAGTCCTACTACGGCGGCGCCGATAAGCATAAGCGGGCCTTCAAGCGTCTGGGACACGAGAAAGGCGCCTACAATACCCAGCAGGACCGTATGGCTGATCGCATCAGCTACCATAGCTATCCGGCGCAGCACAAGAAAGGTGCCGACAATACCGCAGGTAGCAGCAACAAGCGAGCTGATCGCTAAAATCCATATTTCGTACATCAAAGCGTGCTCCTCCTTTTATATTAGGTACGATCGGCGTACTCAATCGATGTCTGCTTAATCGCCAGTGAAACCGGAACTTTTTTCTCCGCGGCAAGCAGAGTGTGGATGCGCTCGTTCAACAGATATTCCCGCGGTGCCCGGCCGTTTCCGTTTTCTGCGGCCTCGTTCCAGGAGCCAAGTTCAGCTTCATGAGTGATATGAATATCCTGAAGCCGGCGGAGCAGCGAAGAGTCATAGGCACAGGCCAGGCCTGTGCCGGTCAATAGATACTGCTCTCCTGTCCGGGTGAGCAGCCCTTCTTTCTGCAGGGCCTGAATGGTTTTTTCGAGTCCATCCTTTGGAAGATGTGTCTGTTCCTCAAGCTCCTCCCTGGAAAACAGGGCGCTGTGCTGTCCGGCAGCGTAGCGGTTTTCCAGCTGTTCATACATCGTATCGAGAAGAAAGTTGTTTAATACCACCTGGTTATGTTTTCTATTTTCCACCATCCGGAATAAAATACCTCTCTGCGGGGCAAATAGAAAGGAGATCAAAAAGAAGGCGGTGGCAGCTACAACAATAACCGGACCGGTCGGAAGTCCGCTTATTGAAGAGCTTAACAAAGCTCCAAGTGCTCCCGATAAGCCTCCGATAAGGCCGGAAAGAATGGCCATCACGCCAAGGCGGTCGGTCCAGTACCGGGCCGTAATGGCTGGTGTAATTAATAAAGCCACCATAAGAATCACACCCACTGTCTGGATGCCGGTAATAACCACGAGCACCACCATCGAACTGAGAAGGGCATTCAAAAAACGGATAGGCAGTCCAATACCACCGGCAAAGAGTGGATCAAAAATAAGAAGTTTCAGTTCTTTAAAAAATAGAAAAGAAAGAAGCAGCAGCACCACAGCACTTCCAATTAAAATCTGCACATCTGCGCCGACAAGAGAAGCCGCCTGGCCGAAAATAAACTCATCAAGGCCGCTGCTCTGGCTGTAGCTGCCATTGGTAATCATCGTTAAAAGCACAATGCCAAATCCAAAAAAGACAGAGAGCACAATACCGATGGCCGCATCCTGTTTTATTTTACTTTGTGAATGTATAGCCCGAATCGCATACACAGCCATTAGTCCGGTAAGGGCAGCTCCTCCCATTAAAGCGAGTGTTTCCCGTCCGAATATTAAGAAGCCGAGACAAATGCCGGGTAGTGCTGCGTGAGCCATTGCATCGCCTACGAGGCTTTCTTTCCGGAGAAGAACAAAGCTTCCGACAACGCCGCTCGCAAGCCCAAGCAGGGCCGCGCCGGCCATTACCCATTGGAGATTAGGGCTGGATAAAAATTGCAGCCATTCCTGCATGAGGCGGGCCTCCTTTCTTATATATTAAGATTTTCCTGCTGAATAAAAGCCAAACGGCCTCCGTATGTCTTCTGCAGCAGCTCCGAGCTGAATATCTGATCCACCGGGCCGTAAGCAATTAAACGCTGGTTCAATAAAATGACCCAGTCAAAATATTCGGTTACCGTCTGAAGGTCATGGTGCACAACGATAACGGTTTTTCCCTTTTCCTTTAATTCTTTTAACAGGCCGATAATCGCCCGCTCCGTCGTGGCATCCACGCCGGCAAACGGTTCATCCATAAAGTACACCTGCGCATCCTGTATCAGCGCTCTTGCCAGAAAAACACGCTGCTGCTGACCTCCGGAAAGCTGGCTGATCTGCCTGTTCGCATAATCTTTCATACCTACGCGCTCAAGCGCATCTTCAGCTAATGCCTTATCTTTTTTAGAAGGGCGCTTCAGCCAGCCAATCTGTCCGTAACGGCCCATCATCACAACATCAAGCGCGTTAGTGGGAAAGTCCCAGTCTACGTTGCCGCGCTGGGGCACGTAGCCGATATTTTTCTTTTGGGAGCGCACGCTGCTGCCTAGTATTTCAACATTGCCGCTTGATTTAGGAATTAATTCAAGAATGGCTTTCAACAGGGTTGATTTACCGGCGCCGTTCGGCCCGACAATTCCAATCAAATGCCCCTGGGGAAGCGTAAAGCTTACGTTTCGAAGCACAGGATCTTTACGGTAAGCTGCTGTTATATTTTCTACGCGCACAGCATCAGCCATGACAACGCCTCCTTATATAGTGAATAGTTTAACATTTTGTCTAGAGACATAAAGTTGCCTTAGGGAAAGAATAGACTAAAAATACTGTCCCGTCAAATGAAAGAAGTCCATAGTGGCGAAGCGGTTGATAATGTGAGAAAATAAAGAAGTACACTGTGCATCCTATCAAGAAAAACAGAAATTCTAAAAGGAGGAAGGGTATGAGTCAAAAAAAGCCAATTCATCTATACTTGTCCCGATATAAGGAACATTTAGCATATTTACGGGAAACTGGCCAGGAAACACCCAGCTGGAAAGAAATAAGAGATGAGGATTTACCCGCTTTTTTAACGATTACCGACTCCGATATAGAATGGCAGACTGATATGCTCGTAAGAGATTACGCCGAAGATGGCAATTGGAAAAGCGGCGATATGCTTCATATGAACATTACACTCAAAGATGGAACGAAATATTCCATTCACGGATATTATATAGAAGAAAAACAGGATTGGTTTCCAAACGAAAACCCGGTTATTCACAAAAGCAGTACCTGTGGATTCTGTCAGTCCATCATAGGATTTGGAAAAGATAAAGAGCTGAAGCAGGAATTCTGCATGCTGCCGCTGCCGGAGAAGAAATATTTATTTGAAGAAGTGCTCAAGCGGCATAAAGCAGAACTGTACAAAGTATAAAAACAGCCAATCATGTGAACCGGAGCATGATTGGTTTTTTGTATACAAAGCTAATGACGGCGGGATTGTTGCCGGTTACAATAAGAAAGAAGTCCGCAGTATGGAAACTGGCCAACTTAGGAGGCATTACATATGAAAATAGTCATCGCACCCGATTCGTTTAAAGAAAGCATGACAGCACTAGAAGCTGCAGAAAGCATGAAAAAAGGCTGGAAAGATATATTTGGAGAAGAAGCCATTATTGATGTGATACCGATGGCAGATGGAGGAGAAGGTACGACGACTTCTCTGGCGGAAGCGCTGGAAGCATCCATGCATCAAGTAGAGGTTACGTCTCCGAACCAGCAGAAAGTAACAGCGGAATATGCCGTGTCAAAAGACGGCAGGACGGCTGTATTGGAAATGGCGGAAGCATCCGGCATTGGCCTGGTGGACAAGCAGGAAAGAAATCCACTGACCGCAAGCTCTTACGGAACCGGGGAACTGATTCAGGATGCGCTCGGAAAAGGCGTACAGAAAATCATCATCGGCATTGGCGGAAGCGCTACAAATGATGGAGGCGCCGGGATGATTCAGGCGCTTGGCGGCCGGCTTTTAAATAGTGAAGGAAAAGCTGTTGGGGCGGGAGGCGCTGCACTGGCTGACCTGCATTCGATTGATCTATCTGAATTGGACGAACGGCTGCGCCACGTAGAAATTGCCGCTGCCTGCGATGTGAAAAACCCGTTGATCGGAGAAAACGGAGCCAGCGCCGTATACGGTCCTCAAAAAGGAGCGACCCCGGAAATGGTAACAGAGCTGGATGACGCCCTTGGTACTTTTGCAGATGTGATGAAACGGGATCTCGGTGTAGATATTGCGCAAAAAGAAGGGGCGGGAGCTGCCGGAGGCATGGGAGCCGGACTGATAGGATGCCTCGGAGCTGCTCTGGAATCGGGAATAGATATTGTATTAAAGGAAACCAATTTTTATGAACGGGTAAAGGGTGCGGATTTGATTGTGACGGGAGAAGGCAAGATGGACAGTCAGACGGTATACGGAAAAACGCCCGTAGGTGTGGCGAAAGCAGCGCATTCGGTTAATGAAAGAGCTGTCGTGCTTGCTGTCTGCGGTCAGCTGGGAGAAGGATACGAAGCCGTATACGACCATGGAATTACTGCAGCTTTCAGCATGGTACCGGGTCCGCTGGATCTCAGCGACGCTTTGGAAAACGGTCCCGAATATGCGGAGAAAATCTCAAGAAGCCTCGCTCTTATGTGGAAATCGTCCATTTAAGCGGTCCGGACACAGGGGTTTTCTTTTCAGGCGCTTAAAAAGCCGCCCCTACAAAGGGGCGGCTTTAATGTGTTTATAAAATAGGAGAAAGCAGGTGGGCAATAGATTCTTTGAAACGAATCCAGAGCGACCGCTCTTTGTAATGGTCCAGAGTAAAACGTGTGGACTGCTTCATATCGTCTTCGAAAATCAGGGCCATCCGCTGGCTGAACGGATGATGATAAATAAACGCATTTACTTCAAAATTCAGAGCAAAACTCCGGTTGTCAATATTTGCTGTACCGACCGAGCTGACTTTGCCATCTACAACAATCGTTTTGGCATGTATAAATCCATTGTCGTAAATGTACACTTCAGCACCTGCTTCAAGAATCGTACCGATATGAGAATAAGTCGCCCAGTACACAAACGGATGGTCCGGTTTGTTGGGAATCATAATACGTACATCTACGCCCGATAAAGCAGCGATCCGAAGAGCGTCCATCAGGCTCTGATCCGGAATGAAATACGGGGTTTGAATGTACACCGATTCTTTAGCCATTAAAATCATTTTAATGTAGCCGTTTTTAATCTGTTCCCATTGAGAATCTGGACCGCTGGAAACAATTTGTACCGCCGTGTTGCCGGCATGCGGATCCGCTGGAGGAAACAGCTTTTCCTGGTAATGAATGTCACGCTTATCCGGGCTTGCCTGATTCCAGTCGAGAATAAAGCGTGTCTGCAGAGCGTTCACGACATCGCCCACCATCCGCAGGTGGGTGTCACGCCAGTAGCCAAACTTGGGATCAAGTCCCAGGTATTCATCACCGACGTTGAATCCTCCGGTATAGCCGATTTTTCCATCAATAATTACAATCTTCCGGTGATTGCGGTAATTGAGCCGGAGGTTAATAAAGGGAATCCGGCGGGGGAAAAAGATGCTGACATCTCCGCCTGCCGCATAGAATTCCCGGAAAGACTTTTGGGAAATAGACCTGGAGCCCATTTCGTCATATAAAATCCGGACTTTTACGCCCTCTTCCGCTTTTTTGGTCAATGCTTTAATCAGCCGTGTACCGAGTTTGTCATCACGAAGGATGTAATATTGAAAGTGAATATGATCTTCGGCTCTTTCAATGTCTTTCATAAGTGCTTCGAATTTTTCTCCGCCGTCAATAAAGATGTCCACGTCATTTTCCTGCGTCAGCACCGAATCGTTGTTTACAAGCTGCATAAAAATAAGATCACGGTGTTCACGGACCGATGGATCAATAAAATGGAAACGTTCCTCGCGAAGAGCGGAAATCTGTGCTTTTATTAAATCTTCAATACCTATTTTCTTTATCTCTTCCCAGTCAAATAACCGGCGTCTTGTCAAATTCTGGCCGAAAATAAGATATAAAATAAATCCAAGAAATGGAATGAAAAAAAGCACCATCACCCAGGCCCAGGTCGAGGTGGCGTCCCGGCGCTCAAGAAAGATAATAATTGCTGCAAATACGATATTTAATAAAAACAAAATACTTAATATGATGGAAAAAACTTCCCCTATCGTCATGCAGTTGTGTCACCTCCGTATATCTCCTTCCACATTTTAGCATAAGATAAGGAAAGACAGATAAAGATAATCTCCGCGAATCAAGAATAATACCATGCAAAAACAGGATATACCACTTATAATGAGGTATACGAGAAAAAGATATAGAGCAGTTGTTTAACGACCGCCGGCGTACGGAGAGGAGAAGCTGGATACATGAGTGATCAGTATATAGGAATCGACGGAGGGGGCACTCTTTCCAAGATTGTGTATGCAAAAGGAAACGAATGGCAATATAAAAAAATTGCAACATCCAAATTTCACGAGCTGTACGAATGGTTCAAAGAAACATTTGATGATCCTTACGTTCAGGTAACGGGTGGAAAAGCAGGGGCTTTAATGAAGGAACTGCCTTTTCCGGCAAAGAAAATCAATGAGTTTGAAGCGACCTGTGAAGGGGTCAAGTGGCAGTTGGAAAGAAGCGGCTTGATTAATGAAACAGGGGCTCGTTTTATCGTAGCGAATGTAGGAACCGGCACGTCGATTCATGTGGTGGACCAGGATTCCTATGAGCGGATCGGCGGAAGCGGAATGGGTGGAGGCACGCTGCTCGGCCTGTCCTATCTGCTGACAGGAGAAGATGAGTTTGATAGAATTCTCACTCTTGGGGAGCAGGGGAACGGCAGGAAATTAAACGTAACGGTCGGTGACATCTATTCCCATGAGCCGCCTCCCATATCCGGGGACTTAACAGCAAGTAACTTCGGAGACCTTGCAGAAATGAAGCAGGGAATCCATAACAAAGAAGACTATATCGCGACCGTCGTAAGAATGATCGGCGAAACCATTACGACGATGAGCGTCCAGGCAGCCGACCGGATAGGGACAGATGCTGTTATTTATATAGGTACCACATTCTCCAATCATAATACGCTGCAGTCGATTATGACTCAGTACACGGAACTGCGCGGCAAAAAAGCATATTTTCTGGAAAATGGAGAATTCAGCGGAGCGATTGGGGCTCTGTTGAACAAAGGATTGAAAAAAGCTGTACTGCGATAACGCAGCAGCCAGGGGTGAGCAGCTATGGCATATGAAGAATACAAAGATCTACTGCACAGCACGATAAAATCACTTGAAAGCATTTCGAGAAATCTGCAGCCAAAGCTTCCGCTGCTTCAAAATCTGCAGCTGACCACAAGGCAGGAAGCGATGATGATGCGACTGGTACAAGATGAGAATGTGTCTATTTCAAATCTGGCGTACTACTTAAATATTTCAAAAAGCGCCGTCAGCCAGGCGCTGAACCGCCTTGAAAAAGAAGAACTTCTAATCCGGCTTGTTAATGAAGAAAACCGCCGGGAAATGATTATTAAGCTTGGACCTCAGGGAGAAAAACTGAAGGAAGAATTCCGGCTTTTTGAAGAGTCAATTATTCAGGATTATATCAGTCGATTAAAGAAAGAAGAAATTGAACAAATCGACCAGACATTAAAGAAGCTGGATACAATGATAAAAGAAAACGAAACCAAAGAATAAAACGGCCTCCAGAAAAGCCGTCCATGTTAAACATTCTGAGCAGCATACGCTGCTCTTTTTGCGTGAAAGAATCAATCAGATGAATTATTTGTGAAGTGGAGGAAGATTAATTGACTCTCTACTGCAGATGCTTTAGTTTATTAAATAATTAAGTAACTTAATTGTTTAAAGTCTTACATACGATAGCTGTTTTATTTGCCGGCAGAATAATAACATACGAATCAGGAAATAATCTGCAAATACATTCAACGAAGACAACACCCGAAAGCATGCTGTTCATATGCTTCTGTCCGGAAGTTTGCGGTACCGGCAGGGATGAAAACATAAGAGGAGGAACGGCGAAGGTGAAAATTACCGATTTATCCATCCGAAGGCCGAAACTGACTATTGTAGGAATGATCCTGTTTATTTTACTCGGAGGGGTGTCCTTAACAAATCTCCCTCTTCAGCTTTTTCCGGAAATTGATCCCCCGGTCGCGGCCGTTGTAACAAGTTATCCCGGTGCGAGTCCGGAAGAAGTCGAAGAAAGCGTGACGATTCCGCTGGAAGAACAGTTGTCAACGATGCCCGGCTTAAATAATATTACGTCTACCTCAGAAGAGGGGTCGGCGTTAATTCTTCTGGAATTTTCCTGGGATTCATCGATTGACGACGTGGAGCAGGATGTTATCAGCTCAATGGGGGATGCACCGCTTCCTGATGATGCGGCTGATCCCTCTTTCCTGAAATTTGACCCGTCGATGTTCGGTATGGCACAGATTGCTGTTACCTCTGATGACATGGCGGTTGTCGAATTTCAGGATGATTTAGCGTCTATCCGGACGGAGCTTGAACGGGTGGAAGGTGTCGCCAATGTGGATGAATCCGGCAGAGTAACCGAACGTTATGAAATTAACCTGGATCAGGCACAGCTGGAAGAATATCAAATTACCCAGGAAGATATCGTTAACGTGGTTCAGTCCAACAACGTGTCACTTCCCGGTGGAACGGTAGAATCAGGAGAAAGAACGCTTACGACAAGAGTGCTGAAAGAAATAGAAGCTCAGGAAGATCTGGAAGAGCTGTTTGTTACAGTCGATCCGGAAACAGGCGATGAGTTATTTTTAGCCGATGTTGCAGACATAAGACTTTCTCCGGAAGAGCAGAACGCTATTACAAGAACAAATCAGCAGCCGGCAATGCAGCTTAATCTAATGAAGGAAACAGATGCAAATGCGGCTACGGTGTCCTCATCCTTTAATAGTGAGCTGGACACGCTGCTTGAAGAAGATCAATACAGCAGCCTGGAATTTACGACTTTTTACGATGAAGGAGATTACATCCAGCAGTCCATCAACAGTGTGACGACCGCTCTTATTACCGGCGGGGTGTTTGCCATGCTCGTGCTGTTTTTCTTTCTCCGCAATTTAAAGACCCCGCTCATCATCGGGGTGGCAATACCGTTTTCTGTTATCGTGACATTTGGTTTCTTATATTTTACAGATGTCGGGCTGAATTTAATGACTCTTGGTGGATTGGCGCTTGGCATTGGAATGCTCGTCGATAATGCAATTGTGGTTATTGAGAATATATACCGGCATTTATCGATGGGCAAGACACCAAAAAAGGCAGCTTCAGAAGGAACAAAAGAAGTAGGCGGCGCCATTACGGCTTCGACTTTAACGACTGTTTCTGTCTTTCTGCCGATTATTTTTGTATCAGGCATCGTTGGAAATATTTTTACGGAATTTGCACTGGCAGTATCCTTTAGTTTAATTGCTTCCTTGTTTGTGGCTGTTACCGTTGTGCCGATGATGGCAAGCCGCATTTTGAAAGCTCCTAAAGAGGATATTGAAGAAAAAAGGCAGAACTCCCGCTATATGAAACGTCTGGAAAGGGCCAGCAAATGGTCGTTGAAACACCGTTTTCTTACTCTGTTTATTACGCTGTTATTTCTTATCGCAGGCGGAGCGGGTCTTGCTGCAACAGGAGTTAACTTTCTTCCGGCAAGCGACCAGGGCTTTTTCTCCATTGATGTGGAGACAGATTACGGAACCAACCTGGAAACGACGACTGCTATTACAGAGGATATTGAAGCTATTTTGGATCAGGAGGGAGCAGTCGACAGCTATTTAACAATGATCGGTTCTTCCGGCGACGACGGTGCAGTAACAGGAGGACCATCGGGATCCAATGAGGCCCAGATCATGGTCACGATGGAACCAATGGAGGACCGGGAAGCGAGCACGATCGATTTTATTGAACAGATAGAAGACGACGTGGTCGACGTAGAACCGGATGCCGATATTTCTCTTTCGAGCCAGACTGCTATAGGCGGAGGAGAAGCGAATACGGTCGTCTTTACTATCAGCGACCAGAACGTGGATACATTAAATGAGTCGGCCGAGTATATGATCTCGGAGCTGAGAGAAGCGGAAGATATTCGGGAAATAACCACCTCGGATGAAGATCTCGCACCAGAGATACAAATTGCTGTAGATGAAGAAAATGCGAGGGAAAACGGTCTGGCGGCCGCCCAGATCGCCGATAGTGTCGACAATGCTACCCGCGGCCAAACAGCCACTACGGTACAGACAGCAGATAATACGACCTATGATGTGATTGTTCAATATGAAACCGGAGAACTGGAGACAGCAGAGGATTTAGAAACGCTGCTGATTGCCAACCAGGAAGGAGACTATATTGAACTTGGAGAGGTAGCCGACATTGAAGAAGGCAGCGGCCCTGCCGTTATTAATCGTGATGATCAGCAGCGCAGCGTGGAAATTACGGCGGCCTACAGCTCGGATACGACATTAAATGAGGCGTCCAATTTAGTGACGGATATATATGAAAACGACAATATGGCGGACAGCACCTCTCTTGCCTATTCGGGAGAACAGGAGCTGCTGGACGATGCGCTCGACAGCATGATATTTGCCTTCCTTCTCGGACTGCTGTTCATTTATCTCGTAATGGCAGGACAATTTGAATCCTTTAAATATCCATTTATCGTTATGTTCAGCGTGCCGCTTGTGGTTATAGGAGTAAGCATTGCCCTGGCAGTAACGCAGACACCGCTCAGTGTGACCGTCTTTATCGGCCTCATTGTTCTTGCCGGTATTGTCGTCAACAATGCGATCGTGCTGGTGGACTATATTAATCAACAGAAAGAAAAGGGAATGGCTTCCAAAGAAGCTATTGTAGAATCTGTTAAACAGAGAACCCGCCCTATTCTGATGACAGCTGTAACAACAATTCTAGGGGTCGTTCCATTATCGCTTGGTATTGGTGAAGGCGCAGAGATTCAGCAGCCGATGGGTATTGCCGTGATCGGCGGCCTTGTCAGCAGCACTTTTCTGACGCTGTTTGTCATACCAGTTCTGTACAGCTTCCTGGATACGAATTTCCGGAAGGTGAGAAAAGAAGAAAAGAAAGCCGAAAAGGAGCAAAAGCGCGATAAAAAGCGTCGGAAGCAGGAAGAAACAAATGAATAATTGACAATAAAGCTTCTTCTCCCGTAACATGAAATAAAGACAACCACTAGGGGCGCATATGCTGAGATAAGGAAATTCCTTTGTCCCTCTGAACCTGATCTGGGTAAAGCCAGCGTAGGAAAGTGGAGCGTGCGTTTTTATTTGGCTGTGATGGTCAGGAAAAGCCGCTCCTTTCAAGGGGCGGCTTTTTTGTGTGTAAATGAAAAAGACGTCCGGATGTGGTGAGTACAGATAAAAATGGAGGAACCAATAATGGGGGAAATACCAAAAGTACTATCCATAGCAGGAACAGATCCTACCGGAGGAGCAGGCATCCATGCCGACTTAAAAACATTCCAGGAGATCGGCGCTTACGGAATGGCCGTTATTACAAGCGTGGTGGCCCAGAATACGATGGGGGTAAAAGACGTCTGGCATATGGAGGACGAAACGATTCTGAAACAGCTGGAAGCCGTCCTTGAAGACATCAGGCCGCAGGCAGTGAAAACAGGTATGATCGCCCTGCCGTCTATGATTGAAAGTATCACAGACCGGCTGGAACGGGAAAACCTGCCAATTATTGTAGATCCGGTAATGGTGGCCACAAGTGGAGACTCGTTAATGGATAAAGAAACGAAAAAACTAATGGTCAACCGGCTGCTTCCTATAGCAGAAGTGGTGACGCCGAATATGGAAGAAGCCGAAAAGCTTACCGGAGTAAAAGTCTCTACCATAGAAGAGGCGGAAAAAGCGGCCCGGGTGCTGGTCGAGGAGATGGGGGCAGGAGCTGCGGTTGTAAAAGGCGGGCATGCGAAAGACACGGCAATTGATGTGTTATATTATAAGAAAGAATTTATCCATCTAACGGCGGATCGGTTTAATACGAAGCATACACACGGGACAGGATGCACGTTTTCTGCGGCAATTGCCGCCAATCGGGCGAAGGGTATTCCTGTTATCCAATCGTGTGAGCTGGCTAAAGAATTTATTACAAAGGCGATCAGCCATCCGCTCAACATCGGGCGCGGGAGCGGACCGGTGAATCATTGGGGCCGTTCGTTAGAGAAATGAATAACCCTGGAGGGAAAGAGACATGATGCATTCAGAAGGAAAAAAAGCATACAAATTGCTGCACGAAATGCGGACGGCAAAGCCTCTTGTTCATAACATTACCAACGTGGTGGTAGCGAACTTTACGGCGAATGGACTTTTAGCGGCAGGAGCATCGCCTGTAATGGCCAACGCAAAAGAAGAAGCGGCCGATATGGCGTCTGCCGCCGATGCGCTTGTGCTTAACATTGGAACGTTGAACCCACTGCAGGTGGAGTCCATGCTGCTTGCCGGCGCCGCAGCGAATAAAAAAGGAATTCCAGTCGTACTCGATCCGGTCGGAGCCGGTGCTACCGCTTATCGAACCGATACTGCCCGGCAGCTGCTCAAAGAAATAGACATTTCCCTTGTCCGCGGAAATGCAGGAGAAATTGCTGCTGTTGCAGGACTTGAAAGCAATACAAGAGGAGTAGATTCAGGTTCCTCCCATGTAAGTACAGCTGAAACGGCAGAACGTGCCTTTCACGTATTGAAGCTTCCTATTGTCGTAACGGGAGCGGTGGATGCAGTAACGGATGGAAAAGATATGTACCGCATTCACAACGGTCATTCAATGATGACTAAAGTGACCGGATCCGGCTGCCTGCTCAGCTCGCTGATCGGTTCTTTCCTGACCGTTACGGACGATGTGGCATATGGCGCAGCAGCGGCGCTGGGCTATTATGGAATAGCAGCGGAAAAAGCCGGCGGATTTGCGTCAATGAGAGGTCCGGGCACCTTTCAGTCAGAGCTGTTGAACGCTTTGTATCACGTGGGAGATATGGATATCCGGCATCAGCTGACGCTTAAAAAAGAAGAGCTGAGAGGCACCTATGAATAAAGAAGCACTGCTGCTGTATTTCATTATGGGCAGTCAGGACACAGAGAAAAACCCGGTTGAAGTACTCAAACAGGCGATAGCCGGCGGCATTACCTGCTTTCAGTTCCGTGAAAAGGGTCCGGCTGCAAAAACAGCTTTACAAAAAGAAGAGCTCGCGCGCGAACTGCTTGCTGTCTGCCAAAGCCGCAGCGTTCCGTTTATTGTAAATGACGATGTGGAACTCGCCGTGAAGATAGGCGCGGACGGCGTTCATATCGGACAGGGGGACGAACCTGCTTCGGAAGTGAAAAAGAAACTCCCTCCGCATATGAGTATGGGTGTTTCTGCAAAAACGCTGGCAGAGGCTGAGCAGGCCACTCAGGACGAGGCCGATTATATCGGCACAGGTCCAATGTATGCAACCATATCTAAAGCAGACGCAGATGACCCGATCGGCCCGGAAGGCATTCAGGATTTACGTAAATTCGGCATTACGATTCCCATCGTTGGAATCGGTGGAATTACAGAAAAAAATGCACAACGCGTACTCAAAGCTGGAGCAGACGGTGTATCCCTGATTTCTGCTATCAGCAGGGCAGCGGAACCGGAAACAGCCGCACGCAGTCTTAGAAAGCTGCTTCATAAATAAGGTCAAGAGACCCCGCTTCTTTTAGGAGCGGGCTTTTTTTTGCTGTTTTTAATATGTATTTTTTATACACAATAAAATGTGTTAGATTATCTTTCGTCATTGCAGAAATTCCCAGCATCTTTCTATAGAATACATAATTATAAAGAAAAGCAGGAGTGAAAATAAATGAAACAAGGCGTGGTTTATTTTGTAGGAGCCGGCCCGGGTGACCCGGAGCTGTTGACCATTAAAGGACTGAAGGCTCTTCAGCAGGCAGATGTGGTTGTATTTGACAGGCTGGTACACCCCGCCCTGCTTTTAGAAGCCGGTCCGGAAACGAAATTTATATACTGCGGAAAAAAACCATGCGAGCATACACTGCGGCAGCAGGATATTCAAAAAGAACTGATAATCCAGGCAAAGAAGGGAAAAACAGTCGTCCGGCTCAAAGGCGGCGATCCAGGCATATTCGGCAGAGTCGGGGAAGAAGCACAAATGCTGCGGAGCCATAAAGTGGCCTATGAAATGATTCCGGGCGTAACGGCTGCCAACGCGGCTTCGCTGTATGCAGGGGTGCCTCTCACGCACCGCGATCATTCCAGGTCTCTGGCCATCGTTACAGGGCACAGCAAAAACAAATCAGGAAAGCCCGACGCAGATTGGGAAAGCCTGGCAAAAGGAATGGAAACGATCGTCTTTTATATGGGAATGAAAAACCTTCCATTTATCACTTCTGAATTGACCGGCAACGGAAAAAGCAAAAATACCCCAGTGCTCATTGTCGAATGGGGCACCTGCGGCCGGCAGAGGGAAGTAATCGGAACGCTTGCGGATATCGAGAAAAAAGCAGCCAAACAGCAGATGGAAAATCCTTCGATCATCATTGTAGGGGAAGTTGCTGCGCTGCACTATGATCTGCAGTGGATGGAGAAAGGCCCGCTGACCGGGCAGGGCTGTATTATTCATCATGCGACGCCGCTGACAGAGCGGATGAAAAACGAATGGGAAAAGCTTGGAGCGGAAGTATATGTTGGAAACAGCAGATGGGAAAACCGGGAAAGAACGGCTTTCAGACACTTGGGCATGGCAGGCCATGCCACTCATATTGTTGTACCGGATAAAGCGTCTGCTGTCGAATGCCTGGAGTATCTTCCAAACGATTTAATAAAAGATAAACTTACATTTTACTGCTGTTCGAACAGAGCTGCCGACCTGTTAAAGCAGGCCGGGGCGGCAAGAATAACCCGTCTCCCGGAAGCCGGAAGCTTCGAAAAATGGCTTCTGTTGTCTGCAGATAACCTTGGATTAGCTGAAATCGTCTAAGTAATATCACTTAAAGGAGTGTCTACAGCATGCGTAAAGAGAACATTGTACTAATAGGAAATGGAATGGCGGGTATTCGAACGATTGAAGAAATTTTAAAAACAGAACCGGACCGTTTTAACATTACTATTTTCGGCAAAGAGCCTTATCCAAACTACAATCGTATTCTGCTCTCTAAAGTGCTCCAGGGCGACAGCGATATCAGTGAAATTATTTTAAATGACTATGACTGGTATGAAGAAAAAAACATTACGCTTTATGCAGGAGATGAAGCAGAGGAAATTGACAAAAAGAAAAAAATCGTACGCAGTAAACAGGGACGTGAATGCCCGTACGACCATTTAATTATTGCGACAGGGTCCAATGCGTTCATGCTGCCTCTTCCGGGCGCCGATAAAGAAGGAGTTATCGCATTCCGCGATATTAAAGACACCGAAGAGATGATCAGCGCTTCCAAAAAGTACAAGAAAGCGGTCGTTATTGGAGGCGGCCTGCTTGGGCTCGAAGCGGCTCGAGGCCTGCTTAATTTGAATATGGAAACGGAAGTAGTCCATAACAACAGCTACTTAATGGAACGTCAGCTCGATGAGCCGGCTTCACGAATGCTCAAGAATGACTTGGAAGCACAGGGTATGCGATTTCATATGGCAAAAGACACAGAAAAGGTGCTCGGAAAAAAACGGGTGGAAGGACTGAAATTCAAAGACGGGTCCACGCTTGAGGCCGATCTGGTCGTCATGGCGGTCGGAATCCGCCCTAACGCAGTATTAGCCGGTGCCTCCGGCATTGACACCAACCGTGCCATCCTCGTTAACGATCATATGGAAACGAGTGTGAAAGACATATACGCTGTGGGGGAATGCGCCGAGCATAACGGCATTGCCTACGGTCTGGTCGCCCCTCTTTACGAACAGGGAAAAGTGCTCGCTGAACGAATCTGCATGAAAGCACGCACCGGTACCGGCTATCAAGGATCGCTTACTTATACACAGTTGAAAGTAGCGGGCGTAGATGTGTTTTCCGCAGGAACCTTTCAGGACGAAGAAGATACAAAAGCCATCCGGGTCCATGATGAATTTGAAGGCATCTACAAAAAAGTGGTGGTCCGCGACAACCGGGTAGTAGGAGCCGTGCTTTACGGGGAGACATCGGATTCGCCGAGACTGCTGGAAATGATGAAGAAGAGCCAGGACATTACCGGCCTGGGGAAAACGATTATTCTGCCATCCGAACAGGAAGGCGGGGAGACGGAAAGCCTGACCGCTGCGATGGAGCCGTTTGAAACAATATGCGGCTGTAACGGTGTCTGTAAAGGCGATATTGTAGAAGCCATTCAAAAAGACGGACTAACCTCAGTGGAAGAAGTAAAGAAACATACCAATGCTGCCCGGTCATGTGGAGGATGCAAGCCTCTTGTAGCGGACCTGCTCGCCCATACACTTGGAGGTGAAGCAGGGGAAGGCCTGCAGGAAGAGCCGATGTGCGGCTGTACCGATCTGACGCATGAAGAAGTCGGGGAAGAGATCAGAACCAAACAGCTGACGCTGACAAGAGAAGTCATGAATGTGCTTCATTGGAAAACGTCAGAAGGCTGTTCCAAATGCCGTCCGGCAATCAATTACTATTTAGGTGTAGCCTATCCGAAGGAGTACGAAGATGATCCGTCATCGCGCTTTGTAAACGAGAGAATGCACGCCAACATTCAAAACGACGGCACGTATTCCGTTGTGCCGAGAATGTACGGCGGGGTAACCAACCCGGATCAGCTTCGGAAAATTGCAGAAGTAGCTGATAAGTACAGTGTTCCTCTGCTGAAATTAACAGGAGGGCAGCGGATCGATATGCTTGGTATTCCAAAGGCGGATCTGCCGTCGGTATGGGAGGATTTGAACATGCCTTCCGGCTACGCCTATGCGAAATCCCTTCGTACGGTGAAAACATGTGTAGGAGAGGACTTCTGCCGCTTCGGCACCCAGGATTCCATCGGCCTGGGTATCGCAATTGAGAAGAAATATGACCGGCTTAACACCCCTCATAAAGTAAAAATGGCAGTATCAGCCTGCCCGAGAAACTGTGCAGAATCCGGTATTAAAGATTTGGGGATTGTCGGAGTGGAAGGGGCCTGGGAGCTTTATGCAGGCGGAAACGGCGGCGTTGATTTAAAGGGCGGCGAACTGCTGACGAAAGTCAAAACGACCGAGGAAGTTATTGATACAATCAGTGCCTACCTGCAGTACTACCGTGAAAATGCCAGGTATTTAGAAAGAACTTCGCACTGGATTGGGCGTGTTGGACTGGATCATGTGAAATCTGTGGTTCTGGACGACAAAGAGGAACGCAAAGCACTGATTGCACGAATGGATACCGCCCTGGAAGCACTTCCGGAAGATCCGTGGAAAGCCATTACGAGCAATGAGAAAAAACGGGAAGAGCTGTTTGAACAGAAAAAAGTAGAAGTTCTTCAATAAATAATAAGGAGCGGGGCCATGGCTGAAATAACCGAAACAACCGCGGTATATGTAGCGGACGTAGAAGAATTTAAAAAAGGCATTCCGAAGGAAATCTTTGTTAATGGAGAATCCATCGCCTTTTTCAAAACAAACGCAGACAAAATCAGGGCTATTCGAAACAGCTGTCCACACAAAGGCGGCCCCCTTTCCCAGGGGATTGTCAGCGGAGACTATGTGTTCTGCCCGCTTCATGACTGGAAAATAAGCACAGCAGATGGAAAAGCCCAGGCGCCCGACGTAGGCTGCACGCATTCTTATCCGGTACAGGTGGAAGGAAGCAGTGTGTATATTCAAATTTAAAAACCGCTGACGATGGCAAATCCCTTATCTCAACTGATATAGTTGCGATAAGGGATTTTTTTGTCTATAAAATTCGGAAAGGAAAGAATAGCGATGACGTTTGATGTAGTGATGATAGGGCTGTTTTTTATTGCTGTACAGGTATTTGCCAATATATTTGTAAAAGGCCCAAGAATCCGAAGCTTTCGCTGGCTCTCTTTTTCGGGAGGCATTGCCGTGGCTTATATATTTGTCTATGTTCTGCCTGCGCTGCATGAAGAACAAGAAGCCTTCAGTGGCGAGCTTACGATGGAATCTGAGCTCTACATTCTGGGCCTGATAGGCCTGATGGTGTTTTATACGGTGTTTAAAACAGCCGATGCCCAGCAGAAAAAAGGAAAACGGGACGGGGATGCATTGTTTTTTTACATACAGGTTGGCTTTTTTACTCTATATAATATGTTGATCTCCTATATTGTGTTTGCTTCCGATGTAGAAACGGTGCAGGGCGTGTTCTATGCGATAGCAGTAGGGCTTCATTTTATGTCCGTATCACACGACTTATGGCGCGAAGATAAAGAGCGTTATGAAAAAGTGGCCCGTTACGTTCTGGCTGCGGGTATTCTCGGCGGGTGGCTTGTCGGTCTGCTTGTGCCGTATTCTTCGATTGGGCTGGCGGTTGTTTTTGCGTTTATCTCAGGCGCGATGCTGATGAATGTATTAAATAAAGAACTGCCGAATGAAGAAAATGCGCACCTTCCTACATTTCTCATTTCTGCAGGAGGGTACGCAATTATCGCAACGCTGTTGAAATATTTCTTTCAATGGTAAATCTAAAGTGTCTTTGGAGCACGGAAGAAAGCCGGTGCATATTTAGCCAGCAGCACAATAATAACGATCGTAATGACCGCTTCCGGAATCAAATAGGACGCATTGTACACGGCTGAATACAAAACGACCGGCATGTCGCCTGCGTAGGCGCCAAACCAGATCACGCCGGATGCAAAGTGATCGATAAATCGCAGCAGGGTGGCAAACAAAACTCCGATCACGATAGAAGCATAAGGAACTCCGTTTGTGAACGACCGGGAGGTAATAAACAAACCGGCCGCACCGAGAACCGTGTAGGCAATCGGGTATTCCAGTATAAGTTGTACCGGATGAACAATAGTGGCCCCGGTAAAAAGCTGCAGAACGCCGACAATAAATCCGGTGAGCGCGCCTGCCTTCCACCCGCGCCGGAAAGCAATAACAAAAATAGGAATCATAATCAGGGAGATGGACCCTCCCATTGCCCATAAAGCGCCGAATTGGACATAGCTTAAAATAAGCGACAAGGCGGCCATGAGCGAGATTTCAATCATAATGACAAGTCTTTGGTGTTTCATATACTGCTCCTTTCCCAAATACAGAGACAGGAAAGACGAGGCTTCTATATAGATAGAGCTTTCGCCACTTCCCTACGCTGGCATCATCCAGTTCAGGTTCCAAGAGTTGAGGCTCTGCCTCTCTCAGTCCAATGACACCTCTAGTGGTTTATATTTGTTTCCTTTCTTATCATACGGTTTCTGCCGGCAAAATCAAGAGGGAAGCATAAATCTAAATAAAGACGGGTAAGGAACAGAAGAAGAACGAGAGAAAGGCTGGAATAAACGAATGAACATACCAGGCAATTTACTTTTGGCCTATTTAAAAGGAAGCGGGTTGTCGACCACGGTAACGCTGCTGATGCTGATTTTTTATATAGTAAGCTTAGGAGAAATAAGTGATTTTGAACTGCTTGCCGCGGTGCTCGTTTTCCATACATACATAGGGTCGCTTGCCGGTATGTTTCTGCTACGGTTTCTGCGCCCTTTGGAAAACGGGATTGTCTATCCTATTCTGGGCATTATTATTTTTGGCACGGTAGGGCTGCTTTACGGCCTGTTTATTATTTATACGTACAATCTCGAAGGCTATTTTATCGGTGTTACGATGGCTTCTTCGATTTCTTTTTTCTGCAGCCAGGTCGTTAAATCAAAAGGAGCCTCTTATTTGCTGGCGGCACTTGGTCCGCTGTTTCTGCTGCTTATTTTTCTGTCTGTGCAATTTATCGGAACACTCGGAAGCTGAAAAATGTGGGAATAGTTATTAACTATCGTAATTCTCTGACTTTTCTTATATACTTTTCTTACGGCGCTTAAATAAAGCGCTTTCTTTGTGAAAGGAAAAGAGAAAAGGGGGAGTATGATGCCAGCTATCGTGTTAGCCATCATCGGTTTTACCGTATTTGCCCTGGGTTACCGGTATTATTCAAAATTTATTGCAGAACGGATTTACCGGCTTGATCCCAACTTCCGCACTCCGGCCCACGAATTCAGGGATGGAGTCGATTTCGTTCCGACCAATAAGTTTGTTCTATGGGGGCATCACTTTACGTCTGTAGCAGGCGCCGCGCCGATTGTAGGTCCGGCCATTGCTGTTTACTGGGGCTGGCTTCCGGCATTCTTATGGGTGATTCTAGGAACGGTGTTTGCAGCCGGCGTACATGATTTTGGAACGCTTGTGCTGTCTGTCCGCAACAAAGGACAGTCGATTGGAACGCTGGCGGAGAAAATTATCGGCCGCCGGGCCAAGCTGTTGTTTTTATTCATTATTCTCATTCTCGTATTAATGGTAAATGCCGTGTTCGCCTGGGTTATTGCCAACCTGTTTATTACCTTTCCGGCGAGTGTTATTTCTGTATTTATCCAAATTCCGCTTGCGATCTGGATTGGTTATACGATAAACCGCAAAGGAAAAAGCATGCTGCTTCCTTCTTTAATAGGACTGGCTGTCATGTACAGCGCCGCAATTGCAGCAAGCTATATTCCTGCGCTGCAGATTGATCTGGTACGCTACTTTGGTGGAGAAGGAAGCACCGTATTTGCCGGACTTGATGCCGTTTCCATGGCCTTTATGGTTTGGATTGCCGTATTAATGATTTACGTATACATAGCTTCCGTCCTTCCGGTATGGAAGCTGCTTCAGCCGAGAGACTTTATTAATTCCCATCAGCTGGTAGTCGGCCTGGCTATTTTGTATCTAGGCCTGTTCTTTACCTGGCCGGCAGCAGAAATGACAGCGCCGGTGACGCGGAGCGTTCTTGACGTGTCCTGGTTTCCACTGCTGTTTATTACGATAGCCTGTGGTGCCATTTCAGGCTTCCACGGTCTGGTTTCTTCGGGCACGACGTCAAAGCAGTTGAATAAAGAAACAGATGCCCGTTTTGTCGGCTACTTTGGCGCTGTAGGAGAAGGCGTTTTGGCTCTTATAACGATTCTTGCTGTAAGCACTTTCTTTGCTACACAGACGGATTTCTTAAATGCCTATGAAAGCTACAATGTAGCAAATGCGGATGGCCTGACGTACTTTATTGGCGGGGCCGGACAGCTTGCAGCCGGCATCGGCCTTCCGCCTGGAACAGCAGAAACAATTGTGGCGGTTATCGTCGTCAGTTTTGCGGCCACTACGCTTGATACGTCTGTACGCCTCATGCGCTACATTATTGCCGAGCTTGGCCAGGAATATAATGTCAAGCCGCTTACGAAGAAGCACGTAGCTACTTCTATTGCTGTCGGTGGCAGCATGGCACTCGTTCTTCTGCCTGGAGGCGACCGTGGATTTGGTTCCGGGGGCTACCTGCTCTGGCCTTTATTTGGCACATCGAACCAGCTGCTCGCCGGTATCAGCCTGTTGTTAATCAGCATCTGGCTGCGCCGGAAAGGACGTAACTTCTTATTTACCTTCGTGCCAATGCTCTTCCTGCTGTTTATGACACTTTGGGCGATGATTAACCAGGTCGTGTTCCAATGGTCCGGAATAGGCGGCGGCGAAGCGCAGATCTTATTGTTTGTGATGGGATCGATTATTTTAGGATTTACAATATGGATTCTGCTTGAAGCAGTAATGCTGTTCCGCAGAGAACCACCGAACACCGAACCTGATCAGGATTAAAAGGAGGCGGGAAAGATGGGATTTCAGAAAACGGTCAAGCAGTGGCTGGCTTACTATGAAGAAGTGATCAGCCTGCCCCATCAGGCAGAGCGGAAAAGAGAGCTTCGGGATGAGGAAGACCTGTTTATGCTGCTCTGCTTTTCGGAGCTGCTCGGCCTTCCCAACCCGGTCTCGTACTATACGCTTGAACTGTATCCGGAGATGCTCGAAAATTTTCACGACTGGCATAAGCGAATGGGCATGGAAAAGTCGCCGCTTACCGGGATACGCTGTTGTTAATAAATGAATTCAACGATAAGAAGGGGACGGCATGAAAAGCTTATTTAAAAAAGAAATTCTGTTTTTCGGAGGAAAGGGTGGCGTAGGCAAATCCACCTCCGCTTCTGCTTTCGCCTTTGCTTCTGCAGAGGCGGGATACCGTACGCTGCTCGTTTCAACAGATCCGGCCCATAATTTGAGCGATCTGTTTGACCAGACAATCGGCGATGAAAAAACCGCATTGGCCGACAATCTGTGGGGAATGGAAATTGATCCCGAGAAAGAGGTCCGCCGCTATATTGAGCGGGTCAAGCAGAACCTTAAAGGCGTGGTCCGTTCCTCCATGGCTGATGAAGTAAACCGCCAAATTGATATGGCAGCCGTGTCCCCGGGGTCGGATGAATCCGCCCTATTCGACAGGCTGATTCATATTATTCTGGAAGAAAAGGAAACGGTGGATACGATCGTGTTTGATACTGCACCGACTGGGCATACGGTCCGGCTTCTTTCCCTGCCGGAGATGATGGAAGCCTGGATGGAAGGGATGCTCAAACGCAGAAGTAAAGTAAATGACAATTACTCGCAGTGGATGAATGACGGCGAACCGGTGGAAGATCCGATCTACCAGATTTTAATGGAACGAAAAGACCGGTTTTCCCGGGTACGCCGTATTTTAATGGATCCGAAGCGGACCGCCTGTGTATACGTGCTGGTGCCGGAAAAGCTGCCTATTGCTGAAACAAAACGGGCCCTGCAGCTGCTCGAGCAGGTGAATATGCCGGTGCCGGCCATTCTAATTAATAAGTGCATGCCTGAATCTGCTGGAAGCAGTTCGTTTATTCAAAAAAGGCGGGCGCAGGAAGCGGCTTATATTGAACAGATTAACAAAGCATTTCCACACCAGCAGAAAACATTTCTGCCGCTGCTGGAAGAAGATATTCATTCGATTGACGATATTAAGACGATGGCAAAAGCGATCGTTCCTGATTGAAAAGAGTGTGCCGGAGGGCATGCTCTTTTTTTTATGTGAAGGTTTGTTTAAGAGAAAGAAAAAACGGTAATGAGAATAGGATAATTGATTTATCCAGGAGGTCCTATAAAATGGAAACAATCAAAATTGCGAATACTGGAATAGAAGCTTCCCGCATCGGCCTTGGCACATGGGCTATAGGCGGTAAGATGTGGGGAGGGACCAATGAAAAAGATTCCATTCAAACGATCCACGCAGCTTTAGATAAAGGAATCACTCTTATTGATACAGCTCCTGCCTACGGACTTGGTGAATCTGAAGAACTGGTCGGCAAAGCCGTCGAACAGTATGGAGGCAGAAATAATATTGTGCTGTCGACCAAAGCAGGACTGAACTGGACGGAAGAGGGCGGCATGTATAGAGATGCGTCTGAAGCCCGTATCAAAAAAGAAGTAGAAGATTCACTCCGCCGTCTCCGCAGCGACTACATTGATGTGTACCATGTGCACTGGCCCGATCCGGAAGTGGACATTGAAGAAACCGCGACGGCTATGAAAAAGTTGTTCGAACAAGGGAAAATACGAGCGATCGGTCTCAGTAACTTTACACCGGAGCAGATAGATGCGTTTCAGAAAACGGTGCCGGTTCACGTGCTGCAGCCGCCTTATAACATTTTTGAAAGAGGAATCGAAGAAGATATTCTTCCTTACACCCGAAAACATGATATAACGAATCTGTCGTACGGAAGCCTCTGCCGCGGCCTGTTGAGCGGGAAAATGTCAACTGATCGTACGTTCAAAGGTGATGACCTGCGCAACAAGGATCCCAAGTTTCAGGAAAATACGCTTCCGAATTATATTGCCGCAGTAAATGAACTGGATCAGTATGTGCAGAACAAATACAACAAGCGCGTCATTCACCTTGCCATCCGCTGGGTGCTTGACCAGCCGGGCTCCGACATTGCCCTCTGGGGATCGAGAAGGCCGGACCAGCTTGATCCGGTAGAAGAAGCAATGGGATGGAAATTGGATGAAACCGACCATCAGGCAGTAAATGAAATCGTCGATAAGCATATTAAAGAACCGATCGGTCCGGAATTTATGGCACCCCCTGCTAAATCAGAATAAGCTGAAAAGATAAGCCTGTCTCCAATGGAGACAGGCTTATTAAATGTTGTCAACAATGCTCTTGTCGAATTAGTGTTTTCCTTTCGTTGTAGACGCCATGGTAACGCTTTATTATAAAGATACAGCAATGATAATTACTTATCATCAGAATTAATGCTGCTCATGAAGAAAGTAGTTAAATCATGACAGCATATCTTTTAATAAACAAGGAGGCGTTTACTATGAGTACAGCAGCTCAAGGAGAAGCACAGAGCAAAGGCAGCATCCGTGCGAAGGTGCAGCGGTTTGGCAGTTATTTAAGCGGCATGATTATGCCAAACATTGGGGCGTTTATTGCCTGGGGTCTTATTACAGCCCTTTTCATTGCGGATGGTCCGTTTCCGGTAGCAAACATTGCAGATAACGTAGTCGGCCCGATGCTGACCTACCTGCTTCCGCTTTTGATTGGTTATACCGGCGGGCGGATGGTTCACGGCGATATGCGCGGCGGGGTCGTCGGCGCGATTGCCACGATGGGGGTTATCGCAGGAGCAGAGATTCCAATGTTCCTCGGCGCCATGATGATGGGGCCGTTAGGCGGCTATGCCATTAAGAAATTTGACCAGGCGGTGGATGGAAAGATCAAGCAGGGCTTTGAAATGCTTGTCAACAACTTCTCTTCTGGTATTATCGGCGGTACTCTCGCTATTTTAGGACTTTATGCGATCGGCCCGCTTGTTACGGGACTTACCGGTGCTCTTGGAAGCGGCGTAGACTGGATTATCGGCCTTGGTCTGCTCCCGCTCGTCAGCATATTCATTGAGCCGGCGAAAGTATTGTTTTTAAATAACGCGATTAACCATGGTATTTTAAGCCCGCTTGCTTTAGAGCAGACAGCTCAGGAAGGGCAGTCGATACTGTTCCTTTTAGAAACCAACCCGGGACCGGGTATGGGAATTCTTTTAGCCTATATGGTCTTCGGTAAAGGCATGGCGCGCGGTTCAGCGGCCGGTGCTTCCATTATTCACTTCTTCGGAGGGATTCACGAAATTTACTTCCCATATGTGCTGATGAAGCCGATATTAATTCTCGCAGCAATTGGCGGCGGCATGGCCGGTATCTTTACTTTCCAGCTGTTCGGTGCAGGTCTTGGAGCTCCGCCTTCTCCGGGAAGCGTTATTGCCTACTTCCTATTGGCCAGCCCGAGCAACTACCTTGGTCTCGCAGCCGGTATTCTGGCAGCTACGACCGTATCGTTTGTGATCGCAGGATCGATCCTCCGCTTCTCCAAGCAGGAAGAAGAGGATTTAAGCGGTGCAGCAGCGAAGATGGAAAGCATGAAAGGCAAGAAAAGCCAGGCTGCTTCCCAGCTTGGAGGCAGTCAGCCGGTTGCATCTTCTGCTAAGAAAGCACAGGTAAGCAGCATTATCTTCGCCTGCGATGCCGGAATGGGATCAAGCGCGATGGGTGCTTCCGTCATGAAAGACAAAGTAAAAAAAGCCGGACTGGATATACACGTCACCAATTCAGCTATTAACCAGATTCCGGACAGCGCAGATATTATTATTACCCATAAAGACTTAACCGAGCGCGCCAAAGCAAAACGCCCGGATGCAGAGCATATTTCTGTTGAAAACTTCCTCGGCAGCCCGAAATACGATGAGTTAGTTGAAGATTTAAAGGGAAGAGAAGAGGGAGCAGAACAACAGGAAACACCGCTTTCTGAATTTGATCCGCAGAACGTCCAGAAAATTATCTTCGCCTGCGATGCCGGAATGGGGTCAAGCGCGATGGGTGCGTCTGTTCTAAAAGATAAAGTAAAAAAAGCTGGACTGGATATACACGTCACCAATTCAGCGATCAATCAGATTCCAGAAGATGCAGATATTATTATTACCCATAAAGACTTAACCGAGCGCGCCAAGGCAAAACGTCCGGATGCAGCACACATTTCCGTCGACAATTTTCTCGGCAGCCCGAAATATGATGAGCTTGTAGAAGGACTAAAGGAAAATAAAATCAGCTAAGCTTCACGAAAAGGGTGAACGATATGGACTATATTACAGCCCGTGAACGTGAACTCATGCAGTATCTGCTTTCCCAGAAAGGCATGGTGCCTATCTCTGAAGCGGCCCGGGAGCTTAATGTGAGCGCCCGGACCATTCACCGGGATCTGGAAGGCCTTGAAAAAAGAATAGAGCCGTATCATTTAATCTTAAGAAGACAGACAGGCAGAGGGATTGAAGTCATTGGCGAGGAGAGCAGCAGGCAGGAACTGCTGTCTCTTCTTCGCCATTCTGCTTTTTCCGACTACACGCCGGAAGAAAGAAAAACCCTTCTTCTCAGTGCGCTTCTGGAGACAAATGAGCCGGTCAAGCTTACTTCTCTGGCGGTTGAGCTTAACGTAACAACGGCTACAGTCAGCCACGATCTCGACAAAGCAGAGGAGTGGCTGTCTTTTTTCGATTTACAGCTGATTCGCAGAAGAGGGTACGGCGTAGAAGTGATTGGTACCGAGAAATCAAGAAGGCGTGCGATGAGCAGTTTAATGGTAGAAACTTTCGGAGAAAATGAGTTTTTTGAACTGATGCGGGAAACGATGAAGCAGAAGCCGTCCCAGGGAAGCGATATATCGAACCGGCTGCTTGGCATGGTGGAGAAGGAACGCTGGGCGCTCGTAGAAGGCGTGCTTCAGGACTTTAAAAGCGAGCTGCCCTATTCCTTTGCGGACAGTGCCTACATCGGCCTGGCCGTCCATTTAACGCTTGCGATGGAACGGATCATAAAAGGCGAAAACATTGAAATCAATGAAGCCTATTTTCAATCGCTCCAGGAAACGAAGGAGTTCGCTGTCGCGGAGCAGCTTATTTCGCGGCTGGAGCAGGTGTTTCAGCGGTCTATTCCGAAAGCGGAAATCGGCTACATTACGATGCATCTGCGCGGGGCAAAGCTTCGAAACGATCAGGAATATACGATCGATTTAGACAGCCTTCCTTCGGCGGTGCAGGCGAAATCCCTGATTCGGTTTGTAGAAGAAAAAGTCGGGAAAAACCTGACCGGTGATGAATCCCTCTTCCAGGGACTTGTCGCTCATCTGGAGCCCACGCTTTACCGGATTAAGGAACGTATGAAAATTCATAACCCCCTGTTAAAAGATATTAAAAGTGATTACCCGGAATTGTTTTCCTTAATTAAAGAAGCTGCTGACCATACTTTTTCCCGGTTCGAACTGCCGGACGCAGAAATCGGCTTTCTCGTTCTTCATTTCGGCTCGGCGATTGAAAGGGCAAATACGCTGGAACCTATGCATGCTTTAGTCGTCTGTTCGAGCGGCATTGGTTCTTCAAAAATGCTTGTCACCCGGCTGCAAAAAGAAATCCCCGAGCTGCAGAAGCTTAAAAATATTTCGTTGATGGATCTGGAAGATGAGGCCAAAAGAGAGGGCTATGATGTCATTATTTCTACGTTAAGCCTGCCGGACAGCGTACTTCCGCATATCGTCGTCAATCCTTTTTTAACGGACAAAGATATTAGGAGTGTGCAGGCTTTTATTCGGGAACAGCATAAAGACAGTCTGCTGCAAAAAAGAAAGCCGGTATCGTCAGGAACGCCGGGCACAGAAGAACCGATAGAAAAGCTGGTGCAGATTCAGGCTTATACGAACACGATAGTAACAATTTTAGGTGGACTGGAAGTAGAAGAAATTGCAGAACGCGGGGACCTTTCGACTCAGCTGGGGGCAATATGCCGCCGCGCTGCCCGGGACGGTATGATTCAAAATGCCGGAGCCGTGCGTGATAAACTGCTGGAACGTTATGCAATAGGCGGGGTCGCTATTCCCGACTCCGGACTTGCGCTGTTCCATGCAAGAAGTGTTCATGTCGCCCGGCCTTCCTTTACGATATGGGATCTGCCGGAGCCTAAAAATATCCAGGCGATGGATGGATCTGTAGAGACGACACACCGCATTCTGCTTCTGCTCGCACCTGAATATGGAGAACCGGAAATATACGAAGTACTCAGTGCCGTCAGTGAGCAGCTTATTGGAAGCAGGGAATCAATCGTCCGCTTCCGAACGGCGGATAAACAGCGGATGTCCCGGCACATGGGATCTGCGTTTTATGAATGGCTTAAAGACAAACTACAATAAGACAGGAGACGATTATAATGAGCAGCCAAATACTAAAAGAAGAAAACGTCGTACTAGGAGCAGCATTAGGTTCAAAGGAAGAAGCAATCCGTACGACAGGAAACATTCTCGTCGATCAAGGGTATGTTGAAGCGGATTATATTAATTCCATGATGGAAAGAGAAGCCTTAACCTCGACATATATGGGAAATTACATTGCGATACCGCACGGCACGGAAGATTCCAAAAGTAAAATCAAATCCTCCGGATTGTCTATCGTACAGGTGCCGGATGGCGTCGATTACGGCGACGGAAATATTGTAAAAATATTTATCGGCATTGCTGGAAAAGGCGATGAGCATTTAGAGATTCTATCAAAAATTGCTCTTGTGTGCTCGGATGCCGATAACGTAGAGAAAATGATTCAGGCGACAACAAAACAAGAACTGCTTTCTCAATTCGAAGAGGTGAACTAAATGCTGGCCCTACAGATTGGTGCAGGAAATATTGGCAGAGGCTTTATTGGGCAGCTGTTGTCTGAAGCCGGATTTGAACTGTATTTTGCAGATGTGAATGAGGAATTAATCGCTAAGCTTCAGGAGCGCGGCGAATATACTGTAGAGCTGGCTGATGAAACGCATCAAACGAGCCGGGTGAGCGACGTTCGTGCGGTGAACAGTATGAAAGAGAAGGAAGAACTGCTGCAGCTGATTGAGCGGGCAGACTTAATTACAACAGCTGTTGGACCGCCGATTTTAAAGCGGATTGCCCCGGATCTGGCCGAAGGGCTCAAAAGGCGGGCTGCCAAAGGGGCAGCGTCCAATGTGAATATCATTGCCTGCGAAAATATGGCAGAAGGAACAAGCCATCTTCAGGCAGCGATCTATGAACATCTGTCCAATGAGGAACAGTCAGAAATAGAGCAGTTTACCGGATTTGCCAATGCGGCCGTAGACCGTATTGTTCCAGAACAGACATCCGAAGATGGCCTTCATGTTGTAGTAGAGCCATTCTTTGAATGGGTCGTGGAGGAGCCGTCCCTAAAACCGGGCACGGAAAAAATACCCGGCGTAACATATGTTGATTCCCTCCCGCCTTATATCGAAAGAAAGCTGTTTACGGTTAACGCAGGACATGCAGCACTTGCCTACAACGGTGCTGCCGGCGGCTGTGAAACTATTAAAGAATCCTATGACAATGAAGCGGTGAGAAAAGCATATTTTGGTCTTCTTGATGAGACGTCTGATCTGCTCAGCCGTAAACACGGCTTTGATAAAGCAGAGCTGATGGCGTATCGCGGGAAAATTGATACGCGGTTCCGGAATCCTTATTTATCGGATTCGGTTAAACGTGTCGGACGTGGTCCGGTACGTAAGCTTGGAAAGCAGGAACGCCTCGTGCATCCCGCCCTCGGACTGCTCGACTACGGCGTGGAACCAGTGTACATTGCAGAAACGCTGCGTGCGCTTCTTACCTTTGAACATCCGGATGATGAAGAAGCACAGGAGCTGCAGGCACGAATCAAAGAGAACGGAAGAGAAGAAGCATTCTGCCATTACAGCGGCCTGGATGCCTCCCATCCGCTGACGAGACTCGTATTTGATCAGGCATAATAAGAATGGCCTCCCGGACAATAAGGGAGGCCATTTGTTATACTAAAAACAAGAAAGTAAAAAGGAGGCAGGTTATCGTGACAGACCCGTTCCACTATATCTCACGCTACCTTCCTGTCATAAAAAAAATACCTAAAGCAAATGTTCTGCAGATTGGAGCCTTATCTGAAGAGCAGACAGCGGCAACAGCAGAGGCTGTCCGCCAGGCAAGAGGCGTCTTTACGCTTGTCGAAGCAAGCTGGGAAAAAGCTGCAAAAAAATTGAAGCCACACCAGCTTATCTGCGTACCGAGTCTGGACAGACTGGAATGGAAGCCGGCTTCCCTGGATTGGGTGTTTCTGCTCGTCAATACCGCCTCCTACAAAGAAGCGGTGATGCTGGAAACCCTCGAACAGATCGAGCAGGCTGTAAGATCAAAACGATCGATCAGCTTTGTTCTCGAAACCGACGTTCCGGAGGAGTGGCAGGAGGCGCTTCGGCGTATCTTTATAAGCTGGCGGATTGTTGTAGATAAAAAGCAGGACGAGCGGCTGTTGTTTACCGCCCAGAAATAGTAGAAGCCGGCACTGTAGAGTGCCGTCTTTTTTTATAGGTCAAGAAGTTCACGGATATCGTCTTCCGATAAAGAAGAAAGGCTGCTTTCCCCGGTCTGTATAACCTGGTCAAACAGAGCTTTCTTTTTATCCTGAAGCGAAAGGATTTTCTCTTCAATGGTTCCCTGGGAAATCAGTTTCACGACCTGGACGACCCGTTTTTGTCCAATACGGTGGGCCCGGTCGGCGGCCTGGCTTTCGACGGCCGGATTCCACCAAAGGTCAAACAGTACAACAGTGTCGGCGCCTGTAAGGTTAAGTCCGGTGCCGCCCGCCTTTAACGAGATCAAAAAGGAATCGGCAGAGCCTTCATTAAACTGCTCGGTCAGGGTCATCCGCTGATCGGACGGCGTTTTCCCATCCAGGTAAAAATAGGAAAGGCCCGCTTCATCAAATGCTTTGGAAATAATAGAAAGCATGCTCGTAAACTGGGAAAACACCAATACCCTGCGCCCATTTTCTTTGCTTTCTTTCATAAAGGCCATTAGTTCATCCAGTTTTCCGGAACTTCCTGTATAATTCTCAAGAAACATTCCGGGGTGGCAGCAGAGCTGGCGCAGCCGGGTCAAGTTGGCCAGAATGTTCATCCGGTTGGAGGACAATCCTTCTTTTAACTGCTGGCTCGTTTCTGCCTTAATGCGCTCCAGGTAAGCCATGTACGTTTCACGCTGCTGCTTGTTTAGTTCGCAGTAGAGCGAGCTTTCAATTTTATCGGGAAGCTCTTTTAATACTTCTTTTTTCGTGCGCCTCATAATAAATGGAGCTATCCGCTGCTTAATCTGGTCCGGGGACAGCTGCTTAAACTTGGATACTTCGGGAAAAAGTCCCGGCATGATAATCGCAAACATCGACCAGAGCTCTTCCAGCTTGTTCTCAATGGGTGTGCCGCTTAAAGCAAAAATACGGCCGGCATCCATACGTCTTACGGCGCGGAACGATTTGGACAGATGGTTTTTAATGTTTTGGGCTTCGTCAAGAATCAGGCCGTAGAACACACGGCCCCGGTACAGCTCTTCGTCCCGGCGCAGAAGCGGATAGGACGTAATCCATACATCGGCTTTTTCATACGTATCCCATTGTTTTTTCCGCTGCGGCTTGGTGCCGTGAATGACTTCGATTTTCAGCTCAGGCGTGAACCGCTGGGCTTCTTTTTCCCAGTTGTAGATTAAAGAAGACGGAGCCACGATTAAAAAAGGAGGCGCTTCAGGATTTTTCTGGCGTTCGGACAGAATGTAGGTCAGCGTTTGAAGCGTTTTTCCAAGTCCCATATCGTCTGCTAAAATACCGCCGAATCCATAGGCAGTCAGCGCCTTCATCCATTGAAAACCAAGCTTCTGGTAGTCGCGCAGGTCGGCATGCAGCCTTTCCGGAAGCTCCACCTCAAATGATTGCGGGTCGCGGATGTGGCGGATCAGATCCTCCATCGTAGCTGAAGCGTTCCAGCCTGCGCTTTCCCGTGTTTTGTCATCCAGCAGCAGCGTTTTGTAGGAAGGCATGCGCATTTTTTTGTTTTCTGTGTTTTCTTCGGTCACAGGCGTGTCCTGAAGCAGATCCTGGAGGTTTTTCATCCAGCTGCTTGTCAAAGAAACGTAGCCGCCTTCCATTGTTTTGTAGTAACGCTTTTTTTCCTTTAATGCTTTCATCAGGTGAAATACATCTTCTTCGTTCAAGTCAGACGTTTCAAAGGAAATATCGAGCCAGCCCATGGAAGGGTCTAGAGCGGCTTCGACCTGCAGGGTCTCCGGTGGAATAAAGGTGCTTTCCGCTGCCCGGCTCATAAACACGTCGGCCTGCTTTTTCAGCTCCGGGAGAATATCCAGAAAGAATAAAGCAATGTCTTCTTCCCGGGAAAGTATCAGCCGCTCCCCGTTCCAGTGAAAGCCTGCTTCTTCAATAAACTGAAGAATTTCTTTTTCCTGTTTCGTGTCGCGCACAAGAATGGCCTTGTCTTCCGGGGTCTGCTGTTCGGTGACGGCATGAATGGAATAAGGACCGTAGGAAAACAACGGATCGGCAGTCAGGCCATTCTCTTTTTTGTCGAGATAGATTTTGGCCTGAAGCGGCTGCTCCTCGATAGAGGCGCGGATCGATTCGGTCATTTCCAGCTTTTCGGTCTGCTCAAGCGGGGCCACAATCTGTTTGTATACCTGGCCGACTTCTTCAGAAGACAGCGGAAGCCTTCCCTGCGGAGTATCCATCAGCATATGAAACAGCAGAACGATATCGCGGTCTGCGTCCGGGTCAATTTTATACAGACGGTCATTCCATATATAATAGGAAGTCAGGCTGATCCGTTTGGGCGGATAGGAAACTGCGGAATAGGAAATAATATAATCTCCGTCGGCCTGCTGCATATCAAAAGTGCCGGGAAACTCTTCTTTTACCATAAACGGAACCAGCTGGTTCCGGGTGGCCGATTGAATAAAAACCTGCCGGCAGACGGCAAGGCGTCCGAGCATCTGCTCTGCGGCAACGGGAGGTATCTGAATGGCGCGGGCAGATGTTTCAGAATAGCCGAAAGAAGCGGTACGGCCGTCTTTCTGCCATTTTTGATTACGGATAATGTATTCAAGCATCTTCAGGGACTGCAGATCTTCTTCTTTAAAATAATGATACGTTGGATCAAATGTAAAGTTTTTCGTAATAGGAAGCAGGGAACGCTGACGGATGGATGCAAACAGATCTTCCATATTTTTAACAACATAGAGTTTGTCTACGCCGATCCGCAGCTGGACGGAGAAATATTTTTCCTGGGAAAACGTATAATCGGAAAGAAACTGCAGGACGAATTCGGCGCGCATCGGTTCACCGACCGATTCGACCGTCGTCAGCCTTCCGGAAAAGTGATCCATAAAAAATTGGCGGAGGGAGGATGTAGCCTCTTTTTCACTTATCTGCTTTTTCTGTGCCGGGTCGGAAAAGAAAGAAGAAGCTTCCGGTCTCTGCAGGCTGGCAAGCTCAATCATCACTGCAGCCATATGCTTGCAGACGTGCATGCCGTCACTTTGAGCCGGGCAGGTGCAGGACCCGTCTTCCCATTCTCCGTTTTCGAGGAAAATGAGTTCAATCTTATACATCTCCTGTCCCAGCACGCTTGCTTTTACTTTGCTGATCGTGCCGTTCTGCTCGTGCTGAATGCCTTTTATATATCCTCGTTCATAATAATCAAGTCCTCTGGCGTAAACGGTTGGGCCGGCTAAACGCCGAATCTGTTTTTTAGGTATGTAAGGCAATGCCTCATCTCTCCTTTTATCACTGCTTAAACGTTTATTTTATCACATTTTCCTGAAAATCAAATGAAAGGAGAAGAGGAGTACGTCAATATCTGTAGAAATAAACAAAGACAGGGTCTCTTCTAGTAAGCTCTAAAAGGGTATAATGAAAGAAAGCAACGAGAAATTGGGGGAAACGGGGGACTATACTTATGAACGAGCAGCAGAAAGCAGTCATCAACGAGGCAAAACAGGAAGCGGCAGCTTTTTTCAAGCACGCCGATCCAGCCCACGATTTCTGGCATACGGAGCGGGTCGCCAAGCAGGCGGTTGCGCTTGGAAAAGAAACAGAAGCCAATCTCTATATTGTAGAGTTGACGGCATGGCTTCACGATATTGCCGATAAAAAATTAAACAGCACAGAAGAAGAAGGGCTGAATAATGTTAGAAACTGGCTCCACAGCCATGGGGTAGAGCCCGACATTTCCGGGCACGTGATGGATATTATTGAAACGATGTCTTTTCGAAATGGGACAAATAAAGCAGAAATGAAAACAATAGAAGGCAAAGTTGTACAGGATGCCGACCGCCTTGATGCGATGGGAGCGATTGGTATTGCCCGGGCGTTTGCCTATTCCGGAACGCATGGGAAGCCTCTGCATGAACCGGCTTCGGCGGATAGACGGGACAGGGATACCGCTATCCAGCACTTTTTTGATAAGCTGCTTCGGCTTAAAAGCCTGATGAATACAGAGCAGGCAAAGAAGCTGGCCCATCACCGCCAGCGTTTTATGGTTTCTTATCTTGAACAGTTCTACAGCGAGTGGGAACAAAAGCTGTAAATAAAAAAACAGGCAGGGACACGGGTCCCTGCCTGTTTTTATTTGTTGTCATGAATGTACTGCAGAATAGCAACCGGTTCTTTAAAAAGCTGATCCGGCTGGGCGTCTTCATGCGGAGTGGCGCTCCAGGCGGCGAGACCAAAAGCGGTTTTTGCAGCGCGTGCGCTTTTTTCGTCCTGAAGGGTGTCGCCAATGTACATTGTCTCTTCGGCGGAAAGATTTGCTTTGTCGAGGTAAGTGAGAATCGGGTCACCGGAAGGTTTATGGTTCTCTGTTTCTTCTGCGTATACGATGTCATCGACGTAGGTCTGCAGTTCAAACGGAGCCACTTTATCCTCGAATTCCTGCTTCGTTTTGGAGGTGACGATGCCGACATGAAAGCCCTGCTGCTTTAAGCCTTCCAGCACTTCAATCACTCCGGGAAAGACATGAATAAGGTTGCGGTTTTCCGACGCATAAGCTGCCCATTTTTCCTGAATGGCTTCCTGCTTCTGGATACCAAGCTGAGTCAGCGCTTTGTCTCCGGGTGCATCAAGTGCATGAGTCAGATTGCGGTCTTCTATAACCTCGCCCGTTTCTTCTTCTATCGCACGGCGCAGAGATTTTAAAATCGTTTCTTCTGTATTTAATAGTGTTCCATCAATATCAAACAAAAATGCCTTATACATAGTATATCTCTCCTTATGAAAAGTAATCCATTGACTCTATTCCCGTAAACACGAATATTTAATCAAAACCGGAAACAATAGAGGTTGCAAAAATAAAGGAGTATGGTAAAATTTCTATGTTCCCAACGGGGCTGTTGTAAAGAGACAATGGCCAAGGCTTCATCCTTTAGTGATCGAATTACTCGGCAGATCACAGCACACAATACAAACGGAAAGAAGGTTTTTCGAGAAAGTGAACGTTCAAAAACTGAAAAAAGAATGGTTTGGAAACATAAGAGGAGATGTATTAGCCGGCATGGTCGTCGCACTCGCTCTTATTCCGGAAGCAATTGCCTTTTCTATTATTGCCGGTGTGGACCCGCAGGTAGGGCTGTATGCTTCCTTCTGCATCGCCGTCGTCATTGCATTTGTTGGAGGACGTCCGGGGATGATTTCGGCCGCGACCGGTGCAATGGCGCTGTTAATGGTGACCCTTGTAGCAAATCACGGCTTGGAATACCTGCTTGCAGCTACCGTACTTACAGGAATTCTGCAGGTTATTTTTGGATTCAGCGGGCTGTCGCGTCTGATGAAATTCATTCCACGGTCCGTTATGGTCGGATTCGTAAATTCCCTGGCTATTCTTATATTTATAGCGCAAATTGAGCATTTTGAAGGAGAATCATGGGTTATGTACGCGCTTGTAGCGCTTACGCTTTTAATTATCTATACATTTCCGCTTATTTCCAAGGCAATCCCCTCTACGATGATTGCCATTGTTTTAGTGAGTGCATTTACCATTTTTATGGGATTTAATGTCCGTGATGTTGGAGATATGGGGGCACTTCCAAGCACGCTGCCGATCTTTTTAATTCCGGATATTCCATTAAATTTCGAAACGCTTGCCATTATTTTTCCTTATGCTTTATCACTGACTGTCGTAGGTCTGCTTGAGTCGCTGCTGACAGCAAATATTGTAGATGATATGACCGATACAGACAGTAATAAAAATAAAGAATCCAAAGGACAGGGCTATGCCAACGTAGTGACTGGATTTTTCGGTGGTATGGCAGGTTGTGCGATGATCGGCCAATCCGTCATTAACGTAAAATCCGGCGGAAACGGCCGCTTATCTTCATTAGTAGCCGGCGTGTTTTTAATGTTTCTTATTATTATTCTCGGAGGGCTGGTTGTCCAGATACCAATGGCTGCTCTTGCCGGTATCATGATTATGGTAGCCATCAGTACCTTTGACTGGGGTTCCATCCGCGCGATGCCGAAGATCCCAAAATCAGATACGATCGTTATGGTACTGACGGTTATTGTTGTCGTTTATACGCATAACCTTGCGATCGGCGTATTCGCCGGTGTTCTTCTCAGCATGGTATTTTTCGCCGCAAAAATATCGCGTGTGAAAATTACAGAAAAGAAGAGCAGCGACAATACGACAAAAACGTACCTTGTTCAGGCCCAGCTGTTCTTCGCTTCAGTGTCAGAGTTTACAAAAAGCTTCGACTATGAGAAAGATGCGGAAGAGGGCATCAAGCACGTAGATATTGATCTTTCCGAATCGCACGTGTGGGATGATTCTGCTGTAGAAGCATTGGATAAAGTCAAGAGCAAGTACAAGCAGAAAGATATTACAACGAGCTTTATCGGCGTCAATAAAGAAAGCTCCCGTTTAATCGAAAAGCTCGATGGCATGATTTCCGGTCATTAATGAGCAGGTTACTTCCCAACCGGAAAAGAGGAATTTCTTTTACTTTTTATCCCGGGAACAGATAGAAAGTAGAAGGGATTTCTTTCTTTTTTGTCGTATATATACAGTAAGGGAGAGATGGCGATGTATAAAAAAGTATTGCTTGCAGCTGATGGTTCAGAGAATTCCGTGCGTGCTGCCGAACACGCAATAGCAATGGTAGAACACGAACAGGATTCCCATATGGACATCATTTTCGCAGTAGATGGAGACAAATCAAAAGCAGACGTATTGAAATACGGTGATTCCAACGTCATTAACAGCAAAAGAAAAGCAAAGCTTGCTCCTATTCAAACAAAGCTGAAAGAAAAAAACATTTCCTATGATATTCATATTAAACACGGCGATCCGGGACCGACCATTGTGAAGTTTGCCAATGAAGGTTCCTATCAATGCGTCGTTATCGGAAGCCGCGGTTTAAATCAAGTTCAGACGATGGTACTTGGAAGCGTCAGCCACAAAGTGGCCAAACGGGTTCAGTGTCCGGTACTGATCGTAAAATAAAGCATTAAAAAGACTCAGGCAGCTGCCTGAGTCTTTTTTAATTCAAATCTTACAATGCGTCATTGTTGTTTCGTTCGTGCGGCATTAAAAGCGGTTTTGGGCGGCAATTCTTTTTTGTGGCTTCGGATACAACAAAGATCATCACAAAAGCCGAAACCGCGGCCAGCGTCCGGAATGGAAACAGGACCAGGCCATCTTCTATCATCGGGTAGGGAAGAAAGTGCGGCAGTCCCATTGCGGGCTCGCCGCCGCCAAGCCTTAGAAACAAGGCTGTAGAGAAACCGGCAATGGAGCCGTACACATTGGCGTTCTTATAAAATAAAGCCATCGTCAGCTGGGGAAATAAGATGCAGTAGACTAAGTCTGATGCTAAATACCACAGTGTATAGACGCTGCCTACGTTTAACGCAATAATAGTAGCAGCCATCCCCATCAGCACGATGGAGCGTTTAATCACTTTTTTCAACTCGTCCTGGGAAGCTTTCGGACGAAACAACGGCCTGTATATATTCCAGGAAGCCATTGAAGACGCCGATAAAATGGAAGAATCCATCGACGACATCACAGCGGCCGCCAATGCGCCGAGACCGAGCGCTGCAACGAGTTCCGGTGTGAGAAAACGAAGCACGTGCGGCAGCACCATCGCCGCTGATTCAGGATCGGCTGCACCAAACGCGCTCCAATCTGCATTGTATCCGATAATGCCAATCAATACAGCGGGAAGAGCTGCAAGCATGCAGATGAAACCGGCAAAGATGGAAAGCCACATCGCTGTTTTCTCGTCTTTGGCAGAAAGCACACGCTGAAAATACACCTGCCAGGCAATACCGCCGAAAATGAGAAGCAGTGCGTAATCCCACCAGTGCCAGTACCAGTTTCCCCAGTCCGGATGATTCCAGCCGTCCAGTGGAGGAAACAGGCTGGCATACGAGCCGAAGTCTGCCTGGTAGTTCGACCAGTTTGCGCCGAGACTGTCTGTGCTTCCAAAAGCAAAGGGAAGAATAAGAAACAGGCCGATAAGTAAAACGCCCATTTGAAACACATCGGTATAAGCAACAGCCCACATGCCGCCGAACACCGTATAAGCAACAGCGATTATCGCTGAAATAATAATTGAGGTCGTGAAATCAAGCCCGAGAATCGTTCCAAACGTCGTGCCGAGTGCAGTAAGGATAGCGCCGCTCCAGAACAGCTCACCGAGCAGGGCGGGGATGTAGAGAAGGCCGGCCATTTTCCTGCCGAAACGCTGTTCAAGCGGATCGATAATTGTCATAAATTCGTAGCGGCGCATTTTTCTGGCGTAGAAAATACCGCCGATAATCAGGCTGAGCGCGTAACCCCAGGGGGCCTGGGCCCAGACGAGGCCGTCCGCATATGTAGATTCGGCCGTTCCATTAATAAAGCCGCCGCCGACCCAGGTAGCCGACATCGTAAACATCGCTACACCGAGCGGCATGCTGCGGCGGGCTACCATCATATCATCGAGCGAGCCGGATTTTTTTGAGGCCATAAATGCCCCTATGTAATAGATAAGCGCGTAAAATAAAAGCATGGAAATAAACCCGCTCCAGACAATATCTGCATCTGTAAAAGCCACGTACACGACGACTCCCAGCATAAGCAGGATAAAGCCGAACGATTTGAGTAAATTCATCGTTGTATCTTTCATCTGTATGACTCCTTTTATTAGTCAGAATATTTTGAATATATTTTCGGGCACACGTATCCCTTTCCGCAGAACATCATTCTGCTCCGGATACATGCATGGAGATTTTTATTCGCTTTTGTCTGATTCTTCCAGTGGAATTAAATTAAAAATGGCGCCGCTCTGAATGGATTCCACAAGCCTGTCAAGCCAGCGGTAGTAGGCTTTGGATCGTTCGAGAAAGGAAGCAAGTTCCCGGGCTTCTTCTTTGATCTCTTCAGAATACTCCGGCGTTTCCAGGATGGCCTGCAGCTGCTTTTGTGCATCAGCAATAGCTTCCAGGTTGATCTTTACTTCGCGTTCCCAGTTTTTGCTGAAAAAGTTACTGAAGAAGTGAAAGAAATCTTTTTCTGCAATGTAGGTCTGCTTGCGTTTGCCTTTCCGGAACGTTTTTTTAACGATGTTAAATTCCTGCAGTTTTTTTACCCCGGTACTCATACTCGGCTTGCTCATACCGAGGCGCTCCCGCATCTCATCTAATGTCATATCTCCTTCGAGATACATCGTGCCATATAAAGTGCCGACGCTTCGGGTCACTCCGTACAAGTCCATTGTTTCTGCTATCGAATCGACTACAAGATCCTTTGCGTTTTCGAGCGACTCTCTAGCCTGTTCATCATGGGAGTTAGACATTAAACCCCTCCTCTGAATGTAATAAATTAAATTTGTTAAATATTTTCTTTACTTTTTTAATGATAACGCAATAACGAAGATTGTCAAAGGTTTAATAAAAGCAGAGCCCCGGAAAATGGTGCCGCTGAAATTTCTATATATGGTAATAATAAAAAAACGCGAAAATTTTTTTGACAGATAATTTCCTACGTGTTAAATTTAAATTGTTCGAAACGTTAAATTTTTTTAAAACAAATTAAACAAACGTAAACAAATGAAAAAAATAGAAGGAGGCGTTTTACTTGTCCGATAAGAGAATGTATATCAACGGAGAATGGGTAGAAGCCAAATCAGGAAACACCCGCAGTATTTTAAATCCATTCAACCAGGAGACGATTGCAACGGCTGCTGAAGGCTCAAGGGAAGATTCCCAGGCGGCCGTTCAGGCAGCGCGCGAAGCGTTTGATAACGGTGAATGGGCCGGCACCCCGGCTGCAGAAAGAGGGCTTCTTATCCAGAAAATAGCTGACTTTATCAAGCGTGATAATGAAGAGATGGCTGAACTTGAAACGCTCGATACTGGAAAAACGATGGTAGAGAGCCGCGCAGATATGGATGATATTGCCGGTGTCTTCCAATATTTCGCAGGACTTGCCGACAAAAATGGGGGAGAAGTCATTGCTTCTCCTCTTCCGGATTCAGAAAGCCGTGTGGTTAGAGAGCCGGTCGGCGTCTGCGGACAGATTACCCCGTGGAATTATCCCCTGCTTCAGGCAGCCTGGAAAATTGCCCCGGCACTGGCTGCCGGAAACACGATTGTGGTAAAGCCAAGTGAAATTACGCCGCTTACCACTGTAAAAGTATTTGAATTAATGGAAGAAGCCGGTTTTCCAAAAGGCGTAGCCAATCTTGTGTTAGGTCCTGGTGCGACTGTCGGAGCTGAGCTTTCCGAAAGTGTTGACGTCGATTTGATCTCTTTTACTGGAGGCATCGACACAGGAAAGAAAATTATGCAGGCCGCAAGCGTGAACGTAAAGAAAATTGCGCTTGAGCTCGGCGGGAAAAACCCGAATATCGTTTTTGCCGACGCAGACTTTGATACAGCGGTCGACCAGGCAATGAATGCTGTATTTTTCCACGGCGGTCAGGTATGCTCTGCCGGATCCCGTCTTATTATAGAAGAAAGCATTCACGATGAATTTGTAGAAGAGCTCGTAAAACGCTCTAAAAACATTAAACTTGGCAGCGGGTTCGAAGAAAGCACCCAATCCGGTCCGCTTATTTCCAATGAACATCGTGCCAAGGTTGAGAAATATGTAGAAATTGGACAGGAAGAAGGAGCAAAGCTTGTTCTCGGCGGTTCCCGTCCAGAGCAGGAAGAGCTGCAGAATGGTTCGTTCTATCTGCCGACTATCTTTACAGAATGTAAGGCGGACATGAGAATCGTTCAAGAAGAAGTTTTCGGTCCGGTTCTTACTATTGAAACATTCAAAACAGAAGAAGAAGCGGTAACGCTTGCCAACGATACCATCTATGGCCTGGCCGGTGCTGTCTTTACAAATGACATCGCCAAAGCTGAAAACGTTGCAGCCAAGCTTCGCATGGGTACGGTATGGATTAACGATTTCCACCCATACTTTGCACAGGCGCCGTGGGGTGGATACAAGCAGTCCGGTTTCGGCCGCGAACTTGGTCACATCGGCCTTGAGGAGTATACAGAAGTGAAGCACATTTTCCGCAACAAAAAGCCGGCAGCCGTTAACTGGTTCGCTTAATAATACTATCCGGTTATCCGCACGGGGAACCGGGCGGAGATCCGGGGCTTTACCATACATGGAATATAAAAAAACAACGGTCCTATAGGAGGAATTGTATATGAGTTTGAATATGAAAGTAGAATCTATGTTAAGTTATCACACGTTTGAGCTGCCAACCGCCATTAAACACGGAATTGGCTCCATTAAACATATCGGCGAAGAAGTAAAAGCGTTAGGTGCTACAAAAGTGCTTCTTGCCACAGATCCCGGCATCTATAAAGCCGGCGTCGTAGACCCGGTTATTGAACATTTGAAAAAAGCCGGCGTGGAGGTTGTTCTTTTCGATAAAGTTGAGCCTAACCCTCCCGTGCGTCTTATTGCAGAAGGATCAAAAGTCTTTAAGGAAGAAGGATGCGACGGCCTTGTAGCAGTAGGGGGCGGAAGCTCTATGGATACAGCGAAGGCGATCGGTGTAGAAGCAGTACACGAAGGTTCAGTACTGGATTATGAAGCAGCAGACGGCAAAAAGCCGCTTGTTAACCGCATTCCGCCACTTACGACGATCCCGACAACAGCAGGAACCGGTTCTGAAGTAACACAGTGGGCAGTTATTACAGATGAAGAGCGTGAATTCAAGTTTAATACGGGCGGTCCATTAATCGCGGCTCACCTTACGATTCTTGATCCACAGCTTCACGTTTCTATGCCGCCGCACGTAACAGCAATGACGGGTATTGATGCCATTGCCCACGCGGTAGAGTGTTATACAATGAAATTTGCCCAGCCTGTTACAGATGCTGTAGCCTTAATGGCGATGGAATATGCATCCAAATACATTCGTCGTGCTTATGCAGACGGCGCGGATCTGGAAGCCCGTTACGGCATGGCCCAGGCTGCTATGCTTGCCGGCCTTTCATACGGAAGCGAATCTGCAGGTGCAGCCCATGCAATGAGCCAGACGCTTGGCGGCATTATTCCTGTGGCCCACGGCCAGTGTGTAGCAACGATGATGGGACCTGTAATGGAGTACAACTGGAAAGGTGCTCCTGAGCGTTTTGCCCGTATGGCACAGGCTTTTGGCATTGACACAGTCGGCATGACAACAGAGGAAGCGGCTAAAGCTTCTGTGAAATGGATGTATGATCTTGCAGAAGATCTGGATATTCCAAATCTTGAAGAGCAGGGCGTTTCTTCTGATATGATTGATCGTCTTTCTAAAGAAGCAATGAAGGATCCTCAGACAGAAGGAAACCCAAGAGACCTTACTGAGCGCGACTACCAGTGGATCTACAAGCGCTGCTTTAACCAGGTACCAACGTCTATCTAATAGAATTTAATAAAAAAGCCTGCGGAGGATGATATCCGCAGGCTTTTTGTATTTTAAATTGTATTAAGCTGAGGCTGGAGCTGATTTGGACAAAAATACTTTTGTGAGATAGACAGCAGCTACAAGCAGTACGACAGCCGTTAAGAGACCAAGCCACATGCTTCCGGACAGGCCGAGAACAAGATAGCCTATTGAAGAAGCACCGGCTGCAATAAGAGCATAAGGAAGCTGTGTCACGACGTGATCAATATGATGGCTTCCTGCCCCGGTAGACGAAAGAATCGTCGTATCGGAAATAGGAGAACAGTGGTCTCCGAAAATAGAACCGGCCAGCACAGAGGCTAAGAAAGGCAGCATCATCGTAATATCAAGCGTTGCTGCAATTTCTCCGGCAATCGGAAGGAGAAGCGAAAATGTTCCCCAGGACGTCCCGGTCGAGAAAGCCATAAAACCGGCAACAATAAACAGCAGCAGAGGCAGCAGAAACAACGGAATACTGCCATCAATTAAAGCAGCAAGGTATGCGCCTGTCTGCAGCTCGTCTATTACAGCTACAATAATCCAGGCAAGAATCAAAATATAAATTGCCGGCATCATTGCTCTAATACCTGCTGTGCCTGCTTTGCCGACCATAGAAGACTTTGGCTTTTTAGTAAGGGTAAGGATAAGAGCAACGGCTAATCCAATAAGGCCGCCGTATACAAGAGACGCGGACACATCCGTTTCGGCAAATACGCTTAACGCTGTCACGGTTTCCGCATTTTGAGCACCAGTGATGATCATAAATACGATCGTTGCAGCTACAAGAACAACGATAGGAAGAACAAGGTCACGGACGCGGCCGGTTAATTCATCAAGCTGTCCGCCCGTTTCGCCCGGCAAGCCAAGCTTGGAGCTGTCAAACAGCACGCCGTCCTCAAGTGCAAGACGCTCATGTTTTTTCATTGGGCCGATATCTACTTTCCAGACAATCATCAGGAGAACGAGCAGAAGGGCCGTTATCGCATAGAAGTTCATCGGAATCATATACAAAAATGCCTGCAGGCCGCTGTATTGATTTACCTGATAGGACTCAAGGATGCCGGCAATAATCGTAATGATATAAGCACCCCAGCTGGAAAGCGGCACTATAACACAGACAGGAGCTGCGACAGAATCAACAATGTAGGCAAGTTTTGCTCTGGAAATGCCGTGGCGGTCGGTTAGAGGACGGCTCACCTGGCCAACTGTCAGGCTGTTGAAGTAATCGTCAATAAATATTAAGATACCAAATAAAAACGTGACGAGCTGCGCGCCGGTTCTGGTTTTCACACGGCGCAGAGCCCATTCTCCAAACGCTCTGCTGCCACCGGACAGGCTGATTAAGGCAGCCATGACTCCGAGAATAAGCAGAAAGAAAATAATATAAAGCTCCCACGTGTTAATGGCTCCATCCGTGTAGAAAAAACCGGTAAAAATAGACCATATGTACGAGAGTGACGCAAGGATAGACCAGTCATTAATGAGGAGGGCACCGATTAAAATACCCAGCCCAAGGGAGGGCAGAACCTTTCGTGTAATGATAATCATCGCCAGAGCCAGAAGGGGCGGCAAAAGCGACAGAGCAGATAATTCTTCCATTATGATTCCTCCAATTCGTCGTGAAGCTTACGTATGACAGCACATATCAAAAAGCCTGTATCCTGATTTTTATGGAAAGAAAGGGCCGGCCGCAGGCCATAAAAAAACTGCACGGAGACAGACTGTCACCATGCAGCGGACACCTCGGATCCGGTGAAAACAGGTAGCACTCCGCAGACCATGCTGCGGCAGTCCTGTATTTATTTAATACAGGCCCAACGTCCGGAAGATGACCTGTCCGGGCATTTCGGCGGAGAAACCTTTTTGTACAGGTTATCGGTGTCACCCTATCTGCACATACTCCTTTTCATCCGCGCCTCTACCTCATCCAGTGATGAGGCTTCTCTATTAAATTGGGTTTTCAGTCAATTTGTTTTTCGTTCATACTGCTTCATATTAATTTATCCAAAAATTATTATAACAATGGGACCGCAGGGAAGCAAACCTTTTATCAGGTTAAGCTTCTGTTAGCCGGAGCGTTTAGTACAAATGTTTCAATAGCATGTGCCACGCCGCTTTCATTGTGATGCGTCGTTTCAAAATCGGCTGCTTTTTTTACTTCCGGTTCAGCATTTCCCATTGCGATACTGGTGGCTGCTTTTTCAAACATAGGCAGGTCGTTAAAATTGTCCCCGATCGCAAAGGTCTTGTCCATGGAAAGACCGGCATGCTCCGTTAAATGCATCAGGCCAATGCCTTTCTGGGTACTAGGGTGCATGATTTCCAGATTATCGCGGCCGGAAGAGGTGATGTGTATGCTTTCCTCGTCTTCCCAGCTGTTTCGGCATCCCTGCAGTTTATCGCCAAGCATGGATAAAATAAGGAATTTATAAACAGTAATTTGATTTTCTTCAATGAATGCCGGCTCAGGAAGCTCTTTCATCTTTGATTTCCGACGGTGGCCTTCTGCTACATTCCAAATCCGTTCATTGACTTCATTACCGTTATCAAGGCCTGCAGTGAAGGCATCCAGGTCACTGCGGAAATAGTCGCTGGACTGAGGAGGCGTATAAATACCTTTGTTTGTGTAGGCATGATAGTAAATCTGCTGTTCATCGAGCCAATGCATTAAAGCGACAGCATCTTCGCGGATCATATGAACTTCCCGGATGATGTTCTCTCCCCAGGAAACGATAGCGCCATTCAAAGAAATAATACCATCAGGCGTAACATTTACTTCGTTAAGAAGGCGCTGCACATCAGGCATGCCTCTCCCTGTAGCGATTACCACTTTATCTCCGTTTTCCTGAAGTTTTTCCAGGGCGGAAGCATTTTCTTTCGTAATGTAGCCTTCTTCGTGGAGAAGAGTGCCGTCCATATCAATTGCAATTGTTTTCATCTAGCTTCTCTCCATTCTTTCTATTTTCCTATATAATAAGGTCTTTGTTATCACATATACTCCCTTATTTTATCATAGTTCTCCGGTTATCGAATGAGAAATGAACCCGGTCGGAAAGCCGACAAAAAAAGCTGCCGGGTCTCCGGCAGCTTTGAAATAGTTATTGAACACGCGGTGGTGCGGTGTTTTTTGGTGCTTCTTCCGGAGGAGCAAGTTTGTCGTCTCCGGCTTTATCGATATCGTCGACCGTTAAATTAATTTCTACAATTTCCAGGCCGGTCATCCGCTCGATATCGTGAGCAACATGAGTTTGTACTTCTTCAAAAATCGCCGGAATGCTTTTATCATATTCTACAATAATATTTACATCGAGGGCGGCCTGGGTTTTTCCTACCTCGGCACTGACACCCTTTGTCAGGTTGCCGCTGCCCAGCCGGTCGGTAATACCTTCCACAACGCCGCCGCTCATTCCAACAATACCGTCAACACGCATTAATGCAACAGCCGCTATTTTCTTTACTACTTCCTCATCAATTAAAATAGAAGTGGAAGAGGGTGGGTTGTTTGGTGTGTTTGTTGAAATACTGCTCGTGGTTGTTGCAGGTACTGATACAGAAGTAGTCGAGCTGTTATCTTTTGTTTCGGCAGGAAGGCTATCCTTTTTTTCAGAGGAAGAATCGCCTGATGTTTTCACCGGCGTCCGCCCTTCCATGTTTCTTGCCGGAGACCCGGGCCCCCCCATACGATCAGCTGACTCTTTTTGCTCCTCTGCCGGAGTTGCTTCCGGTTTGCTGCTTCTTCTTTGCGACTTATCGCTTCTTTTTCTGTTTGGTCCGTTTGGTCCGTTTTGCATCTTAACTGCCTCCTAAATAGTAATAGTGACTTTCGTTCGGCCGTTTGTTTATCTGCGTGCAGTTAAAAACTCCATTGTCTTCCGGGTGGCGACCTGAAAGTCTTTGTGGCCGTCCAGCTGTCTGCCGATAATATAGCCCACCGCTAAAAAGATGGCTACAACAAGTGCTTCACCGAATCCCCATAATAAGAAAATAACTCCTAGAAGCAGTGCCAATACTGTACATATAATTCGTCCTCTGTAGTCAATCCACTGCTTGGAAGAAGAGGCAGGCTGAGAAGCATTAGTCTGGTATTGTTCTTTTTCTTCGTTCATGATTTGTACACCACCTTATAGAATGTATAATTACTGCACTCTGGAAACTTTAGGCCCTTTAGGAATAGACTGGCTAGGCTCGAGGTTGTCTTTAATAATCACATCGAACGTTCTGACATCCATTTCCGTAATACGCTGCAGGTCAGCTTTTGCGGACTCCTGAATGTTTTCGGAAAGTGTCTGGATAGGGGCTTTACCATTTACTGTAATATAGGCCCGGACGTTCAGGGCGTTGTCGGACTCGATATGCTGAATCTGTACTTCAGAGCTGTCGAGGCCTTCATAGTTGTTAATGTTCCGATAGACAATATTTTTAATAGTATCTTTAGACACATCAACATGGCCTTCATCGTTTTTCCAGCGGATATCAGGCAGTCTATATTTCTTCGTATAGCGGAAAGCACCGAGAAATATGAGGACACTGAGAACAATCCACAGGACCGCCAACAACAGTACAATCCAGAAAGGTTCGGAGCCTGGAGACACGCCGAGGATGGAATTTTCTATCCAGGGAGCTGTCCCCCAGTTAAGCCATGTTCCGATGACCGTGTATAAAATAAACAAGTTGCCGGCGGCAAAAAGAAAGAGCGCGGCTCGAAATAATATGGACACGATTCTACACCTCATTTCTTGAGTTAATGAACGTACGGATGGAACAGCTGTATTTACTGCACGCGAGGTGTCGTATCACTGGTCTCCAGTTGATTTTGTTTACGGTCGCCGAGCTTGGCGTCATCTGCTGTATCAATATCATCTACATATAAGTTTAATTCAACCACTTCGAGGCCGGTCATCTTTTCGATAGCTGTTGTTACGTTATTGGTTACATTTCTATAGACTTCCGGAATGCTTTTATCGTATTCGATAATAATATTCAAATCGATGGCTGCCTGTTTTTCTCCCACTTCGGTGCTGATTCCCTTGCGAAGGCTTTTGCGGCCGAACGCTTCTTTCAGGCCTTCCATCGGTCCGCCGCTCATAGCGAGAACGCCGTCCGTCTGAACAGCGGCAAGGCCGGTGATTTTCTGCACTACGTTATCATCAATTCTAAGTTTTCCGGGAATACGCTGCTTTGAATTATTTTCGTTGGAACGGGTGCTGTCCTGGTTTTGCTGCATAATTCATTTCTCCTCACATAGTGGAATTTGTATTACTGCACGCGTGCTTCTTCCATCGGCCCGGTGGAAATCTGATCCGAGATACTGATGTTAATATCGCTTACACGTACTTCCGTAATCTTTTCAATGCTTTCTTTTACGGAACGCTGCACATTTCTGGACAGCGTCTGCAGAGGAGCCTGGCCGTCTACCATAATATCAAGTTTCATATAAACAGATTCATCTGTCGGGGAATGGTAGCCGGTCATTTTGACGTCTGTTACGCCGGGCTCAGCCATCGCATTATGATAGGCGATTTTTTTGAATGTTTTCATTGATACACTGATTTTGCCCGTTGGCATAGTCATATCAATCCGCTCGCCGGAGCGTTTCTTTTTAAATTTAACAGCTGCGATCAGGGCGATAATACTAAATATCAGCCATACAACAGCTGTAATAAGTGCGATCATTCCCGGAGTGGATGAGAAATCAGCATTCACCGCAAAGCTTGTAATCCATTGGCCGGATGCAAGGCCGAATATGGCACCTATCGTAAGAACGGCGGCAGCTATATTAACAATGGCTAGAATAATGAGTAGTAATCGTAGGAAAAATGACAAAGTGTACCCTCCTTTCTCATAGAGCCCTGGTTATTGAACTCTTGCCTGCTGGCCCTGTTCTCCTGCAGTACGCTTGCTGAGCGATACATCTACACTGGAAACATCTACTTCTGCAATACGTTCTACATCTGTTTTTACTACTTCCTGTATATCAGAAGAAAGAGATTGAACAGGGGTTCTTTCATTTGGTGTTACTTTCAGGTGAAGTGCCACCTGGTTTTCCTGCTGTCTGGTGCACGTGACATGAACATCCGTAACACCCTGGCGCGTGATCGCGCTTCGGTACGCAATATTTTCTATAGTATGAAACGGAATATTCACTTTTCCGCTGGATAAAGAAGAACTGACAAATTTTTCTTTAGGCTTCTTTTTTGGTTTAAGGGCCGGCAGAAGAAATAATAAGCTTATAAGAGCCCAGGCTGCTGCTGCCGCTAATCCAATCCACCATTCCGGTGACATGTAGGATGCCTGCGTCCAGTAGGTTTCTATAACCTGGACGACCGGCTGCCACTGAAAGAAGCCGGCTATGAGAACACCTGCAAGCGCAAGGTTTAATACTACAAATATAAATAAGAAAAATCGTAATGCAACCGTCATGATTGCGCCTCCTTCTGCTGATTATCTTCTTTCAGTAAAATAACGCAGTGTTTTCTGCGTCCATACTTGAATATCCCGGTGTCCGTCCAACTGTCTTCCTACCAGGTACCCTACAGCAAAAATGAGAGCTACAACGACAGCTTCTCCAAAGCCCCAGAACAAAAAGACAACAACAAGAAGCAATGCGATAATAATGCTTACGATTCTTCCTCTATAATCAAGAAGCTGCTTTTTATCTTCGTTCATATTTCTTCACCGCCTTTCATTGGTGGAATAGTTACTGCATTCCCCTTTTACCCATTTGTAAAAACATGTATTTGATTAATGGAAATAAATTTTATTGGAATATCTTTTGTTTTGATGGGGGTTTTATCTTATTTAGGTCGAAATTAACCAAAAATTAGAGAGAACACGAAAAAAAATACAAATATTTTCAAAATAAATGTTAGGGATTCTTATTAACCGGGTATATCATCATAGACGTAACCTATAAAGAATAAAGGAGACTGAGTCCAATGGCTGAACAAACACCATTAAATGCAACGGATCAAAACAAAAGAGACCTGACGTATAATACAGGTGTCATTGAAAAAATTGCCGCATTGTCTGTAGTAGAAATTCCAGGTATTTTGTCTATGAGTACAGGAGCAGTAGAAGGTCTGACGGAAAGACTGGGCAGAAAAGACCTTACAAAAGGCGTAACAGCTGAAGTAGGCGAAAAGCAGGCTGCCATCGATTTGAATGTGATCATCAAGTACGGATCAAACATTCCGAAAGTCTATGATGAAGTAAAAAGAAGAATCACAGAAAACGTCCGTCATATGACAGGGCTTGAAGTAGTGGAAGTACAGATGAACGTGGACGACATTGATTCAGAAGGCGAAGGCAAGCTTGGTTATGAAGATCAGGAAGTCCAGGATACGGTTGAAAAACGTGTAGAATAGAAAGCAGCATGTAAGCACCCTTCGAGGGTGCTTTTTTTATAGATTTTTTCCGTGCCCATCTAAAATAGAAGAAACCAGTTGCAATATACGGAAGGATTATATATAATAACCCTCGTACAAAACGGACGTCATACTCGTATAATCTGGACGATAAGGGTTCAGGGTTTCTACAGGAGAGCCACATTTCTCCAGGCTACGGGTCTTCTAGTTAAATAGAAGATCTGTAGCTTTTTTTGTGGAAAAAGCTGCAGGAGGCACGTCCGCCTGTAACTTTTGTTAGAAAATGGGGATACACATGAATCGATTATTTCATTTTAAGGAAAACCAGACGACGTTAAAGCAGGAGCTTCTCGCAGGCCTCACCTCCTATTTTACGATTGCTTATATTTTGATTATCAATCCGGCGATTCTTGCCGATGCCGGCATTCCATATGCGTATGCCCTTGCAGCGACGATCCTGGCAACGGCAGCCGGATGCTTTATGATCGGCGGCTGGGGAAATGCCCCAATGATTCTCACACCGGGAATGGGGATTAACGCATTTTTTACGTATACGATTGTGCAGGGCTTCGGACTTACCTGGCAGCAGGGGCTTGCTGCTGTTATTGCGGCAGGGCTGCTGTTTTTCATAGCGACCATTACACCGCTTGCCGGCATTATGGTCAGGGCAGTGCCGGATTCATTGAAAATAGGGATTACCGTCGGAGTAGGTATCTTTTTAACATTTATCGGACTGCAGAAGGGGCAGCTGATCACAGCGGACGCGGAAACGTTCGTAACGATGGGGGCGATTTCCTCTCCACAGGCTCTGCTGACGATTCTTGGCCTGGTCATTACAATGGCCTTGTTTGTCCGGAAAGTGAAAGGAAGTTTTTTGATCGGCATTGTCCTGACAACGGGTGTCGCGTTTTTGTTTGGATTGACCAATCCGCCGCAGGCAGATAGTATTCAGTTTACAGGCTACGGACAGATGCTCGGTGCCTCTGATTTCAGCGGGGTGTATCAGCTGTCTTTCTGGACAGCCGTCTTCTCTTTAATGATTATTTTGATGTTTGAGAGTATGGGTCTTCTTAATGGCATGCTTCCGGACAAAAGAAAATTCCCGAAATCGTATCAGGCCTCTGCCGCGTCTGCTTTTACAAGCGGCCTGTTTGGAACATCGCCTACCATTCCAACGGTGGAAAGTGCTTCCGGTATCGCGGAAGGGGGAAGAACCGGTCTTACAGCTATTACGGTCGGTGTCTTGTTTCTGGCTTCCGCTTTCTTTGCTCCTATGTTTACTGTTATTCCTGATGGGGCAGTGGCGCCGGTGCTGATTATTGTTGGCGGACTGATGGTACAGGAAATCCGCCATATTCGTTTCCAGGATATGTCGGAATGGCTTCCGGCGTATTTGATTATCGGGCTGATCCCGTTAACGTATTCGATAGCAGATGGGATTGCATTCGGATTTATTGCCTATCCGCTGCTGAAACTGGCACTGGGTGAACCACGCTCGGTTTCCCCTATTATGTACGTGATTTCTTCCTTGTTTTTCCTTCACTACGTATTGATGCTCGTAATTTAATAAAAGAAAAGAGGCTCCTTTCATGTTTTTACTACAATTAATGCAGAAACGGACAGAAGCCTACATGCAGGAACGCATGAAATATGGAGGGTACATGATGAGCGGCGGCCTGGTGGTTGCCGCTATTGCTGTCATTGTGATCAGTTTTTATTATTACGGTGCCTGGCTGCAAAGCGCTGAGCACGGACCGGTCTGGCAGGTAACTGCCGCCGCTTTATGGTCTGTGCTGCTGCTTCGTACGAGTCAGCGCCTGCTCGTAAAGCCGGCGGATATGGTGTTTCTGCTGCCGGCTGAAAGCCGAATTGATGAACTGCTGGGGTGGGGACGCCGTTTTTCCTTTATCCGAAAGGTACCGCTGCTTCTTTTGGCCCTTGTTTACACTGGAACCTATTATTACTCCGGCCCGCTGCAGGAAGAGTCGTTCGTTTTGTTTTACGGAATAGCCGCCGGTATAGCAGGACTTCATATACTGGGTACATATTTTCATTATTATACGCATACGCGGCCGGCTTTATTTATAGATAAGGCGGTGCCGGCCTCTTTAACAACAGCTGCCCTGCTGGGGCTCTTCTTTCATTGGTTCTGGTTATATGGATTGGTGATGGCTCTTTACGCCGTATTTGTTTATGATAGAAGACAGAGGCTGAAGGCGCTGCCATTTCAATGGCAGAAAGTGCAGGAAACGGAGCATGCTCTCAGTCTTCGTTTCTACAGAGCGGCTTCCCAGTTTGCAGAAGTTCCGTTTCTGCCGGAGAAAATACGATTCTGGAAAAAGGCAGACATTGCTGCAAAGGCTGTTTCATGGAAAAGGCCAATGCTTTACATAAGCATTCTTTCTTTTATTAGAAGAGGCAGTTATCTACAAAGCTGGGTTCTTTTTACGGGCATTGGTTCCGTGCTGCTGTTTTATTCTGAAAGCACCACAGCAAAAGTCATTGCAGCGACTGCCGTTGTTTACCTGTACGGCCGCCAGCTTTCCGCTTTTCCAAAGTTGTATGAATATTCACTGCCTCTTGGAGTCTATCCTGTAGCAGCGAAGAGAAGAAAGCGGGAGCCGGCAGGAGCTGCGGCACTTGTTATGGCAGGGCATGCCGCCATTCTGACGGCCTTTGCCGGTGCAGGAGGAACGTTTTCCCAGGTTCTTTATACAGCATCCGCCGTTATGCTTGTGCTGATCCTTAATAAAAGCTGGTTCCTGCCTAAAGAAAAAAAGAAGTGAAGCGTTACCATTCATTCAGTAGACTTATTTTCTATGAGAAAAGCATCCAATCGGGGGTTTCCTGCGTATACTAAACAAGTACAAAAAGCAGCCCCCTGATCGGATGGATTTATTTTTATGTTGAATGAAGAGGGGGACAGGAAATGCCGACATTAACAGATGCGGAATTGTACGAGAGAATTCAGGCGCAGGATAAAGAAGCGCTCGAGATACTCTACACCCGCTATGAACGCCTATTGTACTCGTTTTCTTATAATATGGTAAAAGATAAACAGGCTGCAGAAGAAGTAATGCAGGATGTATTCTTTAAGCTGTGGAGAGGAAAAGGGGCGGGGACCTATACAGAGTCCCGCGGTAAATTCTCGAGCTGGCTGTTGACGATCACGAGAAACGCCTCTATTGATCACCTCCGTAAGAAGAAAATGGAAATATACGAATGGGAGGAAAGAGACTCTGTCCATGAACAAATGCCTTCTGTAGAAAAGGAAATAGAAAGCAAAGAAGAGCGGACAGAGCTTCAGGCCGTTATTCATAAGCTGCCGGATGAACAGCAGCGGATGATATGTTTATTTTATTTCCAAGGCATGTCGCAGAGCCAGATTGCTGAAGCCTGCGGCATTCCGCTTGGAACGGTAAAAGGCAGGCTCCGGCTGGCGCTCAAAAAGCTAAAAGGCATGGTCGCTGTGGAGAGGGGGATCGAAATTGAATAACAAACATGATGCAATTCTTGACTATCTGAACAATCAGCTCTCTGACAGAGATAGAGAAGCATTTGAATATGAGCTGAAATACGATAAAGAATTAAGAGAAGAGCTGCAGGAATGGGAAGAATTAATGGAAGAACCTGCTTCGTTATTGCAACCGGTCGATCCTCCTGCAGGAATGAAAGAACGGGTGCTTGGCTCGGTATTGGAAGAAGGCAGGAAAGAATCCAGTAAGCCGAAAGCAGTGTATACAGGAAAAGCGAAAAGCAAACGCTATGGCCTGATCGGCGGCCTTCTTGCAGCCGCCCTGCTGTTATCGGTAGGCGCCAACGTTTTTGTAGCTACTCAGCTGCAGCAGGTAGCTTCGCAGAATGAAGAACTGGAAGAAGAGCTGACGTCGATGGAAACTGCGATGCAGGAACAGCAGGAAACCCAGACAGCGAGCCCGGTGGTTACAGCAAGCCTGGAGCCGGGTGAAGAAGCCGAAGGTACAGGAATCGCAACGCTTGCAGAATCCGGAGATCAGGCGGAGCTGCTCGTGCAGGCTCAAGAGCTGGCCGGTCTGGAAGGAGACGAAGTGTACCAGGTCTGGCTGATTGAAGGAGAGTCCCCAATACCGGCCGGATCCTTCACGACAGATGCGGAAGGCCGGGGCGGCTCGGTATTTTCTTTAACCGAAAGCGGACAGAATTGGGACGCAATTGCAGTTACAAGAGAACCGCAGCCGGATAATCAGCTGCCGGAGGGCGAAGTCGTTCTGCAGGCAGAAATTTAAGGACAATCATATAGTGCCGTCGGAAGATATCATGCTTCCGGCGGTTTTTTTAATACATACCAGAATGTATCAACAAAGGAGGAGGGTCTTTATCTGTGATAATCGGAAATAAAACGTGTAAACTAAAGACAGCAGAGGAGGAGACACGAATGAGAAAAACAGCGGTATTAAGCATTTTTCTGGCGGGAACAGGTCTGCTGGCGGCCTGCAGCAATAACGAAGAAACAGAAGAAGCAGAAGCTTGGCTTGAGGAGGATTGGGAATCAATAAACGCGGAAGCAGACGGCTCGAACGTACGCATGTTTATGTGGGGAGGCGATGAAGGCTTAAATCAATATATGGATGAGTACGTGATCCCTGCCGTAGAGCAGGAGCACAGCATAGCATTGGAGCGGGTGCCGATTGCTACGGAAGAAAGCCTGCAGCGGCTCCTTACCGAAAAAGAGGCAGGGGAGCAGGAGGGAACGATGGATATTCTGTGGCTGAACGGGGAAAATTTCCGGAGCGCCAAGGAAAATGAACTGCTTCTCGGATCATTTACGGAAAAACTGCCGCATTTTAATGAATACATAGAGGCAGACTCTCCGGAAACGACGCTTGATTTCGGGACACCGACTGATGGAATGGAATCCCCGCTCGGTAAGGTGCAGTTTACTTTTATGTATGATACAGAAAAAGTGGAACAGCCTCCCGCCACCTGGGAGGAACTCAGCCAATGGGTGGAAGAGAACCCGGGAGAATTTACGTATCCGGAGGCCACTGATTTTACAGGAAACGCTTTTTTAAGGCAGCTGATGTATGACCAGTATGAAAACGATCCGGCATTTGCATCGGAAGCCTTCGATGAGAAAATGCTCGAAGAAGACACCGGACCGATGTGGGACTATTTAAATGCGTGGGAAAGCAGCCTGTGGAGAGAAGGGCAGACGTATCCGGCAAGTGTGGAAGAGCTGGACCGGCTTTACAGCCGCGGTGAAGTCAGCATGACGATGGGGTATAACGAAGCGCGGGCGGAAAGCTTGATTCGGGACGGTACCTTTCCGGAAACCACCGATACGTTTATGCTCGAGAGCGGATCTATCGGCAATACGCATTTTCTCACCATGCCCTTTAATGCCGGAAATCCTAGTGGGGCGATGGTTGTAATGGATTTTCTGCTTTCTCCGGAAGCACAGATTGAAAAAATGAATCCTGATGGGTGGGGGGAGAGCTCCGTCCTCGATCCAGGACGTTTGACAGAAGAAGACCGCAGCGCAATGGAAGCTGTGGACAGAGGGGACAGTGTTCCTTCCCAGGAAGAGCTTGATGATGCCTACCTTCCAGAGCTGGATGCCGATTATGTAGGCTGGCTGGAAGAGAAATGGAACGATGAAGTTGTTCAGCCGTAAGAAAGCTGCAGCTCTCTGGCTTCTGCCGGTACTGCTGCTGCTTGTAGGTTCGGTGTGGTATGCCCTGCTGCAGGTACTGCTCGGAAGCCTGGAAGGAGAAGGAGGGCAATGGAGCCTGTCTGTTTATCAGACATTAGCGGATAACAGCCGCTTTTGGTCTTCCGCCTTTTTCAGTCTTTACGTGGCCGGCGTTTCTACGGTCATTTCGCTTGTGCTCGGCATCTTTATTGCGAGAGGGCTGTATCATTACCTGGAAGACCGGTACAGCCGGTTTCTTATTTGGATTCCGATGGTGTTTCCCCATTTTGTCGGAGCCTATCTCGTTATATTGATTTTTTCGCAGAGCGGCTGGCTTTCTACGGCCGCAGCCTCGATCGGATGGGTTGATGCAATAGCTGATTTTCCTATACTGACAAATGACTCCAGGGGTATCGGATTGATTCTCACGTATGTGTGGAAGGAAATTCCGTTTGTTGTCCTCATGATGCTCCCGGTGTACCAGGAAATGAATAAAGAATTTGCCCATGCGGCGGCAGCTCTCGGAGCAGGCCCTTTACAGCGCTTTAAAGACATAGAGTGGGCGTTCTTGAAGCCAGGAACACTTGAAACAGGCCTGATTATTTTTTGTTTTGTGTTTGGCGCGTTTGAAGTGCCGTACCTCATTGGTGCGTCCTCTCCTGAAATGGGAGCTGTTCTTGCCTACGAATGGTTTTACAGCGGAGACTGGAGCAGGCGTCCGGAAGCGCTGGCTGCGATGACGCTTCTCACAGGAGCCATTCTGGCAGCCGCGGCGCTTGTTTTGTGGTATGTCCGCAAGCTGCGCAGTCGTTTAGGAGGCGGGGCATAATATGAAGCATAAAATAATAATAGGTGTATTTCTGCTTATATTTAGTATTCTGCCCCTGCTGCTTCTGCTCTTGCAGAGTATTGCCCCCGGGTGGGGATGGGGGCAATTGTTTCCTTCCGCTGTATCGATGCAGGCGTGGCAGACAGCTTTCAGTGATCCGGCATTAAGGCAGTCGATGGTAGTAACGGTCCTGGTAACGTTGGTTGTCACGGCAGGAAATCTGCTTCTCGGTGTTCCGGCTGCGAAAATGCTTGCCTATCAGCATTTCAAAGGCAAGCTGTGGCTTGATAATCTGCTGTTTCTGCCGATTCTTATTCCAATGACGGCCGTTGCAATGGGCATTCATTTTACGTTTATCCGTGCCGGCCTTGCCGATACGTGGCCCGGCACCGCGCTCGTGCTGTTTATTCCAACTCTGCCTTATACGATCCGGGTCATCCGCGCCGGCTTTGAAAGGCTGGGACCGGAATCAGAAGAGCAGGCGAAATCGCTTGGCAGCAGTCCGCTGCAGGCTTTACTGTTTGTACAGCTTCCACAGATGATGCCAAGCCTGCGTTCGGCCGTTTTTTTAACAGTTGTCATTACAGCAGGCCAGTACATTCTGCCGGTTATTATCGGAGGGGGTACGGTGCCGATGCTGTCTCTTTTGTATTTTCCCTACTCCAATTCAGCAAATGAAGCGGTCGTAAGCGCGTTGTCTATTCTGTTTGCGCTGCTTCCCCTCGTAGTGATTCTACTGGCGGAAGCGGTACTGCGAATAGTGTTTGCTGCGGTCGAGCGAAGATAAGGCAGGTGATAATTTGACATATTTAGAGATTCGGTCTTTAACCAAACAGTATCAAAACGATGTCGTCCTCAATGAGATTGATATCGAGCTTGAACGGGGCGAAACAATGAGCATTCTCGGACGGTCCGGCACGGGGAAAACGACCCTGCTGCGGACCATTGCCGGGATTATAAAAGAGGACGCGGGAGATATTTTCATTAACGGGGAAAACGTCAAAGGAACGCCGGCGGAACGACGTCCGGTCGTCATGATGTTTCAAAAGCCGCTGTTGTTTCCACATATGAATGCAGCGGACAATACCGCTTACGGGTTAAAAGTAAAAAAAATGCCGGTGAAACAGCGAAGACAGAAAGCGGAGATTTTTTTGGAAAAGGTAGGTCTTGCCGGATTCGGGAAAAAGTTTCCGGCGGAATGTTCGGGAGGCGAGCAGCAGCGGATATCGCTTGCCCGGGCTTTAATCGTTAAGCCGAAGCTGCTGTTAATGGATGAACCATTTTCCCACCTCGATTCAGAACTCCGCCGCTCCATGAGGCTGTGGGTAAAGGAAGTCCTGAAAGAAGAAGGAGTGACGGCGCTGTTTGTGACGCATGACCGTGAGGAAGCCGAGCAGATGGGAGATAAAATGGCTGTCCTCGGTGAAGGGAAAATTCTGCAGTCCGGGCTGCCGGAAGAACTATACCGCCGGCCGGTCCATCCGATTGCTGCTTCGCTTGCGTCGGAAGGATTTTTCACAAAAGAAGGGGCATTCGTGCCGCTCGCTGCAGTAACTACTAAAAAAATCACAGAGCCGTCCCGGACGTTTCGGGCTGTCGTTCAGGAAGAAAGACAAGCCTACGGACTACAGTTTTACAATTATTATTTGGAGGAAGAAAAGGTCATTATCGCTTTACGGAACGAATCCAACGCTGCGCGGCCTGGAGACCAGGTGGTTCTCTACGCTCCGGAGGAGTCCCTGCTTTTTTCAGAAAGTACGGCGACGCTTCGGGTAGAAGGTGAGAAAGCATGACCTATAAGAAAACGCTTCTGCTTGCAGGGGTGGCAGTTGTTGCTGCCGTTCTGGTCTGGCTGAATGTCCAGGTGTTTCAATTTCGTCCCGGCGATATTGAACAGGTGATCGATTCCTACGGATGGATGGCGCCTGTTGTATATATCGTCCTTTATACACTGCGCTCGCTCGTATTCTTCCCGGCGTCTGTCTTTTCGCTGGCCGGAGGACTTGCCTTTGGGCCGGTAGAAGGTGTTATCTACATTATGATCGGTGCAATGGGAGGATCGATTCTTTCCTTTTATATTGCCCGGATGCTCGGTGGAAAAGTGATTGGCAGCAAGTGGAAAGGAAAAGCCGCTGTTTTTCAGACCCAGCTGAATGAAAATGGATTCCTGTATGCGCTCATTATGAGGCTGATTCCGGTGCTGAATTTTGATCTGGTCAGCTATATTTGCGGGCTGTCGACGATTCGTTTCCGAGCTTATGCGGCCGCTACGCTTATTGGTATTTTCCCCGGAGCGCTCGGATACAGCCTGCTTGGATCGGGACTTGTGAGCGGCGACTTTACACAGATTATTATAGCTGCCAGTGTATTCCTGGCGATTACCGCTTTTGTTTATTTATTAAAAAGGGTAAGAGTAGGAAGAGATATTATCAATAAAGCATCCATAGATGAGGACGATAGCTAATGCTTGATACGCATGCCAGAAAATATGTACAGCCTGTCATTGGACATGCAGCGGATTTCTTTCTCCGCAGGGGATTGTCCGCCAATCAGGTGACGGTGGCCTCTTTTATTATCGGCGTAGCGGCAGGGCCGCTTGTTTATTTGGGGTTTGGGCCCGCAGCCGTCCTGCTGCTGTGGATTTCCGGTTTTCTGGATGCCGTGGACGGATCGATGGCCCGCAAAACGAAGCCCTCTGCCTTTGGCACCGTAATGGACGTCACGTTTGACCGGCTTGTAGAGATCAGCGTACTGCTGGGGCTTGCTTTTTTATTCCCGGATTTAATGTGGCTGTTTCTGCTCCTGAGCGTGTCGATCATTTTTTCAATGACCGTGTTTTTAACGGTTGGTACCGTCTCGGAGCAAAAAGGAATAAAATCTTTTTACTATCAGGCAGGGCTCGCAGAGCGGACGGAAGGGTTTATCTTGTTTACGATCATGATCCTGTTTCCTTCGATTCTGCTTTATTCCACGATGTTATTTCTATTTGTAGAAGTGTTTACAGGCATCCAGCGTTTAATGGAGGCTAAAAAAATATTAAAGGAGCCGGCAGAATGAAAACATACGATCTTATTATTATCGGAGGCGGATCCGGCGGCTTAACGGCCGCATCCGGTGCTGCCCAGTTCGGTGCTTCAGTAGCGTTGATTGAAAAAAAGAATAACCTCGGCGGGGACTGTCTTCACGCCGGCTGTGTGCCGTCCAAAGCATTTATTGCGGCGGGAAAAGAAATTCATCAGGCAAGACAGGCCGCTTCCCGGCATAATCTGACACTCTCCGGTGAGGTCTCTCTCGCACAGGTAAATCGGAGAGTGCATGATGCGATAGACGATATTCAGGTAATGGACGATGTGTCCCGCTTTGAGGAAATGGGCGTGGATGTGTTTTTGAAAGAAGCTGTATTTACAGGCCCCCACACAGTAAAGCTTGGGGACGGCGAAGAAATTGAAGGAAAGCGGATCGTGATTGCCACTGGCTCAAAACCGGTTATTCCTCCGATCGATAACATAGAGGTGCTTCCATATTACACAAATGAAACGATCTTCGACGCCGAAGAACTTCCCGGGCACATCGTCTGCGTGGGAGGAGGCCCGGTTGGCGTAGAGCTCGCCCAGGTACTGGCCCGACTCGGTGCAAACGTGACCATCGTCGATAATGCGCCGCGGCTGTTTCCGAATGAAGAAGAAGAGATTGGCAGGCAGGTGCAGAATGCGCTGCTTGAAGAGCTTGACTTTATTCCGGATACACGGGTGGAGGCGCTGGAAAAAGACGACGCCTCCGGACATACGTACGCCGTCTTGTCCAACGGGGAGAAAGTAAAAGCGGACGCGCTGCTGATTGCGGCCGGCCGCAGGCCCAATACCGATTTGCTGCAGCTCGACAAAGCAGGAATTGACCCGGCAAAGGATGGCAGTATCCCCGTGAAACCAACGCTTCAGACTAAAGCGCCTCATATTTATGCAGTAGGAGACGTAACCGGAACGTATGCATTTACACATGCGGCCGGCCTGGAAGGGCAGATTGTCGTCACCAACGCGGTGTTCGGCCTGCGCCGGAAAGTGTCCTACAGCACGCTGCCGTGGGTTTTTTACACAGAGCCGGAGCTGTTCCGGCTTGGACTGACAGAGCAGCAGGCGAGGGATCAGTACGGAGAGAGCATCAATGTATATAAAGTAACTGGTGGAGAGGTGGACCGTTTTATTGCAGAGCGGGACAAAACGCCGCTTATGAAAATTATTACCGATAAGCGCGGCAGAATTTTAGGCGCGCATGCAGCTGGAAAAAATGCGTCCGACTGGATGCACGAAGTTGTAGCGGCAAAAGCCTGGAAGAAGCCGCTCCGCTCGTTTTCAAGTATTGTTTATCCGTACCCATCGCGCGGGGAAATCCTGAAAAAAGCAGCCGACATTTACTGGAGGGAAAAGCTTTTTGACAGCAGCGTAACAAAGCTGCTCAAGAAATACGTGCAGACGTTCCGGTAAGAGAAAGGAGGAAAGCGATATGCCCAAGCGCCTGATTCTAATCGGAGCCGGCCATGCCCATTTAACGATGATCCGCGACTGGAGCGCAGCAGACAAAAAAGAGATAGAATGGATTCTGCTGTCCCCGGGTCCGTACCATTACTACTCCGGCATGTTTTCCGGTTTAATGGAAGGACTCTACGAAAAAGAAGACATCCGCGTGGAGCTGGGTTCTTTCTGCCGCAGGCACGGAGGGTCTTTTCTGGAGGGGGCTGCGATAAAAGTGGATTATCATCAAAAGCAGGTGGAGACGGACCGGGGCGACACGCTGTTCTTTGATGCGGCCTCGATTAACATCGGAGCCAAAACCGCGGGTGTTTCTGCCGGCAGGGGATCCCATGTCCTTAAACCGGCGCTTGGGGTGCCGGACACGGTAGAACGAATGCGCTGTGCGGAACAGCCTGCGGTCATTGGAAGCGGGTACGGCGGAGTCGAAATGGCCCTCTCGCTCCAGGCCTGGCGGAAAAAGCACCGCAGGTCGGCCCATCCGGTGCGTTTGTTTTCCTCCGGCGGCATCATGCCGACCGAAACCAGGCGGATTCAGCAGGTGGTTCGGCAGATTCTTCACAAGCAGAAAGTGCAGATTATAGAAGAGGGGCGCGCCGAAGAAACAGAAGGAGCACTGAATACTGACAGCAGCCGGCACTCATTTGATGAAGCGCTCTGGCTGACAGGAAGTGCCGCTCACCCGGTGTTCCAGGCTTCTTTGCTTCCAACTGCAGAAGACGGTTCCCTGCGCGTGACTGCCGGGATGGAAGTGCCGGGACTGCCGGGATTGTTTGGAGCGGGGGACAGCGTCACGATCGACGCCTACCCGGACCTTCCTAAAAACGGCGTATACGCAATCCGGCAGGCGCCCGTGCTGAAAGAAAACATTACGGCTTTTTTCCAAGGGGGTCCAGGGCAGACATTTACGCCGCAGAGAAAATACATGGCTATTCTGTCCCTCGGTGGAAAGAAAGGCCTGCTCATAAGAGGAAAACGTCACATGAAAGGCTCTGCCGCCTGGCAGGTAAAAAATAAAATCGATAAAAAATTTATGGCATCTCTTCGCGTGGAGGAGATGTAATTTTTTGAGATCACAGCTGAATGGCTGGTTGAAGTTTGGTATAAAACCGGGCATCAGCCAGCCTATTTTAATTTAAGAAAGGAGCGGTCATGAAAATTTTAGTTACCGGTTTTACGGGGAAGGTTGGCGGCGAAGTTGCTCAACAGCTTAAGGATAAAGATATTTCTATGATTTGCGGCGTTCGGCACCCTGAAAAAGCTAAAGAAACGTTTGGGGAGACATACGAGTTCGTACGTCTTGATTTTGCAGATCCACATACATTTGATAAAGCTCTTGAACAGGCAGATCGTATATTTTTAATGTACCCGCCTGGAAGTAACCTGGCATTTGATACTTTTATAGAAAAGGCAAAAAACAGTGGAATAAAGCACATTGCCTACTTATCACTTAAAGATGTGCAGTACCTGCCCTTTATACATCATTATAAAATGGAAAAGTTAATCAAAAAATCCGGCATTCCTTATACATTTGTACGGGCAGGTTATTTTATGCAGAACCTAAATGATTTTCTGCGTAAAGAAATCAAAGAAAGACAGCGTATTTTTGTCCCGGCAGGTAAAGGGAAAACGAGCTTTGTTGATACAAGAGACTTAGCTGAAATCTCAGCCGAAGCATTGATTTATCCTGAAAAACATAAAAACAAAAGCTACGAAATTACAGGCAGAGAGGCTCTCAGTTTTTATGAAACGGCAGAAATAATGACGGACATTCTAGGCATTACGATAGAATACACAAATCCTTCAGTGAAAGAATTTAAAGTATTTATGAAAAAAAGAGGGGAAAAAGAAGAGTTTATTAACGTTGTAGTAGGCATTCATATCCCGACAAAGCTGGGATTAGCAAAGGGAATTAAGGACGATTATGAGAAAATAACAGGTAAAAAGCCTGCAGATATGCGGACATATATTGAAGATTACAAAGATAACTGGATAGAGTAGATCAACGAGTTGAAAAGAGTTTTGCTCTATAGTCTTTTTGCTTTAATTCTCATGGCGCGTTCCATTTAAATCGAGCAGATGCTGGATGGCGTTGATGACTTCATCCGGATTATCCGTGTGAATGGTAGCATGTCCGGCATGTTCGACGGTGCGATGCTCTCCGCGGGGAACAGAAGCGGCTAAGGCCGAGTAAATGGTGTGTTTTGCCTCGTTAAAGGGAGCAATCATTCCGCGCAGAAAACCCGGGCTGGTGATGAGCTTCGTAAACGGATCGATTCCAGACACTGTACACACGATCACCGGGATATCAGGAAGCCTGCCTCCTTCGCGGATTTCAGTATAAAGTCCGCTTTTTATGTTTTTTCTTTCTGCCATCGTTTTTGGCAGTGTCTTCATATGATAATCGATCAGCGGTTTACGTAACGCCTCCGGCCATCCGGCAAGCATCTGCTCGTATATAAGGCGGAAGGATCGCTTGTATGTCAGGAGTGTTTGGAAAAGCACCAGGCCCTGCTGGGGAAGGTATCGTTTTTTGAAGCTTGGTGTACGGGTAAGAAAGTCTTCGTGCGGTGGTTCTATTAACAGCATTCCCGCTGTTTCTTCCGGGAAGCGCTGTGCGAACCGCTGGGCATAGATGCCGCCGAGTGAATGGCCGACGAACAGATAAGGGGCGGGTATCCGGGCGGAAATCAGTAGGTTCCGCAGTTCATCTGTGACTTCCCCGGCGCTGCGGGGGAGCTTAACCGGATCGCTCCAGCCCGTTCCCGCGCGGTCATAAATTACGGAAGTGGTCTGCTTCGCTATTTCCTGGTGAATGTTCAGATAGTCAAGACCTATCATGCCGGCAGCCGGTAAAAATACTACTGCCGGACTTCCTATTCCGGTATAATCGAGTGCCAACTGTCGTTCTTCCACGTTGTAAAAATGTCCAATGGGGGGATCGTTGACTAAGGATTTATCAAACCGGCGTTTCTTTGTATCATCCTTCATCGCTGCCATCTGACCTCCTTTTCACAAGGGTCTTATCTAGTAGAACCTGCCTCTATTTAAATGTACATTCATTATAATTTCATTTATTTTACAGATCAATTGTTTTTCAACTAAAACGCGCAGGTTTATGTTAATTTATTCCATGTTCAGGGAACAGGATACTATGCAGGAAGATTGTTCTTTATGCCCGGTGCGAACGGTAATCAGAACTTACGAGGGTGTCCTTGAATATAACCTTATATAAGGAGTTGAAAAGGGATGATTAATAAGGTCGGTCAAATCATGCTGTATGTGAATGATCAGGATGAAGCGGTAACGTTTTGGAAAGAAAAAGCGGGGTTTCATGTAATAGCGGAAGAAAATAAAAGCGGAATGAGATGGATTGAAATAGCCCCGGCTCCGGACGCCGAAACGAGTATCGTGCTGCACAATAAAGAGTTTGTGGCGGCTATGTCTCCCGGGGTAAACCTGGAGACACCTTCATTACTATTTTTTACAGACGCTTTTGATGAATTATATGCAGATCTCTCCAATAAGGATGTAAAAGTAGGGGAGGTTGTAAACATGCCCTCCGGCAGAGTATTTAACTTTGCTGATCATGAAGAAAACTACTTTGCCATTATGGAAAAGAAATAAGCCCTTATGAATAGAGGTTTCAGCTGGCAGACCTTGTCAGCTTTTTTATATTTTTCACTTTTGCAGAAGCTGTCAAAGAATTTTTGTCGCAGCAAAGTCGATTTGTACTGCCCCCAAGCAAGGGCTTTTTTTCTTTAAAGATATGTCAAAACGGTGTCATAAAGAGTGATCATACGATAAAATAATGTAAAACAAAGAAATAATAAGGAAATAGGAGAAAAATGAAGATAAAGATGTTTTATTACCGTTTTCATGAAGAATGTTTCCGTTTTCTTGAACCCGGGAGGGTTTTGTCAAAACCCTAAAATAAGGAGCATAATAAGGTTAAATCTTAAACGAAAGAAGGCGCATGAATTGAAAAACTTCTTTATGCACATGCTTGAAAACATGTACCAGGACTCTAAAACACAGGCAGACCGGATGCTCAGCGAGTACAATGAAGGCAGAGGCCTAAACGATCATTACTTCTTTAACTAAAAAATAGATAAAAGCTGTCACGGAGTCATTCCGTGGCAGCTTTTTTTGCTTTTCCTTTAGTTGACCAGTGGTTTTTTGCCGTGCTATACTTTACTAAATAATGAAAATCATTCTCAACTGCCGACGGCTGAACAGCGGAAGCAGACTCAGGAGGGCAAGCTGTGAGTTTTCTACATCTGAAAGACATTACAAAGTTTTATCATAGAAATGCGGAAACGCCTGCTGTACATAACGTTTCCCTTAATATTGAAAAAGGTGAAATAATTTCTCTTCTGGGGCCGAGCGGATGTGGAAAAACAACAACGCTTCGAATGATTGCCGGATTTGAACAGCCTTCTGAAGGTACCATTGAATTAGACGATAGAACGATTTCGGCTAAAGGAAAGACCATCGCTCCGGAAAAAAGAAATATTGGCATGGTGTTTCAGGACTATGCGCTGTTTCCTCACCTGACGATAAAAAAGAACGTCATGTTCGGATTGAATCAATGGAAAACACGCGAAAAAAGAAAACGTGCCGATGAGGTACTGGAGCTGGTCGGACTGGCTTCATATGGAAACCGGTACCCAAATGAGCTCTCCGGCGGGCAGCAGCAGCGGGTGGCATTAGCCCGGGCGCTTGCACCAAAGCCTAATTTGATTTTAATGGATGAACCATTTAGTAATCTCGATGCCGGCCTGCGCGAAAAAATGAGATATGATGTGACACGTATTCTGCGGGAAACCGGGACAACGGCAATCATTGTGACTCATGATCAGAAAGATGCCTTCGCCGTATCGGATCGAATTGTCGTTATGAACCAGGGGGAAGTCCAGCAGATTGCCTCTCCTAAAGAAATGTACCGCTGTCCGCGGAACTGCTTTGTGGCTCAATTTGTCGGCAAGACGAATTTAATGGCTGGAACGATGTGCCAGGATTTGAAGCATGTCGATACCCATATCGGAAAAGTATGCCTCCCTTCTCATTCGGAGGAAATGATAGAAAACGTAAAAATATCAATTCGTCCGGAAGGCTGCAGGCTTTCGGAAGAAGGCCGGTATAACGGGGTAGTAGAAACCGTAACCTACGGCGGTGAGTTTCAGGAACTTACTGTGCGTCTCAAAGGATCCACCGAGGAAGCAATGAGCATTTATGCGCCGGTGGAAACGGACATTGAGCCCGGCTCTATCGTTTCATTTGATATTACTCCGGAATTAGTAGCCCTGGTTGAATAATAGAAAAAAAGTACAAGCCTTCGTGCCCTGGTACGAGGCTTTTTTTGCAGGATTATCCAGAAATATGTTCACTTTTCGACATTTTTCAACAAACGATTGCCTTCTTTATTGTTATCGATTACACTAGTGATTGGGAATGATAATCACTTTCAATTAAATAGGGGGTATAAAAATGAATTTGTTTAAAAAATCATTAGTTTTAACTTCTGCAGCGTCACTGGCACTTGTTATGGCAGCATGCGGGCAGGAGGAGGAAACAGAAGAAGAATCAGGCAGCGGGGAAGGGTCTGTGGAAGAAGCAGATGGAGAATTGACTGTTTACACATCGAGGAACGAAGAGTTTGTCGGGCCTCTGCTTGAGAAATTCACAGAAGATACAGGGGTTGAAGTGAATATGCTCGCTCTTGATGATAATGCAGTGAACCGTATTAAAGGAGAAGAGAACAACGTTCAGTCGGATATTTTTATTTCTAATGACGTCGGCGCGTTGGAACACCTTAGGCTGGAAGGCTTTCTTCAGGAAGCAGAACCGGAAAACATAGAAAGTATTGATGAAATATACCGGGCAGAAGACGGCTCGTGGTTTGCACTTTCCGCAAGAACCCGTGTGCTTATGTACAATAAAGATATGATTACAGAAGAAGAAATGCCTAAGCGGATCGAAGATCTGACGGACGAGGAATACGAAGGAGAGTTTGCGATTACCCGTGGAGGCAACGGGGGCATGATCGGCCATGTTTCCGCTCTCCGCCAGGAGTGGGGAGACGAAGCGACATCAGAATGGATTAATGGCGTGCAGGATAATGCAGCGGCCGTTCTTGATGGACACGGAGATATCCGCCGCGGCGTAGGCGCAGGAGAATTTTCTTTTGGTCTCGTTAACAACTACTACTACCATCAACAGCTGCAGGAACCGACCGATAACAATGTCGGAGTAATTTATCCAGACCAGGAGGAAGATGAAATGGGTGCGGTAGTTAACGCAGCCGGTGTCGGTCTGATTGAAGGGGCCCCTAATGAAGAGAATGCCCGCATATTTTTAGACTGGGTGCTGGAAGAAGAGAACCAGCAGGCGTTCTCCTATGATTCTTTAGAGGTTCCTATTAACCCGGATATTGAGCCAATTGAAGATGCAGCGAGTATTGATGACTACAAGACACATGATCTACCATTGCGCGATCTTGGTGAAGTGTGGGAAGATACTCGTGAGCTGATAGAAGATTCCGGACTCGATCTGGAAATTCGTTAAACGCGTCAAGCTGTATAGGAGCTGTCTTTATGAACAACAAAAAAGAAATGAAAAAGGAACATTCTGCCAAGGCTGAGAAGAATCATTTCTCAGCCTTTAAGTATAGAAAACAGCAGGGGGATCGCATGGGCTGGTGGATGACTGTATGGAACGGCAATCCGCCGGGCTTTTTCCTGTTTGGCATCTGTGCGCTGATTGCGCTGCTGATGGCAGTGCCGGTTGTATATGTAGTGCTGCAGTCCGCCGGGGCAGGTGCGGACAGCTGGGCCAGGCTGCTTGATACCAGGATACCTGAATTATTATGGAATACATTGTCCTTAACAGCGATGGTAACAGTGTTTGCTGTGCTGCTCGGCGTTTCCCTGGCCTGGATTGTAAACCGCACGGATCTGCCGGGGAAAAGGCACTGGCAGTGGATGCTTGCCCTGCCGCTTGTTATTCCTCCTTATGTAGGGGCGATGGCTTATATTATTGTATTTGGCCCGACCGGATGGGCGGCCGGCATCTGGCGCGATATGGAATTTCTGGCAGCAGACTATCCGTTGAATATGTATTCTTTTTGGGGCGTATTTTTTGTACTCACTATGTTTACATACCCGTATGTCTTTTTAATTGCGAGCGCATCTTTACGTAAAATGAACCGGAGTTACGAAGAGGTGGCGCGTTCTCAGGGGATGTCCACGGGCCAGGTTTTCTGGAAAGTAAACATGCCTTTCCTGCGGCCGGCCATAGGTGCCGGCGCTATTCTGATTGCCTTGTATGTGCTGTCTGACTTCGGGGCGATAGCGATGCTACGCTACACGACATTTACGGCGGCTATCTATTATCAGATGGGAAGTTTCGATAATATTTCCGCTACTGTACTGAGTGTCGTGCTGATTGCTCTTACGCTGGTGATTTTGTGGACGGAGTCTAAAACAAAAAGAAAACAGAAATACTACCAGACATCCAACAGCTATGCGGAGCCGGAAACGCTGCCGCTCGGGAAGTGGAAGCTGCTTTCCGTGCTGTATGTGTCGATCGTATTTTTTATCTCCGTGCTTCTGCCGGTAACTGTTCTTTTATACTGGTCGTATATAGGGGTGGGAGAAGGAGCTTTGGACAGCGATTTCTGGGAGTTTGCCTGGAACAGCTTCCGGGTGTCCGGGCTGGCAGCCCTGTTCTGCATGATCATGGCTGTCCCGCTCGTTTATTTAACGTCCCGCTACCCGAGTGTGTTCTCAACGACTATAGATAAACTGAGCTATTCGGGCTACGCGCTGCCCGGTGTTATTGTAGCACTTGGGCTGATTTTCTTATTTAATCAGTACATTCCATGGCTGTACAATACGATGTTTCTGGTCGCGGTCGCTTTTGTCGTGCGCTTTCTGCCACAGGCGATGCAGTCCAGTGCGGCGTCACTCAGCCTGATCTCCCCAAGAATTGACGAAGCGGCAAGAAGCCTCGGCCAGCCGCCGTGGAAGGTGATGATAAAGGTTATTCTACCGGCTATGCTGCCCGGCGTGCTCGCAGGCGGGGCACTCGTATTTGTAAGCTCCATCAAGGAGCTTCCGGCCACCCTTCTTCTCCGGCCTCCGGGTTTTGACACGCTGGCTGTAAGAATCTGGGTGGAAACAAGTGAAGCCATTTATCATCAGGCGGCTCCGGCGGCGCTGTTGATTATTCTTATCTCCATCGTTCCTCTGCGTTATTTATTAAAACGATACTAAAAAAAGCAGCCAATTTGGCTGCTTTTTCAGATTGTCGAGAAATCACTCCATCAAGTATATCTATACAGGATCTGAATTCTTTAGAACGTCTGTCAACAATGAAGCAAAAAACAGGGGGAGACTCCTGCAGAACAGCCATCGGCGAAGATAAAGAGGACGATTTTTTTCTCTTTAGCTGAGACATGGCCTGCGGAAAGCGACCCCGTACAGTTTTTTGTATAAAAATACGTGTTTTCTGCCTTTTTCAACAGCCTGAAAAAAAGCAGCCAATTTGGCTGCTTTTTGTTGTTTTTACCAGATCTTTTTCAAATATGAGTTCTCATAAAAGGAAAGAGACGGGTACTTATCTTTTGTCATGTTCATTTGAAATTCATTATCAAACAGGGCGACGATCCGGCCGTCCCGGTCTGTTACGAGCTGTTTCTGCTTCTGCTTGAACAGCTCCATATCTTTTTCCGGGCCGTCGATCCAGCGGGCAATCGAATACGGAAGGCGCTCCATTTTAATATCGGCATGGTACTCATTTTTCAGCCGGTATTCAAGTACTTCGAACTGAAGCACACCGATGACGCCGACAATCTGCAGTTCCGGAAAGCGCTTGTACGTATGGAACAGCTGAATGGCGCCTTCTTCGGAAAGCTGCTGGAGGCCTTTTTCGTATGATTTATGCTTCATGGCGTCTTTCACAGTAATAGCCGTGAAATGCTCCGGGGAAAAGTGCGGCATTTCATCAAAAGAAAACGAGGTTCTCTCAGCCAGCGTATCACCAATCCGGAACGTGCCGGGGTCAAACAGGCCGATAATATCACCGGCATAGGCTTCTTTGACAATATTGCGGTCCTGCGCGAGAAACTGCGTGGGCTGGGCCAGGCGCATGGATTTTTCAAGCCGTACGTGTCGTACGCTCATTCCCTGAGTATACTTGCCCGACGTAATCCGCAGAAAAGCAATTCGATCGCGGTGCTTTGGGTTCATGTTCGCCTGAATCTTAAAAACAAATCCGGAAAATTCCGCATCCATCGGTGATATCGGGCCGATGTCGCTGTCACGCGGCACAGGAGCCGGAGCAAGCTTTAGGAAATGCTCCAAATAGTTCTGTACGCCAAAGTTGGAAATCGCACTGCCAAAAAACACCGGCGTCAATTCTCCAGAAAGAATACGCTTCTCATCATAAGGATCCCCTGCTACATCCAGCAGTTCCATTTCTTCCTTGAACTGCTCCAGCAGAGAGGGGTCGATAAAGTCGATAAGAACCGGGTCACTCGGGCCCGATACATTTTTAACCTGAATGTTGGATGGGTTATCAGGATCAAACAGCTCGATCTTTTTATTAATCCGGTCATAGATCCCCTGAAAATCCCTTCCCATTCCAATCGGCCAGTTCATTGGATAAGAGCGGATGCCGAGAAGGTTCTCCATTTCTTCCATCAATTCAAATGGATCACGTCCCTGGCGGTCAAGCTTGTTAATAAACGTGAAAATAGGGATGCTGCGGAGCCGGCAGACTTTAAACAGCTTTTTCGTCTGGGCTTCCACCCCTTTGGCGGCATCGATCAACATGGTTGCAGAGTCGGCTGCGGTAAGGGTCCGGTAGGTATCTTCACTGAAATCTTCGTGTCCGGGCGTATCAAGAATATTTATATGATAATCACGGTACCTGAATTCCATTACTGAGCTTGTGACGGAAATTCCTCTTTGTTTTTCAATTTCCATCCAGTCACTTGTTGCGTGTTTCGTGTTCTTTTTCCCTTTAACCGATCCTGCCTCGCGGATCGCTCCTCCAAAATAAAGAAGCTTTTCGGTGAGGGTGGTTTTTCCCGCATCCGGGTGGGAAATAATAGCAAATGTTTTACGTGAAGCTATTTCGTCCTTCCAAGTACTCATGAATGCAATCCTTTCTTCTATCAAGATCTAACGAGCTGACTTAACTGTCCTTTCTCATCATATAGGATGAAATCAGCATACACAATAAAAATGAAGATACAATTTTAGGAAGATATCATGTATAATGGCAGGAAGGCGTTCTCATGTACAAAGAATGACCGGTTGTTTCATAACGATTTGAATGAGGAACATCAAAAATAAACTATTAGATCCTTAAATAGATAAAAAAATGTAACGTTTTTCCTGTTTCCTCGTCAAAGCATTGTGGGATACTATTTATAGGAGGTGGATCGTTTGAAAAAAGTTATTGGATCTTTAGCAGTACTTATGATTTTCCCGGTTGCCGTTTTTGCTCAATCTTCACAGACATATTCCGTCCAGCAGGGGGATACGCTGTTTGGTATAGCGGAAGAGCACGGTGTTTCGGTGGAAGAAGTCCTTTCAGAGAATCCAGGCATTGCAAATGAAAATGTCATTTCTGTAAATCAGAGCATTGCTATCCCTGACACAGACGAAGCAGCAGCTGAGGAAGCGACAGGTCAGTCCTCGGAAGCGGCACCAGCAGCAGAGGCTGCAGAAGCAGAGCCTGCATCTGACAGCGAAGTATCGGATTCAGAGGCTGCATTTGAGCAGGAAGTCATAAGACTGACAAATGTGGAAAGAGAACAGGCAGGCCTTCAGCCGCTTCAGAGCTATGGAGATTTAGCTGATGTTGCAAATACGAAGTCTGAGGATCTCCGCGACGCCGGTTACTTTGCTCACGAAAGCCCGAATTATGGAAGCCCGTTTGATATGATGAACACCTTTGGTATTTCCTACAGCGCGGCAGGTGAAAATATTGCTGCCGGCCAGGACAGTCCCGAAGCGGTTGTGAACGCGTGGATGAATTCAGAAGGACACCGTGAGAACATCATGAATGAAAACTTCACGCATATTGGTATTGGTTATGCAGAAGGCGGCGAGTACGGCACGTACTGGACGCAGATGTTTGTCACCAGATAAATAAACAGACGAGAATCCTCCCGGGAACGGGAGGATTTTTTTGCATGCAGATATTTCGTATGATTTGCAACAAGAACTGCTTCATGAGACTATATGAATGGCAAAAAAACAAAGCGGGGTTGAGACAAATGACAACAATACAGTTAATGAAAGAACGCCAGTCCATTCGTGCATTCGATACAAAAGCCGATATGCCGGAACAGGATCTTCAGGATATCATTGAGGCAGCGGTGCAGGCTCCATCCTCCTGGAACCTGCAGCACTGGAAATTTCTTGCCGTTACATCCGATGAAAAGAAGCAGGAGCTGCTTCCGATTGCGTATAACCAGAAGCAGGTGGCAGAAAGCTCAGCGACTATTGCTGTTCTTGGAGATAAAGAAGCCAATATTCATGCGGACGCGGTTTACGCAGAAGCAGTAGAAGCGGGCAAAATGACAGAAGATATTAAAACACAGCTCGTGGCAAATATTCATGGAGCATACGAAAGAGAAGGCTTTGCGAAAGATGAAGCGTTGATCAACGCCTCCCTTGCTTCGATGCAGCTGATGCTGGCAGCAAAAGAAAAAGGATATGACACTGTTCCGATGGGCGGATTTGATAAAGCGGCTTTTGTAGAAGCATTCAATGTACCTGACCGCTATATACCGGTTATGCTCATTTCTGTCGGCAAAAAAACAGGAGAAGCGCGGAAATCCAAACGCTTCCCGGTAGAAGATGTGCTGATTAAAGACTCTTTTTAAATAATGAAATTCCCGCTTTCTTATTAAAGAAGGCGGGAATTTTTTAGTGTCAGGTCAGTTCATCAACGGCAGGACATACAGCAGGATTGCGAGAAAGTGGAGAAACGATGCAACAAGAACAAACACGTGCCAGATGCCATGGTGATATGGAATGCGGCGCCACACATAAAAAACAGATCCGGCCGTATAAAGAATACCGCCTGCGATTAACAGTGCAAGGCCGCCGGTTGGAAGGTTCTCGGAGAGCGGAACCCAGGCAAAAACAATAATCCAGCCCATACCAATGTAAAAGACAGTAGATAAGAACAAAAAGCGCTTCACAAAAAATATCTTAAAGACAACGCCCAGCGCAGCAATGCCCCAGACGATACCAAACAATGTCCAGCTTAAGGCTCCATCCAATGCGTGAAAAAGAAGAGGTGTATATGTACCTGCGATAAACAAATAAATGGCCGCGTGGTCGAATATTTCAAATAAGTCTTTTGCCTTTCCTTCTTTTACAAAATGAACAAGGGTGGAAGACATATACAAAAACAGCATCGTTGAACCGTAGATGCTGACGCTTACCACATGAGCCGGGGTTCCGGCATGAATAAGCAGAATAACAAGCGCCGCAATGCTGAACAGTACACCGATAGCATGAATAGAAGCATTAACGATTTCTTCTTTACGAGTAAATGTGTGAACATTGGCCATAGCGGGTAAAAACCCTTTCCTGCATGAATTTTCTTAAGTTTATCACACCACCGGCTGCACTGAAAAAAAGAACATCCCCGGCTCTTTTTTAGATCCGGGGATGTTGTACTTATTTAGTTGGCTTCAATAGGGCTGCCTGTTTCTACGTGGCCGAAAATACTTTCATTTACTTCCCCGTCAATAAGGATCTGGGTACTGCTGTAGCCAAACTGGCTCATGATAGAAGCAATCTGGTCCATAATGGCTGCATCTCCGCTTGAGCCGACATTGGATTCAACAAAAGCAGAAGAAAAGGATACAGTTGCCTGGGAGCCGGAGCCCTCTACCGATTGAACCGTTGTCTCAGGATTTACAGGGGAGAACATCTCTTCTGATTCCGGACCGGAAATCCATGCCTGGAGTGCAGCAGCGGGAAGATTTTCTTTAGAGTCAGCTGTAACACTGCGTTCTTCCGTTAATGTTTCCATGAGCTGAACATCAGAGAAGAACAGCGTAACGGTTTCCGTTATTTCGTCGGTTTCTTCCATTGTGTTTTCCTCCTCCGCAGAAGTGCTGGTTTCTTCTTCTGTATTATTCTCAGAAGCCTGACCGGACTCTTCATTTTCAGAAGCGGGAGCTTCTGTTTCTTCTTCAGTTACTTCCGATGATTCATCAGCAGAAGACTCGTTTCCGCCGCTTTCCGCCGATTCGGATTCGGCCGGCTCAGCAGACCCGCCGTTATCAGATTCAGCTCCTTCTGACGCAGCAGATTCTTCTTCGGTTGTTTCCGCTTCCTCCACCGATTCATTCTCTTCAGCAGACTCGGTTTCTTCTGACGCCGTTTCCTCCTGTGTTTCTTCCGTAGAATTGGCTTCATCTGCCGGAGCCTGCTCGGATTCGGAGCCGCTGCTCGTTCCGCAAGCCGAAAGTATCAGCACGAACAGGGTAGATGGAACTAGTAAGTATGTCATTTTCTTCATTATTACATTCCTTCCTTCAACATAAGTATTTTGTATCAATACATAAGACGGTGTTATAGGAAAAGAGTTACGTTAAATAGAAAAATAAAAAAATTTCAAAAAAAGTGTTGACGATTAAATTTATACTGTTATATAATACATTTAACAAAAAAAACTGTATTAAAACAGAGGAGGAAATGAAATGAAAAGAAGAGAGCGTCAAAACATGATCCAGTTTATTTCTAAAATCCGGGGCACAGAGGAAACGCAGTTTTTTCAAATGACGGACGAAGACGTTGAACACATCTACGACCAGACTTATTTCCAGCATGAAACAACGGAATAACGAAAAAGCTTATCTCTTCTTATAAGAGGTAAGCTTTTTTGCTGCGGGAAATGGGAAGAAAAAGGGGGTTCACTTTCAGGGAAATAAAAGTGGTATAATACAGTCATATAAGGCAGGTGTACAGGATGAAAAAATGGTCCAACCGAAAAATTTTATTTGTTATTCTAGCGCTTATTTTTTTGTATGCCGCTATTTATTGGAGTTACGTCTTCATCACTACCAGCTGATACAGGAAAATAAATAACAGATAAACTCTAATGGCAGATGCTGATAGAGTTTTTATCATAAATCCGGCCGGGAAGCAGCTGTTACATAAAAATACATAGAATGAAGCAGTACATCTGTAGCCAGATGGGCGTTCCCGTGTCAGAATATAACAATGTAATCAAACTGTAATATAAATTAGGCGCTTTTTATGAAAAATGATGTAACACAATGAAACAACTAACGACTTAAGTATGGGAGTGTAAATCATGCAAGATGAATTTGAGCGGTTGTATGAAAGTTATCACCACTCTCTTTATCAATATCTTTTTTATCTGGTTCGAGACCGCGATGCAGCAGAAGAGCTGGTCCAGGAAGTATACATTAAAGTATTCCATTCCTTTGACTCCTTTGAAGGCAAAAGCAGCGAAAAAACATGGCTGTATTCTATTGCACGCCATGTCGGAATCGACTGGATTCGAAAGCAGAACCGCAAAAAGAGAAAATGGCTAGGCATGCTCGGCCCGCTTTCAAAAGAAGATATAAGAGACCCCGCTCCGCTGCCGGATGAAATTCTTACGGCAAAAGACGAGGTCCGGGAAATATATCAGTACATGGAGAACTGCACGTCCGATCAGCGACAGGTGCTTATGCTCCGGTATGTAGATTCTCTATCTATAAAAGAAACGGCAGATGTTTTGGGATGGTCGGAAAGCAAAGTAAAGACCACTCAGCACCGGGCAATCAAAAAGCTGCAGGATCTCATGGGCGGAAACGAAGAAGAGACTCAAAGGAGGGTAGAACCTTGAAGCAGCGGCAACACGATCAAAAATCAATTGAAGAAAAGCTTCGGCAGATGCCGGAAATCCGTGACACCCGAAGCAGACAGGAAATTTATTACAATGTCATGGCAAAGACAAAAGCAAAGAGCCCCCGGAATAATCGAAAAAAGTGGGTAGTGCCGGGAATTACAACGGTGTTTGCCATTTTGCTTTTAGCCCTTATTATTCCCAATATGATCCCGCAGTCCCAGCCGATGTCTTCAGATACAGAGCAAAGTGAAGAACGCACAGCGTCTGAAACAGAAGAAGCACAGGATGAAGCTCCTGCGGAAGATGGGGAAAGTGAACCGCCATCTCCGGATGAATCGGCTTCAGACTCAGCTGCCACTGAAGAAAGTGAACAGGATGCTGCCGATGAGGCAGCGGAGGAAGAAGCACCGGAAGAAGAAATGACGGAAGAAGAAACACTTGAGGCGCTGGAAGCTCAGGAAACCGATGAACCGGCCCGTCTGGAAACATCAGAAGCGGCGGAAAGCCGCGATGAAAGTCCGGCAGTAGAAGAAGAGTGGATCGCAAATGACTATCTGCGTGCACTGCCTTCCAGTGAAGTAGAAGAGGGAACCGTTCCAGTAACGATTCCGCTCCAGGACGCGCAGTATGATATTACGGTTCCGGTCACCTTTTTAATTGAAGGGTCCCTGGACTCAGCTCCCGCTTTTTTTGAAGCGTTAAACCGCAATTATGCGGGTGAGGAGATCGGTCTTTCCGGTTCTGTTGTTCAAAATATTAGATGGAGCAGCGCAGAGGACGGATCGAGTGCCTGGCAGGCCGATTTTGGAGAATCCCAGCAGAGCTTAAGCAGTGCTCAGGGAGAAAGCTTTTTAAACAGCCTGGAAGAAAGCCTCCGCTACACGGATGTATCGGAAATTCAGTTTTCCGAAAATGAAGAACCGGGCGTCGAGTTCGGAAATTACGGACTGCTCGAGAATTATTTATTGCAGGGAGAGAACCGTGGATACTTCGCCTACTCCTCCGACCAGGATGTGACTCTTCTGGTCAGTGCTAAAGGGGCAGGTCAGCCGACAGCGAATGAGCAGGGGGAGTTATTCTCCTTTGAAGAAACGCTGCAGCAGATGGAAACCGACCCTGAAAACGAAGCGTTGGAATCACCAATGCCGGAAGGGCTTGATGTAGCCGCAGTCGAAGGGGAGGGCACCAATGCCACTGTGACGTTTACAGAATCCTCGGAGCTGCCGGAGAGCTGGAACAGCAACATTTTTACAGATGCTGTCCTGTTTGCCGCCTCGGACTTCGGGTATGAAACCGTCACATTCGAAAAAGAAAATTCCGAAAGCAATGCCGATTGGCTGCCGGAAGAATCTCTTGAGGTGCCGGAAGCACCAAACTTTGTCACATTTGAATAAAAAAAGTCTTTCTATCCTTAAAGGATAGAAAGACTTTTTCGTTTAAAAGAGAAATTCTGCTGCTCTGGCCAGCAGTCCGATAACAATTAATGCAACAAACGCATAGCCAATCAAACGGGGCAGCCGCTGACCGATAGGGGGGCGGAATTTGCGGCGTCGTCCTTTCCAGCGGTTTGGATTGAACACCGGTTCTTCGGCCGGGGCTTTGGAATGCTGTACGCTGAAAAACGGCGTCGCGTTCCGCAAAAAGAAAGGCGCCAGCAGAAAGCCGGAAAAAAGCCCAAAAATGTGTGCGTATACGTTAATATTAGGAGACAGAAACGTCATAACGACACTGAACAACGTAAGAATAAGAATAAGCTGGGCGCTGGCCGCGTCGATCAGGTCTTTGCGTTTCCAGATTAAATACATGTAAATGCCGAATACACCAAAAACGGCGCCGGATGCTCCGAGGTGGGAATAATACACTCCCCCCAAATAGAAAGTCGCTACATTGGCGAGCAGGCCCATGAGCACGTAGACAAGAATAAATCTTGCTTTGCCAAGCATCTGCTCGAGCGGCGGAGCAAAAAGCACAAGGGCAAAGGAATTCAGGATGACGTGGGTCAGCCCCTGATGAAGAAATACAGGAGTAAACAGCCTCCACCATTCGCCCGCAGCGATGGCCGCATTAAAGCCGACGCCAAGCTGAAAGATCAGGTCTCCGAATGGAATCAACCCGTTCGTCAGGGTAGTCAGGTTCATCCACGCAAATAAAATGATATGTATAATGACGAGAGAAAAAACGACAGGATAATTTTTTCTGAACGAATAAAATGATTCATTTCGAATAAACATAGAGCGCCCCTTTTAATATAATAATTTGATCTGCCGCGTGTCTGGCGAGCGGTATTTCTTTTTTGATTTTAGCACAAGTTATCTTTTGAAGGCGACCAGTGATACTCAAAGAGGAGAGAAACGTTATGATTCACGGAATCGGCATAGATATTATAGAATTAAAAAGAATAGAGCGGCTGCTGGATAAAAACGAGAAGTTTGCAGACCGCATTTTTACAGATAAAGAAAAAGAGGTATTCCGCCAGCTGACCGGACAACGGCGGGTGGAGTATGCAGCCGGCCGCTTTGCTGCGAAAGAAGCTTTTGTAAAAGCTACCGGTACCGGCATTTCTGAAGCCTATGGGCTCCGGGATATCGAAGTACTCAACGAGCCGAACGGCCGTCCCGTGCTGTATGCAAAGGTAGAGGGCGTGCCGCAGGCGAAAATGCATGTGAGTATCTCCCACAGCAGGGAATGGGCAGCGGCCCAGGTTATTATAGAAGAGTAAGGATGTGGAAACATGAGAATTGTCACAGCAGATCAGATGCGCGAAGCCGACAGACTGGCGATAGAAGACATCGGAATGAAAGAAGAGCTTTTAATGGAAAATGCCGGCAGGGCAGCGGCCGCAAAGATCATGGAGCTGTATCCTAATATCCGGCGTGCGGCTGTTCTGGCGGGCAAGGGCAATAACGGCGGCGACGGCTATACTATAGCGAGAACGCTTGAAAACGTTGGAGTGCAGACGGACGTCTTTTCGATAAGTACCGACAGCCTGAAGGGGGCAGCTCTTTACCACCAGAAGCTGTACGAACAGTCAGGTTTTGCGGCGCAGGCGTTTGATGCTTTGGCTTTTCAGGCAGAGGCGTATGACATTCTTATTGACGCTATGCTTGGCACCGGCATTAAAGGGGAAGTGAAACCTCCTTTTGACAAGGCTGTACAAATGTTAGGTGAAACTGACAAACCGATTGTCTCCATAGATGTACCGTCCGGCGTTCCTTCCGGAGAAGAAGAGGTGCCTTCCTCCGCTGTAAAAGCGGACGTGACGATCATTCTGGAAAGTCCTAAACTGAGTGCTTATTTATTTCCGGCAAAAGACCACTACGGCCGGCAGGAGACGGTATCTATCGGAATGCCCCGTGCTGTATGGAAAAAAGCAGGCAGCGAAGCGGTAGAGTGGGGATTGGCCGAAACGGCCGCGTCGTTTCCTGAACGAAAAGAAAATGCGCACAAAGGCAGCCACGGCCGCGGTCTGTTGATCGGCGGATCAAGAAATATGGCCGGAGCTCCTGCGATTGCAGCCCTGGCAGCACTAGAAAGCGGCGCCGGCCTGTTAACAACGGCTGTGCCCGAATCGCTTATGTATACAACGGCCTCGCTGGTACCGGAAACGACCTTTTTAAGACTGCCGGAAAATGAGGGAGAACTGGCCGAAGCAAGCATTCGGGAGGATTTCGGGTTTGAACGCTATAATGCCGTAGCGATCGGTCCGGGACTGGGACGTTTGAATGAAGCAAAAGAAATCGTCAGACGGGCACTTGTGGAAACAACGGGGATATTAATACTCGATGCCGATGCCCTGTACTGGCTTCCGGAGCTGGAGCAGGAGCGGAAAGAAAGAACGGCACCACTTGTATTAACGCCGCACCCCGGAGAGATGGCCCGCATGGCCGGCACTACTCCGGGAGAGGTGAATAAGCGCCGTTTTTCTTTATCCAGGCAGTATGCCCGGGAAATGGAGTGTTTTCTTGTACTGAAAGGACCGAATACGATTTGTACAACCCCGGATGAAAAGCAGGCCGTATTGACAACCGGCAATGCCGGTCTTGCAAAAGGCGGTTCAGGGGACACCCTCACCGGCATCCTGCTCGGGCAGGTTATGCAGGGAGAAAACACCGGAGCCATGGTTAACAATGCCGTATTTCTGCACGGCCATGCAGCAGATCTGGCTGTTTGTCAGGAAGAAACAGATTACTCCCTGCGCGCATCCAAACTAGCGGCATATATTCCTAAAGCAATTAAAAGCGTGCAATTATTCCAAGACAGCAGGAGAAGATAAATATGGCCTTTCGAGAGCATTCTTATAGAGATACCTGGGTCGAAGTAGACCTCGGAAGCATTACGAGCAACGTCGAGCAGGTATTAAAAAGCACGGGAAACCAGCTGGATGTGATGGCGGTTGTAAAAGCAGATGGGTACGGGCACGGAGCTGTACAGGCGGCAAAAGCCGCCGTTCGTGGAGGGGCAGTGTTTTTAGGCACGGCGATTCTGGAAGAGGCACTGGAGCTCCGCGAGGCGGGACTTGATCTTCCTATTCTTGTGCTCGGCCGTACGAGGCCGGAAGATGCGGAGATGGCACGGCAGCACAATATCAGCCTTACCGTTTTTCAAAAAGAATGGCTCGAGGAAGCGTCAGCCGGCCTGAAACCGGGACAGGCGCTGTCGATTCATTTAAAAACGGATACCGGCATGGGGCGGATCGGCCTGCGCAGCAATGCGGAAATAACCGATTTTCTGGAATCGTTAACTTCACTGCCTGCTTTTTATCTGGAGGGGATTTTCACGCATTTTGCTACTGCCGATGAGCAGGAGACCGCTTATTTTTATAAGCAACATGAACGGTTTAAAGAAATCGTGGAGCTTGCCGGCGGAATTGTGAAACTGCCTCCATATATCCACTGCGGGAACAGTGCAGCGGGAATGAGATTTCCGGACCGCTGCTTTTCGATGTTCCGGTTCGGCATTTCAATGTATGGGTTAACGCCCTCCCCTGATATTAATGAGGAGCTGCCTTTTCCTTTGCAGCCGGCTTTTTCGTTGTACAGCCGGTTAGTGCAGGTCAAAAAAATCAGTCCCGGAGAAAGCATCAGCTACGGGGCGACTTACACGGCGGAAGCAGAAGAGTATATTGGAACGGTCCCGATCGGCTATGCGGATGGCTGGAACCGGCATCATTCCACAAATGGAGGCATTGTGCTCATCAACGGAGAAGAAGCGCCGATTGTCGGAAGGGTGTGTATGGACCAGATGATGGTGCGTCTCCCCGGACCGGCGGCGACAGGAACGAAGGTTACGCTGCTCGGAAAAGATCACGAAAAGGAAATCACCGTATTGGATGCAGCCCGGAGACTGGGAACCATTACCTATGAAATTCCCTGTATGATCAGCAAGCGCGTTCCGAGGAAATATATCAGCGGCAGGAGCTAAACTTTTGTAGGCGGGAGCCGATATAAACCATAATGAACATCAGGCCGAAACAGCTGTTTTCTCCGTCACAGCAGGAGTAGAGCGCACATGAAAAAAACGGTTTTGCAAACCGCTTCTACAAATGCTATTATATGAAGTAGGAAGTGAGCACAGTTGAGGTCTTACGCTGGAGGTGTGTGTGACATGTTTCAAAGGAACACCAAACAGATTAAGGTGAGTCTTCCGGAGTACCTTCTTAGTGAACTGGACGGCATTCTGGACCAGGGCAGGGAAAATCGGGATGATTTCATTCATCAAGCCACTGAGCTTTATTTGAGGGAATCTCAGCGCATTAAAGCTCGTGAATCGATGCAAAAAGGTTATGTAGAGATGGCGCAGATCAACCTGCACATTGCTTCAGAATCTTTCGTTGCAGAAGCGGAAGCCGAACATTCTATGGACACACGTTTAGTAAGCGGGGTATAAGCACTTATAATATTCTTTCACAATCTGTAAGACCTTAAACTTATCAATTTAATATTTTCATCGTCTGCATGCGGGAGTACCGGCTGTACATAAATAAATGTACAGCCGGTACTCCCGTTTTGTGCGGAGGCGGGCTTTAATTTGTTCTGCAAATCTGCTGCAAGGACTGGTATAATGAAAATTATACTCCAGTATACGGCAATATATTTGCGGTTGTCGTACAGACGTGAAATAATAGCAGTACTTGTGATAAAAAACGAAGCGTATGTATAAAAGGTAAAAGCTTCATAAGAACGTATTCTACTATACCCGGTCACAAAAAAATAATCATAATTATAGAAAAAGGAGAGCTTTCTCTTCCTCATCGATGAAAAAGCCAAGCGCTGTAAAAACAACAGCCTCCTTTCACATACCAGCAGACGGACTTGAAAAATAAATAAGAGCAATTAAAGTTCAAGTGGAGGAATTACTTATGCATGCAGCTGTTTTGGAAATGATTTATAATCAGCGGAACGAAATTAATGAAAACTGGTCGGAAAAAATGAATCAGGTGCGAAATGATGTATTTAAGGAAAAGGTACCCAAAACACTTTTTCAAAATACAAACGAAGAATTCGTTACCTTGATTTTTAATTCATTCGATGTAGAGCTGGAAGATGGACGCGCATTTTTACGCAGCTTTGCTGAAAAGCTTATTCGAATGGGATGGCCGTTAAGTTATTTTACCAAAGGAATGCAGACTTTCCGCCGGGTGGTGCTCGAGAGCATCAGCTCAGGGAGCGAGATTCCTTCCAAAAAAATGTACGAAACATTTTATGAAATTGAAGAGTGGGTCGACGAAATGGTCAATCAGCTCGTCGACGAATACTCCGGTTCCTGGGAAACGACGCTGCACCAGCAGCGTCTTGCTTTAAAGGAGCTGTCCGCGCCGCTCATTCCGGTATTTGATAACATCAGCGTCATGCCGCTTATCGGCACCATTGATACGGAGCGTGCCAAGTTGATTATGGAGAATCTGCTTGACGGCATTATCGAACACCGCTCCCAGGTGGTTCTTATTGACATTACCGGAGTACCGGTCGTAGATACGATGGTGGCCCATCATATTATTCAGGCGTCAGAAGCCGTACGGCTCGTTGGGGCAGAGTGTATTCTTGTAGGCATCCGGCCTGAAATTGCCCAGACGATAGTCAACCTGGGAATTGACCTGGGGAAATTCCCAACGAAGAGCAGTCTCCGTAAAGGAATTGAAACGGGCATGGAGCTGACAAAGCGCCAGATCATTAATGTGTAGATTGAATAAAGAGTATCTATGTACGGCAGAGCAGTTATAGAATGGAGGGTCCGACGTGCGAATTCCAATATTGAAGCTTCAGCAGTATCTGCTTATATCGGTTCAAGTAGATTTAGATGACCAGACCGCCCTTCAATTTCAGGAGGATCTGTTAAACAAGATTCACCAGGAAGGGTCTGCAGGGGTAGTTATTGACTTAACCTCAGTAGAAATGATTGATTCTTTTATAGCAAAAGTTCTAGGCGACGTCGTAGAAATGTCTAATCTTATGGGTGCCAGAGTAGTGATGACTGGAATTCAGCCGGCGGTTGCCATCACTTTAATAGATATGGGTATTATTTTGGACGACGTTCCTACCGCTCTAGACCTTGAACAAGGTTTGGAGAAACTTCAACAGGAACTGGAGGAATGAATATGAGTGTTCAATCCAGCGTTGAAGTGCATACAGAATGGGGCATTGTTTCGGCCAGGCAGGCCGGACGAAATCTTGCAAAAGAAATCGGATTTGGAAGTGTAGATCAGGCCCGTGTAACAACGGCGATATCTGAACTGGCAAGAAACATATACCTCTACGCGGAAAAAGGCGAAATTATTATAGAGACGATCGAACAGTATCACAGCAGCGGAGCTAAAAAAGGCATCAAAATCACAGCAAAAGACCGTGGTCCCGGAATCAAAAACATCCGCGAAGTAATGGAAGACGGATTTACAACGTCCGGCGGACTTGGAGCAGGACTGCCGGGTGTAAAAAGGTTAATGGATGATTTTGATATCGATTCTGTCGTTGGAGAAGGAACGGTTATAACGGCAGTTAAATGGCTCAGGTAAAGGAGGATTTAACACTTGGCTGATTCTTACAGTATCATGCAGGAACAATACCGGAAAATTCTTGTCACCTATTTGAAGGAAAAAAATGAACAGGGCTTGTATTATGCCCAGCAGTTCAGCAAAAAGGTGCTGGAAAATCAAATTTCACCTGAAGAAGTAGTGAGTCTTCATATAGAAGCAATTGAAGAATTGTTTCCTTACATGCCGGAAGGCGCAGTGGATTCATTTGAATTTCTGCTGGAGGTCATGATGGGGTACGGTCTCGCATACCGCGAGCACCAGAGCCTGAGGGATAAACAGCGGGAACTCGAAAACGAAATTAACGTGGCTGCAAGCATGCAGCAGACTTTTCTCCCTAAAGAGATTCCGTTTGTACAGGATCTTGATGTGGGCGTACTTAGTGTCCCTGCTTCGAAAATGAGCGGGGACTATTATCATTTTGTAAAAGATGAAAATGGATGCGTAGGCATGGCTATTGCCGATATTATCGGAAAAGGCGTCCCTGCGGCTCTTTGTATGTCCATGATTAAATATGCGATGGACAGTTATCCGGAACAGCGCCTGCAGCCGGGCGCTCTTCTGGAGAACTTAAACCGGGTGGTGGAACAAAACGTAGCGGCCAATATGTTTATTACAATGATGTACGGCTCCTACGACCCGCGTGTTCATCACTTTTATTATTCAGGCGCCGGACACGAACCCGGGTTTTATTATAACTATGCAGAAGACAGCTTTGATGAACTATCGGCAAAAGGCGTTGTTTTAGGAATCCGCAGAGACAGCAGCTTTCTGGAATACCATAAAAAAGTAGAGCCGGGCGATTTTATCGTTCTGTTATCCGACGGGGTAACCGAATGCAGAACCGATGACGGATTTATCGAGCGCGAAGAAATCACCAACCTGATCCGCGATTATAAACACCTTCCGGCCCAGGAGCTTGTGGAAAATGTATTCTATCAGCTCGAGAAGCTGCAGGGGTTCCAGCTGCGCGATGACTTTACGCTGATCATTATCCGCCGGGAGGTTTAATAGAAAATAAAAGCGGGAACTAATAAATGGATAAGATCATTCGATAAACCATTCATTTTATTACAATTATAGATATAATCGGCAAAAAGGAAACAGGAGGAAATATACTATGAATTTAGATATCAAAACCGAGCAGTCCATAGGAGAAACCGTCCTATATATAGAGGGGGAAGTAGATGCTTATACGGCCCCTCAGCTGAAAGAAGCTATTGAACCATTAACAGAAAAAGACGGAGAGTCCGTTACGGTAGATCTAACGAATGTAAGTTATATCGACAGCACAGGGCTTGGCGTCTTTGTCGGCGCTTTAAAGTCATCAGAAGCAAACAACAGCAGGCTTCGTCTTGTTGGACTTAATCAAAGAGTGATGAGACTTTTCTCCATTACAGGCCTGGACGAAGTGATTGACATCGAAGAGGGGAAAAAGGAGGGAACGCAATAATGACTGATCATGCAGATAATTTTGAAATGAAAGTTCCTGCCAAAGCGGAATATGTTGGCGTTGTCCGTCTCACAATCTCGGGAATTGCAAGCAGAGCAGGATACTCATACGATGATATTGAAGACATGAAAATTGCAGTAGCAGAAGCCTGTACAAATGTTGTGAATCATGCTTACGAAAAATCAGGGTATATGCTTCTTTCCTGTGTTATCCGCGAAGACCGCATCCAAATCATTGTGGCAGACCGGGGTGAAAGCACAGAGGTGAGCAACCTGCTTGAAAACATCGGACCTATCGACAGTTCCAAGCCTGTTTCAGAATTAAAGGAAGGTGGCCTGGGACTCTTCCTTATTGATACCTTGATGGATAAAGTAGAGATCAGCAATGAATCAGGTGTTGCGATCGTTATGACCAAGTTCCTTCATAGAGATGGGGTGGAGCAGCATGTCAACGGAATCCCGACCTCAGCAGACAAACAAGAACAGGGGCAGAAACAATAAAGACAATACCCATGTATATGAGTGGATTGAAGAATTTCAAACTAACCGCAACGAAGAAGTGCAGACAAAGCTTGTTCTTCATTATGAATCGCTTGTTCAGTCGCTTGCTAGAAAATTCTCCCGCGGCCAGGATCATGATGATGACCTCTACCAGGTAGGTATGATCGGTCTGCTTGCAGCACTGCGCAGGTTTGACCACTCATTTGACCGCAGCTTTGAATCATTTGCTGTCCCAACGATTGTCGGCGAGATCAAACGGTTTATCCGTGACAAAACGTGGAGCGTTCATGTACCGCGCCGCATAAAAGAACTTGGCCCAAGAATCAAAAAAGCAGTAGAAGAGCTGACGAGTGATCTCCAGCGTTCCCCGCAGGTGGATGAAATCGCCGCTTACCTTGAAGTGTCAGTAGAAGAAGTACTGGAAACCATGGAAATGGGGAAAAGCTATCAGGCCCTGTCGGTGGACCGTTCTATTGAAGCGGATCAGGAAGGCAGTGCCGTTACACTTCTGGATCTTGTAGGGGCAACCGATGAAGGCTACGAAAAAACTGATCAGCAGCTCCTGCTTCAAAAAGCATTCACTGTTCTGACTGAGCGTGAGAAAGAAATTTTGAAATGTACGTATTTCGAAAATTTAAGTCAGAAAGAAACGGGAGAAAAGCTTGGAATTTCCCAAATGCATGTATCGCGGCTTCAGAGAAGAGCGCTTCAAAAACTGAGAGATTCCATTCGAACAGAGCCTTCGGAGTGTCTGTGATGATTGAGAGCAGAACGTATGACAAAGTGAAAACCGTTGTGTACCAAAAAGAAAAAGAAGGAAACCGCCTGTGCGGGGATTCTTTCATGATGATAGAAACAGAGGATTACTTTCTATGTGCAGTAGCTGACGGACTGGGGAGCGGAGAATATGCTTTTAAGTCTTCTGATATTGCGATGGAAATTCTCCGGAACCATCATGAGTGGACCGTTCCGGATCTGATGGATGAGTGCAATCGGCATTTGTGCGGAGAACGCGGAACGGTTATCACTATTCTTAAAGTATTATTTGATGAAAACAAAGTAGTATACGGCAATATTGGGAACATCGGCTCGTTTATAGCAGCAGATGACCAGAAAGCCCATCGTCCGCTTCCGGCACCCGGTTTTTTATCAGGCCGGAAATTCCATTATCGCCTGGAGCACTATTATTATAAAAAGAATCTGCACTTTATTCTACATTCCGATGGGATTTCCATAAGCCAGGAAGAGTATAATTGGATGATAGATCTTCGGTCTGCCGATGTATCCATGAGATATTTAGCAGAGAAGAGCCAGAAAACCAAGGATGACCGCACGGTATTAATAGGGTCATTATATGAATCTTGAGTCCTTCCTGCCAAACAGAAAGGCTCTTTTTTTTATCCGGAAACAAGGCCGGTTTGGGATAGCCGGGCCTTCATGTTATAGTAATGAGGCTGAAGAGATCTTACATATTGAACGAAAAGGAGTTTCTTATATATGACGAAACAAGACCAGCTTGTAACGAAACTTTCCACCTCCCTTTCCATGCAGGAAAAATGGGTGCGTAATATTATTGAACTGCTGGAAGAAGGAAATACAGTACCGTTTATTTCGAGATACCGGAAAGAACAGACAGGCAGCGCAGATGAAGTGCAGATTAAAAATGTTCAGGACGGCTGGGAATACACAAGACAGATGCAGCAAAGAAAAGAAGAAGTCTCCCGTCTGATTGAAGAACAGGATAAGCTGACGCCGGAACTTAGAAAATCTATTGAAGCTGCGGAAAAACTGCAGGAATTAGAAGATATTTACCGTCCGTACCGCCAGAAAAGAAAAACAAGGGCAACATCGGCAGCGGCCAGAGGCCTTGAGCCGTTAGCTTCTTATCTCTTTGCTCTGCCAAAAGAAGGCAGTCCGGAAGAAGAAGCAAAAAAGTATGTGTCCGAAGAGCAGGATGTAGAAAATGTCGAAGCCGCCCTGCAGGGAGCACGTGATATTATAGCGGAATGGGTGTCGGACAATCCATCCATCCGCAAAGAACTGCGCGAGCAGACGTTCCGCCACGGTCTGCTTTCCTCCAAGCTGAAAAAAGGAGCAGTCGACGAAGCCGGGACGTATGAAATGTACTATGAGTATCAGGAAGCAGTTCGTAAAGTACCGTCCCATCGTATTTTGGCGATGAACCGCGGGGAAAAAGATAAAGTGGTAAAAGTTTCTGTTTCGATAGAAGAGGAACGTGCGCTTCAGATGATAGAAAAGAAAATCGTGAAACGATACGGCTCACCGGCGCTTGAACATGTAAAAGCCGCCTATGAAGACGCATATAAGCGGCTGATTGCACCGTCTATCGAGCGGGAAATCCGCAATGAACTCACGGCAAAAGGTGAAGAACAGGCCATTCACATTTTTTCAGAGAATCTAAAGCAGCTATTGCTGCAGCCGCCGATGAAAGGCAAAGTAGTGCTTGGGCTGGATCCAGCCTACCGGACAGGCTGCAAAATCGCGGTTGTGGATGCGAACGGAAAGCTTCTTCACGTAGGGGTTATCTATCCCGTTCCGCCGGTCAATAAAGTAGAAGAATCTAGAAAAGTGCTGAAAGAGCTGCTTAACAAGTACAGCGTGGAAGTGATTGCGATCGGCAACGGAACGGCTTCCAGGGAAACGGAAGAGTTTGTAGCGGAAGCCATTACGGAATGGGATCATGATGCGGCCTACCTGATAGTTAACGAAGCAGGGGCGAGTATTTATTCAGCCTCGGAAGTGGGCAGAGAAGAATTCGGCGATCTTTCCGTGGAGCAGAGAAGCGGTGTGTCGATTGCAAGAAGACTTCAGGACCCGCTGGCAGAGCTCGTTAAAATTGATCCGAAATCAGTTGGAGTGGGCCAGTACCAGCATGATGTGACACAGTCAAAGCTGAACGATTCTCTTGCATTTGTTGTGGAAACGACGGTAAACAAAGTCGGGGTCAATGTAAACACGGCGTCCCCGAGCCTTTTAAAATATGTGTCCGGTCTCTCGAAAGCAGTAGCGGGCAATATCATTAAGTACAGAGAAGAGAATGGCAGCTTCACAAGCCGTGCGCAGCTCAAGAAGGTCCCAAGACTCGGGAGCAAGGCTTATGAACAGGCCGCCGGATTTATGCGTATTATCGATGGGAAAGAACCGCTCGATAAAACGGCGATTCACCCGGAAAGCTACAAAACCGCCAAAGCGCTGCTTGCCTCTATAGATGCATCGGCGGCCGAAGCGGGAAGCCCTGAGCTTATTGAGAAGCTCTCCGGACTTTCCATCAAAGAGTCCGCGGAAGCATTGGATGCCGGGGAGCCGACTATCCGGGATATTATCGAAGATTTAAAGCGGCCGCTCCGGGATCCCCGGGAAGACCTGCCCAAGCCTATTTTGAAAAAAGGCATTATGAGAATGGAAGATCTGGAAGAGGGGATGGAGCTTCAGGGAACCGTCCGCAATGTAGTAGACTTCGGGGCTTTTGTCGATATTGGTGTGAAGCAGGATGGACTGGTACACATATCAAAAATGGCCAAGCGATTTATTAAACACCCGATGGAAGCAGTCTCAGTTGGAGATATTATTCCGGTCTGGATAGACAGCGTGGATTCAAAAAAAGGAAGAATTGCCTTGACGATGATTGAACCAACCAAATAAACTGGAAAGAGCGCCTGGCTGCAGGCGCTCTTTTTTGATAGAAAGGCGGGAGCAGATGAACAACGAGGACCTGCAGAAGCTCGCAGAGGACATTTCCATTTCTCATTTTGACCGGCCGTTTCTTCATCGGTGTATATTTAACGGCAGGCTCCGCACAACCGGAGGCCGCTATATGCTGCAGAGCCATAACATCGAAATGAACCCAAAGCATTACCAGATACATGGGCGTGAGGAATTAATTTCAATCATCAAACATGAACTCTGCCACTATCATCTTCATATAGAAGGAAAAGGCTATCGGCACCGGGATGCAGATTTTAAAAAGCTTCTTGCAGAAACAGGGGGAGCCCGGCACTGCAGAGCAGTGGACGAAAAAGAGGAGGTATACAAGCACAAATACCGATGCATCAGGTGCGGAAGCCTCTTTTACAGGAAGCGGCGCATCGATACATCGAAGTATGTATGCGGCGGATGCAAAGGGAAATTAAAAAAAGTTTCCTAAATCGCTTGACCTTATTTTGTATGCTGTGGTACATTATAAAAGTCGCTTGAGAGCAACCGGCAAAAACGCTGGTAACTGCCTCTGTAAAGCCATTTAAAATAAATAAATATTCTATTGACATCATATGCGCTATCATGTAAACTACTGAATGTCGCATCAAAATAATGCACATTCCACAGTAGCTCAGTGGTAGAGCTATCGGCTGTTAACCGATCGGTCGCAGGTTCGAATCCTGCCTGTGGAGCCAATGGAGAAGTACCCAAGTGGCTATAAGGGGCTCCCCTGCTAAGGGAGTAGGTTGTGTAAACGGCGCGAGGGTTCGAATCCCTCCTTCTCCGCCATGATTCGGCCCGTTGGTCAAGTGGTTAAGACACCGCCCTTTCACGGCGGTATCACGGGTTCGAATCCCGTACGGGTCACCAATAATGGAGGATTAGCTCAGCTGGGAGAGCACCTGCCTTACAAGCAGGGGGTCGGCAGTTCGATCCTGTCATCCTCCACCATTCACTCTTTATCATTAAATGGTCCGGTAGTTCAGTTGGTTAGAATGCCTGCCTGTCACGCAGGAGGTCGCGGGTTCGAGTCCCGTCCGGACCGCCATTTAAATTATGTTCCTTTGAAAAATATCAACTAATGTATTATAATGGCTAACTAGGAAGCATTACTTCCTTAATATTGGGCTATGGCCAAGCGGTAAGGCATCGGACTTTGACTCCGTGATGCGCTGGTTCGAATCCAGCTAGCCCAGCCACTTATTTGCGGGTGTGGCGGAATTGGCAGACGCGCTAGACTTAGGATCTAGTGTCTTTATGACGTGGGGGTTCAAGTCCCTTCACCCGCACCATTTTATTTACCTTATACTTAAAACAATGTTTGCGCGGTCGTGGCGGAATGGCAGACGCGCTAGGTTGAGGGCCTAGTGGGAGTTAAATCCCGTGGAGGTTCAAGTCCTCTCGACCGCACCATATAAATATTATCGGGCGCCCGTAGCTCAACTGGATAGAGTATCTGACTACGAATCAGAAGGTTAGAGGTTCGAGTCCTCTCGGGCGCACCATTTCTTTTAATAAATTTCATACGAATGATTATATACGCTTAAATGATAAATCTTGATTAAGATCAAAGCATAGAGTAATAACGATATGCTTTTATTTTTTTCGAAAACGGGAAGTAGCTCAGCTTGGTAGAGCACTTGGTTTGGGACCAAGGGGTCGCAGGTTCGAATCCTGTCTTCCCGACCATTTATGCGGGCGTAGTTTAGTGGTAAAACCTCAGCCTTCCAAGCTGATGATGTGGGTTCGATTCCCATCGCCCGCTCCATTATTTAATCTGATAATTTCATATTACAGGAACTGCTCTTTTTTTATGCCTGCAGTTAATGTAGAAACCATTCTCAGAATAAAGAATGGGCCTGTAGCTCAGCTGGTTAGAGCGCACGCCTGATAAGCGTGAGGTCGGTGGTTCGAGTCCACTCAGGCCCACCATATAATGCTTGACAAACTGTACTCATATTTGGTACATTAGAGATCTTCCCCACACAACAATTGGTGGAAGAGTGTCCTTTGAAAATGGAATGAAAACAACGCGCGAAATATCAAGTCGCGGCAGGCAAGGCCTGCTGCGCAATGTAAGACCAGCATGACCTAAGCATCAACTTTCATGGAGAGTTTGATCTTG